>CAZEBA010000006.1:0-100652 GCA_964510615.1 uncultured Gemmatimonadota bacterium
ACGGGAACCGGCTCGTCCTCTCCGTGGAGAGGATCGCTTTGCGGGAGGGCGAGATCCTCGGCGTCATCGGGCCGAATGGGGCCGGGAAGTCCACCCTCATGAGGGTCCTCGCCCTGCTGCAGGAGCCAAGCACCGGCCGGGTCTGGTATCGTAACCGCACCGGAGGGCGGGCTGCCGAAGCGATGCGAAAGTCGTCCGCCGCCGTTTTCCAGAGCCCGCATCTCTGGACCGGAACGGTCGCCTACAACGTCGCTCTGGGGCTGAGGCTCTGGGACGTTCGCGACTCCGAGATCCGGACGAGAGTCGCGAGCATCTCCGAGTCACTCGGCTTCGGGGACCTGTTGGACCAGCCAATCTCCCACCTTTCCGGCGGCGAGGCGCAGCGCGTGGCTCTGGCGCGCGCGCTGGTGCTCGAGCCGGAGGTGTTGTTCCTCGATGAGCCCACGGCCAGCCTGGATCTGGAGGTGAGAATCTCCCTGCGTCAGGACATCGAGCGGCTTGCCAGGACGCGGGCGGGCAGCACCCTGCTGGTTACGCACGACCGGCACGAGGCCTTCTACCTCGCCGACCGGATCGCCGTCCTGGAGAAGGGCCACCTGGTGCAGATCGGCACTCCCCCGGACCTGTACGAGAACCCGGCTACCCTGTACATCGCCGGCGTGACCGGAGCCGAGCTCGCTCTGCGTGGTCGCGTCGTGGAGTCGGAAGATGGCCTCGTCGTCGCAGCGGTGGACGGCGTCACCGTGCTGGCCGTCGGAACGGCCGAGCCTGGCGGGGCCGTCAAGATCGCCTATCGCCCCGAGGATCTGGTGCTCGCCGATCCCTCCGAGGATCCCCGGCGGGACTCGGCTCGAAACGTGTTCTATGCCACCGTCGCCGAGGCACGCCCGCTGGGCGGTCTCGTGCGCGTCCGGCTGGAAGGCCCACCGGGCATGGTCGCGCTCGTCAGCCGGTCGGCCGCCAACAAGCTGGCACTCGAGAACGGCAGCCGGGTGGCAGTTCGGATCAAGGCGACGGCGCTCCACGCGTTTCCGCTCTGAAGGCCTCCCGACTCGCGAGACCGGATCGGGAACTCCCCGGGTCACACGCCCTTTCCAATGGTGGCCCGCTCCGGCAGGTTCCCGCCCCGGTGATGCCGCAGGGGCCCGTGTCCGTACGCGTAGGTACTGTCACTAAGGGAAAGCGCGATACGTTCTTGAGTAGCAAACGGCCCGGATCGCGGGGTGACGTGGACTTCGAGGCGGTCTTCCTCAAGCTGTACCCGTCGCTTTTCCGCTACCTGAACCGATTGACAGGTGATCCGGACGTTGCGGCCGACATCGCGCAGGAGGCTTTTGTCCGCCTCCTGCAGCGTCCACTGCCCGAGGCTGACGCTCGGCGGTGGTTGTTCACGGTGGCAACGAATCTCGTCCGGGATTGGGCGCGCGCGGGTGAACGCCAGCGACGCCTCCTTCGAGATTCGTACGGGGGGCCGAAGCCTCCGACTCGCCCCGATGAGGACGCGGAACGTCTCGAGCGGATCGCCGCCGTGAGAGAGGCTCTGGACCGCCTGGCACCCAGGGACCGGGAGATCCTCCTCATGCGCGAGGAGGGGTTTCGCTACTCGGAGATCGCGGAGGTGGTGGGTGTGGCGCCCGGATCGGTGGGAACGCTTCTGGCTCGAGCGTTGCGCCGCTTCGCCGACGTCTACGGCGAAGGGCCGTCCCGCGAGCGAGAGGCTGGGAATGAGGGCCAAGAGACAAGGTGACGAATAGCTGATGGGACACCCGGCCGAGCAGACGTTGCTCGCGTATCTGGACAGAGAGCTTCCGGTCGATGAGCGATCGACGGTGAGGGAGCATCTGCAGACGTGCGCCTCCTGCGCGGGGAGACTGGACGAGCTGAGCGCGGCGGCGGGGGAGCTCGCCGACGCTTTTGCATCCCTGGACATCCCGGCCCCGGTGCTCTCGGCCGCCGAGATCCAGGAGCGCCTGCTTACCCGAGCGCTCGGCGACTTGGACATCCCCGCCCCGGCCGTGAGCGCCGACGAACTCGAGCGGCGCTCCGACATCATACCCCTTCGGCGGCGGGCCTCACGGCGACCCCTGCTCGCGGCCGCCCTGGTCGTTATTTTCGTGGCGGGCGCGAGCGCTGCCATACCGGGATCGCCGGTTCGAGCATGGCTCGAACGCACCGTTCAGCTGTTCCAGGGAACGCCGAGCGCGCAGCGGACCGACGCGTCGATGCTCGTCGACAGTGCGGGGCGAAGCCACCCGTCTGCGATCTCGGTGCAACCTCGAGACGGCTTTGTGCGTATCATGATCACGGCGCCCGAACCGGCGACGGTGATTCGGGTGCGGTTGCTCGACAGGGGCCCTGCTTCCGTCTGGTCCGTGGAGGGTCGATACCGCACGGCGCCCGGCGAGATCGAGGTGCTCGACGCCGGGCCCGGTGAGGTGGTCGTCTTGCTTCCCAGGTCGGTGGCCTCAGCGCACGTGGAACTCGACGGGCGTCTGGTGGCGACGAAGGAAGGGCCGGATCTTAGATTGTTGATACCGGCTGCCGATTCCTCGGAGGCGGAGGTGTCGTTTCAGGCTGGACGCTGACAGGAGCCGTCGGCGTTTGGGCCATCCCGCTCCGCGGGGGTACCACTTTGTTGTCTTCTCTGCTCGTCAGCGTCCTCGCTACGGCCGGGCTAGCGTATGCCAGCGAGCCCGCGCCGGTGACGAGCGCACCTTCGTTCCTGTCATCGACGCCCGCCCAAGCGCTCATTGCCAACAGCGACACGAGCTCCAACCGGGATACAGGAACGGTCACCGGCCGCGTGTTCAGCCAGATGACGAACGCGGTCGTGGAGTTCGCCGTCGTGGAGGTGGTTGCCGGGGACCGAACGATCAGCGCTCTCAGTGACCAGAGCGGCCGGTACAGACTCGACCATGTCCCGGCCGGTGCGCGCTTGATCCGTGCGCGAGCGCTCGACCATTCCGAGCTCATCGTCGGTGTACGTGTCCCTCCTCGTGCGGTCGTGACGCTCGACCTAACGCTGGCTGTTCGGCCGATCGAGCTCGCCCCGCTGAGTGCCCAAACCTCCCGACACGAGGCCGAAGCAGCCGATACGGAATCGTTGCTCGCCCTGGAGCAAGGGCGCGCCACCCCGGCCGAGGCGGAGCTTCGGACGATGGAGTCGTCTCCGGGCGTGGCGGAGTTGGGCCTGGTGCAGATCATACAGGCCGCCTCCAACCCGGATCCTGAGGACCCCTCGAGCATCCTCTACGTGCGCGGCGCCACCTCCGATCTGAAGCTGGTGCTGCTGGACGGGGCGCCGGTCTACGCCCCGTTCCACCTCGGCGGCCTGATCGAGGCGTTCATGCCAGGCGTGCTCGCGTATTCCCGACCCTACGTCGGTGGAGCTCCCGCCCGCTTCGACGGAGGCCTGTCGTACATCCTCGAGCTCGGCTCGCGTCCTGCGAGGACCGACCGGTTCCACACGTCCGGGGCAGTGGACATGATGAGCGTCAGGGGTGACGTGGAGGCTCCGCTGCCGGGAGGCGCGGTATTGCTCGGTGGACGGTACATCCATGGCGCCGGCCCGGACCAGCTCACCGGCGATAAGCTGCCCTACGACTACGGCGACGCGCTCCTTCGCATGGATTGGGACGTCGGCCGGACGGGCCAACTGTCGGTCACCGGCTTCTTCAATCGAGAGGGCGTCAGTCTGATGCGTCGGCCTCCGTCTCCCGAAGCGGACGAGTCGGCGACCGATGAGACCGCGCCCCAGGGTCCGTTTTCCGGGAAGCCGTCAGGGGAGCCCGCGCTTCCCTCGCTGGCCAGCTGGGGCAACCTGGCCGGCTCGCTACGGTATCGCGGGCGGGCACTCGACAGCGACCTCGAGCTGTCCGCGGCGCTGGGCGAGTTCAACACCCGTCTCCCGCTGCTCGATGGAGCGTCTCCCCTCCTCGTGGACGGGCTCTCGCGGCGCATGCGCCTGGCTGGCCTTCTCTCGCGCGAGATTCGCGGCGCGCAGCTCGAAGTCGGGGCATCGTTCGATCGTGTCTCGCTCGAGCATGCGGCGACCTCCCTCCTCGGCCTGAGCAGCACGACCTTCAGCAGCCGCAACGCCGGCGAGTCGGTGGGTGGACACGCCGAGGCCACCATGCAGGTGACGCCGACCGTCATGGTAAGGGGCGGGCTGCGAGCCGACTACTTCTTCGGCGATGGGCTCCGCCTCGCTCCTCGCGTGAGCGTCGCCTGGGCCTTTCTCGATCGCAGCGAGGTCTCCTTTGCGGCGGGGCGTTATCACCAGCGCGTGCTCTCCCCCGAAACGCTGCTCTCCTCCGAGATCGGCGATTTCACCGCCATCTCATCCGACGGCGCCGGGACGCCGGACGCCGCCAACGGGCCGTCGGCGCTTCAGGTCTCCAGCGCCACGCACCTGGTGTTCGGGCTGAACACGAGGGCGTTGGAGAAGTTCACCGTCGGGCTGGAAGGATACATCAAGTCGTTCGAAGACCTTCCTGTAGGACCCAACGTGGAGACGTCGGGACTCGACTTCTGGGTCCAGAGAAGCGCCCGGCAGTTCGCGGGTTGGATCGGATACTCGGTCGCCTGGTACCGCCCCGAGTTCGAGGGACGAAAGGCCCTGCCCCGCACCCTCGGGCGACAGCTGGTGAGCGGAGGCGTCAGCGCCCAATTGGTCTCGGGGTTCGGCATCGACGTCAGCCTGGCATACGGAGTCTCGCTGCCGTTCACGCCGATTCCGCAGGGAGACGACAACATCGGCGGCGGCCGGCTCCCCGGCAGCGATTATCCGACCCAGCCACTCCGTGCGGTCACGGCCGTGATGGCGGCGGCGGACGGCGCGGAGCAACTCGACCGGGACACGAGTCCGGTGTTCGGGGCGGCACGAGGGTCCTACCTCCGTCTGGATGGGACGATCTACCGCACGTGGGTGTTCAACTGGAGCGGCGTTCCGGTGAGCATCTCGCCCTATATCCGGATTCTCAACGCGCTGGATCGACGAGACGGTCTCTTCTTCCAGTTCGATCCCGATGAGGACCGGACGCCGGTCTCGCTCGGTGCCGTCCCGCTGATCCCGCTGATCGGCGTTGAGTGGGGATTGTAGAGAAGGGCGAGATTCGGGCCGTCGGTCAGGATCCGGAGAGCGGAGCGGCGTAGGCGGCACCGAGCAGGTAGGCTCCCATCTCCGTCTTCCAGGCGATCCGGCCATCTGCCGTGGCGACGGCCATCGCCCCCGCACCCTGGCCGGGCATTCCCTCCCAGGCGACGAACGCCCACCGCCCGTCCGGCGTGAGCGCGACCCCGTGCGGAAACGCCACTCCGAGCTCGAATCGCCGCCGCTCGGCGAGAACAGGCAGGCCGTCCCCCGACCGTGACACCTCCACCACGGATACCGTTCCGTCGAGGCGGTTGGCGGTGATGAGAACGTGCCCATCTTCCGCGAGGGCCAGCTGACCGGGGCCCTCTCCCACGCGCACCTCGGCCACCGGATGGCCATCAACGGAGAATGTCCGCAGGCGTGAGACCGCGCTGAGAGTCACGTGGAGGAAGCGACCATCCGGTGTCCAGACGACGTTCAGCGGTCGAGACTGAGGTCCGTTCAGCCCTGCGGGATTCGCCTCGACGGCGAACCGGCGCACGATAGTGCGATTCGCCGCATCGAGCATCACCACTTCGTCGCCGCCGCTGCACGTGACGGCCACCAGCATCCCGTCCGGCGATGCTTGGGCGTCGTGCGGAGCGGCACACACTTCCACCCTCGCCACCAACCGAAGGTCTTCCGTTCGGACGATCGCGACCTCGCCGGTCGTTCCACGGGAACGCTGGTAGTCCGGTACGAAGGCGAAGCGGCCGTCGGGCGTCAACCCGACCCGGGCGGCCCCCTTCGTCCCTAGCCGCAGCCGTCCGACCAGGCGATCACCGGCGGACTCGAACTTCCACAGGGTAGGGTCACCGTGCGCGACCGTGACGTACCAGTGGCGGCCGTCTCGGGCGACCGCCACTCCATGCGGCTCATCCACTTCGTCGCGACGCATCGCAACGTCGATCCGGGACACGACCGCCCCGCTCGACGGGTCGAGCCGAAACACCTCATCGGTGAGACCCGAGGTGACGTACAGTCGCGCCGTGCTCGGCGGGAGAGCTTCCGGCGTTCTTGCGGCGTCGGTGCCGCAGGCGCCCGAGAGAAGGGCGATCAGCCAGCCGGCATGCGGTAGCCCAGGGCGGGAGGGCCGCCCGCTGACCGGAGGACGGCCGCCGGGGTGGACGCTCAGAAGTCCGGACTCAGGACCCAGAGGCCGGAGTTCATGTCGGCCGCGTAGATCAGGCCCTCGTGCAGCTGTGGAGCCCACGCGCACGTCGCCGACGCCCCACCGGGACAGGCGCCCGTGCCGGAATACCGGAGGGTCGCGACCGTCCGACCCTGGAGCTCCAGTTGACCCAGGAGGTCGCCGGAGACGTCGAGCGCTACGATTCCCTCCGTGTACCACGCCATGTGAAGAATGCTGCGGGCTTCGTCCAGCCAGAAGTTGTGTGGCGTATCGCCGGCCACGCGATAGGTCGCCACTTCGCGCGGGGCGAAGATGTCGCTCACATCAACGACGTGCATGATGCCCGGAGTGACGAAGTCCTCCTCCCCGACGAATACCAGCCCCCGCTCGGGCCAGTACCAGGCGTTGTGCGACTGCCCGCCGCCGGTGCGAATCCGGCTGACCTCCCTGGGACTGGAGGGCGTGCCGCCGGCCACGCCATTGCCCACATCCAGGATGATCAGCCCCGAGTCCCAGTGCGAGAGGAACGCCAGTCCGTCACGCACATAGACGTCGTGGAGAAAGCTGAACGGGTCGGCGAACGACGCGACGACCGAGACGTGCCTCGGATCCGAGATGTCCAGGACGCGAAGCCCGCTCCCAATGTTGTCGGTGACGAGGTAGACGTAGTCCCCCTCCACCCAGAGGTTATGCACGCCGCTCTCCAATCCGGCCGAGAAGCGGCCGAGGACCGACGGGCGGCAGCCATCCGAGAGGTCCAGCAGTGTCACGCCGTTCTGCCGATCGAGCGAGAACTCGTGGCTGATCACCGCCAACTGCCCGTCGGCTCGCACCTTCACGTCATTCACCACGCGAGCATCCACCGCCACGCTGTCGACCAGCTCCGGCATCTCCGGGTTGGAGACATCCCAAGCGTTCAACGTGTTTCCCAGCTGTCCGAGACGATCCCCCCACGTTCCCGTGTATGCGCAATCGCCGTGAACCCAGAGGTCGGAGTTGAACCGAATCTCCTGGGCGCCACGTCCGATGACACGGTAGGAACCGGGCGGGAGGCCTCGTGGTGTGACCGTGATCGTCGCGCTGGTTGCACTGATCCCGGCACGGGCGGTTACTTCGACCGGTCCGGGCTCGTACCCGACAAAGCGGTTGTCCGCCGCGATGAGCCCGGCTCCCGGAGGGGCGACCTCCCATGTGACCTCGACGCCGCCGAGCGCGGAGCCCGCCCCATCACGAGCTTCGACCTGAAGAACGACGACCTCGCCCTGCCTCACGATGTCTGGAGCCCCGATGATCTCCAGGCTCGCCACATCGGAGCCGTCGGACGCCACCAGGAAACCGATCTCCGCTGAAGCCTCCGATCTACCGGCCACGACGGCTTCGAGCCTGGCCGAATAGCTGCCCGGCGGAAGCGCCGTCGCAGTCCCGACGCTCACCGACACGATCGCCGAGGCGCCCGCATTCAGCGTCGGTACTTCGGAAGGAGTGACGTCGAGATCGGCGCCCGGCACGGAAACGCCGCCCGCCTGGAGTTGACTTACCGTGATGGAGATTGGGCCGACGGCGATCGAGCCGACGTTGTGCAGCGATATGCTGGCGCGCTGATCAACGCCCAGATCGAGACTCGCCGATGCGAACTGGAGTTGAGCCACCGGTTCGGGACCGGTCGCCGTAGTTCCCACGCAGCTTGCGAGAGCGGCCAGCAGGGCCGTGATTGCCAGCCGACGCAGCTGACCCCGCCCTGACTCACTTCCGCGCATTCCAGTCCTGCTTCGGTGCATGCCTCGGTCAAACCGCTCGGCCGCCCCGGTGTTCCGCAGCGGACACTCGGTTGGTGGATCGCGCTCTGGTGGGAACGGACGAGATACGGCTTTTCGGACGCAGGGTCGTGGCTCAGGCGGGCCGGCGCGACTGGGAGATCAGTTGCATCTGATCGTCGGCAGCGGAGGGAACGTCGTGGCAGCGACGGCAGCGAGCCTCGTAGCTCTCGAGTCCTCCGACCTGGATGGTCGGTCCTTCGGCGGGCGCAGGTCGCCCGTTGATGAGTCGCTGGTTGCGCGTCGCCAGTTCCCCGCAGACCACGCAGATCGCGTGGAGCTTGTCGATCCTTTCGGCGACCGCGAGCAGGGCGGGCACCGGACCGAACGGTGCCCCTCGGAAGTCCATGTCCGTCCCGGCAAGGATGACCCGGCGACCCTCGTCGGCCAGGGTGTTCGCGACCTGGACGATCCCGTCGTCGAGGAACTGCGCTTCGTCGATCGCCACGACCTGCGTCTCGCGCTTCACCTGCTCGGCGATATCGCGCGAATTGGAGATCGGCAGCGCGGGGATCTCCTGGCCGTCGTGCGAGCTGATGTGACCGATCCCGCCATAACGGTCGTCGAGTTGCGACTTGAACACCTGCACGGACTTCCGGGCGATGATCGCCCTTCGCACCCGACGCAGCAGCTCCTCCGACTTTCCGCTGAACATCACGCCGGTGACGATCTCGATCCAGCCGTCTCGATGTTCCGTGATCATCGGCTCAGGGCAGTGGCTCGGCGCGCTCCAGCAACTCTCGCAGGTCGTTCTCGGCCAGCTCGCCGAGCGTCTTCTGCGCCCCGGTCACGTCTCCACTCTTGTGGGACACGAACAGCGGACGGCGAGTCCGGTCGGTCAGACAGTTGAAGTAGATGCGCGCGGCTGCGGGTGTGCCGGGCTGGCCGCCCGACACGTAGGCTTCCCACTCGAGGAGGTTTCGATCGAGAAACGTACGACGCATGTCGAAGCGCCTCAGGTCTTGACCGATGTGGCGAGCAGTTCCCGGAGCTGCTCCTCGCCCAGCTGCTCGGCCGCCTCTGAAGGAACCTTCGAGGCCCACGGCGGCGCCAGGTTGTACCTCTGCGGCCGTGACGGGTCGTCTCGGTCACGGAACAGGATCATCAGCCGGGGCGACTGGGGATCCGTGCCGGAGTGCAGGCAAAGCTCGGCTTCCCACCGGGTCCCGGTGGCGCTGGTGAAGCTGACCTTCTTGCTGTCCGCGGCGCCATCGAGGCGAAACAGCAGTTTCTTGACCAGAGAACTGCTTCTCGGCATGCCCCTCTTCCCGTGATCTCAGGTCGGTGACGCGAGGTCGACGAATCCCAAGCCATTCTTAGGCTGGAGTCGGATCGGGGCAAGCCCGTCCCGCAGCGCTTGCGTCGCCCGCCGCTTATGTTGGGGCCGTCATGACGATCCGGATGCTGACCGCGGGGGGTGGGGCGTCGAAGGAGCCATGAGGGACTCGAAATCGAACAGTCCGTCCGGAGGACGATTTTCCAAGCCTGCCAGACGTGCGGTCCGCGCAGGCGGACTCTTCTCGGTCGGTCTCATGCTGGTCGCCTCGCCATTCGATGGCGCGGCACAGACGATTCGCGGCGAACTCCTCGAGGAGACGATCGGGGCTCCGATCGAGGGAGCATTCGTGGTCCTGTTGGACGAGGAAGCGGAGGAGGTCGGGGCGATGCTGACCAACCGTGTCGGCCGCTTCGTTCTCCAGGCACCGGCCGCAGGCCGCTACCGGCTGCGCGCCGAGCGGATCGGGTACGAAAGCTTCCTGTCTCCCGAGCTGGACCTCCAGGTCGGGCAGGTATTCGACTACCGAATGACCATGCCGGTTCTGCCGATCGAGCTTGCCGAAATCAGCGTCGAGGGCGAGCGGCAATGCGAGATTCGCCGGGCAGAGGGAGAACGGGTCGCCGCAGTGTGGGAGGAGGCGCGGAAGGCCTTGACCGCTGCCGTTTGGACCGAGAAGGAGCGGAACCTCCGGTTCAGCATCCAGCTTTGGGATCGCCTTCTCGACCCGCGCAACCTCGAGATCCTGGAACAGCAAAGCGAGATCAAGAACGGGCTTCCCGGCTACCCCTTCCGCGCCCTCCCAATTGAAGATCTGGCCAGAACCGGCTACGTCCGGCGGCTGGAGTCCGCCAGCGCGACCGAGTACTACGCTCCTGACGCCGAGACCTTGCTCTCCGACCTCTTTCTGGATGACCACTGCTTCCGGGTCACCGAGGGAAGAGGGGACAACGCGGGGCTGGTGGGCCTCGAGTTCGAGCCGGTCGCCGACCAGGGTGACAAGACGGACGTGAGCGGAGTGCTCTGGTTGAACGAGCGCGATGCCCACCTCCGCTTCGTCGAGTACCGCTACGTGAACCTCCCGGCCGAGTTCCGGGGATCGGAAAAGCTGGGGGGTCGGCTCGAATTCCGGATGATACCTGGTGGCGCCTGGGTGGTGGACGACTGGTACATCCGAATGCCCGTGACGGACGTCCGCCTCGGGGCCGCCTCGAACGCGAACTCCGGCGATCTTCGTCGCTTGCGCGAGAAACGCCGGCTGGTGGCTATCAAGGAGGAGGGCGGCGCCGTGATCGGGATCGCGGATCCGGGCGGAGGCTCGGTGGATCGGCTTGCTCACGGCTCGCTCGTGGGCGTTGCCTTCGACAGCACTCGGAACGCCCCGCTGTCTCATGCCACGATCTCGCTGCTCGGTACGAATCACCGAACCACCACCGACGAGACCGGGCGCTACTCCATGGAGTACGTGCCACAAGGCGATTTCTTTCTCACCATCTCGCATCCCAGGGTAGGCCTGCTTCGCCTCGGCTCGGCACTTCGACCGGTGCGCATCGAGGCGGAGAGAGTGGTAACGGTAGACTTCGTCATTCCTCCTGCTCGCAGCCTCGCTCCGACGCTCTGTCCTCGCCACGACGGGGGCGGCATCGCCGTCGGCCTGGTGGTCGATGAGGCTTCCGGAGACCCGGTGCGCGGGGCAACCGTGCGTCTCTCGAACCGGCCGGACCGGGTCGTCGACCAGTCCGGGGCCGAAACGGAGCCGGCGGGGTCGACCGGCGAGGGCGTGGCGTTCGAGACCGTCACCGACGCCGATGGCGGGTTCCTCGTCTGCGAGGTTCCGACCGGCGTCCGGTTGTATGCGGCGGCGAGCGTGGAGACGACCGAGGGAATGGGGAAGAGCGAGGTCGTCAGATTCAGCGTCGCGGGAGACGAGATCCACGAGGTCCTCCTGGAAGTCATCCTCCCGACGCGGAGCCCGAGCGGGCGCTGAGCCTCGGAATGTCGGGACGGATCCGAGCGCTCTTCGCTCTCTCTCTTCGCGTCGCGGCCGGCGGTCTGTTTCTGCTTACGCTGCTCGTCCCCGATCCTGCCCGGCGACTCGCCGCCCAAACCATCCGAGGCACGCTCGTTGAGGAGGGCTCCGGCAGACCGATAGAAGGCGCCCTGGTGATACTGCTGAACGAGGATGGCGTCGACGTGTCGGCGTCCCTCACCGACGAGGCCGGGGCATACATCGTTCGGGTGCCGCAGTCGGGCCGCTACACCCTGAAAACCGAGAGGATCGGGTACGAGACCTACACGTCCCACCCCATCACCCTATCGACCGGCCAGGTCGTCGAGCGCCGCCTCGCGATGCCCGTGCGCCCTATCGAGCTGGCCGCTCTCAGCGTCTCCACCGAACGTCGATGCGAGACCCGTGCGGCGGAGGGCGCCCGCACCGCCCGCATCTGGGAAGAGGCGCGCAAGGCGCTGAGAGCCACCGCCTTGACGCAGGAACAGGGCGCATTCCGCTTCACCACTCGTCTGCACACGAGCACGTTGGCTTCCGGCAACCTCGCGGTCATGAGCGAGCAGGCGGAGATCCTCACCGGCGTAGGGACCAGACCGTTCCAGGCTCTGTCCGTGGAGGAGCTGGCGGCCTCGGGCTACGTGAGACAGGCGGCGGCGGACACGACGGAGTACTTCGCTCCGGACGCCGACGTGCTCCTCTCCGACGCATTCCAGGACGACCACTGTTTTCGTGCAGTAGAGGGATCCGGGCCGACGGCCGGACTGGTAGGCCTGGCGTTCGAGCCGCTGCTGCGGGACTCCCGGACGGACGTCGGCGGCGTTCTCTGGCTCGATCGGTCCAACGCGCATCTACAATTTGTCGAGTATCGGTACGAGAACCTCCCCTCTCCCGTCCACTCGGCGGCGATCGGGGGACGTCTGAGCTTTCGTCGTCTTCCGAACGGCGCCTGGATCGTCGAGAGATGGTACATCCGGATGCCGCTCGTGGAGTCGGTGGAGGTGATGGACCGGAGCGGACCTCCGGTTCCGGGCAACGCGCCGCGAAAACGACGGGAGTTCCGGCTTCGCGCGATACGAGAACAGGGTGGGGAGGTCCTGATCGTCGCCGATCCTGCCGGCCGGATCCTCGTGGGCGACCGGCCCGCGATGGCGGGACGAGGCGGCGTCGAGGGAACGGTGATGGATAGCACCACGGGTCAGCCGCTTGCCGGTGCCACGGTGTCCCTTGTCGGAACGAATCTCAGAACGTCGTCCGACACGGCGGGACGTTACTCGATGACCGATCTGCCCGTCGGGGACTTCTTTGTCACGTTCTCCCACGAGAGGGCGACCTCCCTTCGGCTCCAAGCCGTATTGCAGCCGGTCCAGATTCGGTCGGCGGAGGTCGCGACCGTACACCTGGCCGTTCCTCCCGAGAGTGTGCTCCTGGAGCGCCTTTGCCCGGATAACGGCGGCGAGGGCACGGCAGTCCTGGGAACCGTGACGGACGCCGGTAGCGGCGGGCCCGTTGCCGGCGCCAGTGTTCGAGTCTCGAATCACATCGTCGCCGTTCTCGGCGCTCCGGAGCACGCGGTCGACCTGGCCCCCTGGGGCATCGCCGGCATCGACGAGCCTGAGTCGCTGACGGTGTTCGAGACCACGTCGGACGAGAACGGTCAGTACCTGTTCTGCGGGCTACCACCCGGCATGAGGGTGTATGCCGTCGCGATCGGTGAGCGATCCGTAGGTACCGTAGTCGCTCCGGCCGCGGCTTCGGTGCCGGGAAACCGCGAACCTGGAGCACCGGTACGAGGTGATGAAAGCGATATCCAGTACTTCACGATCCCCCGAGGCCTTTACGTGGCCCGGTTCCGGGTGGGTGCCGAGAGCGAAACCATGGTCGGGCCGTAGTCACGATGTGTGGCCGCTTCACGCTGACGACTCAGGCGGCGGCTGTCGCCAGGCTATTCGAGGTCGACTACGTGGAGGCGGAGCTTCGAACTCCGCGCTATAACGTCGCCCCGACCCAGGAGATTGCGGCCGTCCGCTACGACGAGCGGCGGGGGGGCCGCGAGCTCGGGTTGTACCGATGGGGGCTGCTGCCCTACTGGGTCGCTGATCCCGCGGACTGGCCAACGTTGATCAATGCGCGTGCGGAGACGGCACACTCCAGGCCGGCCTTCCAGGACGCGTTCGCCGATCGCCGCTGCCTTGTCGTGGCCGACGGTTTCTACGAGTGGAAGCGGGAAGGGGGTCGACGGCAACCGTTCTATCTCCGCCGCCGGGACGGAGCCCCGTTCGCCCTCGCCGGCATTTGGGAACACTGGGAGCGTGGGGGCCAAACCACCGTCTCGTGCGCGATCCTGACCGTCGACGCTAACGAGCTGGTGGCACCGTTGCACGACAGGATGCCGGTGATCATTTCACCGGAATCCCACGGTCTCTGGCTCGACCCTCTCGTCCGACGCCACGAGGATCTCGAACACCTCTTGGTTCCATCCCGGAGCGATGAGATGGTGGCCGTACGTGTCTCGGGTCACGTCAACCGCACGGAACACGACGACGCGCGCTGTATCGAATCCATCGCTCCCTGACCGTCAGCTACGGCCCGGCAGCGATGTCCCGCTGTCGCCCGACCCTAGCGTGCCGAGGCAACCTCGGTTGCTCGCTCAGGTGATCGTATCAGCGCCGCCACACCTGCGCGGCGATCAACCGGGCACGCTGATGCGAGTCGCTCGGCGAACTCAGGCGGCGGCCGCATAAACGACGGCATCACGGATGGTTACAGCCTGTCCTCTTCCGGATGGGCCCCCGGAGGCGGTCGAGGGCCTGCTTCTTGTAACGGAGCTTGCGACAGGCGAATGATTGGACACCACGTCGGCCTGGGCCGGAGGGTCTGGCCGTCGGTGATTCGAGAGGACGGCGGTACAGGACGAAGTGAGTCTTAGTCTCTCGATAAACGATCGATGCGTCGCCTGCATGGCTTGCGTGCGGACGTGCCCTGTCGACGCGATCTCGGTGTTTGGAAGCGAGCTCGAGATCGTCGATGCGACGTGCATCGAGTGTGGCTTTTGCGTCCCGGCCTGCCCGCATGATGCGATCGACGTGGTCGGAGATGTGGCGGGCGTGGTTGGAGCCATCGACAGCGGCCGGGCCCTCCTCATCCTGCCGCCGGAGTCGATCGTCCGGTTCTATCCGGCGACTCCGGAGCAACTCGTGAACGCCTGCCTGGCCGCCGGCTTTCGTTCCGTGTTCTTCGAGACGATGGGCGATGAGTTGGTCGCCGACGAGTACCTGCGGCTCTGGCGCTCAGAGGACAGGAAGCGCACGTGGATCCGCTCCACGAGCCCCATCGTCGTCGACTACGTGCGTGCGAAGTACCCGGATCTCGTGGGACATCTGGTACCGATCGTAACGCCGACGGTCGCACTCGCCCGTTTCCTTCGGCACTCGTTCGGCGACGTCAGCATCGTATACGCCGGCGTCCACTCCGCGGGACCGGAGGGCAGCAACGAGATCGACGTCTCCCTCTCGATAGTCGAGCTCGACGAGCTGCTGCAAGCGCGCGGAGCGGTGCCCACGGACCAGTCGTTGACGCTCAGCACCGTGCCGCCCGAAAGCCGGCGATACGTCTCAACGCCGGGGGGGCTGCCGCGGGAAATGCTCGACGAGCAGCGTCTCTCGGCTCGAGCGTTCATGAAGCTTCGGGGGCTCGGCTCGTTCGAAGCGTTCGCTTGGGCCATCCGGGAAGGTAAGGCTCTCGGCTTTGTCGACATCCTACCGTTCGAGGGAGCTCTCGATCATCCGGCCCTCGGTCCGCACGACGAACTGTTCTGGCGGCGTGGTATCGTGGAGCTGTTCGAGAGGGGCCGCGCCGACAGGCCGGTGATCGAGCGACCCGTGGGAGTGGATCTCTCGGTGCGCTACGAGCCGAAGGATCCACCGCCACCGGTGCCGGAGGCGGAGGTGCAGGGGGTGCTGGACCGCATCGGCACGGCGCCGGGAGGCGAACCATGGGACTGCGGCGCGTGCGGTCACCTGAGCTGTCGCTCGTTCGCGGAAGCCGTCGTTCGGGAGCGCGCCACCCTCACCATTTGCCCGTACTTCATGATCCGCCAGTACGAGTGTATGGCGCGAGACGCAGCACACGACGCACTTACGGACCTTTACAGCTACCGCGCGCTCCAGGACCGACTCGGCGAAGAGGTGGCTCGGGCGAATCGCACCGGCGCCCTCCTCGCCATGCTGTTCCTCGATCTGGACGGCTTCAAGGAAGCCAATGACCGACACGGACACCAGACGGGAAACGAGGTGCTCAGGAGAGTGGCCGACGCGATCCGGAGCAGCATCCGATCGACCGACGTCGCCGCCCGTTTCGGTGGCGATGAGTTCGTTGTCTTGCTGGTCAACGCGGAGCCGGAGGGCGTGGAACGTGTGGCGGATGAGATTCGAGACCGGATCTCCCAAATCGCCGTCGCCGTAGCGGACGGATCAGCGGGAGTTACGGTAAGTGTTGGAATCGCGTATCATGTGGGTTCTCGCGACACGGTCCTCGGCGCGGATGACCTGTTGGCTGAAGCAGACGCGGCCGTGTATATCGCGAAAGCACACGGCGGTAACACAGTCCACCCAGTTCGTACGGGAGAGTACGCTCGATGACGCCTGAGAGCCCGGAGGCGAGAGATCAAGTGATGGGCCTGGACCCTTGGGGCCTCCGGCGGATAGAGCAGCTCCTTTCCGGCCTCGAGGGCGTCGGCGCAATCAAGCTTGTTCCCGATGGCAAGGGCGGCATCGAGGAGATCCACGTGCTCTCCAATACCGACCTGGGAGCAAAGCAAATCGTCCGGAACATAGAATCCGCCCTCATGGCGGAATTCAGCCTGGAGATCGACCACAGGAAGATCTCCGTCGCGCAGCTGCAGAAACCTGACATTCCTCGGGCGGAACCCGAGGAGAAACTCGAACCTGCTGCAGGGGTGGCACGCGCCGCTGAGAGGCGGCGTGAAGTGTTGCTCAAGACCTTTGACGTGGAGCGCCGCGGCGGACAGGCGATCTGCCGCGTGACACTCAGTCGAGAGGGATCAGACCACGTCGGCGAGGCGGAAGGCGCGGACTATGCAACGGTTCGCCTCGAGGTAGCAGCCAGTGCCGTGCTTCGCGCCCTGGAGAGTGCGTACGCATCCGCGGTGCGATTCGTCATCTCGGACGTGTCGAGCACGCAAGTCGAGGGACAACCGCTTGTCATCGCTCTCGTTAGAGCGTTTGCCGGACGGCGTTCCACGACTCTTCCCGGCGTGAGCCGGGTGCACGACTCGTTGGAGGAAGCCGCGATTCTGGCCTGCCTCGACGCCACCAACCGATGGGTTGGGGCGTCTCGCTAGGGCTTTCTGCGCCTTCGTTGCGGCAGTTTGCCTTGCGCCGGCGGGTTCGGAGACCTCTTATTAGGGGCCTTCAATTGTCCCGCCAAACCAGGAGACAGCGAATAGAATAGACCTGGTCCATCAACAGACGGAGCGGCAACGCCCTCAATCTCTGCATCGCGTAGCAAGCTGAGCGGACCTCCGAGCGGAGACGAAGCGCGACCTCTTAGCGGAACGGTTGCGACTTCCTCACGAAAGGAGGTGAAAGAGGATGCTCTTTCTTATTGCTTTGCTGACCGGATCGCTTGATTGGTAAGCGATGACACGGATTGGGGGCGCCCGTTTTCTATGACGCTTAGCAGGAAGCTCCAGCACGTTGTAACGGCAACGACCGTCGCTGCCATGGCGGCAGTAATCGCTGTCTTCAATCTTCACCCGCCCACCGCTTCCATCCCAGCCTTCCAAGCGTTGGGAACGCTCTTAGCCCTCGGACTTTTCTCTACCCTTCTTGATTTCCGTATTACGGAGGGCGGCACAACGACGTCAGTTGACTTCATTCCCTTGCTTGGCGCGGTCCTGCTGATCGGTCCAGCATACGCACTGCTCGTTACCGCCGTGTTGTTTGTGTTCCGGCACTTCCTCTCTCGCCGGAAGGCCCAACGTAAGCCGCTGCACAAGTGGCTATTCAATACGTCGCAGCGGTTGCTAGCGATTTCTGCCGCAGGCTTGGTGTTCGCATGGTTCGGTGGAACGCCGAGCCTCGATAGCATTCAGTTTAGGACGAGTTTTCCTCCCTTCCTGCTCGCTGTCGTGGCTTACTTCCTGGTAAACGCGTGCGCGGTCGTCTACGTGATTTCGGTCTCCGAGGAGAAAGCTTTCGGGACGGTTTGGAGGAATGTTGCAGGGCACTTGATCGTTTTTGACGTGGCGATCAGTCCGCTGGCCTACCTGTTTGCACTTTTTTATGTCCTGTGGGGTGCGCCCACTGTTCTCCTCGCGATCATGCCCTTGATCGGGCTCCGCTATAGCTACGGCGTCAATGTGGAGTTGCAGCAGCTGAATCACGACCTGCTGCGGGTACTCGTCAAGACGATCGAAGCGCGAGATCCGTATACATCCGGCCATTCCCTGCGAGTTTCCGAAAGGTCGCGACGAATCGCCGAAGAAATGGGCCTGCCAAGAAAGCTCATTGGACTCATCGAAACCGGAGCGCTGTTGCATGACATTGGGAAGATCGACATGGCCTATTCCGAGATACTTCGACAAGCGGGCCCACTAACACCGGAGCAAAGGGAGCTAATCCGCGCCCATCCCGATAAAGGCGTAGAGATTGTCTCTTCAGTGCGATCGATGGACAAGCGGGTCCTAGAGTGCATCCGCCACCATCACGAGTGGATTGATGGTAGCGGATATCCACTCGGGCTCTCAAAGAATGAGATTCCGATAGGTGCACGCATCATAATGGTTTGCGATTCCGTTGACGCCATGGCAACGGACCGACCTTATCGTGCCGCACTTGATCGCGAGGAGATCCAGCGGGAGCTGGTTCGAAACAGCGGAAGTCAGTTTGATCCCGAAGTTGTCAAGGCGACGATGGACTCAGGGATATTGGATGATCTGCAGTTCTCACCCAAAGTGCGGGCAAGGCGAGCCGAGCGCTTCATGAAGGTGAGCGGAGGCTAGCCTCAAGCACTCTGCGATCCGAATTGGCCACAGCCGCGGCATGCCACCGTTGGCTGAAGCGGGCGAACCACCCCATGCCGGCATTTCTTAACTCACCGTGAGTACAGGGGTCCTGGCAATCAGCAAGCCTGCCAAAAAACAGCATGCAAAGCCACGACAGTTTCAGCGCTCCCGGCAAGTCTATCTCGCGCAAGTCGGCACTAGCCGATGCCCACCGCGCGCCTGCCGCAGGGCCGTCCAGCCGCGCGGCCAGGAACGCCCTTAGCCAATCGACCTTGAACCTCTCCTGAACTCCGGAGAGCGACGCAGGATCAACCTCTCTAACACTCCTGCAGTGCGAGTGTAGCAGGTCGAAGTCGCCTAGCTGAAGCGCCACAAGAGCAATGCTGGCCTTTAGTTGCCAATAGTAGTCGTCGCTTACGTTCTTGAGAGCCTCCTGATAAACGGTTTTGGCCTGGCGAGGCCGACCTTGGTAGAAATACAAGTCGCCCAAGTTCGTGAGTGGAGCGGTCTTAACGAACGAATTGTCGGGCAGGCCTTCGTATGTGCGCAGACTCTCCTTGCAGAGTTCGCGTGCGGTGTCCCAACGGCCTTGCTCGACTGCGCAATACGCAAGGTTGTTTCGTGCCATGCCTGCTTCGAGAATCTGCCGTCGAAGCATATCTTCAACCAACACGTCGGACAGGAAGCTCTCGGCCCGATCCCACTTTGCTCTGCGAACCTCTATCAGCCCAGCAACCAGCAGTGTACGCTCCAGTTGGCCCCGACACTCATGCCTAGCCTGATCCACGGCGTCTTCTATTAGCGACGCCGCCAGGTCTGCGGATTGAAAGAAGGCTGCGTAGGCCGCGAGCCCGTAAAGGGCTGAAACGGACGCAATCGAACTTACACCTTGGTTCTCTTCATACCGCTCGCGAATCGCTTCAGCTTCTGCTTGAGCGCGACGCGGGTCATGCCAACGGATTGCCAGCTTGAGCGCCAACACGTGTTGCTCGATCCCTATGTTCAGTTGGTCAACCAAATCCGGTACTGAATGCAGGGACGCAGCGAGCTGATCGAGCGTTCTCGACGCAGCGTCCTTGTCCGAACGCTCCATCTGAGCCCGTGCGAGCAGCAGCCTCACATTCGCGACCTCTGCAGGTGACACACTAGACTGCAACCGTACCAGCTCCGATAGATGGCGCTCCGCTTGCAGCATGGACCCGTTGGCAAACTCTGCTCGACCCAGCAATCCCAGAGCTGCAGCGCGCTCGCTGTCCGTGGCAGCGTGGGAAAGAGCCAAGCTGGCCATCGTCTTGGCCTCCTCGTGACCGAACGTGGCGATCGAAGCCGTCGCGGCACGGATCGCGTACTCGAAGGCACGGGCGCGGTCGCCGCCCAAATGGAAATGTCGCGCGATCGTGGGCAGGGTGGCTTTGAAGTCGCGTGCGAGAGCCTCTGCCACGAATAGGTGTAGCGATGCACGTCGAACACCGCCCAGGTTTCGATATACGAACTCGCGGGTGATATCGTGCGCGAACTCGAGCCGCGCCTCCGCATCTCGAAGAACGCCACGCGCATAGAGTTCCTCTGAGACACCCGACGCTTCCTGCAGCGTGAGCCCGGCCGCGTGGGCGGCGTGTGTCGGGGTAGCGTTCCTGCCGAGCACCGAGACTGATTCGAGCAACCGGATCGCGCTGGGAGCCAACCCCTGTAGTCGTGCTTGAAGAAGACTCCGAACGCGCTCCGAGAGAAGCGCGTCTGCGGTGAGCCGCTCGGCCTCGGGCGACGTCACGGCAGCGGCATCGCGCAATAACTCGAGAGCGAGGAACGGGTTCCCGCCAGACAGCTGGTGAATTCGGTCCGCCAGGCCGGCCGCGGAGGGCACTTCGAGGCGCTGCGCCAGCTCGATGACCGCTTCGGGCGACAGCGGCCCGAGAGAGACGGTGGTCGCTTGTTCATCCGTTGCGCGGTCGCGGAGCAACTTCCGGCAGGCGTCGCCGAGCTCCGTTCCGTCGCGAACCGTGACCAGAAGAAGGAGTGGACGAGATGCGAGCCGACGCATGAGGTAGCTGAGAAGCGACGCCGATGACCCATCGATCCAGTGCACGTCGTCGACGATCCAGATAGTGGTGTGCGCCGCACACAAGCCATCGAGCAGAGCGACCACCTCCTCGTACAGACGCCGCCGCTCCCCGGCCAGGTCCGCCTCCAAGTCGATCGCCGGCTGCTGAACCGGCTCGCATTGAAGAAGGCGGCGAAGATGAGCATACGCCGCCCCGCCGGTCTGATCCGGACCGCACACGATATCGGAGAACTCACGAAGCGCGTCCACCACGGGGCCGTATGCGATGCTCTCTTCCGCTGCGTAGCACCGACACGCAAGCAGCCGAACGCCCTCCACCGCTACGCATCGGGCGAGCTCGGCGCTTAGGCGCGTCTTCCCGATGCCCGCCTCACCGCGGAGAACCGCCATCACGGCCTCGCCCCGACTTGCTCTCGAGACCAGCTCCCTCAGCTGCGTGAACTCCCTCTCCCGGCCCACGATCGGCGGCTCGGTTCGCCTGATGGCAGCGGGGGCGGGTGGTGCGGAGCTGCGGATTCGCTGCACGAGCTCGTATGTCTCGGCGGATATCCCGCCTGGCAGGTCCCGAGATAGCTGGCCTTCGACCTCGGAGAAGTGGTGGAGGGCCGAAGCCTGATCGCCGTGCAGCCAGAGGGCTCGCATGAGACTCCGGTGCGCCTGCTCGCTGATCGGGTCGATGCTCACCAGCTTCAGGGCTGCTACGCACATCTGCCCCCAGTCGCCGCGACCGTCACACCGCACGACGTACCGATGCAAGGCAGCCTGAGCGAGGATGCGATATCGCCTTCGCTCATCATCGATCCAGCCCTCGAACGTCTCGGTTCCCACCCGATCGTACGCCGACCCGAAATCTCCGCGGTACAGCTCGACGGCGGTGCGCAGGGCGCCCGTCTCCACGGCCTCCTCGAACTCTTTTCCCTCGTACTGGATCGAAGTCACCAAGCGCAGCCCGTCGGCGAACCGTTCGAGGGAGAATTCTCCCAACCGACGCTTGATGTCGTACAGGGCTTGGCTGAGTGAATGTCGGGCGGAGGCCTTCGGTGAGTCCCAGAAGAGTCGCACGAGCTCGCTCCGACCGAAGACGCGCTCTCGGTTGGCCGCCAGGTAGGTGAGAAGCGCGACGTGCTTCCGGGATCGGAAGTGTATCGGCCCGTGTTCCGAGTGGTTGACTGAGATCCCGCCGAAGCAGCGAATGCGAATCATCTTTGGGCTCCAGAGTCACGAGACTCGTTCCGAAGGACACGCCGCCGGGACCCACGGTGCAAAGATAGGCACGACCTCTCATCCACATATCAACTGAGGTGCAGACAAGTGGTTGATGGTCAGCGACCAGGCCTCGTGTAACTCGCCGGCTGCGACGGTACTGCGGTGGACAGCCAGCGAGGTTAGCGGCCGAGCTTTCCCCACATCGAGGCCAGAGCCGAGATGCCCCGGTGATACACTCCGAGATCCAGCCACTCGTCGGGTGCGTGCGGGTTGGCGCCGGGAAGCCCGAAACCCACGAGAATGACGGGAGCACCCAGGATCGTCTCGAAGAGGGGCACGATGGGAATCGAGCCCCCCTCGCGAATCAGCAGAGGTCTTTGACCGAACGTCTCTTCGAGAGCGGTCGAGGCCGCTTCGAACACGGGGCCGCTGGGGTCGGCCCTCCACGGCGTGCCTCCGTGAAAGTATTCCACGTCCACTTTCACGCCCTCGGGCGCGAGGGATAGGACGTGCTTCCGAAACGCCTGCTCTATCTCCTCCGGATCCTGGTCGGGCACCAGCCGCATGGACACTTTCGCCTTGGCTACCGAGGGCAGCACCGTCTTGGCACCTTCACCCGTGAATCCGCTGATCATGCCGTTGACGTCCAGACTGGGCCGATACCATAGGCGCTCGAGCGTTCGGTAGCCTGCCTCCCCGGCCAACGCGCTCACGCCCAGATCCCTGCGGAAGCTCGCCTCATCGAACGGAATCGCCTGTAGCGAGGCGCGTTCCTCGCCCGACATCTCCCGCACCCGGTCGTAGAACCCGGGCACCGTTATGCGGCCATAGGGATCCTTGAGCGCGCCGATGATGACGGCGAGCGCGTTGGCCGGGTTCGCCACGGCCCCACCATTGCTTCCCGAGTGGAGGTCCCGGTTGGGACCGGTGACCGTGATCTCCGTATAGACCAGCCCCCGTAGTCCCGAGGTTATCGCCGGCAGGTCGGGCTCGAGCATCGTCGTATCGCTGATGATCACGGCGTCGCAGGACAGCCTCTTGCGTTGGCCCTTGAGGAAAGCCTCCAGATGCTCGCTCCCGATCTCCTCCTCCCCTTCCACGACGAGCTTGACGTTCACGGGCAGGCCTGCCCCCGATCCGAGCCTCGCCTCCAGCGCCTTGATGTGCATGTGCACCTGCCCCTTGTCGTCCTCTGCGCCCCGGGCGTAGAGGCGGCCATCGCGCACGTGTGGCTCGAAAGCCGGCGTGGTCCACAGATCCTCCGGATCGGCAGGCTGCACATCGTAGTGCCCGTAGATCAGGACCGTCGGAGCTTCCACATGCACGGTGTGCTCCGCGAACACGACCGGGTGGCCCTTGGTCCGGATGATCTCGACCGCTTCCAGCCCGGCGGCCGACAGGTGCTCCGCCAGCCATTCAGCGCAACGCCGCACATCTTCCGCGAACCGTGGGTCGGTGCTCACGCTGGGGATTCGCAGGAGATCCTGCAGCTCTTCCTCGAAACGATCACGATGGCTATCCAGATAGGCGTCGATCTCATTCACCACAGACTCCGTCGATGTCGTTGCGGGTCAACTCGGGCGCTCGGCCGTTCCGCCGTCGAGAAGATAGGGGGCTAGCACGCGTATCGGAACGGACTTCGGGAGGTCTTGTCGCGGTTGCGCAGGCCTCCGGGGCGCGTCGACCTTGTAGCTCCCAAACCATGCCTCAGGAGGGTCTCATGAAACGTTCTCATCCGCTTGTTTTCAGGCCTCGGACCGCCGCCCGCCGGCCCTGCGGTTGGATCCTCGGTGCCGCGATATCGGCAGCGGCTCTGTATCCGGCACGGGCAGCGGCGCAGGGGTCAGCAGGAGAACCGGAGCGGACCGCTGCCGATCCAGTCTCCGCTCGATCGGCGCTCGAGGCACCCCACAGGGTCTCAGTGCGAACGGTTCTCGACTGGGAAACGGTCGCCGATCCCCAGATCTCTCCCGACGGCTCGCAGATCGTGTACACGCGCCGCTGGGTCGACCAGATGAAGGACGACTGGGAGTCCTCTCTCTGGATCATGCGCGCCGACGGATCGCGACAGCGCCACCTGGCCGACGGATCGAGCCCGCAGTGGTCGCCCGACGGGACCCGCATCGCCTTCCTGGCCAAGGGCGAGGACGGCACCACGCAGCTTTTCGTTCGCTGGATGGACGCGGAAGGCGCGACGTCCCAGGTCACCCGCACCCTGCACGCGCCAACGGGGTTTCGTTGGTCACCGGATGGCCGGCAGATCGCGTTCACGATGTTCGTGCCCGATGAGAGCAAATGGAAGATCGACATGCCGTCAGCTCCGGAGGGAGCGACGTGGACGAAGCCGCCGCGCGAGATCGACCGGGTGCACTTCCGGTGGGACCGCCGCGGGTTCCTCGAAGCAGGATCCATGCACCTGTTCGTCGTGCCGTCGACGGGGGGCACGCCCAGGCAGCTGACGGACGGCAAAGGAACCGTGGCCCGCATCTTCGCCGGCCTTCCCGGAACCGCGACCCTAATGTGGACCCCGGACAGTCGGACGATCGTCTTCGAGGGCCTGCTCGAGGACGATTGGGAGGAGCGCTACCGCGAGTCCCACCTGTATGGAGTGGACGTGGAGAGCCGCACCGTCCGCCAGATCACCTCCGAGCGCGGTCCGTGGGCCGATCCCCGAGTCTCGCCGGATGGCCGTCTCGTCGCGTTCACCGGCTATCCCTGGTCCGGTCAGACCTACAGGGCGACCGAGCTGTACCTGGTCGGAATCGACGGCTCCGGGTTGCGTAGCATCTCAGGCAATCTGGACCGGGACCCCCAGGATCTGCATTGGGCTCCGGACGGCAGCGGCGTGTACTTCACGGCTCAAGACCGGGGGAGCAGCAACGCCTACTTCGCCACGACAGGTGGATCCGTCCGGAAGATCACGGAAGGCACCCACACCCTTTCTCTCGGCTCGCTGGCGTCGAGTGGCAGGGCCACCGGCGTATTGAGCTCCCCCGACAGGCCTGGCGACGTAGTCGCCTTCTCCCTGCCTCGCTTCGAGGGGTTCGCTCGACTCACCGCCGTCAACGAAGACGTTCTCCACGGGATCGAGCTCGGAGCCGTCGAGGAGATCTGGTACGAGTCGACCGGAGGGACGCAGGTACAGGGCTGGGTCGTCAAGCCGCCGGACTTCGACCCGGGCCGACGCTACCCGTTGATCCTGCACATCCACGGCGGGCCGCACGCCATGTACAACGTCGGCTTCAGCCTGTTCTTCCAGACGTTGGCCGCGAACGGGTACCTGGTGTTGTACACCAATCCGCGCGGGAGCACGGGCTACGGCACGGCGTTCGGCAACGCGATCGACAACGGGTACCCGAGCGTGGACTACGACGACCTGATGGCCGGCGTCGACGCGGCCATCGATGAGGGCTACGTGGACCCGGAGAACCTGTTCGTGACCGGCTGCAGTGGTGGCGGCGTGTTGTCCAGTTGGGTCATCGGCCACACCGACCGCTTTGCCGCGGCCGGCGTACGGTGTCCGGTCATCAACTGGATGTCCTTTGCCGGAACCGCCGACATCGTAAGGTGGGGATACGAGCGCTACGAAGGCTACCCGTGGACCAACCCGCAAAAGTATCTCGATCACTCCCCCCTCATGTATGTCGGGAATGTCAAGACGCCGACCGTGGTCATGACCGGGGAGTTGGACCTGCGCACGCCGATGTCGCAATCCGAGGAATACTACCAGGCGCTGCGCGCAGTGGGCGTCCCAGCCGTACTCCTCCGGTTCAACGACGAGTACCACGGAACCACGTCCAAGCCGTCCAACTTCATGCGCACGGCTCTCTATCTGATGAGCTGGTTCGAGCGTTGGGGTACGTTCGACGATGACTCGCAGGAGCATTCGGAGGGCACGGCCGGTGGGCAGCACTGAGCCGCGAGCCGGCGCAACCCGGACGCCGCCGTGGCACGCTGCCGGCCTCCTGTTCGAAAACTGCACTTGCCAGATCGTCTGCCCCGGGCACGTCCACTTCGATCAGCTGTGCACGTACGACCGCTGCCGGGGGTGGTGGGCGATCCGAGTGGATGAAGGGGAGCTGGAGGGCGTCTCGCTGGCCGGGGTCAAGGCCGTCGTCGCGATGGACAGCCCGAGGCACATGATCGACGGTGACTGGATCGAGACGATCGTGATTGACGAGGCGGCGTCGACGGAACAACGCCTCGCCATGTCGCGCATCCTCACGGGCGAGGTCGGCGGCCCCTGGGAGGTGCTGGGACGATTCGTGGGCAAGCGGACGGAGACGAGGTTCCAGCCAATCCGGATTGAAGAGGGGCCTAGGGAAAAGCGCGTCGACGTGAAGGGCATCTTGAGGGGCGTGGTCACCGCCATTCGCGGCCGGAACCGGGAGGAGCCGGTGCGGTTCGAGAACTGCTTCAATCAGATCCACGCGCCCACGCAGGTGATCGCTCGTGGTGACTGCGAGTACGACGACAGCGAGATCGTCTTTCGCAACCACGGTTCGCACGCTCTCTGGTCCCGCTTTCGCTGGTCGGTTCGGGGCTCCTCCGCCGGTCCGTCCGCGTGAGCCGCCCCGGCCGCCAGCCGTGGTCGTCCGTCAGCTGTGGTCCAGCTCCCGTGACGACGGGGACACATGGAACACGGTTTTCGATGGAATCCATATCCCGGCGGAGCCGCGGCCGTAGGTCAGCCGGAGAACAGTAACCGGATCGTCGCCTGAATCCTTTCGGCCGCCGCGCGCGGATCGGCCGCGCCGTGGATCGGCCGACCGACAACTATGTAGTCGGCTCCGAGCTGGAAAGCCTCCTCCACGGTCACTGTCCGCTTCTGGTCGTCGGCCACGTTCGCGACCGGCCGGATCCCGGGCGTGATGACCAGCAGCCGATCGCCCAACTGGCTGCGGATGCGGCTGGCTTCGCGTCCGGACGAGATGACGCCGTCGCATCCGAGCTCCAATGCACGCCGAGCCCGCGAGACCACGAGAGTCGAGACGTCGGTATCGAATCCCAGATCCCGAATGTCGCCCTCGTCGAGGCTCGTGAGCGCGGTCACGGCCAGGATCTTGACGTCGCCCTTGGCCCGGCACGCGGCCTCGATCATGCCGTCGTTGCCGTGCACCGTGACGAAGGTGATGCCGCGCCCAACCAGCTGACGCACCGCCGATGCGACCGTGTTCGGAACATCGAACAGCTTGAGATCGGCAAATACCCGCGCCCCACGAGCCACGAGCCAGTCGAGGAGCTTGAAGTACCCGCCCGTCATCAAGAGCTCCAGCCCGATCTTGTAGAAGCGACATGCGTCGCCGAGCCCCTCGACGAGATCCTTCGCCTCGGCGATCGTCGGCACGTCCAGAGCGAGGATCAGACGATCGCTCGGCGGGATCGGCTTTCGGCTCAACATCGATCGCCGTCCTCCACCACCGGCGTCATCGAAATCCGCTCCAGCCCCATGTGGAGCGCCGCCGCCAACAACCGCCGCTCCGTCGAGCCCGCCAGGGCCACGGCTTCGTCGAGTGCACCCGCAATGGTGGCCCGTACCGAATCGAAGAACTCCCGGACGGAAGCCGGTTCGTCGCGCTCCATCTGGTACGCGAAGGCGTGCGCGGCCCCCAGGTTCGCGACGAAGTCGGCGACGATCGCGAAGCGGCCGTCGGCGTCCGCTTGCAGCGCCGTGTCTTCGGGTGACACCGCTGCAAAGGGGAGGTTGGAGCCGCAAACGATGGCGCGCACCCCCTGGGCTTCCATCCGCTCCAGCGTATCCGCCGTCAGGGTCCCGGAAGCCGCGGCCGTGACAAACAGATCGGCAGGCACGCGGCGAAAGGCCACCCGGTCGGCGGCCCCCGCCTCCGCGGAGGCCACCGGGAGCTCCGTGGCCCGGCGGCGCGCCAGGAGTTCGGTGACGCCGTCGGAGTCCAGCCCTTCGGCCACTACGAGGCCGTGGTGGACGTCCACGATCCCGACGATGCGCGCTCCGGCCTCCGCGAGGAAGTGGGCTGCCCCTCCACCGACGCAGCCGAAGCCCTCGATGAGCACTCGGGCCCCCTCCACGCCACGGCCCTGGAGCTCGAGAAGGTGCTTCGCCGCCGACGCGACCCCATAGCCCGTCACCAGGTCGGATACGCTGCCGGTCAACCCCATCGGCGAGAAGGGCTCGCCTGCTTCCTGCTCGATCCCGGCGTTCATGGCGCGCAGCCGGCGCTCGAGTGCCTCTCCCGCCACGGCATAGTGGCCGCGTAGGGCACCCTCCTGTGGATGAGCCAGTCCGAGACGGGCACAGATCGGTCTCACCTCCCGACCCTCATCCACGTTCAGGTCGCCCGCCGTGCCGTAGACCGACTTCAGATACGGGTTGATCGCCGTGAACCACCGGCCCAAGACCTCTTCCTTGCGGGCGTCGGCCGGATCGAACGCGACACCGGACTTGGCTCCTCCAATCGGCGGGCCGGAGAAGGCGAACTTCAACTCCATGATCTTCGCCAGGTAGACGACCTCATCGCGTTCCAGCCCCACGCGCATCCGAGTGCCGCCACCCGCTGCTCCGCCCCGGGTGCTGTTGAGAGCCAGCCAGCCCTTCGCCTCGCTGAACGGGTCGTTCCATTCGACCAGCGTCTCGGGAGGGGTAGCCAGATACTCCGCATACCGGCGCCACACGTCGCCCAGGCGACGTCCGCGCCCGGCCGTCGGCCCACCTACCGCTGTTTCCGGCACGCTTCTCTCCTTCGCCTCCTGTGGCCCGGCGTCGGACGTTAAAACTACCGACCTCACCTCGCGGACTGCCAATCGGCTTTCCCACCGTCCACGCCGGCGTCGACTTCCCAATCCGTCCATTCGAGCAGGGGAAGCAACTGGAAGCGGCCGTCGTGTCGCCAGTCCGCCGGTGGCCACGCCATCCGGCCGAGGGGCGAGACCCGGCTCACCCTTAACTCAGCCGCCGCGGAAGCCAGCTCGGCGAGCGGCTCGCCGCCACCGGCATAGCCGACGGCCTGTATTCGTCCCGACAGCGGCACGAGAAGCTCCTTCAGCGCCCCGACCGTGGCGACCTGTGCGAGGCGCACGATGCGAGGCAGCGGCTCCATATCCAGTACCGGGGGATCATCGATCAGCAGGGTCCAGGAGAGATCCTCCGGGCCCATGACGCGACTCTGCCGCCCGGCGTACCCGCGGAACTCCGCCTCGGCGCGAAGCGTGCGGATGGCCGACGCCTCTGCCGCCCGGAGTCGCGGACGCGGTATACGGCTCGTTTCCTCGCCCAGCGCTCTCTCGAGCGCGCTTGCCACCTCGGTCGTCCGGCCGCCCGCGGCGCCCTCGGACGAGGCACCGGCAGCCGTGCCGGCGTTACCTGATGCGGCCTCGACCACCAGCGCCAGTCGCGGAGAGACGCACCCCTGCTGCTCATAGGCGCAGACGTCGCGGGCCAGGGCAGCGGCAGCCGCCGCCGGTTGGGCGTCGGGGAGTACGACGGCCACCCCGACCTTCGGACCGTACGCCACCAAGTCCTGATCCGGCCGCGTGCGCGCGCGTACCCCCGTCACGGCCTCGTCCCCTCCGTACACGACGATCTTTCCAGAATGGGATGCCCACACATCCCACAGTGGAGCCTCTCGGTCGGCCGGCCACCAGGTCGCCGCCATGCTGCCGCCCAATAGCGGATCGACGCGCGACAGGGCGTCGCCGAAGAGCGCCACGAGCCCCGGGCTGTCCTCCGGCACCTTGACCAGCACTCCCGACCGGCAGAGAAGACCGCGGATTACGCCGGTGACGGCAACGCCCGGCACGTTGGCGGCCATGATCTGCAGCACCAGCGGCGGCCCTGCCGCGCGCCGCTGCCTCGCGTCGCTCTCCCTCGAGAAGCCATCGAGGACGCCGGGATCGGGGAGTTCGGCCTTCAGGACGTTCCAGAGGGCCTCTTCGGTCCACAGCCGGCCCATCTCCGCCAGCGTCTCCTGCGCCAACGGCCGCGGCCACCCGAGCTCGTCACCCAGCAGGTCGACCGCGGCGGCTCCGGTCGGCGACGACCCGTCCGTGATCAGGCGCCCCGCCGTCGCGGCACTGCGAACGACCTCGGCCAGTCGTCTCTGGCGGCGCGCATCGATCGCCGTCTCGCGGACCCGCGTCACCACCCGCGCCGCCCCCACCCCCGTCAGCGCCGGTGCTCGGAAGCCACGACCGCTGGCGGTCGAGCCCTCGTACCATCCCGAGATCAGCTCGGGCTGGATCGGAGCGAGACCCGGGAGGTGGAAGACGTCCGTCGGGTCGCTCGCGTCCGTCATGGACCGGCGGTGGCCTGGGCGCGGAGAAGCTCCGCCGTGGCGAGGGAGCAGCCACGCGGCGAAGAGCCGGGCGCGCGACCCACCAATGTCAGGACGCCGTTCGCGACCGAGCCGAGGTCCTCCGTAAGTACGCTGCACACGCTTCCCACGTTGGCCAGGTCGAAGTGGTTCAGCACGCCAACCTCGCCCTCAGGCAACTCTTCCAGCGTAACCGGATCGAGGGCCCGGCTGCGCAGCCAGGGCGGGCCCAGCAGAGCGGCCGGTGAGCCGTAGCGCTGCGACAGCAGCTCGGTCATACCGAACTCGTTCACCACGTTGTCTTCCCCAACGCCGAGACACGATTCCAAGCGCTCCAGCACGCGATCCCGCTCCAGCCCCACCCGCCCCTTGCTGCCGCCCGTATCCACGACAACCGATCCTCTTGGCAACGCGATCCGCCGTCGCGAGTCGTCGAGACGCCGCGACCATTCGTCGAACGCCAGTGTGGTGCCGAACAGGCAGACCGGCTCCTGGCGGGCCGCTGCCGAGGACGCGAAGGACGCCGCCGCTTCCCAGTCGATGCCGCGATCGGTGGCGAGGAATTGGGAGCCCGGTGAGCCGAAGCGAGCCAGCACCGCTTCGGCCATCCACGACAGGGAGGAGTGACGGCTTCGGTCGTAGTCGGGCACCAGCGAGGCGATGGGCAGGCGGTGGCCGGGATCGGTCGAGCCGCTGCCTGTGCGCGTCAGGACGAAGTGGGTGAAGGTCGCCTCCAGCGACGCGCGATAGAGCTCCGGAGCGCGCACGAGGTGCCGGCCACGCCGCCTGGTGCCCCTGGTGGTCCCGCTCGTTCGAAAGTCGAGCTTTGCCTCCTGCGGTCGGCCCACCGTCAGCGGGATCTCGCGAAAGGCGGCGGTCGGCACCGGCGGCATCTCGCGCCAGCCGGTGACATCTTCGGCTGCCACTTCCAGGCGTTGGCAGTAGCGCCCGTACGGGCCGTTGCCGGCTCGCTGGAGGAGGAACGCACGACGGGCCAGCTCGTTGACACGCTCCTCCGGCCACGGACTCGGCTCCGCTTCCCACTGCCGGAACGCCCTCTCGAGCTCGGCGGTGAGCCGCTCGAGCGAGCCGAGCAGCCGTGTCGGGCCGCGTCTGGGCGTGTCCATGGCGGCAAGATCTGGAGAGGGATGGGGCTGCGACAGGGGCTCCGGCAGGTGAGCGTCGCAGATCGGGCGGCTCAGGAGGCTGGCCGGAGGTGCGGGACGGTCGTGGAGGCCCTCGGTGCGCCGGTGGTCGAGCCGGTATCGTTTCTAGTCGTTCAGGCTCCCGCTCATGGGCACGCCCTTCCGCATCCACCGGACGGTCACGGTCTCATCGCTCGAGTCGACGAACGCCTCCCGCAGGTCGGACACATCGGTGCACTCGCTGCCGCCCACCTCCACGACCACGTCGCCCCGCCGAAGCCCGAGGTCGAATGCCGGCGTTCCAGGAATCACGCGCAGCACGAGCAGCCCCTGCTCCAAGCCTTCGTGGTGAAGTTCCCGACCGAGCGGCTCGAACTCCGCTCCGGCGATCCGCCGGCTGGCTTCGGCGAGGCGAGCCGACGGCCGATAGTGAACCCGTGCCTCCTCCCGGTACGCCGACCGTGCCTTGCGCACCTCCGCCAGCTTGGCCCTCGCTTCCGCCAGTACGGAATCACGCAGCGCGGCCATCTCGGGAGTCAGCTCGGCCTTGACCCGGCCCCAGTACTTCGCCTGGGCTTGTGCCCGGGCCACATACTCCGCCATGTCCTCCATTTGCAGCTGGAGGTCGCGCAGCTCGATCTCCAGCTTGCGGCTCTCGCCTTCTCGCGCCGCCTCCGCCTCGCCAGCCTTCCCCAGCACCTGCACACGCCAGCCGTCCTCGCTCGGCACGATAACGACGTATCGATTGTCGTCCGGGGCATGCGGCGGCGCAGGAGGCCCCTGGGGCAGCTCTCCGCTCTCGATCACGATCGGCAGCTCGACCTCGCCCTCGGGCGTCATCCAGGCCCAAACGGCGCTCGGCCGCGCTTTCACCTGGACCGGTTTCAGCGGCCTCGCCTGCGGCACGACGTCGATTCGAACCGGCCGCCCGCTTCGGGCCACCTCGACCACCACCGGCCGACCGACCGCCATTCCGTCCAAGCGAGACTTGAACTCCTCGCTCCCCGGTCGAGCGGCGTCGATCGACGTCAGGATGTCGCCGACCTCGATGCCAGCCTGTTCGGCGGGACTGCCAACGACGACGGAGCTGATGACAACGACATCGCGGCACTCATCCTCCACGTCGACGCGACACTCGTGTCGCGTCTCGAGACCGACTCCGAGCCATGGCTTTCCAACCGCACGCACGCCGGGGACGTAGGCAGGCGCGTACTCGCGCGGACTGGGCGGCGCCTCCGGCGACGGCTCCTGGGCGAGCAACCGCCCGGGTCGACCGACCAGGCCAGAGGTGACCGCCAAACAGGCTCCCAGGCCCATCAGGATGCACGAGCGTCGGACCACGCTCCGCGCCGTGCCGGCGCCCGTTCGCCGATCCACCAACGACGGGCTGTTCGTATTCATCTCCGAATTCGACTCTCTATGTGATGATCCGTCTATGCCCTTATCTGTACTCGAGCCCCGCGAGCTGCACCGCCCCCTCCAGCCCACCCGCCAGGCGATCCCTCTCCTCGATCAGCTCGAACAGAAGGTTGTTGATAGCAGGGTCCGCGGGCGACGCCACCAGCGCCTCACGCGATGCGAGGATGAGCGCGTCCAGCCGAGCGAGGCGCTCGGCGGCGGCAACCGGATCCTGCAGGATCGCCTCGGAGGTCGCCGGCCGGGCCCGCAAACGATCGAGTCCAGCGACCGCCTCGTAGTACTCGCCCGCCATGAACGTCGACCCCGTTTCCGGACCTTCGGCCACCGACTCGCCCACGTAGGGAAAATCATCCACGGAGGCCACGCTCGTGACGTCGCGGCCCAAACCGCCGGTAAGCATCAGCCCGGCGGCGATGCCGCCGGCGAAAACCAGCATCGCCGCGGCCGCCTGAACGGGCCATCCGATGAAGAAGCGCGCAGGGCGAAGAGGAAGAACGTGCCGTCGCTTCGGCAGCCTGGCCTCGATGCGCTCCCACTCGCCGGCAGGCGGATCGAGCTCGCCGAGGCCGGAGAGCGCCATCAGCATCCGACGCATCCGCGAGTGCTCCTGGCTGCAGGTTTCGCACTCTGTCAGGTGCGCCACCGCCTCGAGGTCGCGCTCCGGCTCCTCGAGCAGAGCCGAGATCATCTCCAGCGTGAGGTGTTGGGACTGCTCTTCCGTCATTGTAACCCGTTTCCTGCTTCGCCAGTGACGGCGGAGGGTGCGATCAATTGCCGCATCCTCGCCCTCGCCTTGTGAAGCTGTGATTTGGAAGTCCCGGGCGCGATGCCCAGCGACTCTCCGATCTCTTCATGCGTCCAGCCTTCCACATCGTGCAGCACCAGCACCCGCCGATAGCCAGCTGGCAGCCTGTCGAGCGCCTCGCTCAGTATCCGCCGGCTGATGACGGCATCGTCGGACGGAGTCTCGTAGGCGGGAAACTCCATCCCGGCTCTCTCGACATCCGGGCGCTTGGTACGCCGCCGAAGCCGGTTCAGCGCCACGTTCGTCGCCAGGCGATGAATCCAGGTCCCGAACGCCGCCTCACCGCGAAACAGGTGAATGCGCTCGAACGCCCTCACCCACGCGTCCTGCGACAGGTCCGCGGCCAGGTCGTCGTCGCCCGCCAACCGTCGGACGACGGCATACACACGGCGCGAGTGAGCCTCGTACAGATGGCTCATCGCGACCCGGTCGCCCGCCTTGGCGCGGTCTACCAGTCCCCGCTCTTCCACCCGAGTCCTTTGTGGTTGTCCGCTCATTCGACCCGCAGCGCGGCTCGATGGTTGCCCGCGAAACCCTGGGATGACGACGCTCTCAGTCCTCCGAGTCGCGGCGGTCCGCGCCGGCCGCGATCCGGGTTCGCGAGCCCGGTATGGCCTCGATCAGCGATTCGGCAAAATTCTGGCGTTCCTCCAGCAGGTTCAACCGATCAGACAGGTTCGCCAGCGCCGTCGTCAGGTGCTCGACATCGTTGCCCGTGCGGCCCTCGCGTCGGTCCTTGAGCATCTGTTCCAACAATGCCGCTCCCTGCTTCGACAGCGGTTTGAGCAGAATGACGGCGCCCACCGTCAGGATCAGAATGACCGCAATGATCATGGGCGCGAGGATTTCCAGTGACTCCATCGAGTATCTCCTCCGCATCTCGCCGTACCTGAACGCGCCCTCCCTGGATCGGGCTCGGCCATCCCTACGGCCGTTGCGCAATCTAGGAGTCATCGGGCACCGCCGCCCGGGCGACGACCCAAGGAGACACGGCCACCATGACTGCAGCGACCAGCAGACCCGCCGTGGCGTCCACCGCGTAATGAAAGCCGCCCCACACGGTCCCTATGACCAGCGTCACTACCGGAACGGCCGTGAGGAAGAACGGTCGCGCGTCTTCGCGGGCAGCGGCGATCCAGGCCGCGCACGTGGCAGCGACGTGAGAACTCGGAAACGCGGTGCCCTTCGACGAGCCGCCGGCCAGCAGGTCCCGCGCGAACCGGTAGAGCGTTCCCTCCTCGAGGGGGCCCTGGAGAGCCCCGAACCAGTAGCGGGGTCCCATGACCGGGAAGAGGAGGAACCATACGTAGCAGAAGACGAAGGCGAGGAAGACCGTCACGGCGAACCGGTGAAACCCGGCGCGGCCGCCGGCTCTCCAGGCGGCGATGGCGAGGCCGGGGATGAGGAAATAGTACGTCAGATACCCCAGGATCAGGAACTCCGACAGCCAGAGCGCGGGCAACCGCGCTGCCAGGTGCTGGCTGATTTGCGACTCGAAGACCGCCACCTCCCAACCCTGCACCACCGGATCGTGGTAGCCGGCGGTGTAGAACCGGTTCAGCACCGACAGCTCGTGGTAGAGCAGCGGCGTCGCGATCACCGGATACAGCAGCCGAAAGAACGTGGCCACCCGGCCGACGGGCAGCGGGCGCCGTGCCAGCCGAAGGATGAGGAAGATCGCCAGGCCGTGGAGCGCCGCCAGCATCAGGCCCGGCCGTCCGCCTCCCAGGGCGAAGAGCCCACTCAGGGCAAGGTAGCCGATCGCCGCACGATCGATCGCCAGCGGTCGAGCCGACCGTTCGATCACGATCTGCCCAGCCAGCCGACGCGGCGGTACCACTCGACGCTTCGAGCCAACCCCTCGCGCAGGCCGACGTCGGCCTGCCAGCCGAACGCCTCCCTGGTCGGGGTCGTGTCGCAGCTCCACGAGTGCCGGCTCAGGTCGACCGCGTTGCGCCCGTCGAGCGGCGGATCCCTGCGCGCCACCCTGGCGCCGGCCTCCATGAGCCGGCCGGCGAGGATGAAGGCGGTCTTGGGAAGCCAAACGATCCGGACGCGTCGGGCGAGCGCGGACGCGAGACCGTCCCTCACCTCGCGCCAACCGTACCGGCCCTCCTCGGCGACCGGATAGGGACCGACCTCTACGGATGCGCGGGTGCCCACCTCGACTGTCAGGCGAGCGACGTCCTTCACGTACACCGGCTGAAGCGCCGGGCCACCGGCCGGCGCGACCAGCCAGCCGCGATTCGCCGATTCGAACAGGGGGAGCAGGTCCGTGTCGCGGGGCCCGTAGACCCCGCCCGGACGGAGCACGACCACCTCCATCCGGCCCTCGAACAGTCGAACGAGATCCTCACCCCGCCGCTTGCTCAGCCCGTACGCGCTGACCGGACCGCTTCCCCCGTCCGGCCCCCGCGCGGCCAGGCTGCTGAGGAGGACGAACCGGGAGACACCGGCGGCGACGGCGGCTTCCGCCAGCCGTCCCGCTCCGGTCGCGTTCACCTGGAAGTACGTGGCTTCCCGTCGCGCCCTGGTAACGCCGGCGACGTGCACGACGACCTCGATCTTGTCCAGCGCCGCCATCAGGCCCTCTCTATCCCGCGCATCCCAGTTCACGCGCTCGACCTCGAGGCCATCGATCCAGCGCGTGTCGCTGGTGGCGCGGAGGCTGCAACGCACCTGGTGGCCCGCTTCCTCCCAGGCCGCCGCTACGTGGCTTCCGACAAAGCCGGTCGCTCCGGTTACGAGCACTCTTCGGGGAGCCATCAGCGCAGCGGCATCTCGTACAAGCGGTAGCGCTTGTAGACATGCGCCCCCATGCGGTCCAGCGCCCTCAGCATCGGCGCGTTGTCCTCCAGCACCCAGGAGAACTCTCCCTGGACGATGCCCTGAGAGTTGCCCCCCCGGAAGATCCCGAGGTAGAACAGCGCATCCAATCCCTTGCCCCGGTACTCTTCCCGCACGCCCAGCGTGAGCACGCGCAGGCGGTCGACCTTCCGCCGAAGCCACAGCGCCTTCAGAACGCCGAACGGGAAGAGCCGACCGTCCAGGTGCCTCAGCACCTGATTGAGGTCAGGCAGAGCCAGCGCGAAGCCGACCGGTCGACCGGCGGGATCCTCGCCGATCAGCGTAAGGCGCGGATCGACCACCGGTCTCAGCTCCTTCGCCATGTGGTCGATCTCTTCGTCCGTCATCGGGACGAACCCCCAGTTCTTCTCCCAGGCCGAGTTGTAGATGTCGCGCACGATCTCGAGATCCCGAGCGAAGTGCCGCCGGCTCAGCGGCCGCACGGTCACTCCGGTTCTCCGCTCGACCAGGCTCGCGGCCCGAACCAAGTACTCGGGCGGCTCCGCCGCGCGCAGGAAGTAGGCGACGAGGGTCTTGGCGGGACGCAGCCCGTACCGGATGAGCTGGTCCTCGTAGTACGGTGGGTTGTAGTTCATCAGCACGGCGGGAGGATCGTCGAAACCCTCCACCAGCGTGCCTACCTGCTCGTTGGTCGAGAAGCTCGCCGGGCCTCGCATCGACTGCAGCCCCCGCTCGCGCAGCCAGGCGGCCGCCGCGTCCAGCAGGGCGGTCGCCGTATCGTCGGCCGGCTCGCACTCATAGAAGCCGAAGAAGCCGACTGCCTCGCCCTGGAACTCGATGTGGCGGCGGTTGTGGATGGCGGCAATCCGGCCGACCGGCACCCCGGCCCGCAAGGCCAGGAAGCTCCGGACCTCGGAATGACGGTGAAACGGATGCCGTTCGGGGTCCATCATCGCCCGCATGTCTCGCAGCAGCGGCGGTACCCAGCAGGGGTCGTCCTGGTAGATCGACCAGGGCAGCCGGATGAACGCCTCCATGGCATCGCTCTTCGGTGGCACGGGGAGCACGGTGACCATGGGTCGGTCCGCGGGAGGGATGTGGTCCGCCACCGGTCGGGTCACGGACCGGCCAGCGGCGGCGTGGGCGTACCGGCTAGGACCACCCCGACCTACACCACTTGGAGCTTCTTGCCGATCCGCTCGATGTTCTCGAGAACGAAGTCCAGCTGATCATCGGTGTGGGTGGCCATGTAGCTCGTGCGGAGCCGGCAGCTTCCCTCCGGCACCGCGGGTGGCACGACCGGGTTCGTGAACACGCCGGCGTCGAACAGATCGCGCCAGAAGCGGAACGTCTTGTCCATCGGTCCGACGAGAATCGGGATGATCGGAGTCTCGGTGGGCCCGATCTCGAACCCGATGGTCCGCAGTCCCTCCCGCATCTTTCCGGTGTTACGCCACAGTTGCTCGCGCCGCTCCGGCTCGGCGCGAATGATCTCGAGCGCCTTCAGGACGGTAGCCACCGCCGTCGGCGGCATGCTGGCGCTGAAGATCAGGGCGCGGGCGTTGTTGCGGAGATACTCGCAGATGGTGTCGGTGCCGGCCACGAACCCGCCGATCGAGGCGAACGACTTCGAGAACGTGCCGGTGATGAGGTCGACACGGTCCGTGAGGCCGAAGTGAGCCGCGGTTCCGTCGCCGTTCGGCCCGACCACCCCGAGGGAGTGCGCATCATCCACCACCAGGCCCGCTCCGAACTCGTCCCGCAGCTCGACGAGGGCGGGAAGGTTCGCCAGATCGCCTTCCATGCTGTACACGCCGTCGACGGCGATGAGCTTCCCCCGCCCGTCCCTCTCGGCGGCCAGCATCTGCCGCAGCTTGCCGTAATCGCCGTGCGTGAAGCGCTGCACCTGACCGAAGCCGAGGCGCGCTCCGTCCTGGATGCAGGCATGGTCGAGCTTGTCCACGTACACCGTATCGTTCCGCCCGATCAGCGCCGAGAGGGTCCCGAGGTTCGTCAGGTATCCGGTGCTGAACACGAGCGCTGCTTCCTTGCCCACGAAGTCGGCCAGTTCGTTCTCCAGCCGGTCGTGCAGATCCAGGTTGCCGTTGAGAAACCGGCTCCCGGTGTTGCCGCTTCCATATCGCTCCAGGGCCTCCCTGGCGGCCTCCAGGATCCTTGGATCGTGGGTGAGGCCCATGTAGTTGTTGGACCCCACCATCACCTTTCGCTCGCCGTTGATCACGACGGTGGTGTCACACGACTCCTGGATCGGCTGGAAGTACGGATACAGACCGATCGCGCGAAGCTCGCGGGAGGTGGTGAAGTTCTCGCACTTAGCGAAAACGTGCATGACGTGTGACCTTTCCGATGCCGGAACGAAGCACGGGAAGCTACCCGAGGCGAGAGGCTGCTGCAATCGGATGAGGGGGAGATACCGAGACGCCTTCGTCGTAGGCTCCGGACCCAACGGTCTCGCAGCGGCGATCGTTCTCGCCGAGGCCGGCCGGACTGTGCGGGTGTACGAAGCAGCCCCCGTTCCCGGGGGCGGCACGCGCACCGCGGAGCTGACCCTTCCGGGCTTTCGTCACGACGTCTGCTCGGCGATCCATCCGCTCGGCTTCGCCTCGCCCATCTTCCGCACGTTCGACCTGGAGTCGCACGGCCTCCGTTGGATCCACCCCCCTGCTCCCTTGGCCCATCCGCTCGACGATGGCACGGCGGTCCTGCTGGAGCGCTCCCTGCTCGATACCGCCGAGGGGCTCGGAGCGGACGGCAGTGCGTACCAGCGCCTGTTCCGGCCGCTTGCCGAAGGATGGGAGGAGTTGGCCCCGGACGTGTTGGCACCACGCGGCTTCCCCCGACATCCTCTGCGGCTCGCCCGGTTCGGACGGCTTGCCGTTCGGGCGGCCGCGTCGGTGGCGGCGCGGTTCGAGGGCGTGCGGGCGCGCGCACTCCTCGCGGGTCTGGCGGGGCACTCTGTGCTGCCTCTCGAAAGGCGCCCGAGTAGCGCCATCGCGCTCGTTCTCGGAGCCCTCGGACACGCCGTCGGATGGCCCTTCCCCGAAGGCGGATCACAGCGGATCGCCGATGCTCTCCTCTCCGTCCTGCTGGGACTCGATGGCGAGATCGTCACGGAGCGGCCGGTGAAGCGACTCGACGATCTGCCCCAGCATGCCCTCAAGCTGCTGTGCGTGACCCCGCGTCAGCTGCTCGAGCTGGCGGCCGGGCGCTTGCCCGACCGGTACGGAAGCCGGCTCGCGCGCTTCGCGTACGGTCCGGGCGTCTCCAAGGTCGACTGGGCGCTCAGCGATCCGATCCCGTGGCGCGCCGCGGAATGCGGCCGGGCCGCCACCGTACACCTCGGCGGGACGATGGAGGAGATCGCCGCGGCGGAGCGAGACGCCTGGAACGGGCGTGTGCCCGATCGGCCCTTCGTCCTGCTGGCGCAGCAAACCCTGTTCGATCCGACGCGCGCACCCGACGGGAAGCATACAGGCTGGGCCTATTGCCACGTGCCACGCGGCAGCGAGGAGGAGATGGCGGAGCGGATCGAGGCTCAGGTCGAGCGCTTCGCGCCGGGCTTCCGGGACTGCATCCTCGAACGGAGCGTGTTGGGACCGAGCGCCCTCGAGTCGATGAACGCGAACCTGATCGGTGGCGACATCTCGGGCGGCGCCAACACCCTCCTCCAGACCCTGGCGAGGCCGTTCCCGAAGCGGGATCCGTACGCGACCCCGATTCCGAGAGTGTACCTCTGTTCCTCGTCCACTCCGCCGGGAGGAGGGGTGCACGGGATGTGTGGGTATCACGCGGCTCGTTCGGCCCTGGCGGACGAACCACTCATTCCTCGGCCAGGGCGGGGGGAGTACCCGTCCAGATATTCACCGCCTCCGGACGTCTGGCCAGCGACGGCTGAATGATGGAAGATAAGCCCGGATCACTGGACTCCCCTGGCGCGAAGGTGAGCGCGCAGGATTCTGGCTAGCGGTCGAAAGGAGCGCACGATGGAGACCTGGAGCCGCCGGGATTTCGTCTCGGTCGCCGGGAGCGGCCTGCTCGGAGCCGGCATCGTCGGCCCGCCAGGCGTCTGGCCCGACGAGCGGGCGATGGCGCGGGCGGAGAGCCGAACGGACAGCGTCCAGCTGCTTCGGGCCGAGCAACGAGGGCGCCGCGCACGGCTTCCGCAGCCAGCCGCCTATCATCGGCTCCCGCTATCATGGTACCAGGCCAAGGTCCGGCAACTGAAGGACGCCGCCAGGGAGCGTGGCGTCGACAGCGGGCTGTTCCTCACCCGGCGCTGGAACATCATCTATGCCACCGGGCTCTTCCACTCGACCACCGAGCGCCCGTTCGCGTGCTTCCTGCCCATGGACGACGACGATGCGCTCATCTGGCTCAACCCCTATCTGGACCAGCAGCTCGTCAACGACTGGTGGACGACCGAGTCCAGCTCCTACTTCGACTATCATCACGCCCGAGGCGCCTTCCCGAGCCGGGGCGAGGTCATTCAGGGGGATACGGTCAATCTCTATCGCTGGTGGGGGGAGACGCTCGCTTCGCTGGGCTACGGGCGGGGAACGATCGGCATCGACGGCAGCGGCCTGGCAGAGATCGGGGTCCTCCCCGGGCAGGAGAACGCGGCCCGCCTCGACATGTCGGGAGAGATCACAGCACCCGAGAAGAAGCGGCCGGAAGGCGGAACATGGGGCGAGATGGCAGCGGCCCTGCCTGACGTCTGGTTCATCGACATCAACGACATCATGATCCGCAGCCGCATCGTAAAGGACGAGGCGGAGACCCGGCTGACACAGCGGGCGATGGACTACTGGTCGGAGATCCAGGCCTTCGCCCGCGACTATCTGCTCGAGCGCGGGCTGGAGGCCGTCGACTGGGAGGTCGCCAACGCCGCCCGGCTGTGGGGAACCGACCGAATCATGCGGGATGTCTCGCACAGCGGTCTGCCCCACGACGCGGTGGGAATCTCCGTCGGGGTCGGCTGCCGGACCGGTCGCCCGACGGCGTATCCGCACCCGAACCAGATGTTCTGGAAGCAGGTCGAGACCGGCGACGCGCTTCAGATCTCGGGTGTCGTCCGTGTAGGAGGGTACGGAGGTGAGCTGTACCGCTCCTTCCTGGTCGCGCCGTGGACAGAGTGGCAGGAACGCGTCTGGGAGGTCCACACCCGCTGTTATGAGATCCAGGCCGAGGAATCCTACGCAGGCAATCTGTGCTCGAACGTCGCCAAGGCGGTACACGACTATCAAGTGGAGCAGGGGATGGAGCGCCTTGTTTACCATCGTCCCGGACATGGCGAGGGGATGGAAGGTCATCAGCCACCCTACCACGCCCTCGGCGACTACACGGTCATGCAGGAGGGGATGCACTTCTCCAACGAGCCGGGCCTCTACGATCCCGAGCACGGCTTCGGCTTCAACCACTCCAACAACATCCTGGTCGCCCGAGACGCGGGCCTCCAGATGGGAACCACACCGGTGACGAAGGAGTGGTGCTTCCTCGAGCTTTAGCGGGGGACCGAAGGATGGACGACCCCATCGCGCTCGCGGCCGGACGGTCTCCGCAGCCGGACGCGGCATCCCGCGCAGACAGACGGCACGCACGAGGCCGGCTCCGGGAGCGTGCCGGCCGGACCCTCTTGCTGACGGCTGCGGCCGTCCTGCCCGGCGTTCCGAACCCGGGCGGCGCCCTGGGAGCGAGCGTGACCGGGCCGGAAATCCGAGCCCCCGCCGGGACCGCCGACACGATCGACACGGAGACCGGTTCCCGGCCCGACGTCGTGGTCAGCTGGGAACCGGCAAGCCCCAATGATGGGACCGCGCTCGCCGTTACCGTCGAAGTGCCCGCGTCGATCGAACAGCCGGTGGAGGTGACGGCCGAGTTCGACGGCCGCCCGGTCCACATCGGGCGCCTCGGAGACCACTGGTTCGGCCTCGTCGCCCTGCCCACCGAGCGGACCGGGCCGATGAACTTGGTGGTCTCGGTCGCGAGCCCGCCAGACCCGCCCGTCACGCAGCAGTGGAGCGTGCCGGTACGCCCTCGCAGCTACTCGGAGACCGAGCTCAGCGTGGCCCCGCGGTTCACCAGCCCGCCGCCCGAGGTGATGGAGCGCATCGAGCGGGAGCGGGAGCTCGTTCGCTCAACGCTCCAGACGGTGACGCCGGAATGGCTGATCGACGGCAACTTCGTCCGGCCGCGCAACACCCGCATCACGAGCCCGTTCGGTCAAAAGCGCGTGTTCAACGGCGAGCTGCAGAGCCGGCACTGGGGGGTCGATCTCGCAGGCGAAGTCGGAGCTCCGGTCCGGGTGGCGGGCCGGGGACGGATCGCGATCGCCCGCGACCTCTACTATGCAGGCAATGCCATCTACGTGGACCACGGGCTCGGTGTCTTCAGCGGCTACTATCACCTCTCCGAGATCGAGGTCACGGAGGGCGAGCTGGTGGAGCGGGGTCAGTTGATCGGACGCGTCGGCGCCACCGGACGCGTCACGGGCCCCCATCTGCACTGGAGCTTCTTCGCCGGTGGTGAACGGCTCGACGCCGGCAGCGTGCTCGAGATCCGCATTCCCGCAGCGCCGACACCCCCGGCTGCCGACGCCTCGCCTCCGACTCCCGACCAGGCGCCCCGGGAGGGCGGCGGAACGGCGGCGGATTCGACCTTCACTACCACCCCGAAACAGGAATGAATCGCAGGCGTCGAAGATGACCAGGATAGCACTCATCCTCTGCGGAGGGGGCTCGCTCGGTGCGTATACGGCCGGAGCGGCGACCGAACTGCTGGAAGGCCTCGCTCGCAATCGCCAAGCCGGCGCACGGGTGGGCGTCATAGCCGGAGCCTCGGGCGGCGCGCTCACGGCCGCCGTGGCCGCGCGCGCCCTCGTCGTCAACCCCCGCCTAGTTCCGTGGATAGAGACCACCTGGGTACGCGGGATGGATGCCGGCGTCCTCCTGGATCCGGGCCGTGCACCGCGCGACTCACTTCTGGGCGCTTCCGCCATGGACGAGATCAGCCGAGCGCTCATCGCGGGCCCGCGCGCGTCGGACGACGAGCCGTCGCCGCTCCTCGCCCAACCGCTCGGACTGGGCCTCACCCTGTCGAACCTGCATGGCGTTCCACGCTCCGTCGGCGCGGGCTTTCCGCACCCCTCGGAGCACTCGGTCGGCACCCGGCTCCACGATGACTGGATCGCTTTCCAGCTCACCTCCGAGGAAGGGCCGGCGTCGCCGGTGTGGGAGAAGGTGCGGAGCGCAGCCGTGGCGTCGGCCGCCTTCCCGCTCGCGTTTCCGCCCCAGCGCTTGGCGACCGGCGGGAGCGCCATCGCCGGACACGGCCGGGAGGATGCCGGCACCGACGGCACGTGGTGCGCGGACGGCGGGCTGTTCAACCACGAGCCGCTCCGCCTCGCCAAGCGGCTCGTCCTCCGCTCCGGCGCTCCCGGCGACGACTGGCACTTCGTCGTCGTCGACCCCGGGCTCCGCAGGGACCCGACCGACGTTGGGGGGACCGCGGCGGCACCGCCCTCGGCGGCCCGCGTCGCGAGCCTGGTGACGCAAGCGCTGCTGCGCCGAGGCAGTGCCGAAGACTGGATGCGCGCCAACCGAACCAACGACCGTCTGGCCATTCTCGACGCTCTGGTCGCGCGACTCCCGGAGCTCGCCGATGCGCTCACCGATCCGGAGGACTTCGAGCTCGGGCGAGCCGTGGGCGAGCTGGCCGAGCAGGTAGCGGAGTGGCGGCTCCGATGCTCCCGCAGCGGTCGCTGGCAGGCGGCCGGCCGTGGGCGGACAGGAGCCGATCCTGCCCTGGAGCTGCTCGAGGAAGGCCTGACGCGCGTCGAGCAGCGGTATGCCAACGCGCTGGCGCGAGTCGAATCCCGCGCGGGTCGGAGCCGCCTGGCGAAGCTGATGTTCATCCTCCAGGCCGCGGGCGGCCTCGACGACAAGGAAACGGTGCCCCTTCAGCTGGTGGCACCGCGGGCCCGGCTGGCCGGAGACCTGCTCGGTGGCTTCGGCGGTTACTTCTGCCGGGAGTGGCGGGAGGCGGACTTCCGCGCCGGCAGGAGGGATGCCCGGGAGTTGGTGGAGCGGTCGCTGAGCGACGTCGTCAGCTACGAGCCCGCCGAGCGGGAAGTGTACGCCGTACCGGAACCCCCGGAGACTCTCGACGCCCTGCCACCGGCGGACCACCTCCGGCTCGAGCGGCTCGTCGCCGCGCAGATGAAGACCCTGGTCGGCGGCATCGACGCAGGCCCACTCGCCTCGCTCCTCGGCTTCGTCTGGAAGCCCGCCCTTCGGCGCTGGGCTGCCGGGCGAGCCCTCGCGGCTCTTCGCGCCTCGGGCTGAGAGAGCCGCGCGGACGCCTACTCCGTGGCCGGAGAGCGCTGCGTCTCGAGCAGCACCTTCAGGGCCCCCGGCCTGGCGGCGCGTTCGAACCCTTCCAGGCCCGCCTCGAGCCCGTAGCGGGCCTCCAGCAGAGGCTCCACCTCGACCTCGCCCCCGTCGAGGAGCCGTAGGGCGGGAGCGAACGGACCACACCGGGACCCGATCACCGTGATCTCGTCCACCACCAGCGACGCCGCGTCGACCTCCAGCGTGCCCGCGTACGTGCTCTTGAGTACCAGCGTTCCCCGCGGCCGAAGTCCGCGCCGGGCGACGGCGAAGCCGTCCGCGTTCCCGGTGCACTCGACCGCGAGATCGAACGAGCCGGCCACGACCTCGGAGGCCGCGGTCGTCCGAATCCCTCTCCGCTCCAGGAAGTCGACCCCGCGGGAACGGGACCGGGACACCACGAGCGGCTCGCACCCGCTCACCGCGAGCGTCTGGGCGATCAGCGTCCCCAGCTTGCCGGCACCCACCACCAGCGCCCGACCGGAGCGACTCGCCGGCAGTCTCTCGGTGATCTCCAGCGCGGCCGCCAACGGCTCGGTGAACACGGCGGCCGCCGTCGAGATCCGCTCGGGCACGGCATGCAGGTTCGACACGGGGAGCGTCAGGTAGTCGGCGAACGCCCCCGAACGCCCGGCGATACCCAGCACCGTGCGGCGCTCGCAGTGCTTCGACAGCCCCTGCAGGCAGCGGGGACAGTCGCCACAGGCGGCGTTGATCTCGCCCACGACCCGGCGACCCACCAGATCATCCGCCACCTCCGGAGGGACGTCCTCGCCGACGGCCTCGGCCACGCCCACGAACTCGTGGCCGGGGACTCCGCTGAACGGGTAGTAGCCTCGAAGGAGTTCCAGATCGGTGTTGCAGATGCCGGCGGCAAGGACTCTCACCAGCACCTCGCGGGGCGCGACCTCGGGAATCGGCAGGTCCGGCAGGTAGCGCAGCCGACCGCCCTCCAGCCACAGGCCTCTCAGGGTTTGTCTCCGCCTCCGCCCCGCCGTCCGCTCACGCGGGCAGGGCCGCCGCGGGCTGGTAGGCGCTCAACCGGCCCGCCAGCGCCGAGGCCATGACGGTGAACGGGCTGGCGAGGTAGACCCTGCCGGGTCCGCTGCGCCCCGGAAAGTTCCGATTGATCGAGCTGATCGTCACCTGCTCCGCCGAGGTGCTGACGCCGGGCCCCGCGTTGATGCACGCCCCGCAGCCCGGTGCCAGCACCGTCAGACCGGCTCGCTCGAACAGCTCGTGGTAGCCGCGCTCCCGCGCATACTCCTCCACGTCGATGGAGCCGTACTGGATGTACGCGGATACGCCCTCGGCCACCCGGTTCCCCGCTTCCAGTCCCTCGCGGATCACGGTGGCGTACATGTCGAAGTCTTCCCGCTTGCCTCCGGTGCACGATCCCGCGTAGACGATGTCGACGGGCACATCCGCTTCCAGCTCGTCCAGGAAGACCCCGTGCCCCGGATCGCCCGGCTCCGCCACCATCGGGCGCAGTGCGCTCGCGTCGAGATCCAGGGTCCACTCGTAGCGGGCATCTGGATCGCTGGCCAGGCCCCCGACGAGCCGCTCGGCCCGGTCGCGCGACATGCGCCGCCTCTCCACCAGCCACTCGACGACGCGGTCGTCCGGAGCCACGATCCCGGTGAAGCCCCCGACCTCGGCCGCCATGTTGGTCAAGGTGGCGCGCTCATCGACGCCGAGCGCCTCGACCGCCTCGCCGCAGTACTCGATGATCTTCCCGATCGCCTCTCCCCCGCGGACGTAGGGATGCCGGAGGATCTCGATCATCAGGTCCTTGGCCGTGCAGTTGGCCGGCAGGCGCCCCGAGATCCGGATGCGCACCGACGGCGGCACCTGGAGGCGAACGTCCCGCGTGGCCCACGAGTTCACGATCGCCGACGTACCGACGCCGAACGCCAGCGCGCCGAGGCAGCCCGAGTGCGGCGTGTGGGAGTCGCTCCCGATGATCACCGTGCCGGGCACGGCATACCGGTCCTGTATCATCACGTGGCAGATCGCCTCGCTCCCCACGCGGTCGGGCAGCTCTCCGTGCAGCCGAACCCCCTGCCGCTCGGCAAACTCCCTCTGCCGGTCGTGCAGGGCGTAGGCGGCGTCGAGCAATCCCTTCTTCCTCCGCTCCTCGGTGATCACCTGGTCGAGGAAGGCGAGGTGGTCGCGGAAGAAGACGATGCTCTCCGGATCGTTCAGCTCCGCCGCCTCGCCGGCGAACGCCTCCCAGAACGTGGCTGCCATCGGGGTGACGTACTCGTGGCTGAACCGCAGATCGGTTCGCACGAAGCCCGTGTCGCCCGGCCTCACCGCCCCCACTCCCACCTCGCCCGCCGCGAGGTCGGTCACCCAGCGCGAAGCCAGGATCTTCTCGGCGATCGTCATCGGCCGCACTCCGGTGCGGATCTCCGGCACCTGGACCAGCCCCTTCAGGCGCGCGACGGCGTAGTCGAGCAGGCCGCCGTACTCGATGATGTCGCGTTCGATCGGGCCGGCATCCCCCATGAACGCCTCGAGCGGGATCTGCTCTCCGGCGCGGATCCGATCGATGAGGGAGAAATCGGTCGAGGCCAGGATCCCGCGGTTCTCGCAGTTCTCCCGGTAGATGCGCTCGATGTTCTCGGCGATCACCACCCGGATCCCTGCGGCCTGCTCGGCGAAAGGGGCGGCCTCGCGGCTCGACCCCTTGCCTCGCCTCTTCCCGGAAACGGAACAGACGAAGCCGCCGTTCTTCACCTCGTTACGACCGATCGGAAACTCGTCCCCGCATCTCAGGCCGACGTATGGGTATTCTCCGAGCTTCTCGTCGTAGTAGTAGCAGACCCAGCCGGGCGTGATCTCATCCGTGCTGATGTCGTCCCGGAGCGGGATCGATGGATCCCAGTCGAGGTCCTCACCGGCCAGCTGCCGACGGACCAGCTCCGGATCCTGGGTGAGGAAGAGGACGCGGCCGTGGAACCGGACCGTATCGGGCCGTTTCCCGATCTCGCGTGCCAGAAGCTCGGTCAACATCTGATCGTCCTTTCTGTCAGCTCGGCGAGCCGCTCGACCCCTCGGCCATTCGCCGCTCGAGGTCCTCGAGGCTCGGGTAGCCGTCCAGGGCGGCGAAAACGTCCAGCGCGTAGCCCACCTTGCCGAACGGGGCGCTCACCTGCACCCCCTCCACCAGGTCGCGCACCTCTTCGAGCATCTCGCGGGCGATCGCGCAGCCTTCCGCCCGGGCGTGCTCCTTTCCCCGCTCCTGCGCCACCCGCATGCGCTCCATGTACCGGTCCGGCACCTCGATCCCGGGCACCTCGCTATTCAGGAACTCGGCGTTCCGCAGGCTCACCAGCGGCCAGATGCCGGCGACGATCGGAATCCTGGTTCCCTCCTTCTCGATGCGCGCCAGGAAGGCGACCAGCGTCTCCACATCGAACACGGGCTGCGTCACACCGAACTCCGCTCCCGCGTCCACCTTCCAGTACCAGTGCTCGATCTCCTCGTCGAGGTCCACCGCACCAGGGTTCACTCCGACCCCAACGACGAACGAGCTGGCGCTCCCGAGGGCGTTGCCTCCGAGGTCCTGACCTCGGTTCAGCCGGGACACGAGGTTCGTCAAGCCAACCGAATCGATATCGAAGACCGCCGTGGCCTCGGGATACGGGCCCATCTTCGGCGGATCGCCGGTGATGAGCAGCATGTTGCGCAGGCCGAGCGCCTGGGCTCCGATCAAATCGCTCATCATGCCGAGCAGGTTTCGGTCGCGGCAGCAGTAGTGGACGACCGTCTCGAGGCCCACCTCCCGCTCGATCAGCGCCGACGCCGCGATCACGCCCATCCGCATCATGGCGCGCGCCCCGTCGGGCACGTTCACCGCGTGGACACCGGCTTCGGCCAGCCAGCGACACGCCTCGAGCATGTCCGACGGATTCGTGCCGCGGGGGGGAAGGATCTCGACGCTGGTGACCATCTCGCCGGTCGCCAGGCGCCGGCCCCAGGCCGAGCGCTCGGCCAACGGGACCACGGGGGCGGCCTCCCCGGGCGGGGGCGCCGGAGCGACCGTTGTCTCCGCAGGCGGTCTCCGAATCCGCGCCCGTGGCACCCGTTGCGCCACCACCCGCACCTGGCTGGCCATCTCGCGCGTATGTGCCGGGGTCGTCCCACAGCACCCGCCCACGATCCTCGCTCCCGCCTGGACGAGCTTGCGCGCATAGCTGGCCATGTATTCCGGATCCGCCATGTAGATCTTCCGCCCGTGTACCTCCTGAGGAAGGCCCGCGTTCGGCACCGCCGAGATCGGCAGGTCGGTTACGGCCACCATCCTCTGGATGGCACCGAGGATGATCGCAGGACCAACACTGCAGTTCAGGCCGATCGCGTCGACGTCCTTCGCCGCGAGCTCCTCCGCGATATGCTCCGGCTGGTCGCCGTACGTCGTTTCGCCGTTCGGCTGAATCGTCATCTGCGCGATCACCGGGAGGTCGGCGGCGTCCCGGCAGCCGTCGATCGCCTGCCGTATCTCCTCCAGGTCGCTGAACGTCTCGACCAGGAAGAGGTCCACCCCGGCTTCGGCGAGCGCGGCAGCCTGCTCGCGAAACGCCTCTCTCGCCTCATCCCGCGACACTACCCCGTAGGGCTCCAGGCGGACGCCGATCGGGCCGATGCTGCCGGCTACGAACAGCTCCTCCGCCGCCGCCTCGCGCGCGACCTCGGCCGCGGCCCGGTTTACGGCCCGGACCTCTCCCTCGAGCCCGTAGCCGCGGAGTCGAAACCGGTTCGCGCCGAAGGTGTTCGTCTCGAGAACCTGGGCGCCGGCCCGACGGTACTCCGTGTGGATCTCGCGGATTAGATTCGGGTCGGTTCGGCTGAGGTCATCGAAGCAGCGGTTGATGAATACGCCGCGGCGGTAGATCTCTGTGCCCATCGCGCCATCGAGCAAGATGACGCGACCGCTGTCGAGGGCCTGGCGGAAGTCGGGCATGGCCGTGAGCCTATCGGGAGCGAGAGGGATGTGCGGCAGCGAGCGGCATCAGGACATCGTACTCGTCGCTGGAGCCACTGGCTTTCTCGGCGCCTCCATCGTGCGCGAGCTCGCTTCCGGAGGCTGCCGGGTGGCGGCGCTCGGCCGTGACGCTGGCCGCATACGACGGCGCTTCCCGCACCTCTCGGTGGAGGCGCGCATCGGGGACGTAACCCGGCCCGGGACTCTCGAGGGGATCTTCCGCCACGTCGACACGGTGGTTCAATGCGTCCAGTTCTCCGGCTTCCCGGTCGAGGATCCCTCGCGCGGGCTCACCTTTCTTGAGGTCGACGGCCAGGGGACCCGGAACCTCACGGAGCGGGCGCGGGCGGCCGGCGTCCGTCGCGTTGTGTACCTCTCGGGCGTCGGCGCGGATCCATCCTCGTCGAGGAGCTGGTTTCGCGCCAAGGGGCTGGCCGAGGAAGCCGTTTGCGGCTCCGGGCTCGCCCATACGATCGTCCGCCCTTCCTGGGTCTACGGTCCGGAGGACCGGAGCCTCAACCTCTTCGTCCGAGCCTTTCGCCTCAACCCCCTGTTCTTTCCCCAGATCGGAGACGGGTCGCAGCGCCTCAACCCGCTCTTCGTTCGGGACCTCGCCGAGGTCGTGGGCGCTATCGTCCTCGAGGGGACGGCGGATGGCGAGACCTTCGAGTTGGGCGGGCCGGTAACGTACACGCTGGACGAGATTCTGCGAATCGCAATGGAGGCCTGCGGGCTCAGGCGCGGAATCGTCCACCTTCCGGCAGGCGTGGCAAGGTGCGCCGCCAGGGTCGCGCAGGTCCTGCCCGGCCAGCTCCTTTCGCGCGATGCCGTCGACTTCCTCCTCCAGAGCGCCATCGCCGACAACCGGCGCTTCCGGGCCCTGTTCTCGCGTCCCCTCACGCCGCTTCCCGAGGCGCTGGCGACGTATCTGGGCAACCGATAGTCCAACACCCTCCGTCCGCCTAACCCTGTTCCTTTCTATCGCTTTGTTGGTTACATTTTGCGGTCGAACCGGGCGCCGCACTCGCGGAACTCCCCTCGAGGCGCGTCCAAGGCGGAGATCGGGTTGGTGCTGCACGGCGCGGTGCGCGGTGCGATTCGTGGCCCGGCTTCGCGGATCACCTTATCAACAAAGGGCATTCATCTTGCTTGCGGGAGCACGCGGTACTTGCGTGATTCCCTATAATGACACAAACTTGCGTCTGCGCGGCGGTCGTGTCTCTGTTGACAGGCTGGCTGCGTGCGGCGTGAGCCGAAAGCTCTCCCGTCCCATCCGTGACAACGGCAACTTTTTCGGGACGCACTGAAGCAAGGAGGAAAAACGACATGCTCCGCTACAGACTACTCCGCTCGCTCCTGATGGCGGCTGTTGTCATGGTGGCCATCCCGACGGCCGCGAACGCGCAAGCCTACGCGTCGAAGATCTGGTCGTTCGACGTCAACGGGGGCTACGCGATCCCGCTCGGCGACCTCGGCGACATCGCCTCGGGCGGGCCCACGTTCGGCGCCGGCGCCAACTACTTCGTCAGCGATCTCGTCAGCCTTCGGGTCGAGGGCAGCTGGGATCTGCTCAGCGGCAACGACGACAACGTTCTCACGATCAATCCGCTGGGTCCGAGCAGCAGCGATCTCGACGGGGCGCCGAATATCACACTGACCCACCTCACGGGCGGCTTCGACTTCAACTTCGTCAATCGGGCCGACAGCAAGTTCGTGTTCCAGCTCTTCCTGCTGGGCGGGGCCGTGTTCGTGAACTCGCAGAAGGTCGACTTCCGCGACCCCAATCCGGTCGACACCGGGGACCTTGGCTGCCCGGGCGCGCCGGGCGGTTACTGCCTTGTCGACTGGCAGGACACGTATCCGGAGTTCCGGGGCGGGATCCGGCTCGGGTTCGAGGTCGGGGATTGCACGCCCGCGCGGGCGAGGGTTTGCGGCGAGATCTCCATCTTCGGCGGCGTACACTGGATGTTCGGCAACGAGGAGGACACCGAGCCGATCACCAGCCTGTACAGTGGCGTCAGCCCGTTCGGAGGCTTCCAGGACATCCCGGTGGGACTGAACATCCGGTTCAACGTCCTGTAGCCGCGTAGGCGGTCCGATCGGCCGGGCGCTTTCTTCGCTTCAGGGCTTCCCGGCGCTCGAGAGGCGCGACCTCCAGGTCGCGCCTCTTTCTTTTTGCGGGCCCGGCGACGACGGCCGACCCACGCGAGGCCGGCTACGGGATTCCGAGGTATTTCTGCGTCTGAAGGCTGAGCCGCCAGCGCGGGTGTTCGAGGCAGTATCTCACCGCCAGCTCGGTGTTCCGCTTTACATCCGGCCCGTCCATCGGCTGGAGACAGAAGTGGGTGAAATCCAGCTCCTCGAACGCCTCCGGTAGCGCGCCCGCTTGGGGAAAGACGAGCTTCAGCTCATCGCCCCCCTTCAGTAGCAGCGAGGCACCCGCCTTCGGGCTCACGCACAGCCAGTCGATCCCTTCCGGCGCCGGCAGTGTCCCGTTCGTCTCAACGGCCACCTCGAACGCGCGCGCCTGAAACGCCCGGATGGCCGCCTCGTCGAGCTGTAGCAGCGGCTCTCCGCCGGTGCAGACCACGAGTCGATCGGCCGTCGACCTCGCGTCGCTCGGCCATCGGGCCGCGACCTCGGAGGCGAGCTCCGTTGCCGTGCGGAACTTCCCCCCTCCCGGACCATCGGTTCCAACGAAATCGGTGTCGCAAAACGAGCAGGTCGCCGTCTCGCGGTCCGGCTCCAGGCCTGTCCACAGGTTGCAGCCGGCGAACCGGCAGAACACGGCCGGCCGGCCCGCATTCACCCCTTCGCCCTGCAATGTGTAGTAGATCTCCTTGACGGAATAGGTCATTCGGAGCGAGCACCCCCGTAGGGCATACACCCCGGCGTCGTGCGAACACGCCGGGCCGATTGGTCCTCTCGGTCAGCCTCAGCCGATCGGAAGAGGAGATGGAGCCCAATCTGATCCTGGTCAGCTCGTCAAACAAATCTGACGGGCCGGGGCGGCGTTCGTCCGGCTACCGGAAAGCCCGTTCCTCCGATAGGCTTCGATCGGTGCTGTTCCCGTTTGACGGGTGAGCACCGGAGCACGGACAGCAGAAGGAAGTTTTTTCCCATGCGGAAGCGGACGTGCCATGCAAGGTGAGGCCGACGAGGGCTCCTACTCCCTCTTCGACCAGTCCGAGGTGGCCGGAGCGGATCAGGTCGACGTTACACCGGAGGAATCCCGACCCGGCGTCCAGCGGAATGCGGCGACGGAGCTCGACGCACTCTCCGCAACGGCGCTTATCACGGGAGCGACCGGTCTCATCGGGAGCCATGTCGCAGAGCTGTTTCGCGAGATGGGCTGGAGGGTTCGGGCGCTGATAAGGCCGGCCAGCAATGCGGCCTTCCTGGAAGAGCTCAGCTGCCAGTTCGTGTTGGCCGATCTAACCGACCCCGAAGCGGTGCGCGGCGCAGCGGAGGGCTGCGAGATCGTCATCCACGCCGCGGCGCAGCTGGGCACGCCCGCCTCGATGGAGCAGCACGTCGAGGTGAACGTCGAGGGAACCCGCCGGATGCTGAGGGAGGCCATCCGTGCCGGCGTTCGTCGCTTCGTCCACCTCTCCAGCGTCGCGGTCTACGGAGCGCCTCCCCGTGACGCTCTCCCGCTGGACGAGGAATCGCCCCTCGACGGCCCGATCTCCAGGGACGATCACTACAGCCTCACCAAGCGAATGGCCGAGGACGTGGTGCGGAAGGCCGGCGAGCGGATCGAGTGGTGCATTCTCCGACCCGACATGGTGATGGGTGAGAGGGATCGGCTGTTCACCCCTGGCGTCGTTCGCTGGGCCTCCCGGCCGGTCCTGGCGACCCTGGGCGGCGGCCTCAGCGACCTTCCCCTGGTGTACGCGGGCAACGTCGCCCGGGCGGCCTGGCTTGCGGGCACGCACGGCGCGGCCGCCTGGCGCACCTACAACGTCACCGACGACGGCGAGCTCATCCAGAAGACTCTGGTCCGGATGGCCGCAGCGCGGGGCGCCGACGCCCCCGTCCTTCCTCTCCCCGTGCCGCTCGTTTCGCTCGTCGGCGAACTCGCCGGCGCGCTCCGCCGCGTTCTGCCTCGCGTCCGCCCGCTAGCGCTCACGCCGAACAGGATGCGCCTGTTTACCGAGGGAGATCCGTATTGCAGCGACCTGATCCGCAACGAGCTGGGATGGGAGCCCGTCGTGAGTACGGAGGAGGGGTGGCGGCGGGCGGTCGAGTGGTACCGGTCCACGGGGGCTGGCGGGGGACGACGGCAGGCGCGCGACGACGTCTTCTGACCTGGCGGGAGGCCCGGCCCGCTGTGGGACTTCCGTTGCGAGCTGAAATCAGCTAAAGTGTGAGACCTCGTGAGCTTGGACGGGTCCGCTCTGGCCCCGTCCTTGCACGCGTGGGGCACGGCGCGCCCCGCCGGCGCCCACTTGCGCGATCGGGCCCGGGTTTACACGTTAAGTAGCCCCCCCATTCGCGCTAACTTGTATCTCGGGCCGCGATGTCTGCGCTCGAAAAGGGTAAAAGTGTCCCTGAAAGGGAGGCCTGCATGGGTAAGAAGGGAAGTTCGCTGAAGACAGCCATTGCGGCGATGGCCGCCGTCGTGTTGGCCGGTGGGTGCAGCCACCTGGTTCACGTCGAGGAGCTGGACGCACGCTTCGCCGCCATCAACAGCAGCCTGGACGAGCACGCGGCTCAACTGGCGGGTCTCGCCGGCCTCGGCGCCGCCGTCGCGGACCTGGAAGGCCGAGTCAGCGCCCTCGAGGATGACCTCGCAGCCCTGCGCCGCCAGTTCGAGGAGTGCGGCTGCGGCGGCATGGCTCTGGGCCTGCCCGTCTACTTCGACTTCAACTCCGACATTGTCCGCGACGTTGACATGCCGATCCTGGACGAGTTCGCCCGCGTGATGAGTCGGGAGCACGGGAACGCCCTCGTCACGCTCGAGGGCTTCGCCGACCCTGCCGGCTCCGTCGCGTACAACGTCGGGCTCGGTCGGCGGCGGGCGGAGAACGTGCGTTCCTATCTGGTCAACGCGGGTATGAACGGGGACCGCCTCCGTGCCGTGAGCTACGGTGAAGTCAGAAACCGTCAGGTCAATCCGGGTGCCACCGGCGCGCAGGATCCACAGAGCGGCATCGAGAACCGGCGCGTCACTTTCGTCCTTGAGTGGGACGGTCGGGCCGGCACGATCGGGCAGGGCATGTAGCGCTCCCTCTTACCGACGGCCGTCGCGCGGCGGCGCAGGCCTCCGCTCATGTGAGCCAAGCGCGCGGCCAAGCCAGGCGGTCCCCGGCCCAGCCGGGGACCGCTTTTTCTTTCCAGAGATCTCTCCCCGGCCGCTCCAGCGACCGGGGAGTGGGTAGGTGGCCACCGTGGCCGTAGCAGCGGAAACCCTCGCCGACTACGAGGCAATGCAGGAGCGCGTGGCGCTCCTCGACGAGCAGGCGCGCCTCATCCTCCGCATCACGGGAGATCGCGTCGGCGAGATGCTGCAAGGCCTCACGACGAACGACGTAGGGCGCCTTTCTCCGGAAGAGTGCCTCTACGCGTTCATGCTCACGCCCAAGGGTCGGCCCGTTGCCGAGCTTCGGCTTCTTCGCCTCGCGAGCGGCTTCTGGCTGGATCTGCCGGAGCGCTGCGCCGAAGCGGCCACTGCACACCTCCGCAAGTATCTGCCCCCGATCTACGCCACCTTCGAGGACGCCGGCGTCGCGCGCCTCGGTGTGCTGGGACGGGACGCCGGGAGGGCCGTCGATGCCTGGGCCGGTCAATCCGTGACCGATCGCCTCGGTGCTCTGGCGGCACGGGAGCTCGATACGCCGTTCGGGTACGCCGTCATCGCTGGAAGAGAGGCGATCGAGGGAGCGGGCTTCGACCTCTACGTCGAGCGCAGTCGCCTCGACCAGGCCCGCTCCGCCCTCGCCCGGCACGTGGGTGCACTCGGTGGGCGCGTCGCGTCGCGGCTCGCCTGGGAGATCCTACGCGTGGAAAGCGGGCTCCCTGTCCACGGGATCGACTTCAGCGAGGCGAACCTGGCGCAGGAGGCCGGCCAGGACGCCCGTGCGCTCAGCTTCGACAAGGGTTGCTACACGGGCCAGGAAGTGGTTGCCCGGATACACTTTCGCGGCCACGTGAACCGAATCCTCCGTGGCATCCGCCTTCCCGAATCCTCCCTTCGACCGGGGACCACTCTCTACCTGGGCGGTCGACCCTGCGTCACTCTGACCTCGGTGGTCCAATCCCCTCGGTTCGGGACTATTGCCCTCGGACTGACTCGCACGGAAGCAGCTCCCGGGTCTCTCCTCTCCGTCGAGCGGGGCGGTGACCCGCTCGCGGAGGTCGTCGCCCTGCCCTTTCAGGAATCCCGCGCGCCGATCACGGATCCGCCCCGCCCTCCTTGAGGCGCCCGACGTTTCGGCCTCGATCGACCCGCCAGCGCTTTACAGGTAAAGCGCGACGGTAAAGCGAACACGGCCTCGGGGCGCCTGGCGGCCGGTAATGCCAACCGGGCTTCCCGGGTCGATTGAACTCGCCCGAAGGCCGAGGTATGTTTTCCCGATTCATCACCTACGAACGGAGCCTGCGAGTTGGCATCTCTGACACGGGAGCAGCTGCGCGATCTCTATCGCTACCTGCTGCTCACCCGGGGGCTCGAGGACCGGCTGGAGCGGCTGCTCCGGCAAGGGTTCTTCTGGGGCGGCCTGTATCGCAGCCTCGGACAGGAGGCGACGGCCGTCGGTGCGGCCGCTGCACTCGAGGCCGGGGATTGGCTGGCCCCTTCGCTTCGGGAGACCGGAGCCCTCCTGGTCCGCGGCGTGGAGCCGGTCCATCTCCTACGCCAGTACCTGGCTCGAGCCGGGTCGCCCTCCGGCGGAAAAGACAGCGCCTGCCACTTCTCGCTGCCTGAGCTGCACCTGCTCGGACCGATCGGTCCGCTCGGTCCGCAGCTCAGCGTGCTGGCCGGCGTGGCGTTGGCCCTGCGCCTGCGGCGGGAATCGCGCGTCTGTCTGACCTTTCTCGGGGACGGAGCCAGCCGTACGGGGGTCGCTCATGAGGGCTTCAACTTCGCCGCCGTGCAGCGGCTGCCGGTGGTGATCGTCCTCGTACACAACCGTTGGGCCTTCTCCACCCGCAGCGATCGCCAGGCCGCCGTCGACGACTGGCTGGACGTCGCCGCCGCGTACGGTGTGCCAGCTGCCTCGGTCGACGGCAACGACGTGCTTCTCGTTCACGATGAGGTCCGGCGAGCCGTGGACCGCTCTCGACGCGGCGAAGGCACCATGATGGTGGTGGCGGAGACGTACCGGATGGCAGGTCACGCCGAACACGACCCGCAGTCCTATGTCGCCGGCGACGAGCTTGCCGCCTGGCGAGCCCGGGATCCGATCGACCGGCTCGAGACCTACCTTGTGGAGGCCGGCTTCGAGTCGCGAGCGGGACTGGCGGTCGTGAAGGAGTCCGTCCGCCGGGAGCTGGAAGCCGCCGTCGAGATGGCGCTTTCCTCGGAGATGCCGGAGCCCGAAGAAGCCAGATTCGGGACCTGGGCCGCCGACGCCGCCTCCGTTCCCTGGACACGATGCTCGCCGGTGTACGACGACCTGCAGGTGCCGAGGAGCGAGCGGTGAGCGAGCCGCGATCGGCCACGTCCCCGGCGATGCAGCGCGGCGCGAGATCCCCATCCGAAGCCGCCGTGGCGGAGACCACCTACCTCGAGGCGATCCGCCAGGCGATCTGGGAGGAGATGAAGACCGATCCGACCGTCTTCATCCTCGGCGAGGACATCGGAACCTACGGGGGTGCGTTCAAGATCACCGAGGGCTTCCTGGAGGAGTTCGGGCCGGAGCGGGTCATCGACACGCCGATATCCGAAGCGGCGATCGTGGGAGCCGCGATCGGGGCCGCAGCGATGGGCTTCAAGCCGATCGCCGAGATGCAGTTCATCGATTTCATCGCCCCGGCGTTCGACATGATCGTGAACTTCGCCGCCAAGGTCCGATACCGAACGGGCGTTGGCGCGCCCCTCGTGATCCGCGGCCCGTGCGGAGGAGGAGCGAACGCCGGTCCTTTTCACTCCCAGAACGTCGAGTCGTACTTCGCCAACGTCGCGGGCCTCAAGATGGTGGCGCCGGCGACGGCGTACGACGCCAAGGGCCTCCTGCGGGCGGCGATTCGAGATCCCGATCCCGTGCTGTATTTCGAGCACAAGTACCTCTACCGCCGCGTCAAGGAGCCGTTGCCCACGGACGAGGAGATCTTCGTGCCGCTCGGGGTCGCCAGAACGCAACGGTCGGGCACCGATCTCACGCTGGTCACGTACGGCGCGATGCTGTACAAGGCCGAGGCGGCCGCGGAGCGTATCGCTGCGGACGATGGCGCCGAGGTCGAGATTCTGGACCTTCGTACTTTGCGGCCACTCGACACGCCGGCGATCGTCGAGAGCGTGAAGAAGACCGGGCGGGTCCTGATCGTACACGAGGCCCCGCGCTTCGGTGGCTTCGCGGGTGAGATCACGGCCCGGATCTGCGAGGAAGCCTTCGAGTGGCTGGATGCCCCGATTCGGCGCGTGACAGCCCTCGATACGCCCGTGCCGTACTCCCCGCCGCTGGAAGAATATTATCTGCCGCAGACCGAGGATATCGTGACGGCAGCCCGGTGGCTGCTCGCCTACTAGGCAGAGGTATCGGCTTCTTCAAGGTCCGGGTGAGAGCGTCGTCCGCCGGGACCGAGCGGAAAACCTGAACAACGGAGAGGTCTCGATGGCCAGGGTCGATGTGATCATGCCCCAGATGGGCGAATCGATCGCAGAAGGAACCCTCACCCGGTGGATCAAGAAGGTCGGCGAGGCGGTCGAGCGCGACGAAGACTTGTTCGAGATCTCGACCGACAAGGTCGACGCCGACATTCCGTCTCCGGCCAGCGGCACCCTGGCCGAGATCCTCGTCGAGGAAGGGGAGACGGTGGAGGTGAACACCATCGTCGCGCGCATCGAGACGGAGAAGCAGGCGGAAGTCGCGCCCGAGCCGGCTACCGCCGAGGCACCTGCCGGCGCTGCTCCCGCTGAGCCAGCAATCGCCGAGCCGGCTGCCGGCGCTGCTGCCACAGAGCCAGCTATCGCCGAGCCGGCTGCCATCGCGGCCGCCGCCACTGAGGCCACCCAGGAGCCGTCCGCCGGTCTCTCGCAGCCAGCACGGCGGACCGACGGTGACCGATCCGAGCCTGAGAGCAGGGAAGGGAGACTGCAGACCCGCTCTACGCCACTCGTCCGCAAGATCGCGGCCGAACACGGGGTCGAGATCGCCCACGTCGAGGGCACGGGCATCGCCGGCCGCGTAACCCGCGACGACATCGTGGCGTTCATCGAGGCCCGCGATGCGACCCCGCGCAAAGAGGCCGTGCAGACCACGACCACGCCGGCACCCGCGGCAGCGGCGGCTCCGGCCGCCTCCCCCGTAGCCCCTGCGCCCCCCGCCGCACCCGGGCCACCCGGTGTGCTCCTCCTACCGATCCACGGGACCACGCTCGAAGTCAAGATTCCGCGGGTGCCGATTCGCGAGGGAGACCGCGTCGAGGACATGAGCCGTGTCCGTCTCCGCACCATGGAACACATGCTGATGTCGCAGCACGTGTCGGCTCACGTGACCTCCGTTACGGAGATCGACTTCGAGCGAGTAGTCCAGCTACGCGGGAAGCTGAAGCCCAGGTTCGATGCCGAGGGCGCAAAGTTGACCTATGGCCCCTTCATCATGCGCGCCGTGGTCGAAGGCCTGAAGGCATATCCCATCCTCAACGCATCGGTCGATGGCACACGGATCATCTATCACGGAGACATCAACCTCGGCATCGCCGTCGCCATTGACGACGGGAGGGAATTGATCGTTCCGGTGCTCAAGAACGCCGATCGCCTCAACCTCATGGGTCTGGCCGAGGGCGCCAACGCCCTGGCGGAGAAGGCACGGACCCGCACGCTCGACTTCGATGACATCCAGGGTGGCACGTTCACCATCACCAACGTCGGCGTCTTCGGCAATCAGTTCGGGACGCCGATCATCAACCAGCCGCAGGTGGCGATCCTCGGCACGGGTGTGATCGAGAAGCGCCCGGTGGTCGTGAAGGACGACATGGGGAGAGATGCCATCGGGATCCGCCACATGTCCTATTTCGGGCTCAGCTACGACCATCGTGTCGTCGACGGAGCGATGGCGGCGTTCTTCCTGAACAAGGTACAGGAGGTGCTCGAGAACTTCCCGGAGGACGCCGTTTGATCGCGGCCCGGTAGGCCCGGTAGCACACCGGCCGCGCCGTTCTCCTCCCTACTCGGGGCCGGCGCGTCTCAGCGCAGCGAACAGGAGCGGGAGGGTGGCAAGCGATTGCCCCCGGTACTGCGGACGGACGCCGAACAGGACGACCCGTCCCTTCCCGACGCCCACCTCGACCACCGCCGCCCGGCCGGATAAGTACTCCGACCCCTGCAGCCAGCCGCTCAGCAGCAGCGGCTCCGCTGCGTACCGGGCAACGGTCCGCACGCCGGAGCTGTCGACGGCCTCGAAAGCGGCTCCACCTTCCAGCCAGGCAGCCGTCTCCTTCGGTAGCCCATCGCCCATCCGGCTCCGCCGATCGATTTCGATCCGCACCAGCGATCCAGGAGCCGAGTAACCGACGCCCTCGAGGCCGGCGACGACATTCCGCACCGGCAGCTTGAGCTCTTCGATCACCCAATCGGCGGAACGATTCAGCGCTACCAGCGTTCCGCCACCCACCAGGAATTCTCTCAGCGCAGCTACGCCCGCCGCGGTCAGCCCCCCATCCATCCCCGGCGGAACCGAATCGGCCCCTCGCCCCTCGCGCAGGACATCCGTGGAGATGGAAGGAAGCAGCAGGCTGGTGAACCCGTCCAGCCGGCCCGAGTTGATCTCCTCGTTGTGAACCGTCGCGTACGAGACCCCGAAACGGTCGAAGATCCACCGGGTCCACCCCTCATCGATGGAAGGATCCCACGGTTGGTAGAGCGCCACGCGGGTGGCGGATCCAGCCAGGCCGGCCGCCGCGGTCAGCGACCCGGGCAGGTGGGGAGCGGCCTTGACGGCCTCCGCCTCGACATCGATCGGCGCCTCGACCGCCACGGCCTCGACGCCGAACAGCAGCGGCAGCGAATGTGCGGTCACGTCGTACGGCTCCAGGAGCGGACCTTCCTCGTACTGGCGGAGGTCCGGGTACCGTCCCGCTTCGAGAACCGCCTGGGCGAAAGCCGCATAGGGCTGCCGCATCTTTACGATGTAGCTCCCTGCCGGGAACCTCCGGGCGACCGCGAGGAACGGTCGCTGCGCACGCTCCACTTCAACCCCGGCCCGCCGGAGCACGGTCACCAGCTCCACGACACCGATCTCGGGCCACGCCCGACGGTCACCGGCCGCTTCCAGCCCGCCGCCGGCCGCCTGGCCGCCATCAGCCGGAATCACCCAGGCGGCCGGCCAGCTGGACCATCCCGCCACCGCCCGTTCGCCGACCGCCAGGAAATTACGGAGCCACGTTTCCCGGTTGCGTGCCGCGTGCCGCAGCAGCGAGAACGCCGCCGCCTCCATGTAATCGACGATGTCGGCCAGCCTCCAGATTCCGCCCTCCCACGGCTCCGGGAAGTTCCACGACCGGGTCAGCGGATCGAAGCCCCGACGTCCCTCGAGCTCCTCCGGCCTCACCTCGAGGGGTGTGGCGAGCGTCGCGCTAGCGGTTTCGGAGAGCAGACGGACACCGGCATGGTAGTGCGGATAGGCTCGAGCGGGTGTCCAGGCGTCATAAATCGCATGGACGACGACTCCCTTCTTCCCCTCGCGGACGAGGCTCCACGCGATCTCCGTCCCCAGTGCATTCGCCGCCGAGATGAGCAGGGGATCTACGTTCGGCTCGATCGGATCCAGCCAGGGCGGCACGAAGAACCGGCTACCGTAAGAACCCTGCTGGTGAACGTCATGAACGATCTGCGGGTGCCACGCATTGTGCACCCGGTCGACCGCCAGGCGCGTCTCGACCTGGGTGAAGGCGTACCAATCCCTGTTGTTGTCGTGTCCGACGTAGTGGTGATAGAGAAAGGGCGGCGATGCACCCTCCCACGGCGTCCCCACGGAACGACGGTACCAGTCCACCACCAAGTCCACTCCGTCGGGATTCAGGGAAGGAACGAGCAACACCACCGTGTTTTCCAGGATCTCCCGGGTCTCCGGGTCATCCGAGCTCGCGAGCCGGTAGGCCATGCGAAGCGGTAGCTGGCTACTGCCGACCTCGGTGGAGTGGATCGAACACGTGATCAGGACGATCGTCCGTCCCGCCCGAATCAGCGCCTCGCGGTGTACCGAGTCCCGAATCCGCCGCGGATCGGCCAGCTCCGCCTGCACCTCTCGCAGATGCTCGAGCGCTGCGAGGTTCGATGGCTCGCTGATCGTCACCAGCACGAACGGGCGGCCGAGCGTCGTCGCTCCGAGGGTGTCGAGCCGGACCCGATCGCTCGACGCGGCCAGCTCCGATAGATAACCGGTGATCTCCGTCCAGTCGGCCAGGCGTCGATCCGCTCCCACGGGGTAGCCTAGATACTCCCGCGGCGAGGGCTGCGCACCGGCGAAGGCCGCGGATGTGAGCCAGACGGCCACGGCGAGCGCCCCGACCGCAGGCGGGCCCGGCCTCGAGATGGTCCTCACGGCCCAGCCGCGGCCAGGAGGCGGGGCAGCTCCCGCACGGAATCGATCACCGCATGCGGCTCCGCCGGCGCCCCAAGGCCGGGTGCCCGTCCTCTCCCGCGCCCCGCGCGTGACTTCCCGGTGCGCACCTGGACCACGATCAGGCCGGCCCGCCGTCCACCCGCGATGTCGGCCTCGGGATCGTCCCCGACCACGGCGATGCGGTTCGCGGGTAGCCCGAGGCTGGCCGCTGCCAAGTCGAAAAACGGCCGTGCGGGCTTTCCGACCAGCTCGGCCGCGGTTCCGGCCGCCTCCTCCAGTGCGGCGACGAAGGGGCCAGCGTCCAGCGTGGGCCCCGCTTCCGTCAGCCAATACCGGTTCCGGTGCATCGCCACCAGACGCGCCCCGCCGAGCAGGCTGCGGAACGCCGCGTTGAGGGTCTCGAACGTGAACCCTGGACCCAAGTCCCCGACCACCACCGCTTCCGGCCCCGAGTCCGTGATCTCGAATCCCGGGAAGTCCTGCCGCACCGACTCTGGCGCCAGCAGCTGGATTCGGGTGACACCGGTCTTCTCGAGGTGGTGAGCGGCCGCCACGGTAGCCGTAAGCACATCCCGTTCGTCCACCTGGAATCCCAGGTCGCGAAGCTTCTCTGCCACCGCACGGCGGGACATCCGGCTCGTGTTGGTCGCGAGCCGCAGCGGCAGTCGCTCCTTCAGCTCTGCCAGCGCGCCCGCCGCTCCCCGTACCGGCTGCCCGGCCTCGTGGAGGGTGCCGTCGATGTCCAGCAGGACTCCGCCCACCGGGGGCAACCGATCCAGGGTTTCTTCCATAACATCCGGCACCAAGCCTCACCTTCGCTCGACAACGGGCCGCTCTGCTCCGGCGCCCTCGCCGCCAGAGCCGGGTACACGGACAGCCGGCGCCCACGCCCTTTGCGCCGGCCAACCGGACCGCGAGGCTAAGCTAGGCGGCCCTGCAGGCTGAGCAAGGCGCGGCGGCAGCTCCCTGGTTTCGCCTACGGGGCTGGTTCGAACCTCACCGGCCCGGATATTATCGCCGCCCAGGAACCGCGATTCGCCTGATCACGGAGGTCCGGCGTGCCCCGAATACTCCCGACCGCCTCTCTCCGATACGCTCCGAGAGCAGGCGACCCGAGCCACCTGCTGGCACCACCCTACGACGTGATCGATGCAGAGGAGGCGAACCGGCTCAGGGCTCGAAGCCCGTACAACGCGGTCCGGCTCATTCTGCCAGAGGGTGGGTCGCCCGACCGTTACGCGGCGGCTGCCCGAACGATGCAGGAGTGGATCGATGCCGGCATTCTGTCCCGCTCCGATCGCGACGCCAGCTGGATCTACTCTCAGGCGTTCCGACACGGCGATCGGCGATTCGTCCGCCGCGCCCTCCTCGCCGCCGTGGAGCTGGTTCCGTTCGACCGGGGGCAGGTCCTGCCTCACGAGCGAACGCACCGGGGCCCCAAGGAAGATCGGCTCGCTCTGATGACGGCGTGCCGAGCCCAGCTTTCCCCCATCTTTCTCATCGCCCGCGACCCGCTGCGTGCTCTGGGGGGGCTGATCCAGGCGGCAGCATCCGCTCCCCCGGCCCTCGACACGCAAACGGAGGACGGCAACGAGCACAGGCTCCATGCCGTCCCTCCCGAACTGGAAGGAGAGATCCTCGGGGCGGCCGGCGCCGACGGTCTGTTGATCGCCGACGGCCACCACCGCTACGAGACAGCGCTCGCCCTAGCCGGGCGACTGCCTGCGCGGCCGGCCGCGGGTGCGGTGCTCGCGGCCATCGTGAGCCAGCACGACCCGGGCCTTCTCATTCAGCCGACGCATCGTCGACTCACAGGCCTTCCACAAGGCTGGCGACGGGATCTCCTGAGCCTCTTCGAGGCTGAACGCGGTCCATCCGACCCCGCCGCTCTCGCTGCTGTCGTTGCCGACGCGGGCCCATCCGCGATCGGCGTCGCCTCGGCGCCCGGCGTCACTTCGTCCGGACTCCTGCTGCGAGTCCGCAGCGGCGCCGCGGCTGAGGCCGCGCTATCGGCGACCGAGGCGGGGCTGGCGTGTCTCCTGTTCGACTCCCTGATTCTGAGGCGCATCATGGGTGGAGATGCGGATTCAGCCGCCGCGGCCCGAGCACTCTCCTACCAGCAGGATCCCGCCGCGGCACCGCCGGCGCCCGACGAGGGGGATGCGCTCTTCCTCCTACCGCCGGTCCCCGTAGACCGCCTCTGGGAGGTGGCCCAGCACGGCCGCCGCCTGCCGCCGAAGTCCACCTTCTTTTCCCCCAAGATCCCTTCCGGCCTGCTCTTCCGACCGCTCTGAGCGAGCACCCGCTCAACCATCCATGAACTCGTGCAGGCTGATGATCTCCATGCCGGCGACCCGCCGAAGTGCCGTCTTGTAGGTGACATATGCCCTTGCGCCCCCGACGAGTCCCGTCGCGAGGTGCAGCGCTCGCTCCGCCGAGCCGCCGAGCCGTGCCCTTACCTCCGCCGCCTGCCGGGCGATCTCTCCCGTCACGGGAACGACCTCCAATCCAGCTAGCCCGCCGAGGTAGCGGAACGCCTGAGCCGCGACCTCCTCCTCGCCTCTCCGATACGGCTCCGCCAGGAGTTGATAGAAGGAGAGAGCCGACGTCTGTGCACGGATGCGCTCCTCCCTAACTGCAGCAAACACTAACCTTGTGAGCTCAACAACCGGCGCATTACCTATTAGATGATAGGCTATAACGGATGCATCTAGGTGGATTCGTCGTGCCTCCTCGAGTGAAACCTGAAATGCGGCGCGCCTAGCCACCGACCTCGGACCACGACGCTGTGCCGAGCCCCGCAAACAACCCTTCCAACTCGGCGGCCAGGTCCTCGGGCTGTCGCTCCAGTTCGATCACTCCGCCAGGCCGCACCGTCACCAGCAACCGGTCCCCAGGTTCGAGGGCGAGCGCGGCCCGCGCCTCGCGTGGAATGACGATCTGGTTCTTGCTGCTCATCTTGACGGACACGGACATCGGTCCCGAGCTCCTTGAGCGGAAGGGAATCGGTCGGCAAGAACGGCGCAACCTAACCTTTACAGGACCGCTTTACAAGCAACCGCGCCGCCGCGAGCGGTGGAGAGTCAGACCCGCCAGATTACCGTGTAGATAAAGACGCCGTACATCAGCAAGAGAGCGAGCCCCTCGCCGCGATTCACCTGCCGACCCGTGTAGGCCAGCGGGATGAGGACGACACAGAAGAAGAGCGCGGGGACTACCTGCCGGACGACGACTTCCGGTGGAAGGCGGAGGGGATTCAAGAGAGCCGCCGCACCCAGCACGAGCCCCAGGTTGAAGACGTTGGAGCCGATGATGTTGCCGATCGCGATATCACCCAAGCCGCGAGCGGCGGCGGCGACGGTCGACGCCAGCTCCGGGATCGACGTGCCGACCGCCACCATCGTCGCTCCTATCACCTCCTCCGGCACCCGAAACGCCCGGGCGATCGCCACCCCGGAGTCGACGAGAAAATGGGCTCCGGCCAGCAGCGCGACCAGACCCAGGATCGTCCGCACCCAGAGACCGACCAGCGAGGGATGAGCGGCCGGTTCGTCGGCCATCCCCGCAGTCAGGCCTTCCGTGCCGACACCGAGCGGCGTGCCACCGCTCGGCGCGTCCAGGCCCGGCGCGCCGCGGAAGACGCCCGTTCCTTCCATGTGAAGCATGAAGATCAGATAGACGAGGAAGCCGCCCGTCAGCGCCAGGCCGTCCAGCCGGCCGAGAGCATCGTTCCACGACAGCAGCATCACGATCAGAAGGACGAAGATGAGCAGCGGGCTCTCCCGAACGAGGAGGCGTCGTTTGACCGCGATCGGACGAATGAGGGCGCCGAGGCCCGCGATCAGACCGACGTTGGCGACCGTCGATCCCATGACGTTGCCGACGGCGAGACCCGGCTGGCCCCGCAAGGCGGCCAGGCCGCTGACGAAGAGTTCCGGCGCTGACGTGCCGAACGCTACCACGGTCAGCCCGACCACCAAGGGGCTGACTCCCAGGCGGGCGGCCGCCCTCGACGAGCCGGTGACGAGCCAATCCGCACCGAAGGTGATCGCGAGAAGCCCCGCGACAAACAGGAGGGAGTGGCTCACTTCGAGAGCGCGGCCGCGACCGCCGCGTGCGACCGCATCTGTCGGCCTCGATTCAGGAGTCGGACCCCGAAACCTTCTGCATGCCCTGGGCAGGTCCCTTCGCCGGACCGGGAGCCGGTGGCCCCGCCGGCGGTTGGCGAGGCGTCGGGATCTTCCGGGCCGCTTCCTGCTGCGCCGTCTCGGCCCCCATGTGAAGCCGGCCCTCCACGCGTCCGCCCTCGTCGAGCTTCACGCGCCTGCTCCGGATATCACCCTCGACATGGCAGGAGGCCTGCAGCTCGACGCGGCTCTGGGCCGTGATCGTACCTGCCACCCGGCCGGCAACGATCAGGTCCTGCGTCTCGATGTCGCCCAGCACCTGGCCGTCCTTGCCGACGACCACCGACTTCGCGGCCCGGATCAAACCCTCGACGCGTCCCTCGATCCGCACCACTCCGTCGCTCGTGCAGTCCCCGACCACCTGCATCCCGGGCCCGATGATCGAGACGACCTCGCTCAGATCGCGGCTCTCCGTTCTGTTCTCCTTCGACATGGTCTGTCCTTTTCCCAGCACGTGGTCTCCCTCGGCTTTCCCGCTCCGTACCAGATGAGCCGGCTCGGCCGGCTAACGGCCGACGAGCTCCAGTGGATCGATCATCCGACCAGCCAGTCGGGTCTCGAAGTGAAGGTGCGGCCCGGTCGACCGGCCCGTGCTCCCCGAAACCGCGATCACCTCCCGGGCCTCCACCGAGTCGCCTGCCGTTACGAAGGTCCAGGCGTTGTGGCCGTAGAGCGTCGACAGGTCTCCGGCATGCTCGATTCGCACGAACCGGCCATAGATGCCGTTCTCGCCGACATCGGCCACGACGCCGGGTGCGCTCGCCCTGACGTACGATCCGGCCGGGATCGCGATGTCGATCCCGCCGTGCGGCAATCCGGCGTCCGTCCGGTGCGACCTCGTGATGTAGCCCCGCTGGGCGAGGGGCCACTGCAGCCGGCCCTCCCGTCCTGTCGCCGTCGCCGATCCCTCGCCCAGCTCGAGCGGTGGCAGCCACATGCCGTCGGTGCTCGTATCCGAACCGTCGCTTCCGAGCACCCGCTGCACTCGTTGATAATCGACCTCCATGCGCTCCAACCGTGCCGCCAGCTCCATCACCTGCGTTCGTTCCGCCGAGAGGCGCTCCAGTTCGACCTCGAGCTCCTGCGTCCTCTTCGACTCCGATCGCTGCTCCCACGCCGCTCCCACGACCCAGCCAGCCGAAAGCAGCAGAACCACAATGGCCACTGCAACGGCGGCTGCCGCAGCCGCCCGGACGCGGAAAGAGCGTGACTCCGTGTGCCCCCCTGGAAGAAAGACGATCGTCCAGTCACGCCTCTGGTACCTCCGCACGACGCGGCGCATCTCAGAGATCCGCGGTCGAGACGCCCGCCAAGACCAGGAGCAGCCGATCGAAGTCTTCGGCATCGTGGAACACGACCCGAATCTCTCCGCCCGCCTCTCCGGTCAACCGCACCTGCACCTCGGTTCCCAGAGCTCGCTCCAGAGCCTGCTGCGCCCGCCGCAGGTGGGGGTCGTCCTTGGCAGTGGGGCGCGGTCCGGCCCGCGGCGAGGGGGCGGACGGCTGTCGGAGCTTCTGCGCGCGCCGCTCTGTCTGCCGGACCGACAGGCCACGGGACACCACCTCATCCGCCAATACCTGCTGCGCCGAGTCTCCACGCACGCCCAGGATCGCACGCGCGTGGCCGGCGCTCAGTGCTCCTGAATGCACCATGTCCTGAACCCGCATCGGCAGCGTGAGCAGCCGAAGCGCGTTCGCCACCGTCGACCGGTCCTTCCCCACCTGATTGGCGATCCGCTGCTGGGTCATCCCGAAATCGTCGGCCAGCTGCTGGTAGCTTCGCGCCTCTTCCAGCGGCGAGAGCGCCTCCCGCTGCAGGTTCTCGACCAGCGCCACCAGGAGCATCTGCTCGTCCGCAAGGTCTCGGACGATGACCGGTGCCGTCTTCCACTCCAGTGCCTGCAGCGCGCGCCATCGGCGTTCCCCGGCCACCAGCTGCCAGCTGGCGTTCTTACTCCGAACGACGAGCGGCTGCAGGAGACCGTGCTCCCGGATCGAGGCGACCAGCTCGGCCAGTGACTCCTGCGAGAGCGAGCGTCGCGGCTGGTACGGGTTGGGGCTGAGATCCTCCAGCGGGACCTCGAACTCCGCGCCGTCGACGACATCGAGATGCTCCCCCAGGAGGGCTCCGAGGCCCCTTCCCAGCCGCTCGTCGTTCCTAGCCAACTTTCCGCTTCGGCTCGTCGCGCTCGATCAGCTCGTTCGCCAGGCTCAGATAGCCGCGAGCACCGGTGGAGAGCACGTCGTACAAGGCGATCGGCTTGCCGAAGCTCGGAGCTTCGGCCAGGCGGATGTTCCTCGGTATCATCGTGTCGAAGACCTTCCGACCGAAGTACTCGCGCGCCTCCGCCGCGACCTGCTTCGACAGGTTGAGACGCGAGTCGTACATCGTGAGCAGTACGCCCTCGATCTGGAGATCCGGGTTGATGTTACGCTGAACCAGCCGGACCGTGTTCAGTAGCTGACTCAAACCTTCGAGCGCGTAGAACTCGCACTGAATCGGGATGATGACGGAGTCCGCGGCCGTCAGTGCGTTGATGGTGAGCACGCCCAGCGATGGGGGAGAATCGACGAGGACGTAGTCGTAGGCGCCTCGGACCGACTCGAGCGCGCGCCGCAGGCGCCGATTCCGATTGGGCCTCTCCACCAGCTCGACCTCCGCACCGGCCAGATCCCGGCTGGCGGGGGCCACGTCCAGGTAGGGGAAGTGGACCTCGTGATGAATGGCGTCCGCCAGGGGTTTCCCTTCGACCACACACTCGTAGACGGAAAGCCGGTTGCCATCCTTGCGGATCCCGAATCCGCTCGTCGCGTTTCCTTGGGGATCGCAATCCAGAACCAGGGTCCTCCGTTCCGCAATGGCGAGCGAGGCGCCCAGGTTGATGGCGGTCGTGGTCTTCCCTACGCCGCCCTTCTGGTTCGCGATCGAGATGACTCGACTCATCGGCTCCTCTGCGCGGTCAACCGGCGGGCTTCCGTGTCACCTCGACCATCCTCGGGCGGAACCGGGGGGCGCGCGAGCCGGACGATCTCTGGACTCTTCGAGTCAAGGACAGTTTCTGACCGCCAGTTGTTGAGGACGGATGTTCGGGACGGGGAAGAATATAGAACCGGGCCGCCAGCCGCGCCAAGCGGCGCTCGTTTCACGTGAAACACATCGATCCACGATTGTGGAAAACCGCCTACTCTCACTCGGCACTGTGGGTTACACCACTTTGGGCCCTGCGCGACATCCGGGCGCCAGCGGCGCGTCCGCGGTCAAGGTGCGAGGCGACCCCCGCTGTTTCACGTGAAACAATCCGACACCGGCGAAGCCGCGCGCAGGTGCGATGGGCCGACCGCTCCTGGAGATGGCGCCGCTACGGGCTCGCCAGCGCCCGCTTTCTCAGCTCCACAAGCAAGTTTTGCAGGTCGGCTGGGGAGATTCCCGGAATCCGCCCCGCTTGTCCGAGGGTGTCCGGACGTACGCGGGCCAGTTTCTGCCTTGCCTCGACCGAGAGCGTGGTCATATCGAGGTAGGGAGCGTCGATCGGTAGTGACATCTCCTCCCGTCGGCGCATCATCTCGACACGTTCACGTTCCCGGCTCAGGTACCCCTCGTACTTGAGCTCCATCTCGACCAGCGTGAGAACGTCTGGCTCAAAGCCCTCGCCGTCCAGAGGCCCTCCGTCTCCGACGAGGCCATCCAGGCTGACCTGCGGGCGCTTCAGCACCTCCCCCAGCGGCCGCGGCTGCACGAGGGCGGACGTGCCGCACTCCGCGAGATGCCCGTTCACCTCCTCCGGCCGGAGGGAACGGGTGCGTGCCCAGCTACGGGCCCGCTCCAAGTCATCCAGAAAGCGGCCCATGCGTCGCCGCTCCTCCTCCACCAGGAGGCCGAGCCTCTCGGCCAGCGGCCCGAGCCGCTGCAGGCAGTTGTCCTGGCGCAACGTGAGCCGGAACTCGGCTCGCGACGTGAACAGTCGGTACGGCTCGTCCACGCCGCGCGTAACCAGGTCGTCGATCAGGACGCCGAGATAGGCTTCGTCGCGCGCCGGCACCCACGGCTCTCTCTCGAGGGAGGCCAGGCCGGCGTTGATGCCAGCCACCAGCCCCTGTCCGGCTGCCTCCTCGTACCCGGTCGTCCCGTTCACCTGGCCCGCCAGGTAGAGTCCGCGGAGGCCCTTGAGCGCCAGCGTCCGCTCCAGCTGCTGCGGCGGGAAGTAGTCGTACTCGATCGCGTAGCCTGGCTGTGTCATCCGAGCCCTTTCCAATCCGGGCACGCAAGCGAGGAACTCTCGTTGCACATCCGGCGGCAGTGACGTCGACAAGCCGTTCACGTACAGCTCGCTCGTCTCGCGGCCCTCGGGCTCCAGGAACAGTTGGTGACTGGCCGCGTCCGGGAACTTGTGGATCTTGTCCTCGATCGAGGGACAGTACCGAGGGCCCGGCCCGCTGATGGCCCCACCGTACATGGCGGATTGGGAGATGTTCTCTTCCACGATCCGGCAAACGGCCGGACCGGCTTCGCCGATCCAGCACGGAAGCCGCTCCAGTCCCGGGCTCCACTCCCAGTGGGAGAAGCGAGACGGCCCGCTCTCGCTCTCCTGACGTCTCAGCTTGCTGAAATCCACCGTCCGGCCGTCCACCCGAGGTGGCGTTCCCGTCTTGAACCGCGCGCTCTCGAGACCGAGATCGAGCAGCTGCTCGGCCAGGGCGATGGACGGCGCGTCGCCGACGCGGCCGGCGGCGATCGATCGCGACCGCCCCATCTTGATGCTCCCCCTCAGGAACGTGCCGGCCGTCAGCACGACGCGCCGCGCCCGAAAGCCGCTACCGTCCGTGCACATCACGCCCGCTACCCGATCAGCCTCGAGGAGGATGCCCGCCACCATGCCCTGGTAGAGCGCGAGTCGCTCTCGCTCCTCCAGCAGGCTCCGAATGGCGCGCGGGTATTGGCCCCGGTCACACTGGGCCCTGGGTGCCCACACGGCAGGGCCCTTGGAGCGGTTCAGCATCCGGAAATGCAGCGTGCACCGATCCGTCGCGCGGCCCATCAGCCCGCCCATGGCGTCCACCTCGCGCGCCACCGTTCCCTTCGCGATGCCTCCGATGGCCGGATTGCACGACATCTGGCCGACCCGGCCCAGATATCCCGTGATCAGGAGCGTCGTCGCGCCGAGCCGGGCGGCGGCGTTGGCGGCTTCGCACCCTGCATGCCCTCCTCCGATCACGATCACGTCGTGGGTGTCGCTCATCTCGTCGAGCCTTTCCTCCTCGTCCTCATGGAGCCACATTCGCCCCTGGTCGGCCATCGAATATCGTCGGCCGTCTCGGGTTGCGCAGCCGCCACCGCGCCGAAGCGCCGCCCGCGACGCGCCCTACCCGTGGGTGGCTCGGATGTACCCCCGTGACACGGCCGGTGCCGGAAATGCCCAAGAAGCCAGCAGAGGGCTGATCCTCAGAGGCCGCGTACAGGGCGTCGGATTCCGCTGGTGGGTCCGGGAGGCGGCTCTCCAGGTTGGCGTGCGGGGAACTGTTCGCAACCTCTCGGACGGCGCCGTCGAGGTCCTTGTGGCCGGCTCGGCCGATCTGGTTACCGATTTTCTCGACAGGGTGCGCCAGGGACCCCCGAACGCCCGAGTGGAGTCGGCACTCGAGATCCCCTGCCGCGAGCCGCTTCCGCAAGGCTTCCGTATCCGGTTTTGACAGCGCTATCGGAAGGCGGCTCGGCACTTTCCCGAACATCCGGTGTATCCTCGTCGTCTCGCTTTCGACGGGCGTCTGCCTACCCGTGTCTTCGGAGGTGGTGAGGTGATAGAGCTTCCCGATGTCGAGCGGATGATCGAGGGGTTCTCCGGATACGCCACCGGCAAGACCATTTCGGCCGTTCTCATCGACGATGCAAGCGTGGACGTGGATCCGAAGCTCGCCCGGTCGAAGATCGAGTCGCACGCAATCGACGCCGTCGAGCGGCACGGCAGGAACGTGGTCCTCCGCTTCCGGTCGGAATACAGCCTCATCTTCGACATGGGGGACGAGGGCCGGATCTATCTCGAGTCGCAGACGGTTCCGCCGGACGACAGCAGCTGCATCCGCCTTCAGTTCGCGGCCGGCCGAGAGCTTCGCTTCGATGCGCCCGGCACTCGTGACACCGTACGCCTGGTGGAGGGCAGCGATCTCTCCGCGATCGGCGGGCCGGAGAGCCTCGGCGTGGACCCGCTCAGTGACGAGCTGACCGTCGAGAAGTTCCTGGAGATCGCAGCGGCCCACCCACGTAGCTCGCTCAAGGGCTTCCTGATGCATCCGGCCGCCATCGCCGGCATCGGGAACGAGTACGCCGATGAGATCTGCTTCCAGGCCGGCTACCGCCCCGACCTCCGCGTCGGACAGATGACGCAGCGCCAGCTCGAGCGCGTCCACCTCTATCTCCGCCGCGTTCTTCGAAGAGCGACGCTGCACTGGCAAGCCGCCCACGCGGATCCCGGCTGGCTGATCAACCACCGAGCCAACGGGTCCGCCTGCCCCCGCTGCAGCACCGAGTTGACGACCATCAAGCTGAGTGGTCGGAAGACCTACGTTTGCGTGCGCTGCCAGAGGGCTGCCTAGGAGAACCCGTCGCCGTCGCCCGACACCTTTACTGCCACGTAAAGCTGACGTAAAGCGGCAAGGTAAAACCATTCCGCCGTCATCTTACTTTCCCACGCAAAAGGACGCGAAGACCATGTCGAGCACCTCCTCGGTGTCGATGACACCCAGGAGCTCCTCCAACGCCAGCTGAGCATCGTGCAGATGGGTGGAGGCGATTTCGGGTGGTGCACCTCTATCTCTCGATTCTACATATAGTTCGACGTCCGACACCGCCTTCCTCAATGCGCGCGAGTGGCGCCTGCGGGTCACGAGGGGGAATTCCTCGCCCCTGCGGACACCCGCATAGACGGCATCGAGCAGCCGGCGCCGCACGGCGTCCAATCCCATGCCGTCCACGACCGACACGGGGAGGCCGTCCGTGGCTACGCCCTCGGAGACGGCGTCCGCCTTCGTTCGGAGCATGACCAAGGGGGGAACCCGGTGCTCCCGCTCGCCAGACCCCGCTCGACTCCATCGCTGGAGGAATGCCCGCTCCACCTCGTCCAGCGACCGACCGGCCTCTGCACAGAACAGAACGATGTCCGCCCGTTCCAGGTAGCTCTCGGCGACCTCGATGCCGAGTCCCTCGACTCGCCCCGGCCGGTCCCGAAAACCAGCCGTATCGACGAGCCGAAACGGATATCCCTCCACGCTGAGCAGCGCCTCGATCGCGTCGCGGGTCGTCCCGGGCAGCTCGGTAACGATCGCGCGCGACTCGCCTAGGAGCGCGTTGAACAGGCTCGACTTGCCCGCGTTGGGGCGGCCCGCGATGACGGTCAGCGCCCCATCGCGCACCATCTCCCCCTCGGGAGCGTGCCGGAGGAGGATCCGAAGGCCTTCGAGGACCTCCGAGGCGGCCGTGGCGAGGCTCTCCGCCGGGATCGGCCCATCGTCCTCCTCCGGGAAGTCGATCTCGTAGGCGAGCATCGCCTGCAGGCGCACGAGGTTCTGTCGCAGCGCCTCCACTCTTGTCGAGAGTCCGAGCTCGAGCTGGAAGAGCGCCGATCGGTGCGCCACCTCCGAGCGGGCGTCGATCAGGTCCAGCGTCGCCTCGGCCTGCACCAGATCGATTCGTCCATTGACGAAGGCGCGACGGGTGAACTCCCCCGGCTCCGCGAGCCGGGCTCCGGCGGCGCACGCTGCGTCGAGAATGAGCTGCGGGACGAGGGATCCGCCGTGCCCGCTGATCTCCAGGACGTCTTCCCCCGTGTAGGAGGCGGGTCCCGCGAAGAGCGTGACCAGGGCACGATCGATCGGTCGATCGTCCTCGGGATGCCGAAGCGCTGTGAGGGTAGGGCGCCGAGGGGAGAGATCGGCTGCACCGAGCGCGATCCCGATCGCGGCGGCCTGCGGCCCGCTGACGCGGACCAGGGAGACGCCGGCCCGTCCCGGCGCGGTCGAGATGGCGGCGATCGTGTCGCCCGGCGGCGGCCGGTCTCCTTCCTTCATGCTCCTCCGCCTCGGCAGTCACTCCGAGGCGCCGTTACCGCTTGGTGGGCCTCCTGCGGGGAGCCCGCTGAGAGGCCCGCTTGGCTGGCGGCCGCTTCTCCCCCGAACCTCCCTTTCCCCTTCGGGAGCCCTTCTTGGTCGGCGGCCCGGCGGCATCCCCGTCGCCGCCCTCGACGTCGACCGCCCTGGGCGCCGTTCCCCTCGCCCTCTGGCGCTCGCGGGCGATGTACAACTGCTGCGGCAGCGAGGCGACGTTGCTGGTGGCGTAGTACAGATTGAGGCCGGAAGGGAAGTTGGCGAACAGAAACGTAAACAAGATCGGCATCCCGTACCCCATCATCTTCGTCTGCGCGGTGCTCTCCATCCCCCGCTGCCCGATCCACTGCAGGAGGAACATCGACGCCCCCATCAACAGAGGCACCACGTAGAGCGGGTCCTTCAGGGACAGGTCGGGCAGCCAAAGGAACGGAACGCCTCGAAACTCGATCGTGTTCTGGAAGACGAAGAAGAGTGTGATCAGGACGGGAAACGGCAACAACATCGGCAAGCAGCCGGCGAGTGGATTGATGTTGTGCTCCTTGTAGAGCCGCATCATCTCCTGCTGCATCTTCTGAGGGTCATCCTTGTGCTTCTCCCGGATGTCCTTCATCAGCGGCTGCACGCGCATCTGCGCCATCTGCGCCCGCATCGACTTCTGGTACAGCGGGAAGAGCACGATCCTCATCAAGACGCCGAACAGGATCAGCACCCAGCCGTACGCCAGGCTGAGGTTGCGGTGCATCCAGGTCAGAATCGCCATGACGATCGCCACCAGCGGGCGGATCACCGGCTGCAGCCAGCGCCAGCCCACCGGATTCACGTTCTCGAAATCGTCCCCGATCCCCTTGAGACGCTCATAGTCCTGCGGACCGAGATATGCGTTGAACTCGAAGTGGGGTGACCCGGCGGGAACCGGCAGCGTCGCCGTGATCCGCGCGGCGCGCTCGTCCGGTAGGCCATCGACGATCAGCCCGCCGAATCCCGGCCGTCCCGCCGGAGCGAGGTAGCCGATCACGAAGTACTTGTTCTTGACCGCAACCCACTCGAACGGACCGCCCGGCGCTGCCTCCCGCTCTCCGGCCTCCACCGATGACAGCCGCTGGCTCCGGATCCCGTTTCGACCCTTGGTCGCGTAGGCCAGGTGCTGGAAATCCTCCCCTGCATCCGCTTCGTTGGTCCGCAGGCCCTCACCCAGGGAGGTGCTGATGGTATACCCGCGATCTCCGATCCCCTCGAACTCGCCTCGCACGCCCACGAGATACCGGTCCGCCTCGAAGTCGTACGTCACGCGGAATGCGATCGGACCTCGCTCTCCCTCTCCCAGCACGTACCGCAAGACCAGTGAGTCCCTGGGGGACTCGTCGGACAACGTGATGCTGTTCGCGCTCGCCTCGAACGGCCGTTCCGCCAGATCGATCGTGTCCCCTCCGACCGCCAATCGGAACCCGAACAGCTCGTCGCTCGGTCGGATGAGCTCGACCTCGGCGCCCTCCGGATCCCCCGGTGCGTACGAGCGATAGGCCGGCAGCCGCGCCGAGATCAGCCTCGCTCCACGGCTGACGAATCGAAGTGCGTACAGCGGCGATTGGACCAGGATGGTATCGGCCGGCAACTCCCTCCCGACCTCCGGCGCCGCCTCTTCTGCAACCCGCTCTGCGATGCCCGCAGCCTCCGTGGGCCCGGCCGTGTCCTGGGCCGGCGAACGGTCCTCGCGCGCCCCTTCCTCCGCCCCGCGAGGTCCCTCAGCGGCCCCCTCCGCCGAAGCCGCCAGCGAGTCCCGCGCCCCGGACGGCGGCCCCCGCCGCACCGGCGGAAAGAGCAGATTCGTCATGACGATCACGGCGAGCATCAGGCCCATCGCCAGCAGCAGCCTCCGCTCCATCAGCGCCTCCCCGCCGCGTCCGGCCGTTGTGCTTCGGCGCCCGAGCAGCGGCTCTCGGCCAGCTCGCCGGGCGACGGCACCGGATCGTAGCCCACGCCTCCCAAGGGGTGACAGCGGAGCAGACGCCGGACAGCCAGCCAGCCGCCTCTGAGCGGCCCGTGCCGTGATACGGCCTCGAGCGCGTACTGGGAGCAACTGGGGGTGAACCGGCAGGCGCCGGGGAGGAGGGGGGAGATTCCCAGCTGATAGGCCCGAATCGTCCAGACGATCAGCCGGCGCATGCCCTCTCCATCACTTCGAGAGCGAGTTGACGCAGCTGCTGGAAGGAGCAGGCGTACGCGTCCTGCCGAACCCGGAGCAGCACGTCCAGCGCCGGCTCCCGCTCCCGGGCTGCAGGCAGCCAGTCACGTCGACAGATCTCGCGTAGCCGCCTGAGAAGCCGATTCCGATCCACCGCACTGCGTCCGTAGCGTGGAACGACCAGCGCCATCCTCGGCCGGCTCGCGGTCGAGGGTGCCACGAACAGCTCGATCGGCCCCACACGGCAACGACGACCGGTGTGCAACAGCCGGCGGATCTCTCCGCCGCTGCCAATCCGTGCTTGGCGCGGAAACCTCTCGTCGTTCATGTAAAGTGGCGCGGGCAAGTGCGCCGGGATCGGGCGTGCGTCAGCGACTGCGCCGCTTGGAGCGGAACTCGTCGCTCACGGTGAGGCGCTTTCGGCCCTTCTTGCGCCGGCGCGAGAGCACCTGCCGCCCTGCCTTCGTCTTCATGCGGGATCGGAAGCCGTGGTCCTTCCGCCGCTTCCTGTTGCTGGGCTTCTTGTACGTCGGTTGCATGGCGCTCGAAATCGGTGGTTCTCGGGTTCGCCGCCGGCATCGCGCTCGCCGCGAGCACGGCTCTACCGGCGGGCCGCGGCCCCGTATAACCGCTATGGCATGGGGTGTTCCACGCCGGTGGAAGGCCACGGAGTCTAGAGTCGCCGCTTCCGGCTGTCAAACGAGCCGGCGCGGAGCGGGCCGGCGTCCTGACGGGCGTTGACAGCCCCCGACAGGCTCTCTACGTTGACGCCCCCCGGGTGTCGGCCCGGATTCTTCGACCGGCCCCGAGCCTTCCCGGCAGGGCAGCTAACGACAGCCGATGGAACTAACCGCCACCCAGGTCTGGTCCCGCATCGCCCAAGCCTCGAAAGAGGTGCTTCCGGAACAGACGTTCGCCACCTGGCTCGCGTCCACCGAGGCGATCGCCCTCACCGATGACACCCTCGTCGTCGGGGCACCGACCAAGTTCGCGGTGGAGTGGATCGAGGATAAGTACGGGGCGTTGCTCCGAGAGCTGGCCGAGCGCGAGCTCGGCCGGTCGCTCCAAGTGCGGTTCGAGCACCACGGCCAGGACACGCGTCTCGAGTTCCCCGAGCTCGGACCCAGGGGGCCGGAAGCCGAGGCGCGGTCGGCTCCACCTACCGGTATCGAGCCCGCCCCGCAGGAACCGCCGGCCATCGGCCTCAACGACCGCTACCGGTTCGATCGCTTCGTCATTGGAAGTCACAACCAGCTGGCCACCGCGGCCTGCCGGCGAGTGGCCGATGCGCCGGCCGCCGCCTACAACCCGCTGTTCATCTACGGCGATACCGGGCTCGGCAAGACGCACCTGATGCACGCTATCGGACATGCGATCCTGGAGCGGCTGCCGGATCGACGCGTCGTCTACACCACCTCCGAGCAGTTCACCAACGAGATGATCACCGCGATCCAGAGCGGACGGACGGCCAACTTCCGGCAGCGATATCGCCAGGTGGACGTCCTGTTGGTTGACGACGTGCACTTCCTCGGCAACAAAGAGGGCACCCAGGAGGAGTTTTTCCACACCTTCAACGCCCTGTACGACGCCCAGAAGCAGATCGTCATCACTTCCGACCGACCACCGCCCGAGATTCCGGGCCTCCAGGAGCGGCTGGTATCCCGCTTCGAATGGGGCCTCGTAAGCGATATCAAGCCGCCGGACTTCGAGACGCGCAGCGCCATTCTGCAGAAGAAGGCCGAGGAGGATGGGCTCCTGCTCGACGAGGAGATCATCGAGTACATCGCCCGCATCCGGAAGACCTCGGTCAGACAGCTGGAGGGGGCCCTCATCAAGCTCCTCGCGTTCAGCTCCCTCACCCGCCGCGAGATCAGCCTGGAGCTCGCGCGCGAGGCCCTCGGGTCCGAGCCCGAGTCCTACGGACGCGACCGGAGTCGAGCCACACCCGAGCAGATCGTCGAGCGCACGGCAGAGCTGTGGAACGTCACAGTCGACGACATGAAGTCGAAGCGGCGCACCCGTACGCTCGTCGTCCCCAGGCAGGTGGCGATGTACCTGATCAAGACGACGCTGGATCTCCCCTACACCGATATCGGCTCCCTATTCGGTGGCCGCGACCACTCGACCGTCATCCACTCGGTAAACAAAGTGGAAGCCGAAATGGCCGGAGATCCGACGTTCCGCTCGCAGGTCCGGAAGCTCCAGGATGCGATCGCCAGCTGATCCGGTCCCGCACCACTTCCAGACCCACCCCGTGCCGGACGCCGATTCTTTCCGCACCTGTCGACATCGACCCCACCCAGACGTGGAACTCCTGCGGGCTCATGGGGGATGCGGCCGTTCCGCCCGGAATTGTCGGTGGACTTCCCGTGCCGATCTGCACCGGTTTCCGGAGGAGCAGCGAAGCGCCCCACCGCCGACCGAGCGCGACGGGCCGCCATCTCGCGGAGGCGACCGCCACCGGCTTCCACTTTCCAACAGGCCCTACTACGACTACTAAGGTTTGATTCAGAGGTATACAGTAGAAAGGAATTCCGCATCCTCACCATCGTTGGAAGTGCGAGGTTCTGAATGAAGCTGTCGATCACGCGCGAAAACCTGCAGAAGGGCCTCGGTGCCGTGTCAGCCACGATACCGGCCCGCACCACGCTGCCCGTTCTCTCCAACATCCTGCTCAGGGCAGAGGGTGAGTCGGTCCAGCTGTGCGGGACCGACCTGGACATCTCGGTTCAGGTCCGCATCGATGCCGAGGTGGAGACCGACGGGGCGGTCACGGTGCCGGCCAAGAAGTTCTCGGAGATCACGCGCGAGCTCGCGGACTTCCCCGTCCATCTCGCCGCCGACCAGGATCAGATCCGGATCGAGTGTGGACCGAGCCGCTTCCGGCTCTACGGGATTCCGGAGGGCGAATTCCCGACCTTCCCGGAGGTGGACTTCACGGAGTCGTGGAAGATGTCGGCGGAGGCCCTCCAGGAGCTGATCTCGCACACGTCGTTCGCCGCCTCGACGGAGGAGAGCCGGCCGATCCTGAACGGGGTGCTCTGGCAGCTCCGGCCAGAGTCGACGACGATGGTGGCGACCAACGGTCACCGGCTGGCCAAGATGACGCGCGAACTCCACGAGGCTGGGGCGCCGGAGGCGGATCTGATCGTGCCGCCCAAGGCGCTGGGCCAGGTGGAGCGTCTGTTCGAGGCGGACGAGCAGCTCGAGGTGGCCCGATCGGCCAATCATCTGGCCTTCCGCTCGGATCGGCGTGCCGTCTACACGCGGCTTATCGAGGGCCCGTACCCGAACTACGAGCAGGTGATACCGAAGGATAACGACAAGGAGGCAGTGGCGAACCGGGCGTCCTTCGAATCGGCGATCCGCCGGATGGCGGTGGTGGCGAGCGACCAGACGCATCGAGTGCGGTTGCAGTTCGACCCCGGAGCGCTCCGGTTTCGCGTACAGACGCCGGACTTGGGCGAGGCGGAGGACGAGATGGCGGTGGACTATGATGGAGAAGGAATGGAGATCGGCTTCAACGCCAACTACCTCCTGGAGGTCCTGCGCTACATCACGTGCGAGGACGTGCGGATAACGTTCAAGGCTCCCGAGCGCGCGGCGACGTTTCAGCCCCTCGAGGGGGATTCGGACTACCTGTGCCTCGTGATGCCCCTGCGGCTGCTCGATTAATGCAGGGCCCCCCGGCGGGCCGCCGTTTCGCCCCGAGATCCCCGTTTCGGGCTGCCGCTGCCCTCGCCTTCGGGACGCTACTCTGCACAGGCGCCTGGATGAAGGCAGCGCGTGCCCAGGACGTCGCCTGGGGCGTCGACGAGGTGGTGCCCGGAATCTTCCGGTTCGCCTACGGGGCCTACAACACCGTGTTCATCACCACGGACGCCGGCGTCATTGCCTTCGATCCGATCTCGCCTGCGGCGGCCCCGATCCTGGCGCAGGAGATCCAGCGTGCCGCACCCGGGGCGCCGTTGCTCGCGATCGTCTACACTCACCACCACGCCGACCATGCCTCCGGTGCCGATGTGCTCCGCGCCGTCTTCGGCGGCCGGGTCCCGATCATCGCTCACGAGCAGGCGCTGATGCCGCTGCTCGAGGCGGCGGATCCCGGGCTGCCACCCCCCGACGTAACGTTCAGCCAACGGCTGGTTCTGCGGCCGGGCGGTCGGGAGGTGCAGCTGCTGTACCTCGGCCCCAGCCACACATCCAGCATGATCGTCGGTCTCGTGCCGGACGCCGGCTTCGCTTTCGCGGTGGACTTCGTGAGCAACGATCGCGTGGGATACCGGGATCTCGGCAGCCACGTGTTCCCCGACTTCTTCCGGGCCCTGGAGCTGCTGGACGCGCTGGAGTTCGAGACCATCGCCTTCGGACACGGGCCGGTCGGCGGTCATGAATCGGTGCGCCGGCAGATCCGCTACTACGTGGACCTTCGCGACGCGGTCCTCCGCGCCGTCGAGGCGGGCTGGAGCGAGGACGAGGCGGCCGAGAGGGTCCGCCTGCCCGGCTACGAAGAATGGGGGGGCTACTCGGAGTGGTTCGCCCTCAACGTGCGCGGCGTGTACCGCTGGCTGGCCGGCGAGCGCTGAGCTTCTACTGAGCCTTGCCGGCCTGTCCTCACTGCGGGTTCGACGTCGGTTCGGAAGGGGTGGAATGCCCTCTGTGCGGCAGCCGGTTGCGTGGCACCGGAGCGGGAGCGGGCTCGGAACCGCCGCAGCCCGCGCCAGCCTGGGAGGATCCTTCCATCGCCTTCCCGGGCAACCTCCTGCAAACATGGAGGCGGAGCCTCTTCACGCCGACGGCCTTCTACCGGGCCATGCAGGATCGCGGAACGCTGGCCCGACCGCTGCTCTACTACCTCGTCATCTCGGTGATCTCGGCTTTCTTCGTCCTGGTGTGGCGTTCCGTGGCGCCGCTGTCGCTTCGCGAGATGCTCGGCCCACAGGCTCCGCTGACGCCGCTCGTTCAGTTCTTCTTCGAGCCGTTCGCGGCCCTGATCGGGCTCGGCGTCGGCGTTCTCCTGCTTCAGCTGTTCGTCCTCATCCTCATCCCGGCCTCGGCCGGCATGCGGGTAACGGCGCGGGTCTTCTGCTACGCCTGGGGGCCCGCCGTCTTCACGGCCGTTCCGATTCTGGGCCCCGTGGTCGGCCTGATCTGGTCGATCGTGCTTCTGGTCGTCGGCCTCAGGGAAGCTCACGGAACGACATCCGCCCGAGCGGCTGCTGCGGTGCTCTTGCCAGTCGGCCTCGTCTTCCTGGCGCTCCTGCTGCTGACGGTCTTGCTCGTCATGGCCGGGCTCGCCACGGGCGAGCTTCTCCGGTGGTAGTGGCCGGCGGCGGGGACGCCGAGCGCATCCAGCGCGAGATCGAACAGCAGGAATTCACCCGCGGCCACCTTCCGCCGGGCAGCGAACCGGTCGAACCCCGCCCGGCGGCTACGATCTGCCTGGCTCGCCCGGGGGCTGGCGCTTTTGAGGTTCTTCTGCTCCGGCGGCCGCTCGAGAGCCGCTTCGCGGCCGGGGCGCACGTCTTTCCCGGCGGCACCATCGATCCGGAGGACGGATCCGCCGCCGCCCTGGGCCGGATCGACGGAAGCTGCGAAGCGGAGCCCGAAGCGCTCGTCGCCGCGCTTCGCGAGGCGTTCGAGGAGACGGGCCTGCTGCTGGCCGCCGCCGGGGCGGGACAGGTGGCCCTGGCCCGTGCCGTCTCGGGCCGCCAACGGTTGCTGACTGGCGCCCTGACGTTCGCCGACCTGCTGGCTGCTGCCGGCGTCATGCTGGATGCGTCGGCAGCCGTATACTTCGCGCGCTGGATCACGCCGGTCGAGCTGGATCGGCGCTACGACACGCGCTTCTTTCTCGGTCGGCACCCCGGCGGCGAGCCGCAACTCACCGCCGAGCATACAGGGCACTTGTGGCTGTCCCCCGAGGAGGCCCTGGGAAGGTTCGAGGTGGGCCGGCTGCCGATGCTTTTTCCGACGCGCAAGACGCTGGAGCTCCTGGCCCGCTTCACCCGTCTGGAAGAGGTGTTCGAGGCGTTTCGAGCGCGGGAGGTGGAGCCGATCCTGGCGGAGCTGATCATCGAGGACGGCCGTGTCCGGCCGGCACCGGTAGATTTCATCTGAGCCGACGTATCGGGCGGAACCCCTCGAGTTGGGCGCCGGCGTGGGCGTGGCGGTGGCCGACAATCCCGGCCCGCTCACCCTGGATGGCACGCGGATCTACCGGATCGGAGCGCGACGCGCGATCCTGCTCGATCCGGGGCCGGACCGACCGGGTGGTCTCGACCGCGTGAGGCGGCTGGTGGGCCGGGCGACCGTCGATTGGGTGTGCCTCACCCACGCCCATGCGGATCATGCCGGCCTCGCCGGGGCCGCCTCCGAGGCCTTCGGGGCCCCGCTGGCGGCGTCGCCCGCGACGCTGGCGCGACTCGGCCTGGAGGGGCGCGAGCTGGCGGAGGCTGACCGGCTCGACGTCGACGACGGCCGCGGCTGGGTCGAGGTGATCGAGACGCCCGGACACTCCGACGATTCCCTCAGCTTCTACCTCCGGCCGGCCGGCTGGCTGTTCACCGGCGACACGGTGCTGGGCGCGGAGTCGACGCTAGTGGCGCACCCGGACGGCCGCATGGGCTCCTACCTGGCGAGCCTCGCCCGGCTCATCTCGTTGCGGCCGAATCGTCTACTCCCGGGACACGGCGAGCCACTCGTCGAGGCCGTGGCCGCCCTCGAACGTTACCGGCGCCACCGGCTGTCGAGGGAGAGGCAGATCCAGGATGCGATTCGGGACGGGGCCGGTTCGGTCGAAGCCATCCGTCGCCGCGTCTATCCGGAGCTCCCCGCAGGCCTGGAGCGGGCCGCCGACATGTCGATCCGCGCGCACCTCCTCCACCTCGCCGAGCGCGGACTGCTCTCCGCCGACCTCGCCAAGGGCTTCGAGCTCTGATCCCACCGACCGACGGACGCGACAGGCGCCGCGTCCTGTCTCTCGGCGTCGTCTTCGTCACGGTCGTCATCAACCTGATCGGGTTCGGCATTGTCCTGCCGCTCCTGCCGTTCTTCGCCACGGACCTGGGGGCGAGCCCGTTCGCGGTCGGCGGCATCATCGGCTCCTACTCGGCGATGCAGTTCCTGGTGGCTCCCGTCTGGGGACGGCTCTCGGATCGCCACGGTCGTCGGCTGCCGCTCATCCTCGGCTTGGTGGGGACGGCCGGGTCGTACCTGGTCTTCGCGTTCGCCGGAACGGTGTGGATTCTCCTGCTGTCGCGGATGGTCGGCGGGGTTGCCGGGGCCACGATACCCGTCGCTCAGGCCTACGTCGCCGACCGGAGTCCACGCGAGGGGCGGGCGAGGGCCATGGGGCTGATCGGGGCCGCGTTCGGCATCGGCTTCATCATCGGCCCTGCGATGGGCGGGTTCCTGAGCCGGTGGGGGTACGTCGTGCCCGGCCTGGTGGCCGCCGGTCTGAGCCTGCTGGCGGCAGCGGTGGCGATCGCCTTCCTTCCCGAATCGCTTCCGCCGGAGAAGAGGAAGGTGCCGGCCGCAGGGGCCGGCTCGGGCGTCCGGGCGGCGAGCGAGCAGCTTCGAGCGCTCTCAGCCACCCTGGGCGATGCCCGCTTTCGCGGCCCCATCGGGGCCACGTTGCTGGCGAACACGGGGATCGCGGCCTACACGACCATCTTCCCCCTGCTGCTCGAGGACCCCATCGGGATGACCGCGGTCGAGGCCGGGATCTTCTTCACCTACGCGGGCGTCGTGTCGGCCACGACCCAGGGTCTGCTCGTCGGGCCCGCGGTCGATCGCCTGGGCGAGAAGCGGATGGCGGTGGCTGGGTCGGTGTTTGTCATGATCGCGCTGCTCGTGCTCGCCTGGGCACCCGACACGCGCGGCATCCTGCTCTCGCTGACCCTGCTGGGTGGTGGGTGGGGGTTCTTCAACCCCGCCCTGCTCGGCATCCTGTCGGCCCGCGCGGGCGACGCCGACCAGGGCAGCGTGCTCGGCGTGAATCAGTCGGCGGGCGCCCTGGCGCGCGTGGTGGGGCCGGGAGCGGGCGGCTGGGCCTTCGGTGCGCTGGGTTACACGCTGGCATTTCACGCCGCGGCCGCGCTGCTCGGCCTGACGGCCCTCTGGCTTCTCGGCATCCCGGAACGGCCCAGCGGGCCGGCCGTAGAATCCTAGGCCGCCGAGCGTGAAAAAGGAGCAGAAGCGAATGGAACGGCCGCGGACGGTGGGAGAGTTGAGGCGATCCGGATACGAGCCGCGATCGGTAAAGGACGAGCTGCGCGGCAACCTTCGTCGACGGCTGGGCGACGGAAAGCCTATCTTTCCGGGGATCATCGGTTACGACGACAGCGTCATCCCGGGAATCGCGCACGCCATTCTGTCGCGGCACAACTTCATCCTCCTCGGTCTCAGGGGGCAGGCCAAGAGCCGGATCCTGCGAGCGCTGGTCGGGCTGCTCGATCCCGCGATTCCGGTGCTCGAGGGTTCGGAGGTCAACGACGACCCGCTCGCCCCGATCAGCCACTTCGGGCGACGCCAGCTGGAGGAGCGGGGGGAGGACGCGCCGGTGTGCTGGATCGAGCGGGACAGCCGGTACGTCGAGAAGCTGGCGACGCCGGATGTGACCGTGGCGGATCTCATCGGGGATCTGGATCCGATCCGGGCCGCCAGGGGCGGTCGACTGCTCTCCGACGAGCTGAACATCCACTTCGGGCTGTTGCCGCGAGCCAACCGAGGCATCTTCGCCATCAACGAGCTCCCCGATCTGGCGGGCAAGGTGCAGGTAGCCCTGTTCAACGTCATGCAGGAGGGGGACGTCCAGATCAAGGGCTTTCCCGTCCGCCTTCCCCTGGATGTCCAACTCGTGTTCACGGCGAACCCGGAGGACTACACGGCGCGCGGAAAGATCATCACGCCGCTCAAGGACCGGGTGGGCTCCGAGGTGGTCACCCACTACCCGCGAGAGCTGGAGACCGGCATCGCCATCACGCAGCAGGAGGCGTGGCACGAGCGGGAGATGGACGTGGTGATGCCGTCGTTCGTGAAGGAGATCGTGGAGCGGATCGCCTTCGAGGCGAGGGCGGACAAGCGGGTGGACCAACGGTCGGGCGTGAGCCAGCGGATGCCGATCACCGTGACCGAGAACGCGGTGTCGGCCGCGGAGCGGCGGGCGTTGCTGCTGGGCGAGGAGAGGGCGACGGTGCGTCCCGTCGACCTGTATGCCGCTCTGCCTTCGATCACCGGCAAGCTGGAGCTCGAGTACGAGGGCGAGCTTCAGGGAGCGGAGGGGATTGCCACCGACCTGATCGAACGAGCCTGCGAGGCGACGTTCGACGCCTTCTTCGAGGCCGAGGCGGCGGCGCCGATCATCGAGCACTTCGAGCTGGGCGGCGTGCTCCGGATCTCCGAGTTGAGCCGCGGCGGCGCCCTGGTCGAGGGGTTCGCGAGGGTGGCCGGTCTCCTGCCGCTGGTAGAGACATCCGGGATGGTGGCGGAGGATGCGGCCGCCGAAGAGGTGGCCGCGGCCTGCGAGCTCGTGCTCGAGGCCCTCCACGCGAAGCGGAAGATCCTTCGTTCGGATTCGGGCTACGAGCGCCGGTCCCCTCCTCGCCGCCCCGGGGGCGAGGCTCCGTTCGGCGGGACGCTCTAGACGCTCGCGGACGGCGCCTCGGTTCCGGCGAGTCGCCCGACGACGCCGAGGCTGGCGGCCGGAAACGCGTACTCTCCGAGCGAGCGCGGCTCCACCCACCGCACCTCGGTGGCGGCCCGCGGTCGCGCCTCGCCCGAAAGGTGCGTCGCCTGGTGGAAGTGCAGGGTGACCCGGAAGTGGCTGTAGGCGTGGTCCACGCGGTCGATGAGCTCGCCGACGGCGACTTCGATCCCGATCTCCTCCATCAGCTCTCGCTTCACGGCATCGGCCGCCGACTCCCCCGCCTCCAGCTTGCCCCCCGGGAACTCCCACAGCCCGCCCAGCAGACCCGCGGGTGGTCGGCGCGCGATCAGCACCTGCCGATCCCGCCATACGACGCCGACGCCGACGGCCTGGTGGGGAAGAGGGGCGCGACGACGCCGCGGCGGGCGTTCGTCGACTCGCCCGTTCGCCAGCGCCCGGCAGCACGAAGCCAGCGGACAGGTTCCGCAGCCCGGCCGCCGGGGGGTGCAGACGGTGGCCGCCAGATCCATCATCGCCTGGTTGATCTCGGCCGCGCGCCCCGGCCTGGCCTCGATCAGGCCGCGGGCGGCGGACTCGAGCGTTGGCGGCGTGGGTCGGGCGAGGTCGAAGAGGCGGCTCAGCAACCGCCGCACGTTCCCGTCGACCGCCGGCTCGTCCCGGCCGAAGGCGAGGCTGGCGATCGCGCCCGCCGTGTACGGGCCGATCCCCGGGAGCGTCTCGAGCTGGCCCGGCTCGTCGGGTAGAGTGCCTCCGTACCGCCGGACCACCTCGCATGCCGCGGCACGCAGGCGTCTAGCCCGTGCGTAGTATCCCAGACCCTCCCACTCCTTCAGCACCTCATCCAGCGAAGCGTCGGCGAGGGCCTCGGGCGACGGGAAGCGCTCGAGGAACCGGTCGTAGTAGCGGAGCACGCTTCCGATCCGCGTCTGCTGCGCCATCACCTCCCCGATCCAGATCCGATAGGCGTCGCGAGACCGACGCCACGGGACGTCACGGTCTCCGGGCCGATACCAGGTCAGCAGAGAATCCGCGAGCCGTCGGCGCTCCGTCAGAGACGCGCTCGGGGCGCCAGGCTCAGCCCTCATCCGCCTCGTCCTCCCGGGCGGTAGACGGCACGGTAGCGGACGTCCCGTACTCCGCGAGCTGCGCGCGCGGATACACGCCGTCGAACACGCGACGTGCCGGCCCCTCGAGGCGGACGCGCCGCCGCCGGCCGGCTTCCGCCACCTCGTTGCCGGCGTCCGGCAGCGAGACGTGCAATGCAGCGCCGCTGCGCGTGTTCAGCGTCAGGGCAGGGTCCGTGATCCCGGCCGCGTGGAGCGCGAGGGCGGTGGCCATCGCGCCGCTCCCGCACGCGAGCGTCTCGCCCTCGACGCCGCGCTCATACGTGCGGATCTCCACCTCGGAGCGATTGCGCCGGACGATCAGGTCGACGTTGGCGCCCGCCGGTCCGAGGGCGGAGTCGAATCGGATCGGTCGGACGAGGGGCTCGATTTCCCCTTCGGGCATGCGGTCGATCGGAAGCACGAGGTGGGGAGTACCGACCTGAACGAGCCAGCCGCCGGCCAATGCCCCTGCCCACGGTACGCTCAACGGCCGCTCGACCCAGATCTCCATCTCGTAGTCGAGGGCCACCCGGTCGCCGCGAACGTGCGCCTGGACGACGCCGGCCGCCGTCTCGATGGCCACGGCGGCGCCGGCCACGAGTCCGCGCCGGCGAGCGAAGAGGGCGACGCAGCGGGTGCCGTTCCCACAGGTGGAGAATTCGGACCCGTCGGGATTGAAGAAGCGAGCGGCCACCCGCTCCGGTTGACGCGATTCGACGATGATGAAGCCGTCCACGCCGACCCCGGTCCTACGCGGGCAGAGGGACCGGGCCAAGGCGGCGGGCTCGAGCGAGCCCGTGTCGGCGGCGGCCACGATCGCGAAATCGTTTCCGGCGCCGCTATACTTGCTGAACGGGACCGAGGGCGCATCTGGCTGCACGGCAGGCATCCGGACGAGTGTGGGTTTCGGATAACGTACCGTGGAGAGAGGGTCGTGAGAACCATCACGTATGAACAGTATAGGGGCGGCCTGCTCGATGCCCTCAATCTGCAGTCGCTCCTCGACCGGCTCAGCGATTTCCTCCTCGATTCCGGTTTCGGGGGCTGGAGCCGGGACCCGGATACCGGCGAGCCGGCGGAAGCCGATGGCCTCGAGAGGTTGAAGGATGCGATCCTGCGCGCCCTTGTCGAGACGGGCGACGTCACGCCCGAGATGCTGCAGGCGCTGCGCGGCGAAGGCGAGGCCGATCCGGCGACGCTGGACAGCATCGCTCGCCTGTTGGATGAGATCGTCGACCGCCTCGTAGCGGAGGGTTACATCCGCGTGGAACGAGCGCCGCGTGCGACGGAGGAGGTGAGGCCGGTGACCGGGGCGGGAAGCATCGGCCGGGGTGCCGCCCGCGCGGTGAAGTTCGAGCTCCGCCGCAAGAGCCTGGATCTGCTCGGCTACCGCGCCCTGCGTGAGCTGCTCGGGCCGAGGGGCCAGGCAGGGGTCGGCGCCCACGAGACCCGCGAGCTGTCCACGGGGGTGGAGGCGGAGTCGGGCTCGAAACCGTACGAGTTCGGAGACACCCTGAACCTGGACGTTCCCGCGACCCTGCGCAGTGCGATCGCCCGCTCGGGCCTGCAGTTTCCTCTGGAGATCGACTACCCGGACCTCCAGGTGCACCAGGCGAACTATCGATCGAGCTGCGCAACGGTCCTCATGCTGGACTGCAGCCATTCGATGATCCTGTACGGCGAGGACCGGTTCACGCCGGCGAAGAAGGTCGCGCTCGCCCTCTCCCACCTCCTGCGCACACAGTATCCGGGCGACACGCTACGCTGCGTGCTCTTCCACGACAGCGCGGAGGAGATCCCTCTTTCCGCCCTCGCGCGCGCGCAGGTCGGCCCGTATCACACGAACACGGCCGAGGGGCTGCGGATCGCCCGGCGCCTGCTGCGGTCCGAGAGGGGCGAGATGCGGCAGATCCTCATGATCACCGACGGAAAACCCAGCGCGATCACCCTCTCCGGGGGGCGGATCTACAAGAACTCCATGGGACTGGATGGCCGGATCCTGCGGGAAACGTACCGCGAGGTGTCCGCGTGCCGGCGGGCCGGCATCGTCATCAACACCTTCATGCTGGCGAGAACGCCCGCTCTGGTCGCCTTCGTCCGCGAGGTGACGGAGATCTCCCGCGGCAAGGCCTACTTCACCACCACGATGTCGCTGGGCCAGTACATCCTGATGGACTACGTGAGCCGCAAGATCCGGCGGGTCCATTGAGACCGGCATGAACGACTTCCCCCGTACGGCGGACTCTTCCTCGGAGTCGGACGTCACCGGTCCGGCGCGGGAGCGGGCCGTGAAGCGGCTGTCGGCCCACTTCGCGGCCGACCATCTCGAGGTGGCCGAACTGGAGCGCCGGCTGGATCTGGTCTACGCGGCCCGCACCCCGGCAGAGCTGGCCGAGCCGCTGGCGGATCTCCCGGCTCTCGCCGAGGTGGAGGAGGCGCCGGCCGCGACCGCCGTCCAGGTCGAGCCTTGGCGTTCGGTGCCCAGGAACCAGACGATGGTGGCCGTGATGGGTGGTGCGGAACGGAAGGGGAAGTGGACTCCGCCTCGCCACATGAACGTCTTGGCCGTGATGGGCGGCGCGGGCCTGGACTTCAGGGAAGCCCGATTCGGCGAGCCGGTGACCGAGGTGACGCTCGTCGTCTTCATGGGCGGCGTCGAGATCATCGTGCCACCGGGGGTTCGCGTGGAGTCGAACGGCTTCGCCCTCATGGGCGGCTTCGAGCAGGTCTCGGAGGACACGGCGGGTCCCGACGCGCCTCTGATCAAGGTGAACGGGTTCGTTTGCATGGGAGGGGCGGAGATCAAGGTGCGTCTGCCCGGCGAGAGCGCGCAAGAAGCCCGCCGGCGGGTCCGTCGGCAGAAGCGTCGCCGGCAGCTTCCGCCCGAGGGAGACGGCTGATCGGGCCCGGTTGACGCTATCGGAGGACCGCCGGTATTGTCAGGCCCCGCGCCGCCGTGCCGGCGGCCAGAGCAAGCGAGCGGAGGAGCTCGATGTCGAGCATTCCCGAGGTTCTCAGGTACACGGAAGAGCACGAGTACGTACGCGCGGATAACTCGGCCGAGATCGTCATCGGCATCACCGACTACGCCCAAGGCGAGCTGGGGGACGTGGTGTACGTCGAGCTCCCGGCCGCGGGCGACAGCTTCGAGCGGATGGAGGTCTTCGGGACGATCGAAGCGGTCAAGGCGGTGTCCGATCTCTACTGCCCGGTCTCGGGCGAGGTCGTGGAGGTCAACGAAGCGCTCGACGCGGATCCGGCGCTCGTCAACTCCGACCCGTACGGCGAAGGCTGGATGATCCGGCTCAAGGTGCGCGACGAGTCGGAGCTGGATGAGCTGCTGGATGCCGACGCCTACCGGGCGCTCGTCGAGGAGTGAGGCAGTAGACGGCCCGCCCGCCATGTCGTTTCTGACGCATAGCGAGGCCGATCGGCGACAGATGCTCGAGGCGATTGGCGCCTCCGACGTCCGCGAGCTGTACGCGGACATCCCGGATGCCCTGATCCTCACCGAGCCGCTGCACCTGCCGGACGGCTTGTCCGAGTGGGAGGCGACGCGCCTCGTGTCGGACCTCGCGGCGCGCAACGCCGGGCTCACGTGCTTTGCCGGAGCCGGCATCTACGACCACCACGTACCGGCGGCCGCCGATCACATCCTGCGCCGCAGCGAGTTCTACACAGCCTACACCCCCTACCAGCCCGAAGTGAGCCAGGGGACGCTGCAGTCGATCTACGAGTTCCAGACGATGGTCTGCGAGCTGACGGGCCTCGATGTGGCGAACGCCTCGATCTACGACGGGGCGACGGCGACGGCCGAGGCGGTGCTGATGGCGCTTGCCGTGACCCGCCGGAAGGAGATCGTGCTGGCAGGTTTCCTTCACCCTCACTATCGGCAGGTGGTGAAGACCTATACCCAGGGGCTCGATGTCGAGGTGGCGGTCCGGCCTGCGGGCGACGGGGGCACGATTCGGCCCGCCGATCTGGAGGTGAGCGAGCGGACGGCGTGCGTGGTGATCCAGGATCCGAACTTTCTTGGCTTGATCGAGGACCTGGAGCCGATCGCCGAGGCGGTGCACGCTGTCGGCGCGCTCCTCGTCTGCTCGGTGGCCGATCCGGTGTCGCTGGCCGTGCTGCGCTCGCCGGGAGAGCAGGGGGCCGACGTCGTCGCCGGCGAGGGGCAGCCGTTCGGCAACACGCCGAACTTCGGCGGGCCGGTGGTTGGCCTGTTCGCGGCCCGCGAGAAGTTCATCCGGAAGATGCCGGGCCGGATCGTGGGGGCCACCGAGGATGCCGAGGGAAGGCGGGGGTATGTCCTCACCCTGCAAACGCGGGAGCAGCAGATCCGTAGGGAGAAGGCCACCAGCAACATCTGCACGAACCAGGGCCTGAACGCGCTGGCGGCGACGCTCCACCTGGCGATGATCGGCCGCGTCGGTCTGGAACGGGTGGCGCTCGCGTCGGTGCAGAATGCCCATTACGCCGCCGACCGCATCCGGCAGCTGGACGGCTTCGAGCTGCTCTATCCGCGCACCCCGTTCGTGCGGGAGTTCGCCGTGCGGACGCCGGAGGACCCACGCGCGATCCTGAGCCGGGGTCTCGAGCGGGGCGTCCTGGCCGGGGTCCGGCTCGGGCGGTTTCCCGATCTGGATGTACCGGACGGCCTCCTGCTGGCGTTCACCGAAAAGCGATCCCGAGCGGAGATCGATTCGCTCGTCGACATTCTGGCAGGGTAGGGAGATGGCCACACTCACCTTCCACGGACATGCATGCGTGGAGCTGGCGGCGGAGGACGGGACGAGGATCCTCATCGATCCCTTTCTGTCGGACAACCCGTTGGCGGACATCGGCCCCGATCACTTCGACCGACTCGATTATCTGCTGCTCACCCACGGACACCTCGACCACGTGGCCGATGCCTGGGAGATCCTGGCCCGCACCGGCGCCACGCTCGTGGCCACGTTCGAGATCGTGAGCTACGCGCAGGAGAAGCAGGGGGTGCGGCACGCCCATCCGCTTTCCATCGGTGGGGGGTGGGACTTTCCCTTCGGCCGCGTGAAGCTGACGCCCGCGATCCACGGAGGGCAGGTGGCGGGAGCCGGGGCGGAGGGATACACGACGTTCCCGGCCGGCATTCTGCTCTCCGTCGACGGCCACCGCCTCTACCACGCGGGTGACACGGCGCTCACCCTGGACATGACCCTGCTGCGCGGTCAGGTGGACACCGCGCTCCTGCCGATCGGCGACAACTTCACCATGGGGCCGGAGGACGCGGCGCGGGCGGTGGAGATGATCGAGCCGAAGGTCGTGATCCCGATCCACTACGATACCTTCGAGCTGGTCGCGCAGGATCCGGAGCGGTTCCGCCGACTCGTGGGTGATACGGCCGACGTCGTCGTCCTGGCGCCCGGGGCGTCGTACCAGCTGTGAGCGCGACCCCGTTTCCGTTCAAGGGACCGGTGACGCCGACGATCTTCGAGCGGTCGAGGCCCGGCCGATCCGGCACCGCCGTCACGCCGCCGGACGTTCCTACCCGGCCACTGGAAGAGCTCATTCCCGCTCGCCACCTGCGCACCTCGCCCCCGCGGCTGCCGGAGGTTCCGGAGCACGAGGCGGTCCGCCACTACACGGAGATCTCGCTGAAGAACCACCACGTGGACCGTGCGCTCTATCCGCTCGGCTCGTGCACCATGAAGTACAACCCGAAGGTGAACGAGCAGATGGCACGGCTGGAGGGCTTCGCCGGTCTTCACCCGTTCACTCCCATCGAAGCGGTCCAGGGGGCACTGGCCCTCATGCACGAGCTCGGCGACCTCCTGCGGGAGATCGCCGGCATGGACGCGGTCAGCCTTCAACCGGCGGCCGGCGCACAGGGAGAGCTGACCGGCGTTCTCCTGATGCGCGCCTACCACCGGGAGAGGGGTGAGGAGGGCCGCCGCCGGGTGCTGATTCCCGATTCGGCCCACGGCACCAACCCGGCCACCGTGGCCCTGGCCGGCTTCGAGGTCGTGGAGCTGCGGTCCAACGAGGCCGGCCGGCTATCGGTGCGTGCCCTCCGGGACGCGCTCGACGAGCGGGTGGCCGGCCTGATGCTGACAAACCCCAACACGCTGGGAGTCTTCGAGTCGGCGATCCTCGAGATCAGCGAGCTCGTCCACGAGGCGGGGGGGCTGATGTACATGGATGGAGCCAACCTGAACGCGCTAACGGGCGTGGCCCGTCCCGGCGACATGGGGTACGACATCGTCCACTTCAACCTGCACAAGACGTTCAGCACCCCTCACGGCGGTGGCGGGCCCGGCGCCGGACCGGTGGCCGTGAAGGAGCATCTCGAGCCGTTCCTACCCATGCCCACGGTGGCGACGGAGGGCGACGGCTTCGTGCTCGATTGGGACCGCCCGCGCTCGATCGGTAGGGTGCACGGCTTCTACGGCAACTTCGGCGTTCTCGTGCGCGCCTTCACCTACATCCGCATGCTCGGAGGAGCGGGCGTGCGGGCGATGGCGGAAGCGGCGGTCCTGAACAACGCGTATCTGAGCGCGAGGCTCGTGGACCGGTTCCCGCTGCCCTACGGACGCGGGATGCACGAGTCGGTGTTCAGCGGCGCGGAGCTCAAGAAGCGCACGGGCGTGAAGACGCTCGATGTGGCGAAGCGTCTGCTCGACTATGGGTTCCACGCCCCGACGGTCTATTTTCCGCTGATCGTTCCGGAGGCGCTGATGACGGAGCCGACGGAGACGGAGACGAGGGAGGAGCTGGACCGGTACGTCGAAGCCTTGCGCGCGATCGCGGACGAGGCGGAGACCGATCCCGAGCTGGTGGTCAACGCGCCTCATCAGACGCCCGTCCGGCGACTCGACGAGGGAAGGGCCGGCCGCGAGCTGGACGTGCGTTGGAGCTTCCCGGAGGACCTGCCCGGGTAGCCGCGCAGGTCGTCTCCGACCGCGAGATATGTCCCACGGCAGCCCGCGCTTCATCAGATACCTGGCCGACGCGCCGTCCTGCGGAGCCTGGAACATGGCGCTGGATGAAGCGTTGATGGCCGGCGCCCGAAACGGGCTGGTCACCCTCCGCTTTTACGGCTGGAGCCCCCCCTGCCTCTCGTTCGGCCGAAACCAGCAGGCTCGCGGCCGCTACGATCCTGACAGGGCACGGCGCCAGGGTATCGATATCGTTCGCCGCCCGACCGGGGGCCGCGCCGTTCTCCACCGTCGCGAGATCACCTACAGCGTGACCGCTCCAGCGGAGCTGTGGGGCGGCCTGAGGCGCTCGTACCGGCGGGTGAACCGGGGTCTGGCGCGGGGCCTGGCCGCGCTGGGCGTGCCCCTCGACCGGACCGAGGAGGGCGCCGACAGCCCCGGGCCCGAACGGCCCTCGCCGCCGCCCGCGGCCCGTGCCTGTTTCCGCGACCCCCTTCCGGGAGAGCTGACGAGCGGTGGACGCAAGCTGGTCGGCAGCGCGCAGTGGCGGGCGGACAGGGCGCTCCTCCAGCACGGCTCCATCCTCCTCCACGACGATCAGTCCCTGGTCGAGGATCTCCGGCTGACCGAGGGGATCGGCGCCCGCGCCGACGACGGCGGGAGTACCGACACCGGCGCGACCTCGATCCACCAGCTGCTGGGTCGCCTGCCGCCGTTGGAAGAAGCGCTGGCGAGGCTGGCCGCCGGTCTGGCGGAAGAGTTCGAGGCCCGGCTCGAGGTCAGCTGCCCGCAGCGGGCCGAGCTGCGTGCCGCCCGAGCGCTCGAGTCCATCTACCGGAGTCCGGACTGGACCTGGCGTCGGTAAGCGGTACTTTGGCCTCGTGCGGAAAGGCCGGAGTGCTGACCGGAGCGTCTCCCCGGCGCGTGGCGCCCTCGTGTCCGATCGTCGGGCTCGCAGAGGGGGGGCGCTGGCCGGCCTGTCGCTTCTCTCGGCGCTGGTGGTGGGTTGCGGGGGAGACGGCCGCCGAACCGTGGAAAGGGACCGACGGGGCGAGGGAGAGCGGGAAGGGCGGCTCGTCCTCGGATACTCCGCAGAGCTCCAGACACTGAACCCCCTCGTCAGCACCGACCAGAACGCGAACGACCTCATCTATCACCTGCTGTACACGCCGCTGATCTCCTACGACTCGACGTACCGGGCCCGTCCCTGGCTGGCCGAGAGTTGGAGGCTCGCTGGCGACACCATCACCTTCACCCTCCGCGAGGACGTGCGCTGGCAAGATGGGAGGCCGGTTACCGCCGAAGACGTGAAGTTCACGTTCGACATGGCGAAGGACGAGCGTTCGGGATCCCCGCTCGGAGCCGTCTACCTCGCCGACGTGACGGCCGCCGAGGTGCTCGATGCCCGGCGAATCCGGTTTACGCTGGCCGGCGCCGGGTCGCAGCCGCTCGAGAGCTTCTACTGGCCTCCCGTTCCCCGGCACCTGTTGGAGGGGGTGGCGCCGGAGGAGATCGGCCGCCACCCGTTCGGGCGGGCGCCGGTGGGCAGCGGGCCGTATCGCCTCGTGCGCTGGCAGGCGGGGGAGCAGCTGATTCTGGAGGCGAACGAGAGCTTTGCGCCTTCGCTGGGAGGCCCGCCGTCGATCGAAACAGTGGTGTACCGGATCGTGCCGGAGCGGACCACCCTGCTGGCCGAGTTCATTCGCGGCGAGGTGGACGTGTACGGGACGATCGGGCCGGCCGAGATGGATCGGGTGGAGTCGGTGGCGGGCGTACGGGTGATCGCCTTTCCCTGGAGGATGTTCACCTACATCGGCTGGAACACCCGGCGCGAGCCGTTTCAGCGTGCGGAGCTCCGCCGGGCGCTGGCTCTGGCCATCGATCGCCCGGAGCTGTTGGAGGCGGTGCTCGGGGGCCGAGGGACGACGGCGGCCGGCCCTATCCCGCCCTGGCACCCGCTGGCGCCCGGGGTGGAACCGCTCCCGTACGCGCCGGACTCCGCGGCCGCGATGTTGGAGCGGTTGGGGTGGCACGACGTGGATGGGGACGGGATTCGCGAGCGGGCGGGCCGGCCGCTCGCGTTCGACCTGCTTACCGTGGGTACGAGCCCGGTGCTCGCCGACTTGGCCCAGATCATCCAGGCCGACCTCTCCCGGGTCGGAGTTCTCGTTCGCCCGCAGCTTCTCGAGTGGCAGACGGTGCTGGGGCGACACAGGGCGCGCGACTTTGACGCCGTCCTCACGAACTGGGTGCTCGACAACTTCCGGGTCGATCCGAGGCCGCTGTTCCACAGCGTACAGGCGGCGCGCGAGGGAAGTGCGAACCGCAGCTCCTACTCGGACCCGGTGGCGGACAGCCTGATGGACCTCGGCGTCACCCTGACGGATGAGGAGGAGGCACGGCGGGTGTGGGCCGAGTTCACGCGGGTCCTCCAACGCGACCAGCCGGTGACCTTCCTGTTCTGGAACGAGGACCTGGCTGGCGTCGAGGAGGAACTGATCGAGGTGCGCATGGACGCGCGAGGCGAGCTCGTCACCCTGCCGCGGTGGCGCTGGGAGCCACGGGCGGCGGCGGAGCCGTGAAAACGCAGTGGGGGGTGGTGGCGGCCGCCGTCCTGGTGGCCCTCACGACCGCGGCCTGCGGGGGAGAGCCCGTCGGTGACGAGAGGATCGATCCGGGCCGGGTGCCGGAAGCGGAGCGGTACGGCGGGACGGCGGTGGTCGGCGGAATGGGGGAGATCCAGACGATGAACGCCTTCGTCTCCCGCGACTACATGACCGACCAGTTCCAGGCGTACGTGCTGTTCACCACGCTGCTCCGCTACGACCGAGAGCTGCGGCCCCAGCCGTATCTGGCGCGCTCTTGGCAGGTGAGCCCGGACAGCAACGAGGTAAGCTTCGAGCTGCGCAGCGATGTGAAGTGGCACGATGGCGAGCCTACGACGGCGTACGATGTCGCGTTCACCTTCGACCGGCTGAAGGACCCGGCCGTGCCGTATCCGAACCGATCCTCGTTCGACGCCTGGGAGACCGCCGAAGTGCTGGGGCCACACACCATCCGCTTTACCCTGCGGCCGCACGCCGACTTTCTCCACGGCTGGACCGCGCTACCGATCATGCCGAGGCACATCCTGGCGGAGACGCCCGCCGGGGAGCTGGCCGCGCATCCGTTCGGGACCTCCCAGCCGGTAGGAAACGGGCCGTTCCGGTTTGTGGAGCACCTGCCGGGCGACCGCTGGATCTTCGAGGCCAATCCCGACTTTCCGGCCGCGCTCGGCGGCCGCCCGTACCTCGACCGCCTCGTCTACCGGGTGGTCCCCGACGAGACGACCCTGTTCGCGGAGCTGAGAAGCGGCGGAGTGGAGATGTACGTGCGCGTGGCCCCGGCGTTCGTCGATCGGATCGAGGCCGATCCGGCGCTGAGACTGGTGGCCTATCCGTTTCCGAACTACACCTTTATCGCCTGGAACGGGCTTCGTCCGTACTTCCAGGAGGCGAGCGTCCGGAGAGCGCTGACGATGGCGATCGACCGGCCGGAGATCGTGGCCGCGGTCAGGCACGGCCTCGGCACCCCCACCGCGGGTCCGGTGGGACCGTGGCACTGGGCCGCTGATCCGGACTGGCGACCGTTGCCCTACGCTCCCGACTCGGCGGCCTCCATCCTCGAGCGTGCCGGCTGGCGTGACACGGACGGCGACGGCGTGAGGGAGAGGGACGGCGTCCGATTCAGCTTCGACCTCTCCACCAACGAGAGCGGCGAGCGAGGGTCGATCGCCGAGCTCGTGCAGGGCTACCTGGCGGAGGTGGGTGTCGAGGCACGCCCGCGCATCCGGGAGCACCAGGCGCTGATCGCAGAGGTGACGAGTCCGGAGCGACGATTCGACGCCTTCCTCCTCAGCTGGACGCAGGGCCTGGTGCTGGACGAGCGGGACCAGTGGGCCTGCGACCGCATCGGCCGACCGCTACAGTTCACCAGCTACTGCGATCCCGAGCTCGACGCGGTGATGGACTCGATCCCGAGGGCGACGGACCGCGACGTGCAGGCGGGACTGCTGCGTCGGTACAACGAGCTTCTGGCTCGCGATCAGCCGTTCACGTTCCTGTACGTGGAAAAGAGAGCCGACGCGATGCGCCGCCGTCTCCAGGGAGCGGTGCCCGACTTCCGCGGGGAGCTCGCCGACGTGCGATCCTGGTGGCTCCTCGAGCGTTGATCCGCTACGCGGTCCGCCGCCTCGGCCAGGCGGTACCGATCCTTCTCGGAATCGTCACCCTCATCTTCCTGCTGTTGCATCTGGCGCCGGGCGACCCGGCCACCGCGTACTTCAACCCCAACGTCAGCCCCGAGATCATCGAGCGGATGAGGGAGAATCTCGGCCTCGACCGCCCGCTTCACGAGCAGTATCTGCGGTGGCTCCGGTCGTTCTTCACCGGCGACTTCGGGTACTCCTTCAGCCAGCACCGGCCGGTCGTCGACGTCATCCGGGACGCGATGCCCAACACGCTGCTGCTGAGCGCAGTCTCGCTGGTTCTCATCTTCGCTCTCGGCTGCGCGGTCGGCGCCGTGCAGGCCGTGCGCCAGTACTCACCGATCGACCACCTCACGACCTTCGTGTCACTGTTCGTGTACTCGATGCCCGGCTTCTGGCTGGGGCTCATGCTGATCCTTCTCTTCTCGTCGCCGGCCGTCCCCGAAGGTCTCCGGCTGCCGATCTCCGGCGTGACATCGATCGACTACGATGTCATGGGGTCGGTCGAGAAGCTTCTGGATCGTGCACGCCATCTCATCCTTCCCTCCTTCGCTCTCGGCATCGCGTCCGCCGCCGGCGTCTCGCGCTACATGCGCGGGGCGATGCTCGAGGTGATCGGCCAGGACTACATCCGGACGGCACGGGCCAAGGGTCTGTCCGAGCGTGCCGTGATCCTGAAGCACGCCCTGCGCAACGCGCTCATCCCGATCGTGAGCCTATTCGGGCTCTACCTGCCGTTGCTGTTCGGCGGTTCGGTGGTCATCGAAGTGGTGTTCTCGTGGCCCGGGATGGGCCGCGCCCTCTACAACGCGATCCTGGCTCGCGACTATCCCGTGGTCATGGCGGCGGGTTTCCTGTTCGGCGTGCTCGTGGTGGCGGCGAACCTGGTGGCGGACCTGCTGTACGCCGTGGTCGATCCCCGCATCCGGTCGGCGTAACCAGATGCCGAGCGGTGCGAGCGGACGGGGGCGAGAGACATGGCAGCGGTTCGCGCGTCACCGGCAGGCGCTGCTCGGCCTCCTGCTTATCGTCCTCCTGGCCGCGACCGCCCTACTGGCGCCCGCAGTCGCCCCCTACGATCCCGATGCCCAGGACGACATCGTCGCCACCCGCTACCGTCCGCCGTCCGCCTCCCACCCGATGGGCACGGATCGCTTCGGCCGCGACGTGCTCAGCCGGGTCGTGTACGGCGCAAGGATCAGCCTCTCCATCGGCTTCCTCGCCGTCTCGATCGCGATCACCATCGGCACGGCGGTGGGAGCGCTCGCCGGCTTCCTCGGCGGCCGACTCGACACGCTCCTGATGCGTGGCGTCGACCTCCTGCTCAGCTTTCCGCGCCTGGTGCTGCTGGTCGTACTGGTTGCGCTCTTCGAGCCATCCATCGCGCTGGTGACCCTGGTGCTCGGGCTCACCGGCTGGATGGGCGTTTCCCGGATCGTGCGCGGGCAGGTGCTGGCGGTCCGCGAGATGGAGTTCATTACGGCCGCGCGCGTGCTCGGCTTCGGGCCGGGCCGTATCCTGCTGCGCCACATCCTGCCGAACGTCCTCACGCCGGTCATCGTGGCCGCCACCCTCGGGATCGGGAACACGATCCTGGCCGAGGCCGCGCTGAGCTTCCTCGGCCTCGGCGTGCAGCCACCGACCGCGAGCTGGGGCAACATGGTGGCCTCGGGCCGGGACGCGATGCTCGATGCCTGGTGGATCACGACCTTCCCCGGTCTGGCGATCGTGTTCACCGTCATGGCGTTCAACCTCGTCGGCGACGGTCTCCGGGATGCGCTCGATCCCAGGAGGGTCCGGTGAGCGGTGGACGGGACCCTCGAGGCACGGCCGCCGGGCAGCCGCTTCTCGAGGTGCGCGAGCTGAGAACCTACTTCGCCACCGAGCGGGGCGAGGCGCGGGCGGTGGACCGCGTGTCGTTCGAGGTGCACTCCGGAGAGACCGTGGCGCTCGTCGGCGAGTCCGGCTGCGGCAAGTCCGTGACGGCGCTCTCGGTCCTGCGGC
>CAZEBA010000007.1:0-99554 GCA_964510615.1 uncultured Gemmatimonadota bacterium
TCCGGAATGCGGTAAACCTGTCCGTCGATCTCGAAACCACCGTCTCGGCTAATGGACATGCGTTGAGGCAACAGCGCTATCTCCGTTACCACTGGAAGACCCACCAGCGAGCTGCCGCCCATGCAGAGACCTACTCACGACGAGCGCCTGTGCCGCTATGGGTGTTTCACAGGACCTTCGGAGGGAGTCGGGGGCACTCGAACTCCCCCCTACTCGGCGTACCAGCTGGGGGCAAGACACTCTCAACATAGCTGGCTACACCCCGTAGGAACAGGATCGCTGGCAAGCTCCTGGCACTCGTCGATGATGCCGGAGAGCGGCCGAACGGGCCGACGAGGATAGGGGTAGCCTCATATGTTCTTGGCGGATATGGAAGCGCCGGGCTGCGGTCGCCAACCACGAGCGGGGGTCCAGACAAGCGCCTTATGAGCCTCGACATCTGGATCGTGCTGGGCATCCTGTTCGTGGCCGTCGTCCTCTTCGCCACCGAGTGGGTCCGGTACGACGGCGTCGCCATCACGGTCTTGGTCACGCTCGCGATCACGGGAGTCATCCCGATGCATCGAGCCATCGAAGGCTTCGCGAGCCCGGCCGTGGTCACGATCGCCTCCGTGCTGGTTCTGAGCGGGGGGCTTTACAAGACGGGCGTGGCGAATCTGGTCGGCGTTCAGGTCATGCGGTTCGCCGGGGAGTCGCCGTTCCGGATCACGGCCCTGCTCATGCTGGCGACCGCGGTCGTGTCCGGCTTCATGAACAACATCGCGGCGGTGGCGATGCTGCTCCCGGTGGCGCTCGACATCTCACGCCGGCTGCAGCTTCGTCCGTCCCGGCTTCTCATCCCCGTCTCCTTCGCGGCGCTTCTGGGCGGGATGACCACGCTCATCGGCACCGGCCCCAACATCCTCGTCTCCAACGCGCTGGAGGTGTCGGGTCAGGGCTCGTTCGGCCTGTTCTCGTTCACCCCGGTCGGTGCGGCGGCGCTCCTCGGAGGGACGCTCTACATGGCGGTCGTGGGCAGGTTTCTGCTCCCGGAGCGCAGCGCCGGGAATCGCGACCGCGGCGCCGGGGCAGAGCTACGTGGCCGCTATGCCCTGAGCGACACGTTGTTCGCGCTACGATTGCCGGAGGGCTCGGGTCTCGCGGGGCGCTCGCTGGTCCAGGCCCGGCTGGGGCTGGCGCTCCAGGTCAACCTGCTGGCGGTGCGGCGCGACGGGCACCTCATCCGGGCACCCGAGCCCGCGTTCCCGCTCGAGGGTGGCGATGTGCTCATCGTACAGGGCTCGCGCGAGTCGGCGGAGGATCTGCAAGCCTGGGGCCGCCTGGGCGGAAGGGAGGGGCGCGAGTCGGCGCCGTGGAGCGCCATGCGCTCGATCGCGGTGGCGGAGGCGGAGATCGCTCCCGACTCGGCTCTGGCTGGACAGGCCGTCAGGGGCATCAATTTCGCAAGACGCTTCCAGGCCGATGTGGTCGCGCTCAAGCGCAGGGGAGAGCGCCGCCGCGTTCACCTCTCGGGGACGGTCCTCGCCCCCGGGGACCGGCTGCTCCTGGTAGGGCGCGAAGAGAGGCTGGAGGAGCTGGGAGAGGCGAGGGAGTGGTCACGGCTGCGGCTCATGGACCTCGCGGAAGCCGCCGACGAATACGACCTGCACAGCGGGCTGCTGCGGCTCGACGTGCCCGAAGGATCCGGGTTGGCGGGCCGCACCCTCAAGGAGACCCGCCTCCCGGAAGCCTTCGACCTTCGGGTGCTCCAGATCGAGCGAGGCGAACGGAGCTTCGTGCTCCCGGCGGGGTCACAGGTGCTCGCGGCGGGCGACACCCTGATCGTCGAGGGGAGCCGGGGCTCGTACGAGGTCCTCGAGGCCTTACAGCAGCTCGAGATCGAGGATGCGGGGCTCGCCCCCGCCGAGCTCGAGTCGGAGGACGCGGGGTTCGCCGAGGTCACGCTGGCGCCGAGCTCGTCCTTGCTCGGCCGGACCCCCCAGGACATCGACTTTCGCGAGATCTACGGCCTCACGCTGCTCTCGATCTTTCGGGGCGGTGCGGCGATTCCGTCGACGATACCCATTCGAACCGTGCCTGTGCGGTTCGGCGATGCGCTCCTCGTCTACGGGCAGCGCGAGAAGATCCAGCGCCTGGCGCGCAATCCGAACTTCCCCGCCCTGACCGCCGAGTTGCGGGAGCTCACGCGGGTCCACAGGGCCCCCGCCGCGACCCTCATCATGCTGGGCGTCATCCTGACGGCGGCCCTGGGCCTTCTTCCGATCTACATCGCCGCGCTCCTGGGCGCCCTGCTCATGGTGTTCACGGGCTGCGTGAAGGGGGGCGAGGTCTACTCGCTCATCGAGTGGCGGGTGATCGTGCTCCTAGGGGGGATGCTCGCCCTCGGGGTCGCGATGCAGGAGTCGGGCGCCGCCGAGCTGATCGCGCGCGAGGTGGTCGGCCGGGCCTGGGCCGTGGGGCCAGAGGCACTGCTCGCCGGCCTGTTCCTGATATGCGGCCTCGCGGCTCAGGTGGTGCCGACATCGGTGGTGGCCGTGCTCGTCGCCCCGATCGCGCTGGACACGGCGGTGGAGCTGGGTCTCTCGCCCAGCGCGCTCCTCATGGTCGTGGCCGTCGCATCATCGTGCGCGTTCCTGAGCCCGTTCGGCCACCCCGTCAACCTGCTCGTGATGGGCGTCGGCGGTTACCGGGTGGCGGACTACACACGAGCCGGGGTTCCGCTGTTCCTCCTGCTCATGCTGGTCGTGGTGTTCGTCCTGCCGGTCTTCTGGCCGCTCACCGGATAGGCGGATTGGAGACGACGAGGGGCGGCCCCGAGGGACCGCCCCTAGAGTCGAGAGGCAGCTGGGTTCCTATGGCAGGGGCTGCCAAGCGGGTTCCATACTACCCGATGCATCACTCGTGAGGTTCGCGAGCTCGGACCCGTCGGCGTTCATGGCCCAGATATATGTGTTGCCGTCCTCGTGGCTCCAGCCCTGGACAACGATCTTCGTCCCGTCGGCCGACCATCTGGGCTGAAGGACGCCAGCATTCAGGTTGTAGGTGACGTTCAGGGGATTGGACCCGTCGGCGCCCATCACATAGATCTCGCCACCTCGTCTGAAGGCGATCTTCGTCCCGTCAGGCGACCAGGTGGGTTCCAGGTTGCTCACTTCCCCCCCGTTGTTCGTCAGGTTCACGGAGTTGGAGCCGTCGGCGTTCATGACGTACATGTCCCAGTTCCCGTCCCGAGGGGACGTGAAGGCGATCTTCGTCCCATCCGGCGACCAGGTTGGGGCGCCGCCACTCAAGCCCTTCGTCAGGCTCACGGCGCTTGAGCCGTCGGCGTTCATGACCCAGACATCGGGGCAGCAGCCTTCGGGGGGGCTGCGCGTGAAGGCGATCTTCGTTCCGTCGGGCGACCAGGCGGGGTTATCGTCGTAATCTGAGCTGCTGGAGAGGTTTACGGGTTTGGAGCCGTCCGCGTCCATGACCCAAATGTTCGGCTGGCCCCAGCCGCCGTCCGGGGTCCACCTCGTGAAGGCGATTCTCGCTCCGTCAGGCGACCAAACCGGGTCGAGGTCATCGACCGCCGCGTCATGGGTCAGGTTCGCCAGGTTGGAACCGTCGGCGTTCATGATCCAGACATGGGCCCGCACGGATGGGGAGAGATCGCTCCAGAACGCGATCCTGGTCCCATCGGGCGACCACACGGGGTGGCGACCATCGCCCGCCAAGCGCACCGGGTTGCCACCGTGGCCCTCCATGACCCAGATGGAGTAGCCGGAACCGTCCTCCCAGCGCGTGAAAGCGATCTTCCCGAGAGCCTCGAGGTCGACGAACTGGCAGGCGACCTCGAAGCTCGCCGAGATCGTTTCGCCCGCCACCACCGTCACCGTCTGCGGATTCACGCTGATCACCGCGCAGTTGGACGTGAGACCGATCAACTCGACGACGTGATTGCCCGCCGACATCCCGGTGAGTGTCGCCACCGCGTTCACCCCGATCACCTGCCTCCCTGCGCCGACCGTGATGATATAGCCGTCCGGGTCGAGCGAAGAGCCTGTTGTGACGGTCGCTACCTCAATGGAGCCCACCGGTGGGGTCGGGTTATCGGTTGGGTCGTCGGTCGGGTCATCGATCGGGCCAACCGGGCCGGTCGCATCGCCGCCGCAGCTGGCGAGCGAGGCAACGAGTAGAAAGATCACCGACCCCACCGCCCACCAACTCCAACCACACGACCTTGAACCATCAACCATGCGAACATCCCGCTGGTGACCATCCAGCGCCTGAATGGGCTGAGACCATCCACCTGTAGACGCGCAACCGGGTCGGCCAGGATGCCAACGGGCACGGATCAGACGACGCGCCACCACGGCGCGGCAGGAAGCAGATAGGCGTAGCATCGTGGGCCTCCGGTCTCGTATTATTGAGTGACTCAGATGGCCACTCTTCGGCGGGCCGGGCATGCGCGTCGCCCGGCTCGATCCATTTGTAGACGCGTAGTCCGTTCGGCTGGGATGCCAGCGGGTGCCGAGAGGAGGCAGGTGGACCTTTCGGCGGAGCACGAGATCACCGAGGCGCTCATCGCGCTGCGTGGCCAAGCCCCTGGCGCTATGGACCGGCTCATGCCGCTGGTCTACGACCAGCTACGGCAGGTCGCGCACCGGCAGCTCGGCGCGGAAGCGACCGGGCACACCCTCACGACGACCGCCCTGGTGCACGAGTCCTACCTCAAGCTCGTGGACCAGACGCGGGCCCAGTGGCAGGACCGCGCGCACTTCTTCGCCATCGCCTCGCGGGCGATGAGGCGGATCCTCATCGACTACGCCCGCCGGCACCGCGCGTTACGGCGCGGCGGTCTGGCGAACGGCACTCCGCCCACGCCGGTCTCGCTCGACGCGGTGGAGCTTCCCGTCGCCGAGCGGGTCGAGGCGCTTCTCGCGCTCGACGAGGCGCTCGATCGGCTCGGGATGGTCGACGAGCGCCTGGCACAGGTCGTCGAGTGCCGGTTCTTCGCCGGGCTCACGGAAGCGGAGACCGCGGAGACGTTGGGCGTTTCGCAGCGGACGGTGGCTCGCGAATGGGTCGTGGCGAAGGGGTGGCTCTACCGGGAGCTGCGCGGTGACGCCGGCTGAGTCCGGCGCCGCGGACGTCGAGGCGATCCGCGGGAGCTGGTCGGCCCTGAAGCGCGTGGTGGTGGAAGCGCTGGATCTGCCGGCCGGCGCCCGGCATGCTCACCTCGAGGCGCGGTGCCCCGATTCGGCGCAGCGGGCCGAGGCGATCGGGCTGCTGCGGGCGTGCGAGCAGGCCGAGACGAGTCCGGTCTTCAAGCTGTCGGCGGCCGAGTTCGCGGCGGTGCTCCTGACCGGGGTCGACGAAGAGCAAGCAGGGGTTCTCGAGGCGCTCCGCGCGGCACTGGCCGGCCGCTACGCGATCGAGCGAGAGCTGGGGCGGGGCGGGATGGCCACGGTGTACCTGGCGCGCGACGAGCGCCACGGACGTCCCGTTGCGCTCAAGCTGCTGCGCCCCGAACTGGTGCCGGACGATGGTCCGTCGCGCGCGGCGGCGCGCTTCCACCGGGAGATCGAGCTGGCGGCGCGCCTGTCGCACCCGCACATCCTTCCGCTGTACGACTCCGGGGCAGCCGACGGGCTGCTCTACTACGTCACGCCGTACATCGATGGTGAGTCCCTGCGAAGCCGTCTCAAGCGCTCCGGCCGGCTGCCACTCCCCGAGTCGCTGGGCGTGCTACGCGACGTGGCGCGTGCTCTCGCCTACGCCCACCGGCAGGGCCTCGTGCATCGGGACATCAAGCCCGCCAACATCCTGCTCAGCCAGGAGGGGGACGCGCTGGTGGCCGACTTCGGGGTCGCCAAGGCGCTGGCCGCCGCCCAGGGCGTCGCGGGCACTCAGGAGGCCGAGCTCACCGAGGGGGCGCTCATCCTCGGCACCCCGGCGTACATGGCACCGGAACAGGTGATCGGCGACCCCGGGATCGACCACCGGGCGGACCTGTATGCCCTCGGCGCCGTGGGGTACGAGTTGCTGACCGGAGCGCCGCCCTTCGCGGGCCGGCCGCGCCACGAGCAGCTGGCCGCCCACCTCTCGGAGATGCCCTCACCCGTTTCCGTTCGCCAGCCGGATCTCCCGGAGATGCTCGCCGCTCTGGTGGACCGGCTCCTGTCCAAGCGGCCGGCCGACCGCCCGCGCGATGCCGACGAGGTGATTCGTCTCCTCGATGCCGCCATGACGGAGCCGGTGCGCACGGCGCGAGACTCGACCTTCACCGGGGGGTTCGGCGACGAGTGCAGCATCGCGGTTCTCCCGTTTGAGGCCACGAGCGGCAGCCTGGAAGAGGCTGCCTTCGGCGAAGGCCTGGCCGACCAGCTGATCAGGGCGCTGGGTGGGATGTCGGGCGTTCACGTAGCCGCGCCGGCGTCCGCCGCAGCGCTCAAGCGCCGGGGACTCGACGTCCGCACCATCGGCGAGAGGGCGGGCGTGGCGACGGCCCTGGAGGGCCGCGTCCATCGGGATGGCGACCGGCTCCAGGTGGCGGTGAACCTGATCCGCACCAGCGACGGCCGGCCTCTCTGGTCGAAGAGCTACGAGGCGTCGGCTCAGGACCTTTTCGGCTTGCAGGAGCAGGTCACGCGCGATGTCGCGGCGGCGGTGTCGCCCGGACGGGGCGCAGAGCCGCCGCCCGACCGGCTGACCGGCCGCGGCACCGAGGATCGCGAGGCGTACGAGCTCTATCTGAGGGGTCGCTACCTCGCCAACACGCGCCAGCGCGATGGCTTATTGCGCGCCCTGGCCTACTACGAGGAGGCGCTCGGGCGCGATCCGGCGTACGCGCGGGCTCACGCCGGGATCGGCGACGCATGGACCTTCCTCGGGCTCTTCGCTCACGTGCCGCCCCACGACGCGTTCCCGAAAGCCCGGGCGGCGGCCAAGCGCGCGATCGCGCTCGACAGCCGGCTGGTCGAGGGCCACGCGACGCTCGCCCATCTGCTGGTCGTGTACGAGTGGGACTGGGAGGCGGCCGAGTCGGCGCTCGAGCGGGCGATCGCGGTGGATCCGCGCTATCCCGAGCTACGCATGTACTACGCCTCGTTCCTGCATTCCTTCGGTCGATCGGAGGAAGCGCTTACGCAACTGGACCTGGCCAGAGAGCTCGACCCGCTGACCCCGACCGGCCTGCTGAGGGGCCGCATCTACGTGAACACCCGGCGTCCCGACGCGGCTATCCGCGTCCTGCAGGAGGAGATCGAGCTCGACCCTCGGCGCGACCTGGCCCATCAGCTTCTCGCTCACGCCCACCTGCAGAAGGGCAGCTCGGACGAAGCGATAGCCTCGATGCGCAGGGCGGCAGCTCTTAGCGGGCCTCGGGATTCGGCGCAGCTCGCCTACGTATACGCGGTCACCGGTCACGAGGCGGAGGCGCGTCGCGTGCTGGCCGAGCTGCGGGAACGAGGGGAGGCGCTCGACCAGCTCGGTTTCCACCTCGCGATGGCCTACGCCGGTTTGGGCGACTCGGACGAGGCGTTCCGCTGGCTGGAGAAAGCATACGACCAGCATGCGTCGTTCATGAGCCTGCTCGCCGTGTCGACCGGCTTCGAGTCGATTCGCTCCGATCCCCGGTTCGGTCGCCTGCTGCAACGCATGGGCCTCGACTAGGGCACGCGGCGCCTGCTACTCTCACCAGCGTGCAGCGACGGTCGCCCGACGACGGTCCTGCGGCTTGCCCTTTCACACGGAGAAGCGGTTCGCTCGGGTCGCCACGGGGACTACTCGGCTCGGAGTGCCTCCACCGGATCCACACGCGTCGCCCGGCGTGCCGGAAAGTAGGTGGCCACGAGGGCAGCGATGAGTAGCGCGGCTGCCATCCCGGTGTACGTCGTCGGCTCGAACGCGCTGACGCCGTACAGGAAGAACGACACGCCTCTGGCCACGCCGAACGCGAGCCCGAGTCCCACCGCGGTTCCGATCGCTGCCAGGACCAAACCTTGCCGGAGGATCATTCCTACGACGTCGCGGCTCCGGGCGCCGAGCGCGATACGGATGCCGAGCTCCTGGCGGCGTCGCGCGACCGAGTACCCCATCACCCCGTACACCCCGGCCAGCGCGAGGGCGAGCGCGATGGCGGCCACCACGCTCATGATCTTGGCCATGATCGTGTCGCCGCCCAGGGACTCGTCGATGATGTCGGAGAGCGGCTGGATGCTGTAGGCGGGGATGTGAGGATCGATCGCCAGGATCTCGGCCCGAACCGGCTCGATCAGGCTCTCCAACGGCGCATCCGCCTCCACCAGGTAGCCCAGGTTCCGATCATCATCCTGATAGGCGGGGAAGTAGACCATCGGACGCGCGCTCGGTGTACCGGTTCGCACCGCCGCGCTCGCTGCGATGCCGACGATCTCCGAGCGGAAACGGGAGAACACGATCTCGCGCCCGATCGGATCCTCACCCGGCCAGTGCCGCTCGGCGAGCGTCTCGTTGATGACGATCACCTCGCCCGTACCGGCTCGATCCGAATCCTCGATAGCGCGCCCGCGCACGATCGGGATGTCGAGTGCTTCGAAGTAGCCCGGCGTGACGTCGAGCCAGTCGGTCACCTTGCGGTCCTGGTCGGTCGCGACAGCGTCGCCCGGAAGCGAGTAATAGGTCGCGTTGCTTCCCTGTGCGGGCAGGACTGTCGTCGCTCCTACCCCGGTGACGCCGGGGAGCGATCGCAGGCGTTGGCTCAGCTCCTCGTGGAAGGCCACGACGGACGCAGTGTCGGGATACTCCTGCAGGGGCAGGGCTATCCGGAATGCCAGCACGTCGCTCTCGTCGAATCCGCGATCGACGAGGCGCAGGTTGATGAACGCCTGGACGAGAAGCGCCGACGTGACCAGGAGGGCCAGCGCCAGCGAGACCTCGCCGATCACGAGCGTCTTGCGGAGCCGTCCGCCGCGGGCGCCGGTGCTGCCGCGTCCCCCTTCCTTGAGGGAGTCGGCCGTGGTGGCCAGCGCTCCCTGAATCGCAGGAGCGAGGCCGACCAGGATCGCGCTCAGAATCACGACGCCGGCGGTGGCCAACAGCACACGGGCGTCGAGCCCGATCTCCCCCGCACGCGGGAACCAGCTCGGCATCAGCGAGACGAGCCAGCGGATCCCGACTACGGACAGCAGGACGCCTACGACCCCTCCCGCCACCGAGAGCAGCACCGCCTCGGTGAGGAACTGGCGAACGATCCGACCTCGGCTCGCCCCCAGGGCCGACCGGACCGCCATCTCGCGCTCCCGGCCGGCGGCGTGAGTCAGCAGCAGATTGGCGACGTTGGCGCACGCGATCAGAAGCAGGAACAGGACGGCGAGCATCGAGATCGAGGTTCCGACCTTGAAGCCCTCGTTGAAGATGTCCTCGTGCAGCGTGACCATCGCGGCACCGTTCCCGGTGTTCGTTTCGGGGAACTCGGAAGCGAGCTGTGCCGCGATGCGCTCGGCCTCGTCGAGGGCCTGTTCCCGGGAGTACGCGGAGCCCAGCCGGGCGTGCACCGATACAAAGTGGCGGTTGCGCTGCTCCTCGCCGGGGATCGCCAGCGGCACCCAGACGTCGTCGAAGATCGAGCCGTACCAGAAGTCGGCCGGCATCACGCCGACGACCGTGAACGGCTCGCTGTCGAGGAGGAGGACCGATCCGAGGATGTCGGGATCACCTCCGAACCTCCGTTGCCACAGCCCGTGGCTGATGATCACCACTCGATGACGACCGACCACCTCCTCATCCGCCGTGAAGCCCCGGCCCATGACGGGCTGCACGCCGACCATCTGCAGGAAGTTCCAGCTCAGGCGTCGCCCTTGCAGCCGCTCGGGCAGGTCGCCCTCCGACAGGTTGAAGGCAGCGCCGGTCGAGGCGGCGACCTCCATGGCTCGACTTCGTTCCCGGAAATCGACGAAGTCCGGCAGGGAGAACGAGACCTGGGTCCACCCCCGCTCGTGATTCGTCGTGTAGAAGGCGTAGAGGTCTTCGGAGTCGGGATAAGGCAGCGGGCGCAGCATGAACACATCGACAGCACTGAAGATCGTGGTGACGGAGCCGATGCCGATGCCGAGCGAGAGTATCGCGACGCCCATGAGCAGACCGCCGCGTCGCAGGGACCGGAAGGCGTATCTGATGTCCTGCCGGATGCGATCCATGGAAAGTACGATCCTCGACCGTCGCGCCGTCTCGTGATTCGAGAGAAACTACGGCCTCAGTCAGGTCGGGGTTTCGGCGAGGAGGCTTACTCGCCGCCTCGAAGCATCTCTGCGATCCTGGGGCGGGTCGTTCTGATCCGCTCGTAATCCAGCTCCAATCCCAAGGGTCCGAGGAGCGCACCCAGATAATCGTAGGCTTCCTTGACGTCCTCGAAGGGTGCCGTCACGACATCGAGTGCCGTCGATCCGGCGTTGTCCCTCAAGCTCCTGTCGGCACCCGCGTCGAGCAGGGCCGCGACGATCTCGGTGCGGCAGAGGAAGGCCGCACTGAGCAGCGCGGTCGCTCCATCGTTGTTGCGTTGATCCAGGTCGGCCCCCGCCTCGATGAGCACCTTTGCCACCTCCGTTCGGCCGAATGTCGCCGCAATGATCAGCGGACTCGATCCTCCCAGCGGATCCTTCTCATCGAGGTCGGCGCCGGCCTCGATCTGCCGCCGAACGGCATCGAGATCGCCGGCGAGGGCGGCTTCGTGAAGTCCGATGCTCGGGGGCGATCGGGTCGCAGTCGACGATGAGGGCGGTACTTCGGCCAGCGCCTCGTCGAGCATCTCGATCAGCTCGTCCCGGCTGTACGAGAAGGCGTGCCCCTGGTTGAGCTGAGCCAGCTCCCGCATCGCCTGACGGATGGTGATCTCGGCCTCGGACTGATTCGGCACGACCAGGTAGCGACGCTTCGGAGCATCGCTGCTCAGAAAGTCGAGCGCGGCCAGAGCCACATCATCGGGCACTTCGTATTGAGAGCGATCGAGCGGACCGCGGATGAGGTCCAGCATCGACCCGTATCTGGAATTCTCGGCCGAATAGCCCCTCTCCTTCATCCGCTGCACCATCGAGGCCACGATCTGGGACCGGTAGTTGCCCGGCTCCACTACGGCCACCGTTACATCGAAGCGAGCCAGCTCGGCAGCCAGCGCATCGGCATAGGCCTCTACGCCGTGTTTGCTCATGCTGTATGCCCCGCTGAACGGTCCCGACAGGACGCCGGCGATCGAGCTGACGGTCATGATTCGGCCCTCGCTCTCGATGAGCAGATCCGCGAACGCTTTGGTTACGCGGTACGGGCCGAAGAGGTTGACATCGAGCTGGAAGGCCATGTCCTCTTCCGGCAGTTCGATCAGGGGGGCCATCACGGCCACGCCGGCGTTGTTGATCAAACCGTAGAGTCCCCTTCCTTCCGACCGTACGAACGCCACTGCCGCATCGATGTCGCTCTGTACCGTCACGTCCAGGCGGATCGATTGCACGTTCTCCATCGCGTCGAGACGTGCCAGGTCTTCCGGTTTACGAGCTCCGGCGTACACGAAGAACCCATTGTCCGACAGGACCTCGGTCGTGCGCAGGCCGATGCCGGAGCTGGCTCCCGTTACGAGCACGGCTCGTCCGTCTTGCGTCCCCTGGGCGGGGATCTCCGAGACCCCGAGAATGCAGGTGAGCAGGGCATGAGCGACCAGCGTTCGGGTGGTCCGGACGGATCGGAGTATGCGGAGGCTCATCGTGGGCGTCCTCATGTCGGGTGAGAGATGGACTGATGTCAGGGCGAGCGACGGGCGGCCTTGCACGGACAGGCGCATCACTGGCGTCGGCCACCACTGCCGCGCCTCTTGAGAACCGTTGGGCTCTTCGACACCATGTGCGGGAGAGGATGCGAAGTCCAGCCAGTAGCCAGGAGGTTCGAGTGGCCGTCTACACCTGCTCCAAGTGCGGAATGAGCATCGGCTCGATGACCTGCGGCCAGTGTGGGGCCGAGCTCGTGCACGACAAGCTTACGCTGGACGGCGGCGGCACCGTCGCCATCTCCAGCTGCCCGAACGGGCACGGCAAGGTCAAGTCGCCGATGTGCTGTGGCGAGGACATGACCTGCGAGATATAGAAGGCCGGCCCGTGGCGGGCGGCCGCGTCAGATCGTCAAGGCGAATCCGCCGTCCGGCGTCACCGTGGTCCCGGTAATATAGCTCGCCTCATCCGAGCACAGAAAGACGATCGTGGCGGCGATCTCCTCGGGACGTCCCGCACGCCGATTGTGAATCCTCTGCTGCAGGACCTCGTCGTAGATCTCGTCGCCGATCAGGCCCCGCATCCGGCGATGCATCGGAGTGTCGATGATCCCGGGGCACACGAGGTTGACCCTGACTCCGCGGGGTGCCAGCTCGGCTGATACGCTGGTCGTCAGACCGATCAGCCCGTGCTTCGAGGTGACGTACGCCGAGCCGGTGGGGAAGCCGAGGAACGAATTGACGGAGCCGATGTTGACGATCGCTCCGCCGTTTCCAGCTTGCAGCATCGTCCGAGCCTCGTGCTGCAGGCAGAGAAACGTCCCCTTCAGGTTGATGTCCAGGACCCTGTCCCACTCCTCTTCCGGCAGGTCGGTGATCGGCGACAACCGTCCCTCGATTCCTGCGTTGTTCACCGCATAGTCGAGCCGGCCAAACGTCTCGACCGTGTGGGCGACCATGCGCTCTACCTCGCTCGACACGGAGACGTCCGTCTGCACGAAAGTCGCCTCGCCGCCTCGGGCTTCGATCCCGGCCGCGACCGCGGCCAGATCGTCCTCGCGCCGTGCTGCCAGCGAGACCATGGCGCCTCGGGCCGCGAACGCCTCGGCCGTCGCACGGCCGATCCCGCTGCTCGCGCCGGTGATCAACGCGACCTTGCTGCTCATGTCACGCATCTGGGCTCTCCTGGGGTCCTGCCGGTTGGAAACGGGCCGGGGCTTGTCTCCGCTCGACCGCTTCGCGCAGTTTGAGCTTCAAACCGAACGAGGGTCGCTGACCACGGCCGCCTGACCGATTCGTCGTGGGCCCGTGACCAACTTGTTCCATCTGCGCTGCGACCGCGAGCGCCGCGCTTCCTAAGCGAAACCGACGGGAGAATGATCATGCGGGAGAAGACCATCCGGCGGGCCGTCACGATTAGCCTGGTTGGGGCCTGCGCTCTTGCAATCGGGCTTTCACGGCCAGCCTTCGCTCAAGATGCCGGGGAACCGACCAGGGACCAGCTGGATGATGCGTACCCCGAGCGGCCGTACTCGCCCTATGCGGGGGGTTTCGTCCCGACCCGGGTCTACTGGGGCGACACCCACCTGCACACGTCGTTCTCGATGGACGCCGGGGCCTTCGGGGCTCGGCTCGGGCCCGAGGACGCCTACCGGTTCGCCCGCGGCGAGGAGGTGCGCTCGTCGACCGGCCAGCGGGTCCGTTTGGCCCGTCCGCTCGACTTTCTGGTGGTCGCCGACCACTCCGACAACATGGGCTTCTTTCCGGACCTGTTCGGGGGCGATCCCGAGATCCTCGCCGATCCGACGGGACGGCGCTGGTACGAGATGGTCCAGGCGGGAGGCGAGTCGGGCGTCCAGGCGGCACTGGAGATCATCGATTCCTTCTCCCGCGGCAAGTTCCCGGAGGCGCTGATGTACTGGCCGCAGTCCACGGCGTACAAGGACTCCTGGGCCAAGACGATCGCCGCGGCCGAGGCGTTCAACGACCCGGGCCGGTTCACGGCATTCATCGGCTACGAGTGGACCTCGCAGGTGCCGCCCGGCAACAACCTCCACCGGGTGGTCATCTACCGCGACGGTGGCGACAAGGCGAGCCAGACGGTTCCCGCGACCACGTACCCGCCCCACGGCAGTACCGAACCGGAGTACCTCTGGAGACTCCTGCAGGCCTACGAGGGAAAGACCGGCGGCGAAGTGCTGGCGATCCCGCACAACGGCAACCTCTCCAACGGGATGATGTTCCCGCTGATCAACCCGGTCGATGACAGGCCCCTGACCCGCGAGTATGCGGAAACCCGCTCCCGCTGGGAGCCGCGGTACGAGGTCAGCCAGATCAAGGGAGACGGTGAGGCCCATCCCTTCCTGTCACCGAACGACGAGTTCGCCGACTACGGCACGTGGGACAAGGGCAACCTCAACCTGAGCGAATTCAAGACCGACGACATGTTGCGGCACGAGTACGCGCGCAGCGCCCTCGAGCTCGGCCTGCAGCTCGAGGAGGAGCTCGGCACCAACCCGTACAAGTTCGGCCTGATCGCCTCGACGGACAGCCACACGGGGCTCTCGACGGCGGACGAGGACAACTTCTTCGGCAAGCACTCGGGTTCCGAGCCGGGCCCGGAGCGCATGGAGCATCCGTTCATGCAGGCCGGTGACGTGGCGATCTACGGATGGGAGACACTCGCCGCCGGCTACGCGGCGGTGTGGGCGCGCGAGAACACCCGCGAAGCCCTCTTCGACGCCATGCAGCGCAAGGAGGTCTACGGCACGACCGGGCCTCGGATGCTGGTGCGGTTCTTCGGCGGATGGGACTTCGTGTCTTCCGACGCCAACACGCGTCAACCGGCCGTGGTCGGCTACCAGAAGGGCGTGCCGATGGGCGGCGACCTGCCCAGCGCGCCGAGTGGCAAGTCGCCGAGCTTTCTGGTGGCGGCCCTCAAGGATCCGATCGGCGCCAATCTCGATCGAATCCAGATCATCAAGGGCTGGCAGGCTGCAGACGGCCAGCTGCACGAGAGGGTGTACGACGTCGCCGTCTCGGATGGACGCGAGATCGGTCCCGACGGTCGGTGCGAGACGCCCGTGGGCAACACGGTCGACGTGGCCAACGCGACCTGGACCAACACGATCGGCGACACCGAGCTGATCACCGTTTGGACGGATCCCGACTTCGATGCCGGCGAGCGGGCCTTCTACTACGTGCGCGTGCTGGAGATCCCGACGCCGCGCTGGACCGCCTACGACGCCAAGTACTACGGTCTCCAGGCCGGTGGCGAGGTGTCGATGACCAGCCAGGAGCGGGCCTACACGTCGCCAATCTGGTACACACCTTAGACCGCGGGTCCGGACCGGGAGATGAGAGGCGACAGGGCCCGCTGGCGACGGCTCCTCCGGGAGCCTCTCCTCCAGTTCTTCCTGCTGGGCCTGGTCCTTTTCGCAGCCTACCGGATCCTCGGCGGCGGCGAGCGCGCGGAGCCCCCCGACCGCATCGTCGTCGATGCCGGCCAGATCGAGCGGCTCTCCTACGAGTTCTCCCGTGTCTGGATGCGTCCCCCGACTCGGGCCGAGCTCGAGCGGCTGATCGACGAGCACATCAAGGAGGAGATCCTCTACAGGGAGGCCCTGGCGCTGGGGCTGGACCGGGACGACGAGATCGTCCGGCGGCGCCTGCGCCAGAAGATGGAGTTCCTCAACGAGTCGCTGGTGGAAGGCTCGGACCCCACGGACGAGGAGCTCCAGGCCTGGCTGGACGCACATTCCGAGCGGTACCGCCGGCCGGCCGCCGTGAGCTTCGTCCAGGTGTACGTAAGCCCCGACCGGCACGCCGATCCCGGCCGGCACGCCGAAACGGTCCTGGCGCGCTTGAGCGGGGCTGGCGAGCCCGACCCCGGGATGGGGGATCCGACGCTGCTTCCAGACCGGATGCGTGCGTCCTTGGACGAGGTCGACCGGGTCTTCGGCGGCTCGTTCGCGGAAGAGCTGGCCGGCGCACCGCTCGATGAGTGGAGCGGCCCGATCGCATCGGGCTACGGGCTGCACCTCGTCCGCCTGACCGTCCGCGAGCCGGCTCGCCTTCCCTCCCTGGACCAGGTCCGCGAAGAGGTCGAGCGCGACTGGCGGCACGACCGCCTGCGAAGCGCCGACGCGGCCCTGTACGATGCCCTCCGCCAGCAGTACGAGGTCCGCGTCGAGATGCCGGCCGCCGGCACGAAGGCCGGCGCACAGGCGGCCGAGCCCGAACCGTGAAGCGGCTCCCGGCGACGCTCCTCTTGATGGGCAGTTGCGCGGTCGCGGCGTCGCCGGCCGCGGCCCACGAGGTACGTCCCGGCTACCTGGAGATGCGCCAGCTCGCGGACGACACGTACGACGTGCTGTTCAAGGTACCGGCGCGCGGCGATTGGCGGCTCTCGCTCGAGGTACGGTTTCCGGCGCACTGCGATTGGACCGAACCGACGCGGCGCTTCGACGGGGTGGCCTACATCGATCGCTACCGGGTGACGTGCGCGGGCGGCCTGGTCGGGGGACAGGTCGAGATCGTCGGGCTCTCCGACACACGCACCGACGTCCTGGCCAGAGTCGAGCGGGCAGACGGCACCACCCAGGTCGCCCGGCTGACCCCGCGCGATTTCGTCTTCACCGTCGTCGCGGCCCCAGGTGCCGCCGAGGTGGCACGAACCTACTTCGGGCTCGGCGTCCAGCACATCCTCTTTGGCTTCGACCACCTGCTTTTCGTGCTGGCGCTCCTGCTCGTCGTCGGCGACTGGGGCCGCCTGGTGAAGACCATCACGGCGTTCACCGTGGCCCACAGCCTCACGCTCGCAGCGGCGACCCTCGGCCTGGTCCGCGTGCCGCAGAAGCCGGTGGAGGCGGCGATCGCGCTCAGCATCGCGTTCGTCGCCGCCGACATCCTCCGCGCCGCCGATGGGCGGCAGAGCCTGACGACGCGCGCGCCGTGGCTCATGGCGCTGGTGTTCGGCCTCCTCCACGGGCTCGGTTTCGCGAGCGCCCTGAGCGAGGTCGGTCTGCCCGCCGGCGACATCCCGCTGGCCCTCCTGCTCTTTAACGTCGGAGTGGAGGCCGGGCAGCTCCTGTTCATCGCGGCGGTGCTCCTGGCGCTCGCCGTCGTCCGCCGCCTTCGGCTCGCCGTTCCGCGGCTCGCCGGACCGCGGTTCGCCGGACCGATACCTGCCTATGCGATCGGCGCCCTGGCGATGTTCTGGGTGATCGAGCGAGTTATCGGGTTCGCGTAGCGTTCGCTGGGACCGGAAGCGAGCGGACCGTGAGCGGCTCGGGCTAACCGCGCGCGGCGAAGATCTCGTTCAGGCGCCGCTGGGCCGCCTCCACGCGAGGCTGAAGCTCGGGATCGGCTCCCTTCCAGAGGTCCACGAAGCGCGCGTAGTAGAGGGCGGCGCTTTCGAGGTCGCCGGCTTCATCGTACAGGACCGCCAGCCGCTCGAGCGCCGGGCCGAGCACGCTCGCATCCCAGAACGCCCGATGGCTTTCGAACGCGTTCAGGTAGCCTTCGTAGTAGGCGATCGCGGAGTCCCGGACGCCGGCTCGATCGTAGATCTGAGCCAGCGGAACGTAGGGGCAGAGCTTGCATCCGCGGTTCTCCCGGCGGCGGAGGGCCTCGATCGCCTCGTCGTACCGTCCCTCGCGGGCCAGCAGGACTCCCTCCCAATTCAGGTACTCGTCGTCCAGGTCCTGACGATACTCTACCGGAACCTCGGCTTCGAACTCCTGGATCAGCGACTCGACGTCCGCCCGGCTTCCGGTGCTCGACAACAACTGCAGCACCGTGACGTACGGTCGGCTGAGAGGATCCGCGTCGTCGAACCCATCCGATTCGATATAGGCTGCGAGCCGCTCGCCGGCGCGGACCGTGTCCTCGCGCACGTTCAGGTCGACCCACACGAGGTCGAACGCCATGCTGAGTAGCGGAAACGCACGGCCCGACTCCTCATGGTGCCGGGCGGATTCGACCGCGAGCGCTTCGGCATCCGCGAGGCGGCCCTGGGTGGCGGCGATCGCCAACAGCCAGTTCTTCTTGCTCATCAGAACGACCGGATCCGGCGGCAGCCGGTCGAACCGTTCGGCCGCCGCCAGCGCGGCCTCGAGGTCTCCACGGTTCGTAGCCACCTCGATCTCCATCCCCGCCAGGTGCTCATCGCTCGGGAACCGGTCGAAGGTCCCCGCGAGCGTCGCCTCCGCCTCATCGAGCTTGCCCTGGTCGATCTCCATGTGGGCCGCGTTGCGAAACGGCAGAAGGCCGGTCGAGTCGGCGGCGCCGGCGCGCTCGAAATACTGCTCGGCGAGGGAATCGTCGCCGAGCTCCTCGTACACGGCCCCCAGGTTGTTGAGCGCCCAGTGATCCTCCGGGTCCAGCTCGATCAGCCGCTCGTAGGCCGTGATCGCCGTCTGGTGGTCGCGCGAGATCTGGGTGTAGTAGGTCGCTTCGGTCAGCAGGCGCTCGCGCTCGGTGAGCCGATCGCGATGCTCGAAGGCCTTCTCCATCGCCTCGATCCGGCCCGCTCGACCGCCCGTGCGGGTCAGGCCGAGTTTTCGCCAGGCCATCGCGAAACCGGGGTCAAGCGCCACGGCCTCTTCGAGCAGGGCGTTTCCGACCGACTCGTTGCCTCCGGCCTCGAAGACCTCGATCCCCTCGGAGTACTTCTGGAGCGCTTCCAGCGAGCCCGTGGTCACCTGCTCGAGAGGCTCGTCGGCGCGGAGGGCCGAGTAGGATTCGCCGACCCGCTCCCGCATCCGAGCCGACAGACGGTCGATCGCCGGGATGATCTCGTCGTCGTTGCCGGCCGACTGCCGGGCCGACGCCAGGGTCTGGCCGCTGGCGGCATCGACGATTCGCGATGTGAGAGCGTAGCCGCTCCCGACCCGCGTGATCTCGCCCGCGATCACGGCCGCATGGCCCTCCCGCACCGCCAGTTCGCGAGCCGTTTCCAGTGTGAGCAGCTCATCTGGGCGGCGCTGCATGCGGGCGAGAGCCCCGGTCAGCACCACCGGGTCGACCAACGCGATCACCTCGGACTGCGACAGGTCGATGCGAAGAGCCTCGGTCGCGGCGTTGCCCATGGAAGGGTCGGGCGCCACGAACTGGGCCAGCACGATCGGCGCGCGCTCTTCCAGCATGCCTTTCGCGACCAGCGAGCCGACCGGTCCGATCCCCCGGCTTCGCATGAACATGAAACCGCTCGTGGCCACGACGAGCAGCGCGAGCGCGAGAGCACCACCAATGATGGCGTTGCGCCAGGTGAACAGCCGGTGATGCGCTCCGGGCTCCGCCAGCTTGGGTCCTGCGGGCTCGACGTCGACCGGGTCGGGGGCTCCGTCCACCGAGTCGGCGGTCGCCTCCAGGCGGGCTGTGCGCCGACCCTGGAGGATCGCCGTCGTCACGATGATCGGAAGACCGATCAGCAGGAGGACGAGGGCGAACGGGAACACCCAGTCGGGCAGCCCCATGTTGTCCTTGAGCACGTCCACGACCTGGAGCACGACCCAGGATGCCGTGACATACACGGCCAGGACCTGCCACAGGGTCCGGCCTCCGCTCATCCGGCCGACCTCGTCATGTATCTCATGGGGATTGCGCGCCTCCGTTAGCCGTCGGTGAAGCTAGAGGCCTCTCTGCGGGCTGGCCAGCAAACGAGAAAGCGTGGGTTCGGCCCCTCTCCGGGTGACGATCACCTTCCAACGGGCTGGTAGGTCTTCGGTTTCCGGCCGAGGCCCTCGTAAGGTCCTCTCTCCCGGCTGCATCTCGAACCTGGCGGTACGTCGCTGCCGCCAGGGAGGCCGATCCGATGCCCGAAAAAGCGGCTGGAATCCTCGTGGTCGCAGCCGGTGTGATGATCGGCGCGATCTCGCTGCTCGCCGATGTGGCGGGGATCGGCCAACACCCGAGCCTCGGACTGCTGCAACTGGCCGGCTTGCTGGTGGGGCTCGGCGCCGTCACCGGCGGCGTCTGGCTCTGGCTGCGGGGCTCTTCGAGCGAACGAGGCCTCGGCCGCCGTTTCCCGCCCTTTCTATAACCGCCTCTGGGCCATCGCTCCGCACCAGCTGTCACGCGGTGTCCGCCAACTCGGGGTGCTTGCGCATCTACACCGGGACGTACATGTGTCCGGAAGTCACCGGACCGACGACGGGATCCCGGAGTGACGAGCATTCGCGAGAGGAGGAAGAGATGGCACTCCAGCTGGGCGATGCGGCGCCCGATTTCACCGCCGAAACGACCGAGGGCACGATCCGCTTCCACGACTGGATCGAAGGTTCCTGGGCGATCCTGTTCTCCCATCCCGCCGACTTCACGCCGGTCTGCACGACCGAGCTCGGCTACATGGCGGGCCTCAAGTCGGAGTTCGAAGCCCGAGGGTGCCGCATCATCGGCCTCAGCGTGGATCCCCTCGGCTCCCACATCGAGTGGTCCAGGGACATTGCCGAGACGCAGGGACATGCGCCGAACTTCCCGATGATCGCGGATGCGGACCGCAAGGTGGCGGAGCTGTACGGGATGATCCACCCGAACGCCGATGACACCTTCACCGTTCGATCCGTGTTCATCATCGGCCCCGACAAGAAGATCAAGCTGATGATCACGTATCCGGCCAGCACCGGCCGCAACTTCCAGGAGATTCTCCGCGTGCTGGATTCGCTGCAGCTGACGGCCCGCCACAGCGTGGCGACGCCGGTGAACTGGAGGCGAGGCGAGGACGTGATCATCGCTCCGGCTCTCACCGATGACGAGGCCAAGGAGAGGTTCCCGGAGGGGTGGGAGACCGTGAAGCCGTACCTCAGGATCGTCAAGCAGCCGCAGTAGGTCGGGCCGCGGCGCCGGCGTGCGAGCTGGCGGCGCGGCGCAGGCTCCAGGGTGCGACCGGAACGGGCGGCCGGCAGCAGCGACCGCTCGCCCTGGAGCCGCCGCATCCGGTCCCCTAGCTTGCGGTGGGAAAGGTGAACCGCGCAGAACCGGAGGTGGTCATGAACGCGCGCACGCCCCTGTCCGCCGTTTCCTTCTTCCTGATCCTTGCCGCAGCCTGCGCCCCGCCGCCGGCCGAGCAGGGGGAACCGGCCGAGGAAGCCGTTGCGACCGCTGCGGACGTCGAGGCGATCCGCGGAGTGATGGACCAGTGGACGCTGGCGCTCAACACCGAGGACACCGACGCGATGATGGCTCTCCTCACCGAGGGTACCCACCACATGGGGCCCAACGAGCCGGGCCTCACCGGACAAGCTCCGGTGCGCGGCTGGTTCGACGCGATGTTCGCCGAGGAGGGCGCGCCGGTGTTCTCGATCCAGACCGAGGAGGTGAGGGTCGCCGGCGATTGGGCCGTCGGAGAGGGGAGCTACAGCTTCACGGTGGCCGCCGAGGGAGCGGAGCCGATGACCGTGCCGGGCAAGTGGATGATCATCTACGAGCGCGGTGCGGACGGTGCGTGGAGAGCCGCCAGCACGATCTGGAACCTAGACGTGCCGGAGCCCGGTTCCGAGTAGACCGCGGCGGCGCGCAGGCCGCGCCGGCGCGCAGGCCGAGCGAGGGAGCGTGGCGGGCCGGTAGCGCCCGCCACAGCGGCAGCTATATCAGCAGCGCGGTGGCCTGGTCGATCGCCTCCGCGACCCGCCGGAGCGTCCCCGCCACCCGGTCCGTTTGCTGTTCGGCCTCCTCCCAGCTTCGCTCCTCGATCGCCTCGCGGATGCCCGGCAGGGTCTTGACGCCGTAGCCGGTATAGAAGCCGGGCGCATAGATCTGATGGCGGAACCAGGGTCGCCTCGGCAGGCCCTCCTCGCTCGTCATCAGCCGCTCGGTGAGGATCAACAGGCGGTTCAGCTCGGCCGCGCGGGCCGACGGCAGGCCCTCGCCGGCCATGCGGGCGGCCAGCGCCCGGTCATAGGCCTCGGCGGCGCGCTCCAGCTCCGCGAGGGCGTTCCGGACGGGGGCGAAGTTCAGGTAGGGGACCGCCGGCTTCGGCTCCGGCGGGTGGTAGGTTTCGGTGGGGTCCGCGGCGAGCTCGTACATCCTCTCACGGATCATGCGGTTCTCACGCTCGGTCTCCTCCCGCATCTCGTCCGCCAGCTCCTCGACTTCCTTCACGTACAGGGCCACCGCATCGGCGAAGCCGCCGAACTCGAAGGGCAACACCTCGGCGTTCGCGAGGCGGAGCGTGACGCGGCCGGTGGTCTCGGCGAGAGCGACGCCGTAGGCGAAGCCGGGATCACCGAAGCGGATGTAATGGTCGAAGGAGTCGAACATGGAGTGGTACGATCCGCCGCCATTCTCGCCCCAGAATCCTAGGTTGAGTGACGCGATGCCGAGGTGCTGGAGAAACGGCGTGTAGTCCGATCCCGAGCCGAGCGGCGAGATCCGAAGGTCGGGCCGCGACAGGGCCGCCTCTCTCGCCTCCTCCGAGCCGCGCACGGCCACGGCCGCCCGAGCACGCTCCCAGGCCGACGCGCCGGTCTGGGGATCCGTCACATCTCGCGCCACCTGGTTGATGAACGCCTCCAGCGTGTGCGAGCCGCCCATGTGCAGGAAGCCGCGGCCGTTCCCGTCCGTGTTGATGTAGGCGACCGCCTTCTCCCGCAGCTCGTTCGCGTGGTGCTCCGCCCATTCGGTGGATCCGAGCAGCGCCGGTTCCTCGGCATCCCAGCCGGCGTAGACGATGGTCCGTCGCGGCCGCCAGCCGCCGTTCATCAACTCTCCGACCGCACGTGCTTCCTCCAGCAGGGCGACCATGCCGCTGGTCGGGTCGGCTGCCCCGATCGCCCAGCCGTCCCGGTGGTTCCCGCGCACGACCCACTCATCGGGAAGCTCGGCGCCGCGGACCCTGGCGATCACGTTGTAGGCCGGCGTGAGCTTCCAGTCGAACTCGACGTGGAGGCGCACCCGGGCGGGTCCCGGTCCGAGGTGGTAGGTGATCGGTAGGGCGCCACGCCAATCGACCGGGGCAACCGGCCCCTCGAGCGCCTCGAGGAAGGGCAGGGCGTCCGCGTAGGAGATGGGGAGTACGGGGATCTTCATCAGCGTGGGCGCCTCCTCGCGGCTCAGCCGCTCCGCGTCGGCGGTGGCACCGACTCCCGGCGTCAGCGGGTCGCCGGGGTACTGGGGCATGTCCAGTACGGATCCGCGCTGAACGCCGCCCTCCATCCGGTAGGCACCTTTCGGGTAGGCGTCGCCCTGGTAGTATCCGTCGTCGCGAGGGTCGGAGTAGAGGATGACGCCCAGCGCCCCGTGCTCGTGCGCGACCTTGGGCTTGATCCCCCTCCACGACCCGCCGTAGCGGGCGATCACGATCTTCCCTCGGACGTCGATCCCCCGGCGCTCGAGCTCCTCGTAGTCGTCCGGGATCCCGTAGTTGACGTAGACGAGCTCGCCGGTCACATCGCCGTCGGCGGAGTACGCGTTGTAGGTGGGGAGCCGGTTCTCCTCGATTCCCGACGTTCGATCCTCCGGCAGGGTCGGCTCCTGAAGGCTGGCGGCGAACCCCGTCGGCGCCAGCAGCTCCAGCTCCCGGATGCGGGGAGTGGGAAACAACACGCGATACTCGGCGAGCTCGGCCTCGTAGCCCCAGGAGCGAAACCGCTCGACCATCCAGTCCGCCATCTCACGGTTGTGGGGGGACCCGACGTAGATCGGCTCCGAGGTCGCCAGCTGCATCCATTCCCGCAGGTTCTCGGCGCGGAGCAGCGAGTCGAACCGACTCTCCAGCTGGCGCTGCCTCTCCGCCGCCTCGGGAGTAAAGCCGAGCAGCGGGGGGTTCAGGGGTCGATGGGTGAACGCGACCGCCACCACGGTCGCGACGAGGACGAACCCGAAGCGAGCGCTATTGGACTTCATCACGAACCCGTTCGTGAGAGTGACGAGGCTACGTGGAGAGTTGCGTGCGTCGAGCAATCTCTCGCCTGGAAGACGCTGCTGGAAGAGGGATCGAAGCGATGGACCCGGCTCTGGTCCTCAGGTACGGGGTGGTGCAGGTGCGGTGGGGTGGCTACAGGACGCAGGCGCGACCGATGGCGGCCACGTGTCGGTGGTCCGTGCCGCAGCACCCGCCGAGCACCGCCAGGTGCGGGAAGCGCTGGCGTAGCTCCCGGTAATCCCGGGCCAGCGACTCGGGGTCTCCCTCGTCCAGCTCGGTGGCCGCATCCAGCTCGGCGTGGCTGAGCGTCGACGCGTTGGCGCGCAGGCCCCTGAGTCGCCGTGTCCATTCGCGTCCTGATTCGAGCGCGCCCGCGAAGTGCGCCGGGTGAGCGCAGTTGATCATGTAGTAGGCGGGAGCGTCTTCGGTCCGCTCATCGACCTCCTCGATGGCGTCCTGGAGGGGCTGTCCCGTTGGCAGCCGACCGTCCGTCTCGACCGTGAACGAGATGGCGGCGGGCATTCCCGCGTCGCGCGCCGCGAGCGCGATTCCCACCGCCTCGTCGACGTAGTTCAGCGTCAGGGCGCCGACCATGTCGGCCTCCGAGCCGGCGAACGTCCGAATCTGGGTTCGGTGGTACTCCGCCGCTTCATCGGCCGACATCAGATGCGAGGGATCGTAGCCATCGCCGCGGGGACCGAGGCAGCCGCTCACGACCATCGGCGTGCGCTCCGTCGCCTCGTCGGCTCGAATCCGGGCCAGCAGCTCGATCGCCTGCCGGTTCGCCTCTCCCAGCTCGGCAGCGCCGTACCCGAGCCGCGTGCCCCAATCGGCACTCGCCCGCCAGGTGGGTGCCTCGAGGACGAATCCCACCCCGAGCTCCCGGGCGATCGACACGTATCGCGCGTAGTAGCGGCGCAGGGTGGCACGGCCGGCTCCGTGGTCGAGCAGCGGAAAGGCGGCGAAACAGGGAAGTTCCAGTCCTTCGTGGAAGATGAGCGTCGTCTCCAGGCCGCCGTCGGTAAGAAACAGACCTCCTTCCAGCTGGGGAAGGATCGGTCGGGCCGTCACGTGGAGATCGCGACGCCTCAGCAGGCGAAGAAGCTCGGCCGGGAGAGCGGGCCGAGGTCTGCGGCCAGGGTCCCGAACGCGGGCAGGCCGTACACGGCGCTGAAGTAATCGTGCAGGAGGCGCGCGACTTCGGCGATCGTGCGCTCTCGTCGCCAGGTCGTCGCCTGGAAGGTGTTCACGAACACGGCCAGCACGAGATGGCCGGCCCCGTCCGGCAGCGTGATGATCCCGACATCGTTGATCGCCGAGGCCATGGTGCCGGTCTTGTGGGCGACTTCGGTCCCCGGAGGAAGCAGGCCTCTCAGCCGCCGTGGGCCGGTGCGGGTACCGGCCATCACAGCCAGCAGCCGGTGGCGCGACGACGCGCTCAGCCCGACTCCGTCGTACACCAGCGCCAGGAGCTCGGCCATTCCATCCGGTGTGGCCGTGTCCCTGGGGTCGAGGGCGTACCGCGTGCGGGCCGCCTGTCGGCGCTCCGCCGGCAGGGCGTCTCTCAGCCGAAAGTGATTCACGCGGTACAGCTCGCTCTCGGGCACTTCCTCCGAGATCCCTACGAGATCGGCGAAGGTGCGCGCCTCCGACCGATCCACCCTCACCCCGTCGACGCCCAACTCCCTGACCCGGCGGGTCGCTTCCTCGGGCCCTCCCGCGAGCCGAAGGATCACGTCCGTGGCCGTGTTGTCCGAGACACCCAGCATGAGCGCGAACAGGCTGTCTGCGGTCAGGCGGACCGATCGCCCACCGGAGCGCCGCGCCAGCGAGCTGCTTCCCGGCCGGAAGTCCGTCGGCGGCACCACGATCACCTCATCGAGGGGAAGCTCGCCGGCGTCCACCCGTCGCAGGAACTCGAGGGCGATCGGGATCTTCGACACGCTGGCCATCGGGAACGCCAGCTCACCGTTCAGAGAGAGCCGCGCACCGGACTCGAGATGGATGGCCGCCACGCCCAGGCTGCCTCGCACGCGGCGGGCGATGCGCTCCAGCTTGAAGTGGATCGAATCGGGGACCTCGCAGAGCGCGGGAGCAGGAGCGAGGGGCACCGGCTGAGCCGTCAGGGGACGGGCCGCGGCTGGCGCCAGCAGTGCGACGGCCGCCGCGATGCTTGCGACCTGCCACGCCCAAGCGGATCCTGCCGGGCATCCTGCCGTCCGGAGGTGTGCCATCCCGTGTCTCCCCCAGTAGCCCCACTGGCCCGTGAAGGCCTGGAAAACGGTCCTTCGCCGACGACAGAGGCATTGTCGACCCCGCCGTAAGCGGCGAGTTCCATGCCAGCCGCTGCCAGCCTTAGATTGATGGCGTCCCTCTTCGGCCTCCGGGCCGAAATCCGCCGCGTGCCGCTCGGAGGAGCATGTCGCCTTTCCTCGATCGTCTCAGGGAGCGGAAGATCGTCCAGTGGGGCATCGGGTACCTCGCGGTCGCCTGGGTGGTGCTGCAGGTGCTCGACTTCTTCCGCGAGAACTTCGGCTGGCCGCCGCTCATCGTCCGCAGCCTCACCGTGTTGCTGGCCGTGGGGTTCGTCGCGGTGCTGGTGCTCGCATGGTACCACGGCGAACGCGGGCGTCAGCGCGTCAGCGGGCCGGAGCTGGTGATCCTGACCGGGCTGGTGGCGGTTGCGGCGGCGGGAGTGGTGCTCGTGCGCGGCGATGAGGACCTCGAGGGTGAAGACGGGGGTCGGGTGGAGTCGGAGAGCTCCCCGTCACTCGCCGCCACGAGCGGGGGTTTGACCACCTCCCGACTGACGGCTACCGGCGGCGTCGATGCGCTACCCGCGTGGTCTCCGGATGGGCAGGCGATCGCGTTCACGTCGGACCGTTCCGGGAACCCCGACATCTGGGTGCTCGAGCTCGGCGGAGGCGAGCTGGTCAGGATCACCGAGGATCCTGCCGAAGACACCCAGCCTGCGTGGTCTCCCGATGGCCGCCAGCTCGCCTTTTCCTCCTCCCGGGGGCACGGAGATCGGCTCGACCGGAGCGTGGCCCAGTTCGGGTACTCGCTCGGGGGCGGGCTGTGGGTCGTCCCCTCCCTGGGTGGCGAGCCGGCCCCCGTGCTGGACGGCGGCTTCAACCCATCCTGGTCCCCCGACGGCCGGCGCCTGGCCTTCGACGCCAGCCTGGACGGTGCGCGGCGCATCTGGACGGCGGCGCCGGATGGCACACAGCGAATGCGGGTGAGCACGGACCGATCGGAGGGCGCGGCCCACCTGCGTCCGCAGTGGTCGCCCGACGGGCGGTGGATCGTCTTCGAGCACCAGGAGGGGAGCCTGACCACCACCAGCGACCTCCAGGTCGTCCCCTCGTCCGGCGGCACCCCGGTCACGCTCGTCCGGGACGGCCACCGGAACCTCTCGCCCGCCTGGGCGAACGACAGCACGATCGTGTTCACGTCGGACCGGAGCGGGACGCTCAAGCTCTGGTCGCAGATCATCGATCCGGCCACCGCGAGGCCGGCGGGAAGTCCCGTCCAGCTCACGACCGGTGCGGGCGACGAGGTGGATCCGGCGGTATCGCCGGACGGACGATCGATCTCCTTCGGGACGACGCGGTTCGTCGAGGATCTCTGGGCCCTCGAGCTCGAACCGGACCCCCCGGGTCCCGCGTCGGAGCCCCGACTCGTCCTTGGCTCGTCGTGGAACGACGTCGCTCCGTCCCTCTCCCCGGATGGGAAGACCCTGGCCTTCGCCTCCGACCGCGGCGGCGGCAGCGGCCTGTGGCTGCTGCAGCTGCCCGCCGGAGAGCCGCAGCGCCTCACCCGCGGGTCGAACCTCGACATGCAGCCGAACTGGTCGGTCGACGGCCGACGATTGGCGTTCTTCTCGGATCGGGCCGGCAACAACGACATCTACATCGTGCCGGTCGGCGGGGGAGAGCCGATCGCGCTGACCTCCGACCCGGCAGAGGACATCAACCCGTACTGGTCCCCGGATGGACGCCGGATCGCCTTCATGTCCGACCGGACGGGACGCCACGAGATCTGGGTGATGGATGCGGACGGCGGGAATCCCCGCAGGCTCACCAGCATGGGCGCGACCGCCCACACGGCACGCTGGTCACCCGACGGGGAGTGGATCCTGTTTACGTCAATGTCGCGGGGCAACCGTGATCTCTGGGTCGTGCGGGAGGCCGATGGAGAGACGCGTCAGCTGACGAAGGGGCCCTATCAGAACGCCCATGGCTTGTGGTCGCCTGACGGTGAGATCGTCTACTACCTGGAAGACCATCGCATCCTGCGGTCGCTGCCGTTCGCCGGCGGCGAGGCGGAGGTGGTCTTCGATCCCGGGCCGGGACGACGGGTCGACTACACCCACCTCTCCCCCGACGGCCGCACGCTGTTCTTCACCATGCAGCACGCCGAGGGCGATCTCTGGCTCCTCGAGGGGCTTCGATAGGCCGGCTGCACCCAGCGGCGCGTGGCGGTTCCGAGCGGGCGGCGGCGTTGCGACCCGCGCGTGGCCGTCCCAGCAGCGACTAGGTCCCGGCGGCGGCGCACACCCCTTCCTGAACCCCCGGCGCTTCGGCTCCCCGGAGAGCCTTCATGTCGGCCGCGGCAGTTGACATGCAACCATATGGTTGCGTATTATGAGTCCATGGATTCGCCGTTTCACGCCGTGGCGGACAGGACGAGACGCGAGATCCTGGATCGCCTGCGCACCTCGGGAGCCCTATCGATCCGCCAGGTCGCCCGCGGGCTGCCGATGACGCGACAGGCGGTCACCAAGCACCTGGATGCCCTCTCGGCCGCCGGCCTGGTGCGCATCCGGCGGGTAGGGCGCGAGCGGCTGCACGAGCTGGATCCGGAACCGTTGCGCGAGCTGCGCGAGTGGCTGGCTCCCTACGAGGCGGAGTGGGATCGGCGGCTCGAGCGACTCAGAGAGCACCTGGACCGAGAGGAGAAGGGAGAGGACCGATGATCGAATCCCCGCAGACCACCCTGGTGATCGAAAAGACGCTGGAGTTCGCCGCGCCCGTGGATCGCGTGTGGCGTGCCATCACCGAGCCCTCCGAGCTGGCTCGCTGGTTCCCCGATCGGGTGGAGCAGGCCGGGGTGGCCGCCGGCGCCGACGGACGGTTCGTGTGGGCGCAGCATGGGCGGTTCGCGTTCAGGATCGAGGCGTACGAGCCGCCGACGCGACTGGTGTGGCGCTGGGCGCGTGATCCGGAGACCCCGCTGGACGACGGCGTGACCACCGAGGTCGAGTGGGTGCTCGAGGCCCGTCCCGACGGGGGGACGATCCTGCGCCTGCGGGAGTCCGGCTTCCAGCGGCCCGAGCATCGCGAGAGCAACAACAAGGGGTGGGATGCGGAGCTCGGCGAGCTCGTCGAGCTGCTGGCGTCCTGAAGTAGCGGGAAAAGCCGGACAGCGCATGTCGAGAACTACCCGATAGCGCAGCAGCGGCCCGTTCGTCTATTGGGAATCGTATCCAGGACATGCAAAAGGGGAGTGATCCCATGAGACGACTCGTATGGATCACCTTTTCGGCCCTTGTCATCGCCGCCTGTTCGTCCCGCTACGACCCGTCCGGCGAGCCGTCCATGAGCTCGCACTTCGGGGCGGCGGCTGACGTCCAGTCGGCTGTGATCCAGGGCGATCTGAGGGCCGTTCGGGCGCCGGCGGCCTGGCTGGGCGAGCACGACACCCCGAACCTCCCGGTCGGGTCCGAGATGTATCTCACGCAGCTGCAGAGAGCGGCGCAGCAGGCCCAGGACGCCACCACCCTCGACGAGGCGGCCCAGGCCCTGGGCGAGATCGGCCGGGCCTGCGGAGCCTGTCACGCCGAGTTCCTCACCGGGCCGGAGGCGATCAGGCCAGCCGCGGCCACAGCGGGCGAAGAGCTTGGCGCCCACATGGCACGCCACGCCTGGGCCACCGACCGGCTGTGGGACGGCCTGGTGCTGCCGTCGGACGGGGAGTGGGTGCGGGGCGCCCGGGCGCTGGCGGAGTCGCCGTTCGAGGCCTCGACGGCCGCCGGCGACAAGGCGACGGACGCCGGCTACGTCAAGGAGATCGAGCTGCTCGAGAACCGTGGTCACGCGATCGGTTCCAAGGCGGCCGGGGTCTCCGATGCGGCCGAGCGGGCGGGCCTGTACGGCGAGCTGCTGACCACGTGCGCCTACTGCCATCGGCTCACCGGCCAGAAGGTCGCCACCGGCAGCTAGCGGTTCCACTCGGCGGCCGTGCGCAGGGGTCGGCCCCACCCCGGCCGGTGAGAAGGCCCCTCAGGTGGTGTCTCGAAAGCGGCGAGCGCGCTTCCGCATCATCTCGTAGACGACCGCCCGGGGCAGATGCCTTCCGAGCCAGGCGATGAACCGGTTGACGCGCCCGGTGACACACACCTTGTCGCCGCGCTCGCTGGCGTCGATCGCCTGTCGGGCGACCTCCTCCGCCGTCATCCACAGGTAGTCGGGCAGCCGGGAGACCTGCTCCCGCAAGCCGCTCACATCGTGGAACTCGGAGTAGGTGAATCCCGGACAGACGGCGGTCACGCTCACGCCGGCCTCGTCCAGCTCGAAGGCCAGCGACTCGGAGAAGGAGATCATCCACGCCTTGGCCGCTCCGTACAGGGTGTGACCGCCGGTGCCGGGCAGAAGGCCGGCCAGCGAGGCGATGTTGATCACGCGGCCGTAGCCGCGCTCGCGCATCGGGCCGGTCAATCGCCACGTCAGCTCGGCCACCGCCTCCACCATCACCCGGAGGAACGCCTCGTGCGTCTCCCAGGAGCGGCTCAGGTAGGCGCCCGTCACCCCGTAGCCCGCGTTGTTCACCAGCACATCGACCTCGAGTCCCCGCTCGGCCAGCGCCGCCACGATGCCGGCCGGCGCATCGGGCCGGGAGAGGTCCGCCGGGATAGCCGCGGCCTGGATCCCATGCTCTGCGGCCAGCTCCCCCGCCAGCTGCTGGAGGCGATCGGCCCGACGGGCGGTGAGTACCAGGTCGTGGCCGCGCCTCGCCAGCTCCCGGGCGACGGCGGCGCCGATTCCAGCCGAGGCGCCGGTAACGAGAGCGGTCGGTCGCCGGGTCGGAATGCTTCGCCCTCCGTTCATTGGCTCGGCTCCCTCCATTTGACCGGACCGTACGGTTGCGTACGGACCGGGGACGCCCGCTAACCTGTCGACTCTTCGGTTCGCGCACATCCTCACGGACAGGAGCCCGATCATGCAACAGGCGACGATGGCCATCCTTGCCCTCCTGCTCGCTTTCCCCCTGGGTGCCCGAGCCCAGGAGGCCCAGATCGCGAGCGCGGAAAAGGCGGGACCCTCCTCGCTCTCCAAGAACGCGACCATCGTGGACTGGGGCGGCCAGGTTCTACGGGAGGGTACGAACGGCTGGGCCTGTCTCCCGGACCGAGGGAATACGGAAGGAGAGGATCCGTGGTGCGTGAACGCTCCCTGGTTGAACTTCATTCAGGCCTACGTCACCAAGCAGGACCCCACCTACGATCAGGTCGGAATCGCATACATGCTCATGGGCGACTCGCCGGTCTCCAACACGGATCCATACGCCACGAAGAAGACGAACGATGCCGACTGGGTCGAGGAGATGGGTCCCCATCTGATGATCCTGGTGCCGGACCATTCGTCGTTCGAGAGCCACTCCACCGACCCGTACAACGGCGGTCCCTGGGTCATGTGGCCCGACACCCCGTATGCGCACATCATGATTCCGCTCGAAGGCCCGCCGAAGTAGAGGCCTCGATATGACCCGCGCCACCGACCAACCCCACCGCGCCGCGCACCGACGCGGTCGCCATGCTGGCCGTTCCGCCGCCCTGCCCCTCATCTGGGCCGGACTCGCCGGTGCGTTCGGATGTGCCGCTCCCGGGGACGACGCGGGCCGTGCCGGAGCGCCCCCCCTCACGATCGCGGTCTCGTATCCGGAGTCGGTGGCCCCGGGTCCGGTGGACGGCCGGATCATCCTGATCCTGGCGCCCGACGCCGATTCCGAGGACACGCCGGAGCCTCGCTTCCAGGTGGGTGCCGGTCTCGACGCCCCACAGGTGTTCGGGCTGGACGTCGAAGGCCTGGCGCCCGGGGAGCGGGCCGTCATCGACGCGACCGTGTTCGGCTTCCCGAAGGAGAGCCTGGCCGGGGTCCCGGCCGGCGAATACCGCGTGCAGGCGGTGCTGCATCTCTACGAGGCCTTCGACCTCGCGACCGGCCAGACCGTGAAGCTGCCGATGGACCGGGGGGAAGGGCAGAACTGGAGACGCGCACCCGGCAACCTCTACAGCGAGCCGCGAACGGTGAGCGTCGATCCCGCCGAGGCGGCGAGCATGGAGATCACCCTCGATCGCGTGATGCCGCCGATCGAGCCCCCCGAAGACACCGAGTTCATCAAGCACGTGCGCATCCAGAGCGACCTGCTCACCGAGTTCTGGGGCCGGCCGATGTACCTGGGTGCCCACGTGCTGCTGCCGGCCGGTTTCGAGCAGCACCCCGAGGCCCGCTATCCGATCATGGTGTTCCATGGACATTTTCCGTCCGATTTCGGCGGCTTCCGGACGGAGCCTACGGATCCGGACCTGGAGTGCGAGTACTCGGAGCGGTTTCACGTCGAGTGTTACAACCGGATCGTCCAGCAGGAGGCGTACGACTTCTATCGGGCCTGGACATCGGCGGACTTCCCGAGGTTTCTGATCGTCGAGATCCAGCACGCCAACCCCTACTACGACGACTCCTACGCGGTGAACTCCGCCAACCTGGGGCCGTACGGCGACGCCATCACCTACGAGCTCATTCCCTACATCGAAGAGCGGTTTCGCGGGATCGGCGAGGGCTGGGCGCGGTTCCTGTACGGAGGCTCGACCGGCGGCTGGGAGGCGCTGGCCGTGCAGGTCTTCTACCCGGACGAGTACAACGGCACCTTCGCCGCCTGCCCGGACCCGATCGACTTCCGGGCCTACACGCTGGTGGACATCTACGAGGACCCCAACGCCTACTACATCGACGGTCCGTTCAAGCGGATCGAGCGGCCGGTTCACCGCAACTGGCTGGGGGAGGTCGATCAGACGCTGGCGGAATACAACCATCTCGAGCTGGTGCTGGGAACGAAAAGCCGATCCGGCGACCAGTTCGACATCTGGGAGGCCGTCTACTCCCCGCAGGCCGCCGACGGTTATCCGAGGAGGCTCTGGGACAAGCGGACGGGGGAGATCGACCACTCGGTCGCTGAGTACTGGCGAGAGAACTACGACCTGCGGCACATCCTGGAGCGCGACTGGGAGACCCTGGGTCCGAAGCTCGAAGGGAAGATCCACATCTACGTCGGCGACATGGACAACTGGTATCTCAACAACGCCGTCTACCTGATGGACGAGTTCCTGGAGGGCACGACCGATCCCTACTACGGAGGCGAGGTCGACTACGGAGACCGGTTCGAGCACTGCTGGAACGGAGATCACGAGAACGGCAACCACATCTCGCGCCTTCGCTACAATACGATGTACGTGCCCAAGATACTGGACCGGATCGAAGGGACGGCGCCGCCCGGCGCGGACCTCACGAGCTGGCGCTACTGAGCGGGCCCGGCCGCCGTAGCGCGAGGCCGGCTCGAGTCACTCCGGGATGAGCGTCAGCCGAGGATGCGCTTGAGCAGCGAGCGGACCCGGCCCTCGTACCGCTTGACGACCAGCACCGACGCCGGCGAGAAGCGCGCCACCTTCTCCGGAATGTCACCGAACAGCACCTTCTGGAAGAGCGGCTCCCGGGCCGCCCCGAGCACGACCAGGTCGTAGTCCTTGCTGGCGAGGGCGATCCCGCCCGCCACCGTCCTGGCCTCGACGAGCCTTGTTTCCGTGTCCACCGGCTCACCGAACCGGGCCACGGTCTTCTCGACCCACTGCTCGGCTTCGGCCCGTTCCTCCGCCGTCGCGTCCGGGCTCACCACGTACACCACGGTGACCTTGAGCGGGCGCTCATGGGAGATCTGTCCGATGAACTCGGCCGCGAGACGGGCGTGTGTGCCTCCCGCGCTCGGGAACAGGACCCGCTCCATCCGCGTGCTGGCGAACTTGAACAGCATCAGGTCGCACGGCGCGTGGCGGATGATCTGGTCGGCGACCTCGCCGAAGACGCGCTCCCGGGTGTTCGTGTAGCCCTTCCAACCCATGACCAGCAGGTGCGCGTTGAGTCGTCTGGCGGCGTCCAGGATTCCATCGTGCACGTGGTGTGCGATGACCAGGTCCGTCTCGAGCGGGATCCGGTGCTCGGCGGCATACTCCCGGGCCTGCCGGAAGAGGGCTTCCTTGTGGTGTGTGAACCGCAGGCCCTCGTGGATGGGGAGCTGCCGGGGCACCTGCACGACCGCCACGACCACGATGCGGCCGTGATGGGCCTTCGCGACGGGGGCGGCGAAGTCGAGCAGTGACGAGAGGGTGTCGGGGTTGTACGCCGGCACGAGCACCGTGTAGGCGGCCGCCGGCACGCCCGCCGCCCGGCCCGGCACCAGCACCTGCGGCAGCTCGGGTGCGGCCTGCTTCTCGAAGTAGGCGAAGTAGATGAGGAGCCCGAGAATGATCCAGCCTGCCGTCACGTACCAGGCGATCGGCTGGAACTTGAACTGGTAGAGCGCGAGGAAGACGTTGAGCCCGACCCCGAGGACCGGAACGACGGGGTAGAACGGGACCCGGTAGCGGCGCTCGATCTCGGGAGCCTTCCTCCGCAGGACGATCACCGAGAGGTTCACCAGCGCGAACGTCAGCAGGAAGATGAGGCTGGCCGCCGAGCCCACGGCCTCGATCGGCAGCGTCATCGCCATGGCCAGCAGGATCGCCCCCGTGAGGATGATCGCCAGCTTCGGCGTCCGCCGCACCGGATCGATTTCGGCCACCCGCTTCGGAAGCCAGTTGTCGCGGCCCATCGAGAACGCGACCCTCGACGCCGCCATCACGGTCGCGTTCAGGGCCGACATGGTGGAGAGAAGGCCCCCGAAGACGATCACCGCCACCCCGAAGGCGGGCATGAAATCCTCGGCCGCCCGGACGATCGCGGTCTCCTTGTACTTGCCGAGGAACTGCCAGGTCGTCTCGCCCACCACCGTGACCGCGCCCAGGGAGACGAAGAGGATCAGCAGGTAGATCGTCACCGTGATCGCCAGCGCGATGAACGTGGCCCGCGGGATGTTCCTGGTGGGGTCCTTGATCTCCTCGGCCACCGTGGCGATGAGGTCGTAGCCCTCGAACGCGATGAACGTCAGTCCCATCGCCACCAGCACGCCGCCGGCGCCGAGGGGGAAGAACGGCCGGAAGTTGGCCGAGGCCGTGGCCGGATCCGCCAGGAGCTTCTTCATCCCGTAGAAGATGAAGATCACGAGCACGATGATCTTGGAGACCGTGAGCACGTTCTCCGCCTGACCGGTCACCTCGGCGCCGCGAACGTTGAGGCGGATGAACAGGAGGCCGACGATCAGGGTGACGAGCAGCAAGGCGCCCTGCGCGCCGACGATCCCGAAGACGCCGTCCGCCAGCCACGGCATGTACTTGTGGAAGAACTCCCAGAAGTAGCCGGCGAAGCCGAGCGCGTAGAGTGCGCACGCCACCGTGTAGGCGAACCAGAGCATCCAGCCCGCGGTGAAGCCCAGGGCGCCCGGGAAGGCGAGCCGCACGTAGGAGTAGCCGCCGCCCGCCCGCGGGATGGCGGAGGCCAGCTCGGCGTAGGCGAAGGCCGTGAGGAGCGTGACCGCTCCGTTGAGGGCGAACGCCAGGATGGAAGCGGGGCCGGATTCGCCGGCGGCGATCCCCGTCAGAACGAAGATGCCCGCCCCGATCATGGCGCCGACGCCGATCATGGTGGCGTCGAACAGCCCCAGGTCGCGGGCGAGGGTGGCGTGCGTGGGCTGGTCCTGTTGGCTCATCGTGTCACGGGGATCGAGTCCTTGCTGGCGGCGACTCGGCCTGTTTCGGGGGCGGGGCGCCCGGCTCCGGGCACGCGGTTGCCGTCCCGGAGGCCGAGCCTATGCCGGCCAGAGCCAGCCGAACACCCCGGCGGTCAGCAGTCCGTAGACCAGCCCATCGAAGGTCGACTTCAGGGTGGTGCTCCAGCTGCGCTTGAGCCAGATCGAGTTCTGCCACAGCGCCAGCGCGTAGCCGATGAACGCGGTGGCGCCGGCAAACCGGAAGACGGCCAGATAGTCCGCCCCGGGCCCGAGCGCCCGACCGGCGATGTAGGCGGCGAAGATACCGACGACGACACAGTAGAGGAACCAGAGCGTCAGGCTCATGCCCATCTTCACAGGGCCGTTCGGCATCACGGTCATCAACGCGACCGGACCGCGGTTCACCTTCTCCAGGAACTCCGGTTCTCCCATCGCCTTCGAGCTGCCGGCATAGGGCATCACGTAATCGCCCGGCGGGATCGCGAACCCGCGCAGCGCCTCGAGGACCGCGTCCTCGTCCGGCAGCCGGGCGAAATCGCTCTTGTGGTACTTGAGGGCCATGTGGATGACGGAGCTGGCCACGAAGACGAACACCGCGGCCACGAGGATCGGGATCCAAAGCGACATTACGGGGACCATCGTCTCCTCCTCTCTCTACCGGAACGAACCCTGCGCCGCCGCCAACTCGTCGGACCGCAGCGTGGTAGGCCGGGTCCGAGATCCTTTCACTGTCTGCTGCGGCGTGAGATCTGGCAAGACGTGGCCGCCGGCCTCGCCCCTGCACGGCCACGTAGCCTCACGAGCGGCTTCCGGCGGAGAGTCACGCCTCCTTCGATCGCTTCGACCACTGCCAGAGTCCGGCGGTGACACCGCCCGGCAGCCGGTGGCCGAGCTGGCGGGCGACCATGACGATCTGTCCCCGATGGTGGCCCTCGTGCGCCACGTGATAGGCCATGAAGTGCACGATATCCGGGGGGAACCCGGCCAGGCTGCCTCCGCGGTCGAGGCCGAGCTCCAGAAGCTCCACGATGCCCTGGCTGCTTCGCTCCAGGGCGGGAAGGAGCTGCCGGCGCGTGACCCGGTGGCGATCCACGCCGGGCGGGGCCGCGATCCCGTGTTTGGCGCCCAGCATCTTGACCCACATGCAGCGACAGTTGTGGATGTGGCCGGCGATCATTCGGACGGTCCGCCTCGGGGCGCCAGGGATCTTCTCGGGCCAGACCTCGTCCGGAAGGTTCTCGAACAGGTAGACGGTCACGCGGTTGTTCGTGCGCCATGTGTCGAGGAGCGCACGCCCGAGCTCGATGTCCTCCATAGTCCCTCCGGCCCCTCGTCGCACGGTTCGCAGCCTGCGGACGGTGAATCCTTGCTCGCCATCGAGCGCCGGCACAAGTTCACCGCGGCCAGAGATCGCCGGTTGAACGAGGTGGAGCGTACATGACCGGTCTGAAGAACCTCATCCACGAGGCGCACCGGCGCTCGCTGTGGCAGGTCCTCGGCATCTACGTCGTCGTCTCCTGGCTCGTGTTTCAGGTCGCCCAAACGCTCACCGAGGGACTCGGTCTGCCCGACTGGGTGCCTCCCTTCGCCCTCATCCTGCTGCTGATCGGTCTTCCGATCGTCGTCGCCACGGCGTTTGTTCAGGAGGGAGGGCCCGTCACGGGTTCCAGGGCCGGCGTTGCCGCCGCGGACCCGAGACCCGGCGTCTCGCACGAGGGCGCGGAGCCGGCCGGAGGCGGGTTGGCCGGAGAGGCCGACCCCGCGGGGGAAGCGGGGGTGGCCGACAGCGGGGCCGCCGCGGCGAAGGGCGTTGTCACGAACGAGGACGAACTGAACGGTAAGGCGGCTCATCACCGGCTCTTTACCTGGCGCAACGCGATCCTCGGCGGCGTGCTCGCCTTCGCCCTGCTCGGGATCCTGACCGCCGGTTACATGGTCAGCCGCAGCCTCGGCATCGGCCCTGCGGCCACGCTCGTCGCCCGCGGGGTGATCGACGAGCGGCAGCCGATCCTCCTGGCGGACTTCGAGTCCACGGACTCGCTGCTCGCTAGGGCGGCCACCGAGGCGTTCCGGGTGGACCTCTCGCAGTCGTCGGTGGTGCGGCTGGTGGAGCCGGCGTTTCTGGCCGGGGCCCTGGAGCGCATGGGCCGATCACCGGGTGGTGCGATCGACGAAGACCTGGCCACGGAGGTTGCCGTCCGGGAGGGGATCCAGGCGGTGATCGCCGGGGAGATCGTGCGAGCGGGCGGCGGCTACGTGCTCTCCGCCCGCGTGATATCGCCTGCGGACGGGGCCTCGCTCCTCTCCCACCGGGAGACGGCGGCCGACTCGACCGAGATCATCCCGGCGATCGACGAGCTCTCGAAGCGGCTGAGGGAGCGGATCGGGGAGTCGCTGATATCCATCCGGCAAAATCCCCCGCTCGAGCGAGTGACCACCCCGGAGCTCGAGGCGCTCCGGAAATACTCCCAGGCCATCCGGGCGATCGATCTCGAGGGCGACGATGCGCGCGGGATCACGTTGCTGGAGGAGGCCGTCGCCCGGGACACCGCCTTCGCCATGGCCTTCCGCAAGCTCGGCATCGTCCTCGGGAACCAGGGCGAGCAGCGGGCTCGCGAGGTCGCCGCCTACACGAAGGCCTACGAGCACCAGGACCACCTGACGGAGCTGGAGAGGTACATCACGATCGGCACCTACTTCTCGCTGGCGGAGATGGATCTCCCCCGGTCGATCGCCGCCTACGAGAACGTCCTCGCCCTCGATCCGACCGAGACCACGGCGTTGAACAACCTCGGAGTGAACTACGGCGCTCTCCGGGACTACGCTCGCGCCGAGGAGCTCCTCCTGCGTGCCGCGGAGGCGGACTCATCCACCGCACTGTTCTGGGTGAACGCCGCCACCATGCGGGCGAACCTGGGCGACTTCGAAGCGGCCCGGGAGCGGATGGAGGTCGCCGCTGGCAGGTGGTCGAACAACCCCTTCGTGGACACGCGAGCCGCGGCGCTCGCCGCGGCGGAGGGCCGGTACGAGGACGCGCGCGACCACTTGGAAGCGGCCCGGGCGAAGGAGTCGGGGAGCCTGGCGGGACGGGCCGCGGTAGAGAGACAGCTCTCCGGCGTCGAGGCGGTCGAGGGCAAGCTGGAGGCGGCTCGAGCGCGTCGTGCCGAGGCCATCGAACTCGACCGGGCACGCGGTCTCGGCTCCGAGTACCTGACAGACATCGCCTGGCTCGTCCGGTTGTTTGCGGTGCTGGGCGTCGAGGAGGACGTCACCCTCGAGCGGCTCGTCGCGGCGCTGGACGAGATTCCCCTCGAGAGCCTGGATCCGTTCGATCGTCCCTATGCGGAGCTGGCCCTCGCGTATGCCGCTGCCGGGCAGATCGCGAACGCCGAGGAGATGATCGAGGGGTTCGAGGCGGAGGTGCCGCCGAATCTGCGGGCGGATCTCGACGTCGACTGGCCTCGACTGGCGCGTGGGGCAATCGCCCTGGAACGGGGCCGGTACGAGGCGGCGATCGAGCACCTGCGTGGCCTGACCGTGGGGAGTTGTCGGCTCTGCGGCGTCTTCCAGCTCGCCCGGGCCTACGACCTGGCAGGCCAGGCCGACTCGGCGGTCGCCACCTACGAGCGCTACGTCAACACCCCCTGGCTCACCACCGGGCAGACGGATCCGGTCGCTCTCGCACCGGCGCTGGAGCGCCTCGGCCAGATCTACGACGAGCGCGTCGAGTGGGCCAAGGCCGCCGAGTACTACGCCCGTTTCGTGGAGCTGTGGAAGGATGCTGATCCGGTCCTCCAGCCGCGCGTCCGCGCCGGACAGCGCCGGCTGGACGAGATCTTCGCGCAGCAAGGTTGAACGGGACGTAGCGAGCAACTCCGCCGAAATGGCCAGCGACGAGTCCCCCTCCCGACGCTACTCGGAGAAAGAGGTCGGCCTCATCCTCCGGCGGGCGACCGAGCTCCAGCGCGCAGAGCCGTCGGCGGCGAATCCGGAGGGGCTCACGCTTCGCGAGCTGGCCGAAGTGGCGGCCGAGGTGGGGATCGATCCCGCCTATCTCCGTCGCGCCGCCGCCGAGCTGGAGAGCGGTGCCGGATCCGGCCCCTGGGCCAAGCTGCTCGGAGCCGCGCCGGGGTTCGTTCTGGAGCGCACGATCCCGGGCGAGTTTCCGGAGTCGGGGTTCGAGGAGCTCGTGCCGTTGATGCAGGCAGCCACGCTCGGCCAGGGCAACGCCAGCGCGGTCGGCAAGACGCTCACCTGGAGCTCTCGCTCGGACACCAACACCTCCTCCCAGCAGGTGCTGGTCACGGTTCATGAGGGCGAGACGCTGATCCGGATCGAGGAGCGGTTGGCGGGCTTCGCCGGCGGCCTGTTCGGCGGCGTGCTGGGCGGGTTCGGTGGCGGTGTCGGGATCGGCGTCGGCGGCGCGCTGGGCGGCGCGTTGTTCGGCTCGGCGGCGCTGGCGATCGCCTTCCCGGTCGTCATCATCGGCGCGTCGTACACCGCCTGCCGCCACTTCTTCGCCGCGCACGTCCGCCGGCGGAGGAGCCGGATGCAGGATCTGATGGACCGGCTGGCGGAGCGGGTGGAAGCGCAGGTGGCCGAGCGGACGCTCAGCCCTCCTCCCAGTTCTCCATGAAGCGGCGGTTCGCTTCGTCCGATTCGTCGACCAGCGCGCGGAAGATCGCCCGGAGCTGCTCGTAGGGGAGCGTTCCGATGATCATTCGGTTGTTGATGATCATCGTGGGCGTCGAGCGTATGCCGTGCGCGAACTCGTCCGACGTTCTCTCGTACTCGCGTCCCGTCTCAATGATGCGGTGCACCAGCTCTCGGGTGGCCGGATCGTCCACGGCCCCGGCCACCCCATGCCGGCGTCCCAGCTCGCGCCTCCACTCGGGGCTCTCCTTGGCGGACCGGCAGTTGGCGAAGATCTCGTCGTGGAGGGCCGGAAAAAGGTCCGGATCCGCCGCCGCCATATAGGCTACCTCGCACGCTCCCGGGTGAAGGTCCTTCTCCACCACGTCGTTGCACCGGGCCTCGAGCGGAAAGAGCTGGAACGCGATGTTCAGCTGGCCGGCGAACTCCTCCTTCAGCCGATCCAGCTGCTGCGCCAGAAACCGGCAGTCCGAGCACAACAGGTCCCCGTACTCCACGATCCGGATCGGAGCGTCCTCGAACCGCGCCGTGGCCCGCGCCGTCCAGAGGGGCGAGATGAAGCTGGGCCATGCGACCGGTTCCAGTGCGTAGAACTGCTCGACCGCGCGCGCCGCCGCGCCACCGGACTGCGCGTCCCGCCGGGCCCCGTCGTACTCCGCGAAGCCCCAGCCGCCGGCCAGCGTGATCACGGAGAAGGTCGCCAGGACCCTGGCCGATGGTGCCAGCCAGCGCTTCCGGAAGCCGCTGTCGACCCGCTCGCGCCGGCCGCCCACGTGCCAGAAGAGGAGGAGGTTGATCACCGAGAAGACGTAGAACCCGGTGCACAGCAGGCAGAGGCTTCCGAGATAGCCGACGGAGTAGACCAGCAGCGCGGCGACGCCTACCACGTTGAGGAGCGCGAGCGTCCGGTTGGTGCGCTCGAGCTCGTCGGACGGAAAGACCGCTCCCTCGACGACCAGGCCGCCGACCATGAGGCCGAGGAGACCCAGCGGTACGCCCCGAACAGCCGAGATCGGCGAGTACGCCGAGGCATCGCAGTTGAAGAAGGCGTTGATGTCGCAGAACGAGCCGTCGAAAATCCCGGCCGGGTAGTTGGCGGCGAAGTAGTGGCGGATGGTGAGAAGGGAGAAGGATGCCATCCCGAGTCCCGAGAGGAGGCTCAGGAGACGCCACCTCGCTCCCCGCGCGTTCGGGGCCCTCGCTGAATCGTCCATTGCCGTACGGCTTTTCACCACACCGAGAGCAGAGAAGATCCCGACCTGACGCCCTTCCCGCCGGCTGCTAGGCTGTTGGGCACATCGCGGACCCGCAAGGGCCGGGTGAGCAAGCTGCGCCGCCAGCCGAGGTGCGGCCCGGCGCCACTCGAATCCGGGAGTCGACCGATGTCCAGGATCTTCGTCAACGGCCGCATCGACCTGGGTGACCTTCCCCGCTCGGTGCAGGAGCAGCTGGCCGCGCTCCCCGGCGTGTGGCTCGAGTACGACGCGGAGGCCAGAGCCGTCGTCGTGCGCCACGTGCAGCCCGCCAAGGCGCCCATCCTCGCCACCACGGTGAGCGAGCTGGTGAGGATCCTGGATGAGCTTCCCACAGACCGCCAGGCCAAGGTGCCGGGTGGGGATCTGTTCGTCCACACGGAGGACTCGGACCACCTGGTCAGGCTGCGAGTGAGCGAGGGCGGCGCGCTCCACATCCAGTGGGCGCACCCCGGCTACGAGGGCGCGGCGAAGCGGCCGTACAGCGATGGGCGCGAGATCGCGATCGAGTCCTGGGAACAGCGCCTGAACGGCAGTGTCGAGCTGGCGGCCGACACGGCAGCCGAGACGGCGGGAGACCTCCAGGAGCTGGCGGACACGTTCGAGGGGCTGTATCCGGAAGGCGAGTTCCGGGCCACGGCACCGGGCGATGGTACCGTCCGCGTCGATATGTCGAACGTCAACCTCGACGCCCGTCTCCTCATCGAGGCGCTGCGCAAGGCGGCGCGGCCTCGCAGCCTGAGCGGCTGGCTGGAGGTCACCTCTTTCGAGGACGGTGATCCGGAGCATCACGTCCGCTGCCTGTTCAAGAAGGGCGAGATCTGGGTACAGCACCCGATCCTGTGGTCGGACCCGTCGTCGAGGTGATTTAGCCGTCGAGGTGATCCCGTCGTGGAGGTGATCCCGTCGTGATGGACTACTTTCTCACCGAGGAGCAGGTGGCGATCCGCGACCTCGCCCGGACGATCGCCGACAGGGAGATCCGACCGGTAGCCGCCGAGTACGATCGCACCGGGGAGTTCCCCTGGCCGGTCGTGCGAAAGATGGCGGAAGCCGACCTGTTCGGCGTCTTCCTGGACGAGAAGTACGGCGGACTGGGCAGCGACTCGCCGACCATGAACCTGGTGCTGGTGACGGAGGAGTTCTCCAAGGCGTGCGGAGGCATCGCCCTCGCTTTCGCGAGCACGGCGCTGGGCGCGATGCCGATCATGCTGGCCGGAACCGAGGAACAGAAGCAGCGTTTCCTGCCCGCGATCGCGGCTGGGGAGTGCCTCGCCGGCTTCGCCCTCACCGAGCCCCAGGCGGGGTCTGACGCCAGCGGCATTCGCACGACGGCGATCCGGGACGGGGACCACTACGTCCTCAACGGCCTCAAGCAGTGGATCACCAACGGCGGAGAGGCCGAGATCTACACGGTGATCGCGCTGACGAATCCCGCCCGCGGTCCGCGGGGAGCGAGCGCGCTGGTGGTCGAGAAGGGGACGCCCGGCTTCGGCTTCGGCAAGAAGGAGGACAAGATGGGCATCCGCGCGTCGGCGACGCGCGAGCTCGTGTTCGAGGATTGTCGGGTGCCGGTCGACAACCTGATCGGTCGTGAGGGCTCGGGCTTCATCACGGCGATGCGCACGTTCGATGCCTCCCGGCCCGGCGTGGCGGCACAGGCGCTGGGCATCGCCCAGGGCGCGCTCGATCTCGCCATGGAGTGGGCATGCGAGCGCCGGCAGTTCGGGTCGCGCGTGTCCGCCTTCCAGGGCCTCCGGTTCCTCCTCGCCGACATGGCGACCCGGGTGGAGGCGGCGCGGGCCCTCGTCTACGCGACGGCGCGGTTCATCGATTCCAACCCCGCGTCGCGTGCGACCGTCTATTCGGCGATGTCGAAGCTCTTCGCGTCGGATGTGGCCATGCAGGTGACCACGGACGCCGTGCAGGTGTTCGGCGGGTCCGGCTACATGCGCGACTACCCGATCGAGAAGTACATGCGCGATGCGAAGATCACCCAGATCTACGAGGGCACGAACCAGATCCAACGCGAGGAGATCAGCAAGATCCTCGTCGGTGAGCACATCGCCGGGCACGCCAAGTAGCCCGACCCGGCTGCCGCTCGCCTGGGGAGTCGTCGGCTCCCTCGCCGCGCTCAAGCTCCTGCTCCACGCCGGGACGAACCTGTTCGGTCCGTACGAGTTCCATCGGGACGAGTTCCTCTACATGGCGATGGGCGAGCACCTGCGGCTCTGGCACATGGACTTCCCGCCCTTCATTGCCATGCTGTCCGTGGTGACCCGCTTTCTGCTGGGCGAGTCCCTGTTCGCGCTGCGCCTGGGCCCGGCCCTCATGAGCACCGGGCTCGTCCTGGTCGCCGCGCTCGCGGCCCGGGAGCTCGGAGGCGGCCGATTCGCGCAGGGCCTGGCGGCCCTCTCCGTGCTGGCGAGCGCCCTCTTCCTCCGCTCGGGGAACCTCTTCCAGCCCGTGGTCATCGACCAGCTCGCCTGGAGCCTCGCCCTCCTCGCCCTGCTCCGCCTGGGCACGACGCGAGATCCGCGGTGGTGGCTGGCCTATGGGGCGGCGGCGGGGTTCGGCCTCCTATCCAAGTTCAGCGTCCTGGTCTTCGGCGTCGCCACCCTCGCCGGCCTGGTCGCCACCCGCGAGCGTCGGTGGCTCGCCACCCCCTGGCCGTGGGCCGCCGGCCTGCTGGCCCTTCTGATCGGGAGCCCCTCCATCGTGGGCCAGATCGACCTCGACTTTCCGATCCTGAACCAGATGCAGGATCTGCAGCGCGCCCAGCTGGCGCGGGTCTCTGCCGTCTCCTTCCTCCTGGATCAGACGCGCATGCACGCCGGGTTCGTCCTGGCCGTGGCCGGCGCCGGAGGCCTCGTCTCCGGCCTCCTCGGGCGCCCGTATCGGCTCGCCGGCTGGACGGCGATCCTCGCCGTAGCGCTGCTGATGCTCCTGCACGGCAAGAGCTACTACGCGGGCCCCGTCTATCCCGTGCTGTTCGGGGCGGGCGCGGTCCTCGTCGAGAGGGTGCGGGCGCGGGCGTGGGGACCGCTTCTCCGTTGGGGACTCGTGGTGGTGAGCTGCCTCTACCTGATCGTGCTCCTTCCCCTCGGTCTGCCGGTACTGAAACCGGCGGCCATGGAGCGGTACCTGGTGGCGGTCGGCCTACAGGAGGCTGCGGTCACCAACATCGGCGCGCAGGAGCGGATCCCCCAGGACTATGCCGACATGCTGAACTGGGAGGAGCAGGTGCGGGAGATCGCCCGGGTGTACGATTCGCTTCCGCCGGAGGACCGAGCCGAGATCGTGATCCTGGCCTCCAACTACGGCGAGGCCGGCGCGATCGACCACTACGGTCCGGCGTACGGGCTGCCGACAGCCCGGGCCTTCGTTGGCTCGTACTGGTTTTTCGGCCCCGGCGAGCTGCCCGGCGAGGTCATGATCCTCCATGGCTTCGAGCACTCGGACCTCGTCCCCTTCTTCGACAGCGTCACGCCGATGGGTCAAGTGACCCATCCCTACGCGGTGGCGGAGGAACGGGATCTGACCATCTACGTGGGTCGGGGGCCGCGTGAAACCCTTCAGTCCGCGTGGCCACGGTGGCGGGGGGAGAACTAGGCGCGGCTCCGGCACGACTCGGTCAAGCGTGGCCGGGACCGGCCCTTGAGCGGCCGAACGCCGACGCCTACAGTAGCAGTCACACCGCGAAGCATAAGGCATCGGGTGCGGGTGCGGCCGGGTCCGTGCGAGGCCGCACCGACGGCCCCGGGACCGAACGGCGGGCGTGATGGCCAGATCGAGCCGTGCTCTCCGAAGGTTGGATCGCTCCGACTGGCTCGTACGAGGGATCGAGACGCTGCGCACGAGCGGGGTCGGCGCGGTCCGGATCGAGCCAATGGCGCGCGAGCTCGGGGTCACCAAGGGCAGCTTCTACTGGCACTTCAAGGACAGGGACGAGTTCCTCGACCGGATCCTCGAGTACTGGGAGACGGAGAACACGGACAAGATCGAGGCTCACGTCGCCCACGCCCGAGGCAACCCTCGACAGCAGCTGTTGGCGCTGCTCGAGCACATCGTCCGGGAGGAGATCAACCGGTACGATGCCGCCGTGCGTGCCTGGGCGCTCTACGATGAGCGGGCGGAGCGGGTCGCCAGGCGGGTGGACGAAAAGCGTCTGGCCTACTGCAGGGCGCTGTTCCTCGAGATGGGGTTCTCTCCGCGGCAGGCGGATATCCGTAGCCGCATGTCCTACTTCTACCTGGTAGGTGAACACTCTTCCTTCGCCGAGCTGCCGTCCCTGGAGGCTCGTCTGGAGAACGTCCGGCTTCGCCACCAGCTGCTCACCGAATGCTGAGGCAGGCGTAGCACCGCGCTGCCGCGTCCCGATCCGGTGACCGGTTCCTCCGTTCCTGTCTCTCAACCGTTAGGAAGATGAACCTCATCCAGCTTCCGGAGGAGAGGATGGAGGCGAACGGTTTCGAGCTGACGCTTACGCTGCAGCAGGACATGCAGTTTCTTGTCGATTTCGAAGGCGAAGCCCTCCCGCCACTTTTAATGGACGAGCCGGTTCCGATCGGGGCGGGCACGGGCCCCAACGCCACCCGCCTGCTGGCGGCAGCGGTGGGCAACTGCCTCAGCGCCAGTGCCCTCTTCTGCTTTCGGAAGGCGCGGGTCGCCGTTGACGGCATGCAAACCGAGGTCAGGACCCGGCTGATCCGAAACGAGCGTGGCCGCGTGCGCGTGGGCGCGATCGAGGTGGAGATCCGCCCCGAGGTGGCGCCGGAGGATTGGCCGCGGCTGCAGCGGTGCATCGACGTGTTCCCGGACTTCTGCATCGTGTCGCAGAGCGTCGGGCAGGGCATCGACATCCGGGTGGATGTCAAGCCACCGGCCGGGGCAGAGCAACCGGAGTCCGAGCTGACGCACGCATAGCCGCCGCTGTCGGCCCGGCTCTCGGGTCGCGGCGGCTTGCCCCGCCGCCCGGAGACGCTCTAGTGGAAGCCGAGGCCGAGCGTGACGAGGAGGGTGGTGAGCGTCCCGCCGTCGAACACCTGCACCATCACGTCAAAGGCCGGCGTGACGTAGAGATTGTCGGCCAGCCGCAGGTCGTAACCGGTTCCGCCCATCAGGCCGAGCCCGGTGCTGCCTCCGTCGGTGGCGGCGAGCCCGAAGGATCCGCGAAAGAACAGGTCGTGACCGGGCGCGCCGGTGGTCTCGTAGAACGGGTAGAGGAGACCGGTCGCGGCGATGTTCGTCGTGGAGCCGCCGTCGCGGAACCACGTGACCACCTCGCCGCCGAACAGCGCCTTTCGGCTCGGAGTGCCTCCCATCCGAACGTAGATGGACCCGCCGGATGCTCCCTCGAGCCAACCGGCGCCACCACCCGCGGCGAACCAGAAACCCCTGTGCGTGTCGGCCCGCCGCTGGGCGAGACCGGGGCTGGCGCTCGCGAGCACCAGCGCCAGTGCGACCGCTGATGGCCATCGAATCATTCTCTTCCTCCTCCCCAGGCGGCAGAATGGTATCTTTGTCGCCGATCGAGGGCTATGAGTACGCAACCCCCACGGGCCAGACGCCAGGGCTGCGGTCCCGGTCACAGCGGGCGAGCTCGGCCGCGGGACGAGGCGACGGAGAAGGGAGCCTCGCTCGCGCATCCGGTTGGATCGAGCGGTGACGGAGAGATAGACTGGGGCCCCGTGAGCCTGGAACCGATGCTCGGCACTCGCAGAGAAGAATTCTCGCTTCCGCCCGACTGCCACTACTTGAACTGCGCCTACATGTCCCCGCTGTCGCGGCGGGTGCAGGAGGCGGGGGAGGCAGGCATCCGGCGTGCGGCCGCACCGGCCGAGATTCGGCCGGAGGACTTCTTCGCGGGGTGCGACCGGGCGCGGGCGCTCTTCGCCCGCCTGGTGAGCCTTCCGGAACCGGAGCGGGTGGCGATCGTCCCATCGGCCTCCTACGGCCTCTCCGCCGCGGCTCGCAACACCCCCGTCCAGGCGGGGCAGAACGTCGTCACGGTTCAAGACCAGTTTCCCTCCAACGTTCACCCTTGGCGCCAGAGGTGTGCGTCGGCTGGAGCCGAGTTCCGCGTCGTGCAGCGTCCCGCCGATCGCCCGAGCTCCGGTACGGCGTGGAGCGAGGCCATTCTGGACGCCATCGACGGCGACACCGCCGCCGTCGCGCTCGGTCCGCTGCACTGGACGGACGGAACGCCCTTCGAGCTCGATGCCATCGGGGACCGAAGCCGCGAAGTGGGAGCCGCCTTCGTCATCGACGGCACGCAGGCGGTGGGTGCCATGCCGTTCGACGTGCGTCGGGTCCGTCCCGACGCCCTGATCTGTGCCGCCTACAAGTGGCTGACCGGTCCGTACTCCATCGGAGCGGCCTACTTCGGCCCACGGTACGACGACGGGGTGCCCCTCGAGGAGACATGGATGGGCCGGGTGGGGAGCGAGGATTTTGCCGGCTTGGTGGAACCGAGCGACCGCTACCGGCCCGGCGCCGCCCGCTATGACATGGGAGAAGCGGCGAACTTTGTCCTTATCCCGATGTTCATCGCCGCGCTCGAGCAGCTGCTCGATTGGGGGGTCGAGAACATCCAGGCGTACTGTAGCGCCCTGACCAGAGATCTGATCCGCGAGCTCGCGGGGCGCGAGGATCCGGAAGCCGCTCGAGTCGGCCACCTGTTCGGTCTCCGGGTCCCCGACGGCGTGGAGCCGGCGGCTCTGCAGGCCCGGCTCGCCCAGCGCGGCGTCTTCGTCTCCGTGCGGGGACGGTCGGTCCGCGTCTCACCCCATGTCTACAACGACGCGGCGGACATCGACGCCCTCCGGAGCGTGCTCTGCGAGTGCGGGATGCTCACTCCGGCGGCCTGAGACGGCATGGACGCAGCGGCGAGCCTGGACCTGTCCACCCTGGCCAACCTCGCCGAGATCATCGGGACGATCATCGTCATCGGCGGTGTGGCGTTCGCCGTCGTCCAGATCCGGGAGTTCAAGCGGCAGCGGCGCGAGACCGCCGCGATCGAGCTCGCCCGGTCCTTCCAGAACCCGCAGTTCGCGCGCGCCGTCCTGCTCGTTCTCTCGCTCCCGCCGGGCTGTTCGGTGGAGAAGCTCCGAAGTCGGCCCGAGGGGGAGGAAGCAGCGATGCTGGTGAGCTTCACGTTCGAGACCGTGGCGATCATGGTGCACCAGCGGATCGTCCCGCTCGATACCGTATGGCAGCTGATGGGGGGGGTGACGCAGACCTGCTGGGACCGCATGCGCGACTGGGTCTACACCGTCCGAACCGAGCAGCAGAACGAGAAGTTCGACGAGTGGCTGGAGTGGATGGCGAACCAGATGCGGCGGCTTGGCGAGCGTCCGTCGGCGGAGCCCGCGTACCGCCTCTACGAGGGCTGGCGGCCCTGAGCCCGGGGAGCTGATGAGCCGATCCGTCCACGGAATCCACCACGTCACGGCCATCTGCGGCGAGCCGCAGGAGAATCTGGACTTCTACGTCACGGTTCTCGGACTCCGGCTGGTGAAGCGGACAGTGAACCAGGACGTGCCCGACACCTATCACCTCTTCTACGCCGACGGCGACGGAACGCCGGGCACGGACCTGACCTTCTTCCCCTGGCCCCGGATGGCGCCAGCGCGTCGCGGCACCGGTCTGGTGGTGGAGGTGCCGCTCGCGATTCCCGCTTCGAGCCTCTCGTACTGGGAATCGCGCCTCGCGGAGCACGGCGTCGCGACGGCAGAGCGGGAAGCGCGGTTCGGCGAGCAGACCCTGCCTTTCCGCGATCCGCATGGCCTCGCCCTCGCGCTGGTCGCCACCACCGACGAGCGTTCCTGGACGGCCTGGTCGCGCAGCCCCGTCCCGACCGAGCATCAGGTGCGTGGAATCCACGCCGTACGGCTACTCGAGTCGGATCTCGGACCGACGCGGGAGCTCCTGGAAACCCGGCTCGGCTTCGAGAGCGTCGGGTCGGACGGCGGCTGGCACCGGTGGTCGGTCGATGGAGGCGGCTCGAGTCGAATGGTCGAAGTGAAGGAAGAGTCCGGCGGTCGCCGCGGAACCTGGGGTACCGGGGGCGTGCACCACGTGGCCTGGCGAGCGCGGGACGACGACGAGGAGCTGGAGCTCCGCGCCGCGCTGCGGGAGGCCGGGCTTCAGCCGACGGCGCCGATCGACCGGTTCTGGTTCCACTCCGTCTACTTCCGGGAGCCCGGCGGGGCGTTGTTCGAGATCGCGACCGACGGACCGGGTTTCGGACGCGATGAGCCCGTCGAGCGGCTGGGCGAGCGGCTGATCCTGCCGCCGTGGCTGGAGGCTCGCCGCGCCGAGATCGAGCGAACGCTTCCTCCCTTGCATCCACCGGCCCTGCCGGACGCGCTCCAACCCACCCCCGACCCGAGGCGCTCATGACCGACGCTCGAGTGAACGACAGCCAGCCCAAGCCTCCGCCGCCGGCGACCTATCGCTGGGTGGTTCTGGTGGTGATCAGCCTGGCGATGTTCGGGAACTATTACGTCTACGATGCGGTCAGCCCGATCGCCGACCTTCTCAAGGAGCAGCTCGGGTACTCCGACAGAAACATCGGGCTGCTCAACGCCATCTACAGCTTTCCGAACATCCTCATGGTCCTGGTGGGTGGCATCCTCATCGACCGCATCGGGGTCAAGAAGGCGACGCTGCTGTTCGGCCTACTCTGCTTCGTGGGCGCCGCGGTGACGGCCGCCACCAGCTCGCTGGCAATGATGGCGACGGGCCGACTGATCTTCGGTCTGGGAGCCGAGTCGCTGATCGTCTCGGTTACAACCGCGATCGCCAAGTGGTTCAAGGGCAGGGAGCTCTCGTTCGCCTTCGGGGTCAACCTCACCATCGCGCGGCTGGGCTCCTTCCTCGCCCTCAACTCCCCGAGTTGGGCCCGCTCGGCGTTCGAGAGCTGGCAGTGGCCCCTGCTCATCGCGGTGGCCTTCGGTACGCTCTGCATCATCGGCCCCCTCTTCTACTGGGTGCTGGAAGACCGGGCGGTTCGGGAGTACCGACTCGGCGAGGCGAGCGAGACGGACAAGGTCGTGTTCTCCGACCTGTTCCGTTTCCCGAGGGCATACCTGTACGTCGTGCTGCTCTGCGTGACCTTCTACTCTGCGATCTTCCCGTTCCAGACCTTCGCGGTGAAGTTCTTCATCGAGGCGCACGGAACCAGCCGGGAGTTCGGGGGCTTCCTCTCCAGCATGATCACCCTGTTCGCGATGATCTTCACCCCGATCTTCGGCTACATGGTCGACAGGGTCGGCCGACGGGCCCTGTTCATGATGTGGGGATCACTGCTCCTGGTGCCGGTCTACCTCATGATGGCCTACACGGCGGTCGACCTGCGCATCCCGATGGCCATGATGGGGATCGCGTTCTCCCTGGTGCCCGCCGTCATGTGGCCGGCGGTCGCCTACCTGGTGGATGAGCACAAGCTCGGCACGGCCTACGGCTTCATGACGATGATCCAGAACATCGGCCTCTTCGGTTTTAATCTGCTCATCGGCTGGGCCAACGACGTTTCGGCGGCGAGCCCACAAAACCCCGGCGGCTATGCGCTCGGGATGTGGATCTTCTCCACGCTCGGCTTCCTCGGCTTCGCCTTCGCCTGGCTCCTGCGCCGGCAGGAGACGGGACCCGACGCGCACGGGCTGGAGACGATCACCATCGCCTCGACGCGGCAGGGAGCGGAGAGCGGCACGGCCGACTAGCCGTCTCTGTCGAGCAGCTGCTGGAACCGGGGGTGGTCCCGCAGCGGATCCAGGTCGGGATCGTGGGCGATCCACTCGGGATGGGCGAAGCGACGATCCCGGACGGTCTCCTCGAGGCAGGCGAGCGCACGATCGGCCTCGCCCTCCAACGCGTACAGGCAGGCCACGTTGTAGCACACTGCCGAGTCCTCCGGATCGACCTCCAGCGCTCGCTCCGCGAACCTCAGGCCCTGCTCACGGTGTCCGAGTCGGCTGTGCGAGACGGCGCCCATCGTCCAGGTCCGAGCGTCATCCGGGTGCAGCTCCAGGTGGCGCTCGATGACCTGTAGGGCTCTCCGGTAGGCCGCCTCCGCCTCCTCGGTCCGCCCCAGGGCCGAGTAGGACTGAGCCGCGAAGTAACGCGCCTCGGGATCCTCCCTCACGCGGGCGGCCTGCTCGAACAGCTCCACGGCCCTCGCCAGGTCACCGAGGTGGTAGGAGGCGCGGGCGTGGAAGTAGCGGGCATCGAACTGCCCGGGATCGAGCTGCACCGCCTTCTCGAACTCCTTCGTGGCCTCTTCGAGCCGCCCCTCGACGAACAGGGCGAAGCCCCGTGAGGCGTGGGTCTGTCCGAGTTCCGGGGCGAGCTCGATCGCCCTCCGGCTCGCACGCTTGGCCGTCTCGATGTTGGCCGCTTCCTCGTCGTCCTGGTACCAGTGGGCCAGGAAGGAGCAGCAGTCGGCCAACCCCGCGTGCGCCAGCGCGTACTCGGGATCGATCGCAATCGCCCGCTGAAACATCTCCCGTGCGAACCGAAAGTTCTTCTTGCTGCGCTCGTGGAAGAACTGGCGGCCGCGAAGGTAGAACTCGTAGGCAGTGATATGGGCTGTCGACGGGCTTACGAGGGCGGTTGACGCTCCGCCCGGAAGTTCGACACGCAATGCTTCGATGATCGCCCGCGAGATCTCATCCTGCATCTCGAAGATGTCCGTCAGTCGGCGGTCGTAGCTGCCGGACCAGATGTCGAATCCATCGCGGGCGCTCGCGAGTTGGACGTTCACGCGAAGCCGGTCGCCGCCCCGGCGCACGCTGCCCTCCAGCACCGTGTGGACCCCGAGCTGTCGCCCGATCTCCCGGGCGTCCACGGCCTTCCCCTTGAACTGGAAGCAGGAGCCTCGCGATGCCACGCGGAGCCCCTCCACTTGATTGAGGGCGTTGATGAGTTCTTCGGCGATCCCATCGCTCAGATAATCGTTTTCGTCCTCGCCGCTCAGGTTGGCGAACGGTAGGACGGCGATCGAGTCACCCGCGGACCGGCCCGCGGCATCGTCGCCGAAGGCGGCCCGGCTCCCGTCCGACCTGGCCGAGCCCTCGCTGCTCGCGTCCGCCGCCGCTCCCGTGAGGGCCTCCCCTGGCGTGCGCCGCACTCCCTCTGGCGTGACGTCGTACGCCCACGCCAGGATGATGGCGACCGGGAATCCGACGATGAGCAGCACGGCCACGAACGTGCCGGCCCAGTCGGGCAGTAGCAGGGCGGGGAAGAGGGCGTCGATCAGCTCCAGACACACGAGGGCGACGACGGCGTACGCGGCGGCAACGCGGAATACCCGCCGCCGGCGCAACTCGCCGAGCACCCTCTGCAGCCTCGAGAAGAGATTTCGCATAGGAAACCGCGGGAAGGCCCGCATCCCGTTCAACCTACGCTCCCGGCCCGGGTAAGGTCAGTCGGGAATCATGCGTCGCGTCTTGTGGTGGAATGCACGACCTTGGGTCGCCAGGTCGCCACGGCGCTGGAGGCCGATACGTACGTCGTTTTCGGCCCATCAGGCTCGTTGTTGGAGATAGAGGGAGAAGCTGACCACTCACCGGAATCGGGAGAGGAGCATGCCCGCCAGAGGGTTCCGTCCTCCGGGGCTGCCGGGCCGATGGAAGTACACGGTGGCGGTGGCGGTCGTGGCGGCCGTGACGGTGAGCCGGGCGGCGCCGGGACAGGACTTCCGGGCGGCGGAAGGGGTCGAGAGCTTCTCGGCGCTCGAGGGCGAGCTCGTCTCGGAGGTGCCGATCGAGGTGGAGGACCGGTGGCTGGTCGTACCGGTGGAGGGGCATGGTCAGGCCTTTCGCTTCATCATGGACACGGGTGCCACGACCGGTGCGGTCAGCAAGAGCGTGGCTCGCCGGCTCGGACTCGAGCCGGTGGCGGCGGCGAAGCTGAGCGGGGCCAGCGGTCAGGCGCGCGCGCACGTCGTCTCGACTCGGGTGCTCCGACTCGGCGCCGCGAGAGCCGGTGAGCGGGAAAAGTACGTGCTCGACGACGAAGTGCTCGCCGATGGTGACGAGCGACGCTTCGACGGCATCGTGGGCTCCGATCTGCTCAAGTACTACGATGTGCTCATCGACGCGCCGGCGGGCGTGCTTCGTGTCTACCGGCGTGGGACGACGGACTCGAACAGCGGCGGTGTCGTCGGTCCTTCCCAGGCGGTCCCGTTCGAGCGCGTGAGGCGGGGGATCATCCGGCTCGAGGTGGAGGTGAACGGGTCGGTGGTCGACGCCGTGCTCGACTCGGGATCGCCCGCACTGATTCTCAACGCCGCGGCCGCCGAGGCCGCCAACCTCCAAGTTTCCGAGCATCCGGTGAGCGAACAGGTCCGGGGGCTCGGGTCGGAGAAGGTGTCCACCTTCGAGGCCCGGATCGACTCGATCCGAGTCGGGCCCACCGTGCTCCGCTCGCTGCCGGGCGAGGTGGCGGACCTTCCGATCTTCGGTCGGTTGGGGCTCGACGACCGACCCGCCATGCTCCTCGGCTCGCCCGTGTTGTTGCGTTGCGCGGTGCTGATCTCCTGGCGCGACCGTACGCTCCGTTTCTGCCGCCACCCCCTGGACGAGGAGCCCGGCGGTCCCGCTCCGGAGCCGGCCGCGGTCGATTCCGGGCCGAGCGCCGCCGCTCCGGGGCCGAGCGCCGTCGATTCACCGGCGGACGAGAACGCGTAGGCTCCACCCACCGAATGGGAGGGTCTCGCACCGTTCTACGCACGGTGCCTCACCTGTTTGCGGAGCGAGCCTGCGCTGCGGAAAATGTCACGGATCCACAACTTCTTGTCAGGCCATGTGATAGCGTGTTTCTTCACCGCCGCCACCGCCGGGCACGGCGGTTGCTGCCACCGTTTCTCCATCCAGGCGAACCGCACCCCCGCGGGAGCGCGCGTAGGTCCGCGTCCGCGAGCGACGAGGAAGACGGATCGCGTGTTGCCCGCCTGGTGTTCTTAGATTGGGGAGCGGGGTCGAACTCGTATCTCAGGCGATCGGATCGGGGTGGTGGTCACGCAAAAGCTCACGATCGACCGGATGATCGACATCCTGGAGAGCGCGATCCTCGATGTCTGTCCCGAGCGCAATCCGGGAACGGACTTCTCCTGCTATCCGGGTCCGAGCGGGAACCATGTCCGGGTATGCGATCAACACGACGTGGAGATCGACCGCGTTCCGGCCGAGTGGCTGGCTGCCTCTCTTGCCGATCGCCAGGCACGCGCCCGGGTGGAGGTGGTGGCCAAGCAGATCTGCGCCGAGCTGCAGCTGCGCGAGTTCCTCTGACCCCTTTCTGGCGCGCCGGTCGAGCGACCCCGGCTCAGGTCTTGGAGCTCGTCTTGGCGAAGAACGTCGAGAACAGCTGCTCGGTCCTATGCCCTCCGCACTGCGGGCACTTGGGTCTCTTTCGTCCCGTGTGCTTGGCGATCGGCTCGGAGACCGTGAACGTCGCCTTGCAGTCCTTGCACTGATACTCGTAGCTGGCCATGACACACCTGCCACCTGAATCCGATCCCCCGGCGGCGGCTCGACCGCCGGGCCCTCCACGCCCACGGGGGCACGTTACAGGTCGTCGCGGCGGAGGGGCAATAGCGCCGATCGTGGAGGTGGGGGGACGCGCGACGTCGCTCGAGGTGGAGTGCCGGTGGGAGGGGCCTGTTCCCACACCCCTGCGCTTCGGGCTTCGTGGTGCGGAGCGCCGGGTGATCGAGGTCGAGGACCGGTGGTTGGGAGCCGGTCACGCCTACGCCAAGCTTCGCACGGAGGAGGGCGACACCTACATTCTTCGCTACGATCACGCCCGGGACGCGTGGGAAGTCGCCATGTTTCGGGAACACGGTCTGTCCGAGCGGGAGGGACCGCGAAGCTCGGGGTCGGAGGAAAGGCTTGGCGGGCGCCATGCTCGGCCGCCAGATTGCCGCGACCCGACTCCGTGAACGGAAGGAGTGAGGTGACGAACGTCCGATCGAATCACTGGAAGGCGGCACCCATCGGGCTCCTGGTGGCCCTGGGCTCGTGCGATGGGCGGGAGGTCGCTCGAGTGGAGATCGTCTCGCCAACCGAAGGGGCCGTCGTCGACGAGGCCAACGTGCGCGTGGTCCTGCAGGCGAACGGCGTGGAGATTGCGCCCGCCTCCGAGGATCGGCCGGGAACGGCTCATCACCACCTGTTCGTCGACCGCGACGTGACGCCTCTCAGTGACACGATTCCCGCCGGCGTGCTCGGTATCCTGCACCTCGGCCGCGGCCAGACGGAGTTCGTGCTGGAGGAGCTGGCACCCGGCCAGCATCGAGTGATCGCGTTGCTGGCCGATGGGGATCACGTTCCGCTCGATCCACCCGCGGCCGACACGGTGCGCTTCACGGTCCGGCGCTAGCGGTCCGCGCCACACTCCGGCGCCGGCGGGTCCGGCGCCGGCGGGTCGAGCTCAGAAGTTGCCGAACTTGAACTCGAGGCTCCCGAACGGGGCGCTCAGGTCGCCGCTGTCCAGCCGGCCGAGGTCGAGGCCGGAAACGAAGCGGTAGCCTCCACCCACGTCAATCCGGAACCACTTGGTGACGTTGAGCTCCAGCTTGGCGGCCGGCTCCGCCACGAACACCGGGTCCGACTCGAAGTCGAACACGGTCACGCCCCCGGCACCGATCAGGAGCTGAAGGCTGTAGTGGGCAACCCGATCCCAGAGTCCGATGTACTCGAACTCGAAGCCGCCGTAACCGAACTCGATCTGCCGCGTCCGGCAGCGGCCGTCCTCATCCACGCAGATCTCGCTCGAGAGCCCGTAGCCGCCTCCACCGATGATGAATCGGTGGTTGATGATCCAGCCGCCCCGCAGGCCCGCGAAAGCCGCGAACTGGTCGTTCACGCCGCTGAACTTGAACACCAGCGCCCCGAATCCGCCCGAGTCGATGCCGCCCCGGATCAGAGTGTCCTCCTCCTGTCCGGGCTCGGGTTCCGGCTCCGGCTCCTTCTCCTGAGCCCAGGCGGTCGAGGTCGTCAGCAAGAGGAAGGCGGTAATCCACGCTGCGCTTCTCATCGATCCCTCCGATCGGTAAGAAGGTCATGTCCTTGTACCGGTATAGAGACGAGCCACGACGGCCGGGGGATACGCCTGCGGGTCACTCGCCCTCGCCGAGGCCGAGGAACCGTCGGGCCACGGCTTCGCTCATGGCGAACCGCTGCAGCGACCTTCGCAGCTCTTCCGGCAGCGGGCGAGGTGTTACGGCCGCGCGCCCCGTGCAGACGAGGACCACGCGGCCGGTCGCCGCGAGCCTGCGCGCGTCCAGGTGAACCACATCGAAGTTGATCGAGATCGAGCTGGTTCCGAACCGGGTGAAGTAACCCGCCACGCGGAGGCAGTCGTCGAGGCGGGCCGGATACTTGAAGTCGCAGTCCAGGTGCACACGCGGCAACCAGATGTCGTACCGGTCGAAGACCTCGCTGTAGGGCTCGCCTGCGGCGCGGAACAGCTCCATCTCGGCGAGCTCGAAGAACCGGAAGTAGGCGCCGTAGAAGATGATCCCGGCGAAGTCGACGTCCGACCAGCGGACGCGCTCATCGACGACGAAAGGCTTCGTTTCCATGGCAGCAACGTAGGCGGGCCCGCCGTCGTCGGGAATAGAGCTGCAGGGGGAGCCGATCGGCCGCTGCGCGGGCGAGGAATCCTGATATCTTCCCTGGGGGTAGGATCCCAAAGGACCTGCCTGACGCTCGAATCCGAATCGCTCTCACCCACAGCGTTCGAGGCGAAACGTGTCACAGATCACCGTAGATACCGGCGTCACCGTTCCGGCCGCCGAGGTCTTCCCCACCCTGCAGGCGAATGTCCTCGTCGATGGCTTTCATATCGTGATCGATCTCGAGAAGTCTTACGGCACGGTCATGGTGGACGCGCTGACCGGCAGGGAGTACCTGGACTGCTACGCCTATTTCGCGACGCTTCCGATCGGACACAACCATCCGGGCATGGAGGAGGAGGGTTTCCGCCGCTCGCTCATGACCGCGGCCGTGGCCAACCCGGCGAACAGCGATGTGTACTGCCGCGAGTACGCCGGCTTCGTCCGGACGTTTCGTGAGTACGCGGTGCCGGCGGCGTTCCCGCATCTCTTCTTCGTCGCCGGCGGGGCGCCGGCCGTAGAGAACGCGATGAAGGCCGCCTTCGACTGGAAGGCACAGCTCAACCGATCGCGCGGCATCGACGGCGGAGCGGACAAGATCCTCCACTTCCGGGAGGGCTTCCATGGCCGGACGGGGTACGCGCTGTCGGCCACCAGCACCGATCCGATAAAGGTGGCCGACTTCCCGAAGTTGGATTGGCCCCGGATCTCGAACCCAAAGATCCACTTCCCGCTGGACGTGGCGGCGGTGGCCGCGACGGAGGCCGAGGCCATCCGGGAGGTCGAGGAGGCGTTTCGGCGGGATCCCCACGGGATCGCGGCCATCCTCGTCGAGCCCATCCAGGGCGAGGGAGGCGACAACCACTTCCGGGCCGAGTTCCTCCAGGAGCTGCGCCGGATCGCCGACGAGCGGGACGCGCTTCTCCTGTTCGACGAGGTGCAGACGGGCATGGGAGGAACCGGGAGGATGTGGGCGTTCGAGCACTTCGGGATTACTCCCGACATCGTGGCGTTCGGCAAGAAGACCCAGGTGTGCGGGATCATGAGCACGAGCCGGATCGACGAGATCGAGACCAACGTCTTCTCGGTGTCCGGACGGATCAATTCGACCTGGGGCGGCAACCTGGTCGACATGGTGCGGTGTGCACGCTACCTGGAGATCATCGACGAGGAAGGACTGATCGAGAACGCCGCGCGGGTCGGAGAGCTCTTCCGTCAGGGCCTGGTCGAGCTCGAGACGGACTTCGATGCCGTCACCAACGCCCGTGGACGGGGACTCATGCTGGCGTTCGACCTTCCTGACAAGGCGGCCCGGAACGAGTTCCGCGGCCGCTGTTGGGACGCCGGGCTGGCTACTCTGGCCTGCGGGCCGCGCTCGATCCGGTTCCGCCCCGCGCTGATCTTCACCGAGGAAGACGTGGAGCGGGCGCTGGGAATACTGCGGGAGGTGCTGACGAGGTGACCGGCGCCTTCGCACGAAGGCGTGGAAGGCGGCAGACGGGGAAGGCTCGATCAGCCTGCTGGGGCCAGGCTGGCCTTTACGGGGTGCACCCTTCGGCGGTTAACGACGCCACCCAGAGACGCCGCCCCAGGGCCGGGCTTACTCCAACCCCGCCTGCCGATCTCCGGGGACTGCCAGGTGGCGGTCCCCGGTCATGAAACGCTCCGGCGGGGCGGCTCCTGACAGGGCAGCCTCGTTCCGAATCGAGATACTCCGGACACGCCGCGTCGACCTCTACCCGATAGCCGCAGGGTGAATCTCCCGATAGCCTGGGTACGGCAGGGGCAGTAGGAGCGAACAAGCCGCCAGCCGATGGCTCTTGGACGAGGACACCGGCTGACGGCTCGAGACACGCAAGCCCGGGTGGGGCCCACGTGCATGGAGCCTGAAGCTACACTCGCGGGCAGCCGGTGCAAGGACCTGCCTTCCACGTTCGTGCGCCCCATCCAGGAGAGACGGCCCGGAGCCCACCGCATCCGGGCCGGTAGAGGTTCCGAAAGGAGGGCACGATGGAAGGGACGAAAGAGCGCGACCTGATCAAGATCGGTCGCAATCACATCGACGCGTTCAACAAAGGCGACTGGGATCAGCTGAAGAAGCTGATGTCGCCGAAAGCCGTCTACATCGAGCCGGCGACCGGCCGCCGGGTCGAGGGTCCGGCGGAGATCGTCAAGGCGATCAAGGGTTGGAGGACGGCCTTTACGGATCTGAAGGGCGAGGTGAAGAACATCTTCGCGTATGACAAGTACGTCATCGCGGAGGTCGAGTGGAAGGGTACCCACAACGGGACGCTGGCCGGCCCGATGGGAGAGTTCGCCGCCACCTTCAAGCCCTGCACGGTCCGGTCGGCCGAGGTGTTCGAGTTCGAGGGAGATGTCGTGAAGGAGAATCGGCACTACTTCGACCTCTTCACCATGCTGCAGCAGCTGGGCCTGTCGGTGCTGGAGAAGCCGACGGCGGCCGCGTTCTGACGGTCGGGCACGACCGGTTGTCCGCCGTACCGGGGCGGCCTCTCGAGGCCGCCCCGGGCTTTTCGTGCTGCCTGGCCGATGGTCGGCCTTCCCGATGGACCTGGCTGGCTGAAAGCCTCTCGCGGGCTTACCCTGGAGGCTGGCCCCGTCCTACCACTACGCGGACGATTGCGAGCTGAATGCCTGGATACGGAGTCCTGGCGCACCCGATATGGGTGCCACTGCTCTTCGTGCTGGCCGTAGGTCACGCGCAGAACATCTGTACCACACTCTACCTGCACCGGTCCGTGACGCACGAGGGGGTGGAGTTTCGCCCCGTCGTCGCCCACCTGATGAGATTCTGGCTCTGGCTGACCGCGGCCGTCGTCACGCGGGAGTGGGTTGCGGTGCACCGGAAGCACCACGCCTTCGCGGACAGGGAAGGCGATCCGCACTCCCCGGCGGTGGCCGGCTTCTGGGGAATCGTCCTGGGCGGCGTCTTCTTCTACAAGCGGGCGGCCAAGGATCTTGCTTTGCTCGAGAAGTATGGACACGGGTGCCCGGACGACTGGGTCGAGCGTCACATCTACACGGGCCGACGAACCCTGGGCGTCACGCTGATGTTCTTCGTCGATCTCTACCTGTTCGGATTCGTCATTGGATCCCTGGTGTGGTCGGCGATGGCGATCTGGATGCCGATCATGGGGAACATCATCAACGGTATCGGCCACGCCATCGGCTATAGGACCTTCCGGACCCGGGACTGCAGCCGGAACATCTATCCGTGGGGGATCTGGATACTGGGCGAGGAGCTTCACAACAACCACCACGCCGATCCGCGCTCGGCCAAGTTCCGCGCCCGCTGGTTCGAGTTCGACGTCGGCTGGATCTACATCCGGGTTCTCTCCTTCCTCAACCTCGCCAGAGTTCTCTACGCCCGTTCGCTCAACGCCAGGGAATTCACCGCCCGGCACTACGCCGAAAAGGTGGCTCGGCCGGTGTCCGAGGGGCTCGAGCGCGCAGGGCGGGAGATCGGCCGCGCAACGGCGCGGCTGGAGGGACCGATGAGGACTGGCGGTATGGAGCCCGGTGGCGTATCTGTCCCCCGGCGGTCATAGCACCGCATCCGACTGACCGCACCTGCGTCGACGACTGCACTCAGACTGCACCCACACCACCACGAACATTCAGCAGACAGAGGAGAGACCGATGTCCGCTGCTGAAGCCTCTAGAGAGACAGCCCGCTTCATGGATTGGCTCGTGCGGACGAACCCGGGCGAGCCCGAATTCCACCAGGCCGTGCACGAGGTCGTCGAGACGTTGATGCCGTTCGTGCTGGAGAACGAAAGGTACAGGCGGGCCAGGATCCTGGAGCGGATCACCGAGCCGGACCGGGTGATCACGTTCCGCGTTACCTGGGTCGACGACGACGAGGAGATCCACGTGAACCGCGCCTGGCGCATCCAGTTCAACAACGCGATCGGTCCCTACAAGGGCGGGCTTCGCTTCCACCCGACCGTGACTCTGGGCACGCTCAAGTTCCTCGGCTTCGAGCAGGTGTTCAAGAACGCGCTCACCGGCCTGCCGATGGGCGGCGCCAAGGGGGGGTCGAACTTCGATCCGAAAGGGAAAAGCGACAACGAGGTGATGCAGTTCTGCCAGTCCCTGATGGTGGAGCTCGCTCGCCACATCGGAGAGCACACCGACGTTCCGGCGGGCGACATCGGGGTCGGGGCGCGCGAGATCGGCTTCCTGTACGGTCAGTACAAGCGGCTGGCCAACCGGGTCGTGGGCGTGCTGACGGGGAAGGGGCTCTCGTTCGGCGGCAGCCGCGTCCGCAAGGAGGCGACGGGATACGGCGTCGTCTACTTCACCGAGCACATGCTGGAGAGGATCGGAGAGGGGCTCGAGGGGAAGACGGCCGCGGTCTCCGGCTCCGGCAACGTGGCGATCTACACGATCGAGAAGCTCCTGGAGAGAGGCGCAAAGGTGGTCACGATCTCCGATTCGGGTGGCTTCATTCACGATCCGGATGGGATCGATGTGGAGAAGCTGGAGTGGCTGAAGGAGCTGAAGGAGGTGCGCCGCGGCCGGGTTCAGGAGTACGTCGACGAGTACCCGAACGCCACCTTCCATCCCGAAGCTCGCCCGTGGGCCGTACCGGTCGAGCTGGCGTTTCCGAGCGCGACCCAGAACGAGCTGAGCGGCGAGGATGCGCGCACGCTGATCGAGAACGGGGTGATCGCGGTTGGCGAGGGGGCCAACATGCCGACCCAGCCGGAGGGTGTCGCGGCGTTCCTGCAGGCGAGGGTGTGCTACGGACTCGGCAAGGCGGCGAACGCCGGCGGCGTCGCGGTGTCGGGGCTGGAGATGAGCCAGAACGCGATCGGTCTCTCGTGGACGAGCGCCCAGGTGGATGCGGAGCTCAAGAAGGTGATGCGCAGCATCCACGAGCAATGCGTCGAGTACGGTGATGAGGGAGACTTCGTCAATTACGTCAAGGGAGCCAACATCGCCGGCTTCGTGAAGGTGGCGGATGCGCTGCTGGCCTACGGCGCGGTCTAGGCCCTGCGGGCCTGCCGCGGCGGCGATCGTGCGCCTTCGGCTGGCGCTGGCCGGAGTCGCCGCCGTCGGCCTGAGCGGGCTCGCCGCGGCGCGGGCGGACGCCCAGGCACCCGAGGCTCCCGTTCCACCGGTGGCCGAGGTGGTGCCGACGCGTCTGGAGGTGCACGGGCACGTCCGCCTCGACGACTACTACTGGCTCAACCGGAGGGACGACCCGGCCGTTCTCGCCTATCTGGAGGCGGAGAACGCCTACACGGATGCTGTGCTGGCGCACACGGCGGGCCTGCGGCAGGCGCTGTTCGACGAGATCAAGGGCCGCATCAAGCAGACCGACCTATCGGTTCCGTACCGGGAGGGAGGCTACTACTACTACCGCCGGACCGTGGACGGCCAGCAGTATCCGATCTTCGCCCGGAAGCCGGGGTCTCTCGAAGCTCCCGAGCAGGTGATGCTGGATGTGAACGCGCTGGCCGAAGGCCACGACTTCTACGCGGCCGCCGGCCTTCGCGTGAGCTCGGACGAGAGCGTTCTGTTGTTCGCCGAGGATACCGTGGGGCGGCGGCTCTACACTCTCCGCTTCCTCGACCTCGAAACGGGCGAGTTCCTCGAGGAGGAGATTGCCGGCACGTCGGGAGGGAGCGCCTGGGCCGAGGACGGCCGCACCCTCTTCTACGTGATGCGGGATCCGGAGACGCTGCGAGCCTACCGGGTCTTCCGACACGTGCTGGGAACGGATCCGGCCACCGACGAACTGGTTTACGAGGAAAAGGATGCGGAGTTCTCCTGCTACGTGTGGAAGACGAGGTCGCGGCGCTTCGTCGTCATCTCCTGCGACCACACGCTGACGGACGAGCATCGGTACGTCGATGCGTCGAGGCCCGACGAGGATTTCCGCCTGTTCCTGCCGCGCGAAATGGGGCACGAGCACGAGATCGACCATCGCGGCGAGTACCTCTACATCCGGACGAACGACGGAGCCCGCAACTTCCGCCTCATGAGGACCCCGGTCGGGCGGACCGACCGCGCGAGCTGGGAGGTGGTGATCGAGGGTCGGGACGACGTGCTGGTGGAGGGGTTCGAGGTCTTCCGGGATAACCTCGTCGTGGTCGAGCGTCGGGATGGCCTGCGGGAGCTGCGGATCGAGCCCTGGGACGGGGGAGAGGGACACACGGTCGATCTCGGGGAGCCGGACTATCTCGTCTGGGTGCACGACAACCCCGAGATGGATACGCAGATCCTTCGCTTCGGCTTCGAGTCGATGAAGACGCCCGAATCGGTGTTCGACTACGACATGCGAACCCGGGAGCGACGCCTGCTCAAGCAGGAGGAAGTGCTCGGGGGCTACGACCCCCGGGACTACGTGACCGAGCGGCTGTACGCGCCGGCGCGGGACGGCGTGCGGGTGCCGATCTCGCTCGTCTACCGGGCGGGTCCCGCGCCGGAGGGCGGACGGCCCCTGGTCCTGTACGGCTACGGATCCTACGGGGCGAGCATCGATGCCTCGTTCGCCTCGTCCAGGCTCAGCCTGCTCGACCGGGGGTTCGTGTATGCCATCGCCCACATTCGGGGTGGCCAGGAGCTGGGGCGCGCCTGGTACGAGGATGGCAAGCTCCTGCACAAGCGGAACACGTTCACCGACTTTATCGATGCGGCCGAGTACCTGATCGCGGCGGGCTACACGAGTCCCGATCGGCTCTTCGCCCGGGGAGGAAGCGCCGGCGGCCTCCTGATCGGCGCCGTGGTGAACATGCGTCCGGATCTGTGGAAGGGGGCCGTGGCGCGCGTCCCGTTCGTCGACGTGCTGACGACGATGCTGGATGAGTCGATCCCGCTGACGACGTTCGAGTACGATGAGTGGGGCGATCCCCGCGAGCGAGCGTACTACGAGTACATCCTCTCGTACTCTCCGTACGACAACGTCGAGGCGAAGACATATCCGAGCATGCTGGTCACCACGGGGCTGCACGACTCCCAGGTCCAGTTCTGGGAGCCGGCGAAGTGGGTGGCCAAGCTGCGGGCGCGAAAGACCGACGACCACGTGCTGCTCCTGAAGACCGACCTGGAGGCCGGCCACGGCGGACCGTCGGGGCGGTACCGCCAGTACGAGGAGCTGGCGCTGGAGTACGCCTTCCTTCTCGATCTCCTGGGGATCGACCGATAATCGCTGCTGCCTCCCGCCGATTCTCGTCTTGACGCGGATCGTGGTCTTCGGCGCCGGAGCGGTCGGCGGCTACTTCGGCGGTCGCCTGGCCCAGGCCGGCCAGGATGTCGCCTTCGTCGCACGCGGCGCCCACCTGGAGGCTCTGCGTAGGCGCGGTCTGCACGTCGAGAGCGTGGCCGGAGACTTCCGGTTGCCCAAGCTCACGGCGACGGATGATGCCCGGACCCTCGGCCAGGCCGAGCTGGTGATCGTCGCCACCAAGGCCTGGCAGCTGCCGGACGCCATCCCCTCGCTCGAGCCCTTGATGGCAAGCGACACGGTGGTGATCCCGCTGTTGAACGGCGTGGAGGCGCCGGACCTGCTCGCCGCCGCCCTCGGGAGGGAGCATGTCCTGGGCGGCCTCTGTCGGATCATGAGCTTCCTGGCCGAGCCCGGTCTCATCCGGCACGTCGGCGCCGATCCGGTGCTGACGTTCGGCGAGCTCGACGGTGGCGAGTCCGCGCGGAGCCGCCGGATCCTGGCCGTACTGGAGGGGGCGGAAGGCATGCGCGCGGAGCTGGCGATGGATATCCGGGTCGAGCTCTGGCGGAAGCTCCAGATGATGGCGGCGACGAGCGGGGTGGGGGCCGTCGCCCGGGAGCCGTTGGGCGTGCTTCGCGAGCTTCCGGAGACCCGTGGCCTGCTGCGAGCCTGTATGGATGAAGTGCGGGCGGTGGCCGTCGCGCGCGGCGTGGCGCTCGGCGAGCAGGAGGCGGAACGCACCATGGCGTTTCTGGACCGACTCCCGAAAGACGGGGTCGCATCGCTCCACCGGGACGTGGCTGCAGGACGGCCTTCGGAGCTCGACGCGCAGCTCGGGGCGGTCGTCCGCCTGGGAAGCGAAGCCGGCGTCGACACGCCGGTCTGCCGCACGCTGTACGCCGTGCTGCTTCCCGCCGAGCGGAGGGCCCGCGAGGCAGTCGGCGGCAAGGCGGTACGGAACGTCTCACCCGATTAGATTCGACGCTCGGGAGGTTTCGGCCGAGGAACGGTAGGGTGGGATGGAACCGATAGCCGGCACGCGTCGTTGCAGGAAGCCCGGGCGGGTGGCCCGTCTCTTCCGGCTAACCCGTCTCGTCCGGGTGGCCCCTCCCGTACGGGGAGCCGTCATGGCGGTCGGCGCGGCCACGCTCATCGCTCCGTTGGCCGGTTGCGGGGTGATCAACCGGATGGCGGCCGGCAGCGTGGCGGGCATGATGGAGGCCACCGCCGACGTCTGGGCGTCGGGGGATGACCCCGAGTTCGTCTGCGAGTCGATCCCGTTCGCGCTATCCACCGTCGAAGGGCTGCTGACGGAGCAACCCCGCAGCGAGCGCCTGCTGCTGTCGGCGACTCAGGGATTCACCCAGTACGCGTACGTCTGCGTCGAAACCGATGCCATCGTGATGGAGGACGAGGACTACGAACGCTCGAAGGAGCAGATGGAGCGAGCGCTCAGCCTCTTCCTTCGAGCCAAGGCCTACGGCGTGCGTGGCCTCGAGCTCCGCCATCCCGGCCTGGAGGCCGGCCTGGTCGCCGATCCCGACAGCGCCGTTCGGGAGATCAGCGATGAGGACCTGCCGCTCCTGTATTGGACGGCGGCTTCGTGGGGGGCTGCGATCTCACGGGGGAGGGACCGTCCCGACCTGATCGCCGACCTGCCGGCCGTTATCGCCATGATGGAGCGGGTGCTGCAGCTCGACGAGGACTACGGAGACGGGGCGATCCACGACGTGTTCGTCATGCTGCGGGGCCTGCCGCGGAGCATGGGGGGGTCGCCCGAGGAAGCGCGAGCTCACTTCGAGCGCGCCCTGGAGCTGAACGGTGGTCGGCTCGCCGGCACCTATGCCACCTACGCGACCAGCGTGATGCTGCCCGAGCAGAGGAGGGCGGAGTTCGAGCAGCTGATGTCGAAGGCGCTCGCGGTGGACCCCGACGCGGAGCCGGATTACCGGCTGCAGAACCTGATCGCCCAGAAGCGCGCCCGTTACCTGCTCGAGCACATCGACGACTACTTTATCGAGTGATGAGGATGGGAAGGGAGAGACACCGGCGGATTGGGATCGCCCTTGCGGCCGCGGCAGCCGTCACGTCCCTGCTGCCCGCCCAAGCAGCCGGTCAGCAGTCCCGGATCAAGCTGGCCACGCTGGCGCCCGACGGCTCGCCCTGGCACCGCATCCTCGAGGACATGGGCCACGAGTGGCGGCAGGCATCCGGCGGTAGGGTCCAGCTGGTGATATACCCCGGTGGGGTGGCGGGGGACGACCGGGCCACGCTGCGGAAGATCCGGCACGGGCAGCTCCAGGGTGCGACGTTGACCGTCAGCGGCCTGGCGGAGCTGGATCCGGCGTTCAACGTGTTTCAGATCCCCCTCTTCTTCGAGTCGATCGAGGAGTTCTTCTACGTGCTCGACCGCCTGACACCGCTGCTGACTGAGCGTCTCGAGGCGCAGGACCTGGTGGTGTTGCACTGGGGGTACGGTGGCTGGCTGCACTTCTTCTCGAAGACGCCGACCCGGACAGTGTCGGACCTCAAGCGCCTGAAGATGTACGCCGGGGCCGGCGACGATCGGCTGGTGAGGCTCTGGCGCCAGAACGGCTACAATCCGGTCGTGCTCTCGGCCACGGATATCATGGTCGGGCTGCAGAGCGGGATGATCGACGGGTTGCCGGCTCCGCCGCTGGGAGCCCTCGCGTTTCAATGGTATCGGCACACCCCGTACATGCTGGATCCGGGCTTCGCTCCCCTCATCGGGGCCACGGTGATCGATCGCGGGGCGTGGGCGAAGCTCTCCGACGCGGATCACCAGGCCCTTCTGGTGTCGGCGGGCCGGGCGGGCGAGCGGCTCGCGGCGGAGATCCCGCAGAAGGACCGGGAATCGCTGTCGGAGATGATCATGCGCGGCCTTCAGGTGATCCACGTGGAGCTCGGCGGGGCGGGCGACCCGTGGCGAGCGGCCGCCGAGGCCTTCGCCGAGAGCTTCCGCGCCACCATGGTGCCGGACGACGTCCTGGATCTCGCGCTGAGGTATCGCGCGGAGTACCGGCGGGGAAGCCCGGCCGCGGCTTCGGGCTCACGCCCCTGATCCTGGATCGGGTCGACAAGTCGCTGCCGCCGGGGCCCGACGCGTGAGAATCTTTCGCAGGGCAGAAGACGCGGTCGCCAGCCTCGCCCTGGCAGCGATGGTCGTGCTGCCGCTCCTCGAGATCCCGCTTCGCAAGGTCGGAACGGGCATCCCCGGCGCGATCTCGGTCGAGCGGCACCTGACGCTCTGGGTGGCCTTCCTCGGCGCCGCGATCGCGGCGCGCGAGGGCCGGCTCCTCTCGTTGGCCACCGGGCAGCTCCTCCCGGATGGCAAGCTGCGCACGGCGGGCAGCCGGCTGGCCTCGGCCGTCGCCGCCGGGGTGTGTGCGCTCCTCTTCCGGGCCGGCATCGATCTCGTGCGGGAGGAGATGGCTGCCGGCACGATGATTACCGAGAAGATCCCGGTCTGGGCGGCGCAGGCCGTGATGCCGGTCGCGTTCCTGTTCATCGGCCTCCGGCTGGTGGGGCGTTCGGCCGACACCTGGAGGGGGCGGTCGGCGGCGATCGTCGGCATTGCCGCCGGTCTGGCGCTCGCCCAGGCCCCAGGTCTGCTCGATGCCCCACCGAGCTGGCCGGGCGTCCTGCTCGTGTTGGTCGCCACTCTGCTCGGGGGGCCGATCTTCGCGGCGCTCGGCGGCATCGCCGCGTTGCTGTTCATGGCCGAGGGCGTGCCGCCCGTCGCGGTGCTGATCGAAACGTACGGACTCTCGATCAACCCGACGTTGGCGGCGATCCCGCTGTTCACCCTGGTCGGTTTCTTCCTGGCGGAGGGGCGGGCATCCTCGCGCCTTCTCGATCTGTTTCACGCCCTCGTCGGTTGGGCGCCCGGTGGGACCGCCGTGGTATGCGCGTTCGTCTGCGCGTTCTTCACCGTCTTCAGTGGAGGGTCGGGGGTCACCATTCTCGCCCTCGGAGCGCTCCTCTTCCAGGTGTTGCAGGAGGACCGTTACCGCGAGCGCTTCTCGCTCGGTTTGCTCACCGCCTCCGGTTCCCTCGGCCTCCTCCTGCCGCCGGCGCTACCGCTCATCCTGTACGGGATCGTCGCCGGCGTGCCGATCGAGGATCTGTTCATCGGCGGAATCGTCCCGGGCCTGCTGCTGGTGTCGCTGGTCGCCGCCGCGGGGGTTCGGGAAGGGGTGAGAAGCGGCGTCCAACGGAGGCCATTCGACGGTCGTCGACTGCGTGCCGCCGTGTGGCAGGCCAAGTGGGAGCTGCTGCTGCCGGTGCTCGTCCTGTTCGTGATCTTCCGGGGGATCGCTACGCTGGTGGAGGCCGCCGCCCTGGCGGCGCTGTACGCCTTCGTCATCCAGTGCTTCGTCCACCGGGACGTGTCTCTCGGCAACGACCTGGCGCGGGTGTTCCGCCAATGCCTGGTGCTCATCGGCGGCGTGCTGCTGATCCTCGGGATGGCGATGGGCTTCAGCAGCTACATGGTCGATGCGATGATCCCGGCGCGGGCCCTCGACTGGGTGCAGAGCCATATCGACTCCCGGATCGTCTTTCTGCTCTGCCTCAACGTGTTCCTTCTGCTGGTGGGAGCGGTGATGGACATCTTCTCGGCCACCGTGGTGGTCGTTCCGCTCATCGTCCCGCTCGGGCTGGCGTTCGGGGTCCACCCGATCCACCTGGGGATCATCTTCGTGGCCAACCTGGAGCTCGGATACCTGACCCCTCCGGTGGGCCTCAACCTGTTTCTCGCCTCCTACCGGTTCGAGCGACCGCTCCTGCAGCTGTACCGCGCCTCCTTACCCTTCCTGCTGATCCTCGGCCTCGGCGTCCTGCTGATCACCTATGTCCCGCTGCTCACGACGGGCCTGCTGGCGGTGTTCGGTCGCTAGCCGGCCGAGATAGACCTCGGTTTCGTACTCCAGCCGCACCCGGCCACGGTGCTGATGACGCCGGAAGACGGCCGCAGCGGCCTCCAGCAGAGCGGCCCGCGCCGGGTCAGCCTCGGCCGGCGTGTAGGAGGACGACAGGAGCCTTCCGCGCAGTCCTTGAAGATCGAGGGATTGCTCGTTGCCCAGCACGTGTCGGCTGTAGCCACCTGGGAAAAGGTCGGCGATCAGCGCGTCCCGTTGCCGGTCGTGGCGTACCCGCTCGTAGTCCGTGCCGTGTTCGATCAGGAGCTCCTCGTAAGCCCGCAAGAACGGGCTGCCCTCGAGCAGGCGCGTGTTCCAGAACAGCGCCACCGGGGCGGGAGAGCGCAGGATCCTTTCGAACTCGAGCCGAGCAGCGTGCGGATCGAACCAGTGAAACGCCTGTCCGGCCACGACCAGGTCGACACTCGCCGCCGGAAGGGTGGTCGCTTCGGCTCGGCCCTCCACCAACCGGCACACGTGGTCACGCAAGAGCCTCTCGGCCTCGCGGCGCATGCGGGCGTTCGGCTCCACGCCGATCACCCGGCAGCCGAGGGCCAGAAACGGCTCGGCGGACAGGCCGGTTCCGCATCCGATGTCGGCGACCTCCCAATCGGGCGACAAGCCGAGCTCGGCTTGGAGGAGCGGAATGAGGCCCGAGGGGTAGCGCGGCCGATAGCGGGCGTAGTCGGCGACGCGTCCCGAGAACCTGCCTGTCGGATCGACGCGGTGATTCGGGCTCAGCCGACGCGCCGCTTCCTCGCCCGGGCGTGCGGACGGCGGCGCGCGGCCCTCACGGTGCGGGCGATTCGCGGGTCGGCTCTTGCGGCTGCTCCGCCTTCCAGCGCATCGCCATCAGGATCCGGTTCCTGGCGCTCGGGTGATCGTAGAACAGGATCTCCTCGAGGGGGCCCGGATCCACCTTGCGGTACTCTCCGAGCTTCATGATGATCGTCGAGAAGCCGTCCGGCTGCCGGGCCGCGTTGAGGCCGTAGATGTCGGCCTCCACCTCGTTCGAGCGGATGAAGCTGTTGGTGAGCGGAGTGAGCGCCGCCGCGTAGAGCGAGAACAGGAAGAGGAAGAGCGGAAGTCCGGCGACATCTCCTACGTCGCGCACCCTCCAGCGCGAGCCCCAGCGCGTCAACGCCCCGTCGAAGCCCCAGCGGACGAAGGCAAAGCCGACGACCAGCACCACGGCGAAGAAGAGGAAGTACTCCCACGCCGCGTTCAGCGCGAAGTGGCCGATCTCGTGCGCCATCACCGCCTCGATCTCCTCCTCGGTCCCGCGCTCGAGCAGGTTGTCGTTGAGCGAGATCCGTGTGGTGCCGAGAAACCCGCTGACGTTGGCGCTGATCTTGGTCGTCCGCTTGGAGGCGTCGTACTGATACACCTCATCGGCGGGAACCCTGTTGGCGCGGGCCATCGCCAGGACCCTGTCCTTGAGCGCCCCCTCGCTGAGCGGCTCGTAGCGGTTGAACAAGGGCGCCAGGAAGACCGGCGAGATGAAGGTAAGGACGGCCAGGAAGCCGATACTGGCGACGGCGCCCCAGATCCACCACGTGCGGCGTGCGCGCCGGATCACGCCATACAGGACCACCAGCAGGAGGCTCGTGACGACGAGCGCGATGGCCAGGACGAGCAAACGGTCCGAGACGTAGCCTCCGAGGCTCCGGGTCGAGAAGCCGTACCGGTGCTCGCGGATGAAACCCGAGTACACCGACGCCGGCAGCAGCAGAACCGTGGTGACCAGGACGTACTGCACGCCGTAGAGGGCCGTCTGGAGCGGCTTCTTCGAGCTGATTCGCTCCGCCCGGTCCCGCAGGCTGGCCGACAGGCCCGTGTTCAGCAGGAAGTAGAAGACCGCGAGCGCGTAGAGCAGGCCGATCAGGTCCAGCCAGTAGCCGCCCTCGGTGTACTCCTTCGATTTGGTTCTCGTCTCCTCGTCCAGGGTCGCGAGATAAGCCTCCGTGGCCGCCTCGGGGTCGAAGCTCTGCGGAGAACCGGCACGGGCCGTGGGCGAGCCGGGACTTGCCGGGGGTGTCCGATGCGCGAGGGACGCGGGCTCATCCGCCGGGGACGCGGGCGCATCCGCGAAGGAAGCAGGCACATCCGCTGCCGCGCTCTCGGCCATCGCCCTCGCGGCCGCCGCGCGCGGCGTGGCGGCGCTCGTCAGCGCCCAGAAGGCCGCGGCGCTCGCCAGCGCCAAGCCCGCCCATCGGCATCGACCACAGCCCCCGGCCCGCACCTGCCTACTCCCCGAGCTGGGCGCGCAGGAACGCCACCGTGCGGGGCCACGCCTGCTCGGAGGCGCGGAGGTTCGCACCATCTCGACCGGTCTGCTGCCGGAGGAAGCCGTGTCCCGCCCCGTCGTAGATCTCGCGCTCGTAGACCTTGCCAAGGCGGTCCATCTCCTCGGCCGCCGGAGGGATGGTGGCGTTCACGCGCGCATCATCGCCGCCGTAGAGCCCCAGCACGGGGGCCGCGATCCCGGCCAGCGATTCGGTGGGAGGCGAGCTGCCATAATAGACGACGGCCGCATCCAGATCCGCCCACGCCGTGGCCAGCAGGAAGCTGGTCGATCCGCCCCAGCAGAAGCCGATGCTCCCGACCTCGTCGGTCGCCGCCGGGAGGGCCGTCGCGTAGGCGGCGGCGGCCTCTAGACGCCGGTTCACCTCGCCGCGGTCGAGCTCGCGGATCGCCAGCCGAACGCTGTCGGGCGAAAAGGAGTCGGTGCCGCCACCGTCGAAGCCCTTCCCGCTCAGCAGGTCGGGGGCGATGGCGATGAAGCCGTCGGCAGCGAGCTGGTCGGCCACGGATCGCACCCAGTCCGTGAGCCCGAAGATCTCGTGGATCACGACCACGACCGGCGCCCGGTCGTCCCGCTCCGGATAGACCATCCAGGCGGTCACGGTGTCGGCGCCTCCGGCGTCGTATTCGACCCACTCGCCGTGCCGGGGCGACTCCACCAGGCGGGTGAGCGCGTGCTCGGCGTCGGGTGGCAGGCCGCTGTCGGGCTGCCCGGTCCGCTCAGCATCCTGTGCCGCGCTCCTGTCGGCCGTCGCGAGGCCGGCGATGGCGACGACGGTGATCGCGGCCGTCGTTCTCCAACCCAGGATCATCTGTGTTCCTCCGTTCGGTTTCTTTCCGTACCGCGCGTGGTGCTGTTCGGCGGAATCTACTCACGGTCGGGCCGACGAACGATCGGCCCGAGGATTGGTCTAGCGGACGAAACTAGCCGAGAGGGCGTCGGATGGCAGTTTGGCGTCGGGAATTGACGAACGAAACATGGGCTGCGTACTTGTATGCCGACTGCGCATCTCCCGTCCCATCCCAAGGAGGACCCGATGATACCCAGACTTTCCCTCGTTGTAGGGCTCGGAGCCATGCTGATGCCTCTGGCGGCGTTCGCCCAGGAGGAGCAGAAGCCGGCGGTCTTCGCGACCTACTACTACTGCAATCAGGCCACCGAGGCGCGGGCCGACACCCTCTGGGGCGAGCACGTCGCTCCGGTCTTCGATCAGCACCTGGCGGCCGGCGACATCACGGCCTATGGCTGGCTCTCCCACCGGATCGGCGGCAAGTGGCGCCGCCTGGAGTACTTCACCTCGCCGTCGCGCGACGCCCTGCTGACGACGAGAGCGGCCCTGATCGAGGAGCTCGACGGCAACGACGCGCTCGACGCGTTCACCGAGATCTGCCCCTCGCACGACGACTACATCTGGAACTACGAGGGCGGCTCCGATCCGTCGCTCGGCTCGCGCCCCGAGTTCGGCCTCTCGATGTACTTCGAGTGCGACTTCGCGCGGGAGGATCTGGCCGACGAGATCTATCTGAACGTCTTCGACGACGTGCTCGACGACGCGGTCGCGGACGGCATCATCTCCGGCTGGAGCTGGCTCTCGCATGACGTCGGCGGCAAGTATCGCCGGATCGCCGTACTGGACGGGGCGGGGGCAGGGGTCAACGCTCTGCTCGACGGACGGGATGCGATCTTCGACACGATCGCCGAGATGATGGAGGGGGCGTTCCTGGTCTTCTCAGAGACCTGCAACTCGCACACCGATTACGTGTGGACCGTGGAGATGTCCAAGCCGTAGGAACCGCGAAAGCGGGCCTGCGCCTGCGCAGCGTCGACCCGCCGCCAGACAGCAAGGCGCGCCGAGTCGCGCTACCGTGATGGAAGCGAGAGCCCCGTCGCAAACGGGGCTCTCGTGCATCCGGGAACGATCGCCTCGGGCCGCAGCGCAACGGGGATCCCTTCAGCGGTCGCAGAGCCGCGTCTGCTTGCTGGACCGAGCGCTCTGGCGCAGCTTTGCACCGGGAATCTCCAGAAACCGTCAATCGGTCGCACCCGGCGCACATGTCAGGACTGAAGCGGCTCATCCACGAGGCTCACCGGCGCTCGCTGTGGCAGGTGCTGGGCATCTACCTCGTGGGATCCTGGATCGCGCTGCAGGTGGTGGACGTGCTGGCCAACAACTTCGGCCTGCCGACCTGGTTCCCTCCGTTCGCGCTGGCACTCCTCATCGTCGGCCTCCCGATCGTTCTCGCCACCGCGTTCGTCCAGGAGGGAGTTGGCGCCAGGACGGAGAGCGGCGGCTCGGACGCGGCCTCCCCGACCTCGGAGCCTGGCGGGACGTCGACGGCGCCACAGGCTCCCCACAGATTTCTCACCTGGAGGAACGCCATCCTCGGCGGCCTGGGCGCGTTCGCGCTCTGGGGGATCGTCGCCACCGGCTGGCTGGTGATCGGTCCCTCTCGCGGAGGCGAGGGTGCCGTCTCGTCGGCTGCCGTGGCGGGCGGCCGGACTGCGGGCGCCACTCGTTCGGAGCGGAGTTCGATCGCGGTGCTGCCCTTCACCAACCGGAGCGCCGACGCCCAGGCGGATGCGGCGTTCTTCGCCAGCGGCATCCACGACGATATCCTCACGCAGCTCTCCAAGATCCAGGCGCTCAAGGTGATCTCGCGGACCTCGGTGATGCAGTACGAGGGGACCCAGAAGACGATCGGCCAGATCGGTGACGAGCTGGGCGTGGCCACGGTGCTGGAGGGAAGCGTGCAGCGGGCCGGCGACCGGGTACGCGTGAACGTGCAGCTGATCGCCACCGACACGGACGAGCACCTGTGGGCGGAGACGTACGATCAGGAGCTCACGGCCGCCAACGTGTTCGCGATTCAGAGCGACGTCGCCCGCGAGATCGCCCGGGCCCTGGAGGCCACGCTGGCTCCCGAGGTGGCGGAGCGGATCGAGCAGCGGCCCACCGAGAGCCTGGAGGCGTACGAGCTCTACCTCCAGGGTCGTTACGTCATGGACCGCGGGACGAGGCAGGATCGGGAGAACGCCGTTCAGCTGTTTCGCCGCTCCATTGAGGCGGATCCGGGCTTCGCCCTGGCACATGCCTGGCTGGCCACCGCGTACGTGACCCTTCTCGGAAGCGCCTATCTGAACCCGGCGGAGGCGTTGCCCCCCGCCCGAGCCGCCGCGCAACGCGCCCTGGAGTTCGATCCCGACCTTCCCGAGGCGCACACCGCCCTGGCCGAGGTGCTAGCGGCGGAGGGGAGGTGGGACGAGGCGGAGCGGGAGTTCGTTCGTGCCATCGAGCTGAACCCTGGCAACGCCAGGGCGCACGAGCGGTACGGTCTGTTGATCGTCGACCGGGAGAGGTTCGAGGAGGCGCGCTCCGAGCTCGAGATCGCGGCGGAGCTCGATCCGACGTCGCGCGTGATTCGCGCGAACCTGGCATTCGTCCGGTTCCTGCTCCGCGACTTCGACGGAACCGAGAGCGAGGCGCTCCGGATGATCGAGCTCGAGCCGGACTTCGACTACGGCTACTACATTCTCGCCGCCGCCCTCTCCATGCAGGGGCGCCACGAGGAGGCGGTCGCCGCGGCCAACCGATGCATCGAGCTGGCGCCCGATGATCTCTACAACCTCGCGGCCCTCGGATTCGTCCTCGCTAGAACAGGGGACCGCGAGCGCGCACTCCAGATCGCAAGCCAGGTCGAGCAGCGGGGAGGCTCTCTCAAGGAGATCGCGCTCATCTACGGCCAGCTCGGGGAGACCGACCGTGCGTTCGAGTACCTCGAGCGCACGTACGAGGCCGATCCCGGGGATCTCCAGTTCCTGATGAGCGATCCCTCTGCGGATCCCCTCCGCGGCGATCCCCGCTTCGACGACCTTGCCAGGAGGGCAGGGCTGAAGTAGGCGCGGAGGCGGCCCGGTCCCGTCTAATCGCCCCGTCGCGTCTCGTAGATCGCCCGTACCGTCTCGATCGTATCCGCTTCCGCCGGGCCCTTGTCCTCCCGGTAGCCCTTGAGCCGCGCGAAGCGGAGCGCGACGCCGCCCGGGTACTTGGGGCTCGCCTGGACGTCGTTGAACGCGATCTCGGCCACCAGCTCGGGGCGGACGAATACCGTGATCCCCTCGCGCCGGGTCTCGAGCGCGAGCAGCCGCTCCGTCTGCCAGGCGAGCGTGGCGTCCGTCATCCCCTTGAACGTCTTGCCTAGCATCACGTAGCCGCCCTCCGGGTCCCGGGCGCCGAGGTGGAGGTTGCTGAGCCAGCCACGCCGGCGGCCGTGACCCCACTCGGCCGCCAGCACCACCAGGTCGAGGGTGTGGGCCGGCTTGATCTTGAGCCATGCACGGCCGCGCGCTCCGGCCGCGTACGGGGCATCCAGCATCTTCGCCATCACGCCTTCGTGCCCGCTCCGCATCGTGCGCTCCAGGAACTCGGCCGCCGCGTCCGCATCTTCGGTCACGATCCGGTCCAGGGTCACGTCTCCCGGCAGGGCGGCGCTCAAGGCCGCGAACCGCTCCCCCGCCGGCTCGTCGAGCAAGCTCTTCCCGTCCAGGTACAGGCAGTCGAAGAAGAACGGCTGGAGCGGGGTCTCCCGGCGCAGACGCTCCACATCGAGGCGGCTCCCGAAGCGGCTCATCGTGGTCTGGAAGGGAAGCGGGGATCCGTCCGGGCGCAGGGCGATCGCCTCGCCGTCCAGGATGATCTCGCGCGCCGGCAGATTCCGCGCCGCCTCGACGATCTCCGGCAGCGCAGCCGTGACGTCGTTCAGACGCCGGGTGAAGATCCGGACGTCGTCGCCGGCCTTGTGCAGCTGGATCCGCGCTCCGTCCAGCTTCGGCTCGAACGCGGCTCGCTCAAGGTGGCCCAGGGCCTCGTCCACGTCCTCGGCGGCCTGGGCCAGCATCGGCTGAACCGGGCGAAACAGGCGGATCCCCAACGTGGCCAGCGCCTGTGTTCCGCCGGACAAGGCCGCAGCCGCCACCTCGCCTGGGTCGTTGGTCAACATCACGGCCCGGCGCACCCGCGACTTGGGGACGGAAGCGGCGGCCGCCACCGCATCGAGCATCACGCCGGCCTGCGCCCCCTGTCGCAGCTCGCCGAAGACGAGCCGCCGGAGGAACGCCTGCTCGGGCTCCGTAGCGTGGGCCAGAAGGTTCCGAAGGAGCCCGACGCGCACGGCCGAGGAACCAGGGCCGCTCGCCTCCGCCATGGCCTGAAAGGCGGCATCGACCTCACGGAGGACGAGCGTCGCGGCGGGCGCCGCCCCTCCCGGATCGGCCCTGCGGAGCGCGGCCGGGCCGATCCCGGGACGGCCCTGCGGAAGCTCTCCCGACAGGTACGCCACCCCGATCCCGATCTCGTCCCGATCCAGGGCCGCCAGGGTCTGCGCCAGCAGGGCGACCTTCTCCCTGCGTCCGCTCGCCCGGGATACCCGCTGCCAGGTCTCGACGAGGTGCCCGAGCTTCACGATCCGCGGCTCGCCGACCGGATCGCCGCCGGGGCGGCCGGCTGTCTGCGCAATCGTTGAACACTCCGGGAAGAAAGTGATCGCACATCTCCAAGGGGCGACGGGGCCGGGAGCCCCGCAAGTCGAGGCCCCGTCCGCGCCAACGCTTCTCCCTCTGCTCCTGGCACCGAGTTTGACGTTTCGGACGCCCGAGGGGTCTCCGGCGCGAAGGGGAAAGCGCCGGCGACAGGAGCCAGAGCGGAGCCAACGCATGACCTACCCTGGGGGCACCTACGCCGGGCGCCGGGCCGCCGGGGGCGTGCGCGTGCTCGCCGCCACAATGGTCGTCGTCCTCGGATTGGTCGCCACCCTCCAGCCGCTGCAGGCGCAGCGGACGGCGACGCCGGACCCGTCCGCCTCATCCGCATCGCAGGCGACAGGGGACCCGGATGCTCCAAGCCATCGACGTGGGCTGTGGGCGGGAGCCGGACTGGGTGCGGGCTTCGACCGTGTCTTCTGCGAGATCTGCGACGGAAGCGTCCAGGCGGGTTGGTCGGGATACCTCCGTCTGGGCGGCACGGTCGGCCCGCGCCTCCTCCTCGGCGGCGAGCTTACGGGATGGTTGAAGGGACAGGAGGAGGTCACCCGGAGCATCGGGGCGGTGAGCTTCGTCGCCTACTGGTACCCGAGGGACTCCGGTCTCTACCTCAAGGGCGGTGGGGGCGCCCAGACGCAGCCATTCCCGGGCTCGATTCGGCAGTTCATCGCCCGGAAGGAGAACGACCGCGGCCCGCTCAACCCGAGCGGGCCCGCCGTCGGCGCCGAACGCAACTACGGCGGGCCGGGAGTGCACGCCCCGAACTGAGTGCAGGTCCCTTCTTGCTTGCTGTCGCAGGCGCTCCAACGCAGCTTGTTTCGGCGGGAGGGGTTGTCGATCGGTCACTCCCAGCCCGGCAGCCGGCGGATTCGTATGGCAAGTCTGAAGCAGCTGATCCACGAGATCCATCGCCGTTCGCTATGGCAGGTTCTCGGCATCTACGCCGTCGGCTCGTGGGTTGCCCTTCAGGTGGTGGATGTTCTCGCCCAGAACTTCGGTCTCCCGGCCTGGTTTCCGCCATTCGCCCTGTCTCTCCTCGTGATCGGTCTGCCGATCGTGCTGGCGACCGCCTTCATCCAGGAGGGGGTCGGAGCTAGGCCGGGTCCCGGCTCGCCCGAGTCCCCCGACGCCCGCTCCGTCGCGCCCGAGGGCAGGAGTCACGAGAGGCCCGCCGACGGATCCGTGCATGGTCGCCTCCTCACATGGCGGAACGCGATCACCGGAGGGTTGGCGGCTGTCGCGCTCTGGGGGGTGATCGCCACCGCCTGGCTGCTGTTCGGCTCGCCTGGCCGTGAGCCGGCCGCCGCTGCAGGCGGCCTGCGCGCGGGCGAAGAGGTGAGGGCCGAGAATCGTCGGTCGATCGCGGTGCTCCCGTTCGCCAGCGTCCGGAGCGATGAGGAGAGCCGCTCCTTCGTGAGCGGCATCCACGACGACATCCTCACTCAGCTCTCCAAGATCGCCGGTCTGAAGGTGATCTCTCGAACGAGCGTGCTTCAGTACGAGGGTACTCAGAAGACGATCGGCGAGATCGGGAGCGAGCTCGGGGTGGCGACGGTCATGGAGGGAGGGGTGCAGCGCTCCGGCGACCGCGTCCGCGTGAACGTCCAGCTGATCGATGCACGAACCGACCAGCACCTCTGGGCGGAGTCGTACGATCAGGAGCTGACCGCAGCGAACGTGTTCGCCATCCAGAGCGACATCGCGCGCCAGATCGCACGGGCCCTCGAGGCGGCGCTCGCTCCCGACGTGAGTGCTCGGCTGGCGCAGCGGCCCACCGAGAGCCTTGAGGCGTACGACCTCTACCTCAGAGGGCGCTACCTGCTGGACAAGACGACGAAGGAGGCCTTTGAGGACGCGATCGAGCTCTATGAGCGGGCGATCGCGGCCGACCCCGCGTTCGCATTGGCCTACACCGGCCTCGCCGACGCCTATCTGAGCCTGGCGGGCCGGGGGTTCCTACCGACCTCGGAGGCGGTCACGAAGGCGAGGGCGGCCGCCGAGCGGGCGATGGCCCTCGACGAGGGCTTGGCGGAGGCGCACACATCGCTCGCCAGGACGCTGGACCTCGAAGGCCGTTGGGAGGACGCCCAGCGGGAGTATCAGCGGGCGATCGAGCTCAACCCCGGCTATGCCCTGGCTCGCATCCGATACGCGGGCCTCCTGCAGGATCGTAGCCGAACGGAAGAGGCGCTCGCCCAGTTCGAAATCGCGGCGGAACTGGATCCCCGCTCGCGCCTCATCCGCGCCAACGTCGCCTTCAGTCGCTTCTACGTTCGAGACTACGCGGGGACGGTCGAAGAAGCGCTTGCCCTCATCGAGCTGGAGCCCGCGTACTCGTATGGCTACTACATACTCGGTGTGGGCCAGTCGTTCCTCGGCCGGAACCAGGAGGCGATCGCCGCTGGGACGCGCGCCGTCGAGCTCGAACCCGATGACCTCTACAATCTGGCCATGCTCGCTTTCGTCAATGCGCGTGCCGGAAACCGGGAGAGCGCGATCGATCTCGCTGGTCAGGTGGAGGAGCGAGGGGGCTCGCTCAAGGAGGTGGCACTCGTGTATGGCGCGCTCGGGGAGATGAACCGGGCCTTCGAGTACCTGGAACGGGCGTACGAGAGCGACCCTTCGGACATGTCCAACCTGAACGTGGACCCGTCGGCCGACCCGCTGCGTGCCGATCCGCGATTCCTCGAGCTCCTGCAAAGACTCGGGTTGGAGTAGGCCGGCTACTCCTCCGCCTGCTCCTGCTGTTGATTTCGAAGCGCGCTCTCCGCCTGCGCCCGGATGTAGTGCTGGAGCGTGCCCGCCTGAATCTCCGACAGCCCGCTGAACTGCGGCATGCCCATCTCCCTGCGCCCTCCGCCCAGGACCACCTCGATGAACGCCTCGCGCGAGGGCACGACCGCCGACGCCCTCAGGTCGGGGGCCACTCCGCCCGACACGGCCCCGAACCCGTGGCAGAGGGCGCACTTGCCGGCGAACAGCGCCCCTCCGGCCTCGGCCAGGGCCGGGTCGACGACGAAGTCGGGCGCCTCGATCGGCTCGGGGATGAGCGGCGGCGGTGAGGGCGGCAGCTCCACGTCGCCGCCCAACGCGAACGTGACCAGCCGGCGCGGATGCACCCGGTAGGCCCAACCGTGCTGGGCTGCCAGCGACGTTCCGAGCCCGGCCATCGCTCCGCCCCAGCCCACGAGGAGCGAGACGTACTGGGTGCCGTCCACCGCGTAAGTGATCGGCGGCGCCGAGACCCCGGAGCCGAGATCATAGCTCCACAGCACCTCTCCGGTGTCGGCGCGATAGGCCACGAGCTGTCCGGTCGCGCGGCCTTGGAAGAGCAGATTTCCGGCGGTCGTGAGGGTGCCAGCGTTCCAGACGCCCGGTAGCGGCACCTCCCAGGCAGCCTGCTGCGCAACCGGATCCCACGCCTTAAGCACGCTGGTCGAGGTCTCGGCCTCGCCGATCGCGACCCCGACGCCGCCGTCGAAGGCCCAGTCGGGCGATTCCCAGGTCATCACGTCGACGCCCGCGTCCGAGTAGACGGCCCCGACGTCCATCGTCGGCAGGTAGGCGAGGCCCGTCCCCGGGTTGAACGACATCGCGTGCCAGCTGTGGGCGCCCCACGGGCTCGGGTACACCTCCGCCTCCCCATCCTCGTAGCGGGCGCCGGGGACCTCGACCGGCCGCCCGGTGTCGAGATCGATCTCCGTCGCCCACGTGGTGCGGGCAAAGGGTTCGGCGGAGATGAGCCGGCCGGTCTCCCGGTCGATCACGTAGAAGAAGCCGTTCTTCGGCGCGTGGAGCAGCGCCTTGACCTCCCGGCCGCCGATCGTGAGGTCGGCGAGGACGATGTCCATGTTGGAGTTGTAGTCCCAGGCCTCGGCGGGCGTCGTCTGATAGTGCCAGCGGTACTCGCCGGTATCGGCGTCGAGCGCCACGATCGAGCAGAGGAAGAGGTTGTCGCCCCCCGCGGGGCTTCGGATCTTCGGGTTCCACGGCGCCCCGTTGCCGGTTCCGAGGTAAATGGCGTCGAGCTCGGGATCGTAGGTGATCCCGTTCCACACCGTGCCCCCGCCGCCGATCTTCCACCACTCGCCGGTCCAGGTCTCGGCGGCCATCGCCATCGCCTCGTTCTCGAAGCCGTCCACCGGGTTCCCGGGCACCACATACCAGCGCCAAACCTGCTCGCCGGTGGCCGCGTCGTAGGCCGTCACGTAACCACGGATCGAGCCGAACTCTGTCCCGCCGTTTCCGACGATCACCTTGTCCTTGAACACCCTCGGGGCGCCGGTGATGAAAAGCGGCAGCTCCGGATCCACCGTCATGCGGCTCCATAGCTCCGTTCCGTCGCTGGCGTCCACCGCGATGAGACGCCCGTCGATCGTGGCTACGTAGACGGCGCCCTTCCAGAAGGCGATGCCGCGGCTGTAGTCGAACATGATCCGGAGCCGGTCGCCCGCGGTTTCGATCACCTTCGGGTCGTACTCCCAGAGCAGTGCGCCCGTTTTCGCGTCCACGGCACGGAGGACGTTGTAGCTCCCCTCGTAGTAGAGCGTGCCGTCCACCACCAGCGGCGTGCCGACGAGCGACCGATCGTTCGGCAGGTCCACGTACCAGGCGACCCCGAGCTCGGAGACGTTGGCGTCGTTCACCTGCGCGAGCGGGCTGTAGCGCTGCTCGCTGTAGTTGCGCCCGTACGCGAGCCAGTTGTCGCCGCTGCCGACCTCCGCGAGCGCGGCGTCGTCGACCAGGGTCCGGGTCTCGGTGCCGGCCTCCGCGCAGGCGACGAGGCCGATCGTGATCAGGGCCGTGCCGACGTTCCGCCGGGCTGTGCGCATCGTCATGCCTCCTGGGTGGGTTCTCCGAATCGGAAGGCGCCGGGGAAGTCGGGCGCCACCTGCTTGTGCTTGCCGCTCCACGCCTCGACGTCGATCCGTATCACCGACGTCCGCTCCATCTCCTCGGCCGTGATCGGACGGTAGTCCCGGCCGGGCCGCAAATGCGGAGCGTACTTGTCGAGGAGCCGCTGAAGCCCTTCCTCGGCCTCCGCCGGGTCCACGACGATGCACGCCGTGCCGAAGGCGACCACGCCGGAATACTCCACGCTGAACTCGAGGGCGGTCGGAGCCGGAAGGAGCCGGCCCATCTCGTAGGCCGTGAAGGCGACCCGACGGTCGCCCTCGATGTTGCTTCGCGTCCGGCCGGAGCGGGCCGTGTGGATGAAGATCGCGTGCCGGGACGGGTCGTAGGCGAAGAGGTTCGAGTTCAGGAACGGTTGTCCGTCGCTGACCGTCGCCACCACGCCGACGGGCGCCGCCGCCAGGAAGTCGCGGATCCAGGCCTCGTCCATCGCCCGGTCGTGGCGGCGCATGCGGGTGGCTTCTTCCACTGCCTTCCTCCTGCGGCCCGTGGAGGAGATCCACCGCCCCGCCTGGCGAGGCGCGGATCGCGTCGTGAAGCGCCCAGTATGCTCCGCCGGGCGGAGGCCCGGCAAGCGGTGGCGGGGGCCCGTCCCGCCGCTCTTGCTTCTCGCCCATTGGCCCGCCATCTGAGAGCTGTCGGGTCCAACGGAAAGATGGAACCGAGGGACGGTGGACGAGGAGGCGCCCCGTGCTGAGAGGCACGCCGTTCCATCCCAGGACAGCCACCCTGTGTCAGGCGCAGAACTGGCGCCGCTGGGCCGGCTTCGTTGTCGCCGGCTCCTACGAGCTGCTCCATGACCGCGAATACTTCGCCATCCGCACTGCGGCCGCGCTGATCGATGTCTCGCCCCTGCACAAGTACTACCTGACCGGTCGCGACGCGGAGCGATGCCTGAACCGGCTGGTGCCGCGTGATGTGTCGCGGTGCGCGGTCGGCCAGGTGCTCTACACGCCCTGGTGCGACGAGGAAGGCAAGGTCATCGACGACGGGACGCTCGCCCGGCTGGACACGGACGCGTTTCGGCTCACCGCGGCGGAGCCGAACCTGCGCTGGCTGCAGGATGTCGGAGCCGGGCTGTCGGTGTCGATCGGTGACGTCACGGACTCGTTGGCGGCGGTGGCGCTGCAGGGTCCTCGTTCGCGCGACATCCTGCAGCGGATCTCCGATGCGGACCTGGCCGGGCTCCGCTTCTTCCGGCTCATCCATGCCCGGGTGGCCGGCATCCCCGCCACGATCTCGCGCACCGGCTATACGGGCGACCTCGGATATGAGCTCTGGGTCGACGCGGCCCGGGCGCTGGATCTGTGGGACCGTCTGGTGGAGGCGGGGCGCGGGCACGGCCTGCTGCCGGCGGGTATCCTGGCTCTCGACGTGGCGAGGATCGAGGCGGGATTGCCGCTCATCGACGTCGACTACATCCCGGCCAACAAGGCATTGATCGAGGATCGCAAGTCCTCGCCCTACGAGCTGGATCTCGGCTGGACGGTCGACCTCGGAAAGGGATCGTTCGTTGGGCAGCGGGCGCTGGCTGCGGAACGGGCGCGGGAGCCGGCCTGGAAGTTCCGGGGCCTGGAGGTCGAGTGGGACTCGCTGGAGCGGCTGTACGCACAGGTCGGGCTTCCCACCGAGGTGCCCGCCGTCGCCTGGCGCACGTCGGTCCCGGTGTACTCGGGTGATGAGCAGGTCGGATACGCGACCAGCGGCTGCTGGTCGCCGATCCTCAAGCGCTACATCGCCCTGGCGCACGTCCGCGCCCGGTGGGCCGAGCCGGGGACCGCCGTCGAGATGGAGGTGACGGTCGAGCACCGGAGACAGCGGGCCGCGGCGAAGGTGGTGCGGAAGCCGTTCTACGACCCGCCACGCAAGCGGTCCGTGGCGGAAGCCGCGGCGGCGGGTTCGTGAGCCGCACCGGGCACGTGAGTCGCGCCCGGTACGACGCCGTCATCGTCGGCGGGGGCCACAACGGTCTGGTGAACGCGGCCTATCTGGCACGAGCGGGACTCAGGGTGTTGGTGCTCGAGCGACGGCATGTGCTCGGTGGCTCGGCCGTGACCGAGGAGATCTGTCCCGGCTTCAAGTACTCGGTGTGCTCCTACGTCGTCAGCCTGCTGCGACCCGAGATCATCCGGGATCTGGAGCTGGCGAGGCACGGCCTCGAGATCCTGCCGCTGGAGAGCACGTTCACTCCCCTCCCGAACGGGGACCACCTGATCCGGTGGGCCGATCACGACCTGACGCGGCGCGAGCTCTACCGGCACTCGGCGCGCGACGCGGAGGCCTACGACGAGTTCGGCCGGCTGATGGTCCAGCTGGCCATGGCCGTGAAGCCGATCATCGGCATGACCCCTCCCGATCCCGGCTCGCTGCGCCCGGCGAACCTGGCCCGCATGGCCGGGCTCGGGCGCCACCTGCGCGGCCTGGGCGGTGAGCGGCTGGCCTGGCTCGTGAAGCTGATGACGATGAGCTCCGCCGACTTTCTCGATGAGTGGTTCGAGACCGAGGCGCTCAAGGCCACCATGTCGGCGAGCGGGATCATCGGGACGTTTCTCGGCCCGAGATCGCCCGGCACCGCCTACGTGCTTCTTCACCACTACATGGGCGAGATCGACGGCGTCTTCCGCTCCTGGGGGTTCGCCCGAGGCGGAACGGGCGCGGTGAGCGAGGCTGTCGCCTCCGCTGCCCGGAGCCTGGGAGCCGAGATCCGCACCGAAGCGCCGGTCGTCCAGGTTCGGACCAAGGGCGGGCGGGCGGTCGGCGTCGCGCTCGAGAGTGGCGAGGAGATCGATGCGGCCGTGGTGGTCTCCGCCCTGGATCCGAAGCGGACCTTTCTCGGGCTGGTGGAGCCCGGCCTGCTGCCGGCCGAGTTCGTGGATGCGATCCGCCGTTTCCGGATCCGCGGCTCGTCCGGCAAGGTGAACCTGGCGCTGAGCGGACTTCCCACTTTCACGGCGCGCCCGGACGACGGGCCGCACCTCCGCGGCGCGATCTCGATCAGCCCGAGCGTCGAGTACCTGGAGCGCGCCTACGACGATGCGAAATACGGCGAGTTCTCGCGGCGCCCCTACCTGGACGTCGTCATTCCCTCGATGATCGATCCCGGCATGGCGCCTCCCGGCCGGCACGTGATGTCGATCTTCGTGCAGTACGCGCCCTACCAGCTGAACGGCGGCTGGAACGCCGAACGCCGGGAGGCGTTCGGTGACACGGTCATCGACACCCTGTGCGAGTACGCGCCGAACCTGCGGGATCTGATCGTCCACCGGCAGGTGCTGACGCCGGCCGATCTCGAAGAAACGTTCGGTCTCACGGAGGGAAACATCTTCCACGGCGAGCTCTCCCTCCAACAGCTGTTCTTCCTCCGCCCGGCGCCCTCGTGGGCGGACTACCGCACGCCGCTGGCGAACCTCTATCAGTGCGGCTCCGGCACCCACCCGGGAGGGGGCGTCTGCGGCGCGTCGGGCTGGCTGGCGGCCGAGGCGGTGCTGCGGGCGAAGGGGAGGCGGGCATGAGCGGGGTGGCGGGCCGGATGAACGTGCCGGCGGGGTCGGGTCGTCGGCCGAAGAGGCGCGCATGAGCCGAGCGTACGACGTCGTGATAGTGGGTGCCGGCCACAACGGGTTGACCTGTGCGGCCTACCTCGCGCGCGCGGGCCTCGACGTGCTCGTTCTCGAGCGGCGCGAGGTCGTGGGCGGGGCCGCCACCACCGAGGAGCTCTTCCCCGGCTTCCGATTCGAGGTCTGCGCGCACCGGGTCGCGGGAATGCATCCCGATCTCATCCGCGACCTCGACCTCGTGCGCCACGGGCTGACGCTTCGCCGCCCGGATCCACCCGTCTTCCAACCGCTCCGCGCCGGGGGCGGCCTGGTCGTATGGCGCGATCCGGCCAGGACGGTCGAGGAGATCCGACGCCACTCCCCCGCCGACGCCTCGCGTTGGCACCGATTCGGGACCGCCATGAGACCCGCCCTGGCCTTCCTCGAGCGTCTGCGGGCGGCGAGCCCGCCGCAGCTGCCGCCCGGCTCCGCCGGAGAGACGCTGGACTTCGTTCGGCTAGCCTCGGGGCTGCGGCGGCTGGGCCGCCGCGAGATGACGGAGGTGCTACGCCTCCTGCCGATGTCGGCCGCCGACCTGCTGGACGAGTGGTTCGAATGCGAACCGCTGCGGGGCCTGCTGGGTGCCATCGGCGTGACGGGCGTGTTTCTCGGTCCGCGGGCGGCGGGCACGGCCCATCTGTTGTTGGGCGGTCTGACGCCGGGTCCGGAGGTGCTCCGTCCGACGGAGCTGGTGGCCGGCGGCATCGGCCGGCTGACCGAGGCCCTGGCGGGGGCGGCCCGGACGGCAGGTGCCACGATCCGGACCGGTGCCGACGTGGAGCGGGTCCGCGTCGCCGGTTCGGAGGTGGCCGGCGTCGTCCTGTGCGGTGGCGAGGAGATCGCCGCCCGCTGCGTCGTCTCCAACGCTGACCCGAAGCGCACGTTCCTCGGTCTGGTCGAGCCCACCGAGCTGGAGCCGGCCTTCGTGCGGCGGGTCCGGGCCATCCGCATGCGGGGTGCGTTCGCCAAGGTGCACCTGGCGTTGGCCGGGCTGCCCCGTTTCACCGGCGTGGAGGCCGAGCCGGGGCTGCTCGGCGGCGTGATCCGCATCAGCCCCGGGATCGACTACCTGGAGCGGGCCTACGACGATGCGAAGTACGGGCAGGTCTCGCGGCGCCCCTACCTCGAGGCCGTCATCCCCTCCCTCACGGACCCTGGCCTCGCGCCGCCGGGCCGGCACGTCATGTCTATCTATGTCCAGTACGCCCCCTACGAGGTGAAGGACGGAGCATGGGATGCCGAGACCGCGGAGGCGCTGGTGGATCGCGTCGTCGAGACGCTCTCGGAGTACGCCCCCGACCTCCCCGGCGCGATCCTCCACAGGCACGTAACGACGCCGGCGGACCTGGAGGCGGTCCACGGTCTGACGGGCGGATGTGCCTCGCACGGCGAGATGGCGCTCGATCAGCTTTTCTTCATGCGTCCGCTTCCGGGCTGGGCCAGATACGAGACGCCCATCCGGGGTCTCTACCTGTGCGGGGCCGGGACGCACCCGGGGGGCGGCGTCACCGGCGCGCCGGGGCACCATGCCGCTCGCGCCCTCCTTCGAGGGACGACGCTCCGCGGCCGGAAGCGCTCGCGCCGGCGCCCTATTCCCGCGTCAGGGGCCGCGTGAGGCAGGTCGGCCCTCCGCGCCCCTTGAGGCAGACCTCTGCGCCCGGGAAGGTCAGCACCTCCACGCCCGCGGCCTCGAGGCGGGAGCGCGTGACCGGGTTGCCGGCGACGGCCAGACACCTCCGGGGACCGAGGGCGAGGACGTTGCAGCCGAGGGAGCCGAACTCCTCCTCCGGTGTCTCGACCAACCACACCCCCCTTCGCAGCAGCCATTCCCGAAACGGGATCGGAAGAAGCGGGGAGTAGACGAGCGCCAGATCCCGATCGATCGGGCTCAGCACGGACATCAGGTGAAAGACGTCCCCCGGGCCGCGGTGGTGCGGGAGCGGGACGACCACCAGCTCATCGACGCTCCCGTAGAGGAACCCGCGCAGCTGCCGGATGCCCTCTTCGTTCGTGCGGTAGCTGCGGCCCACGGCCAGCGTCCGCTCGTCGAGCCACACTACGTCTCCACCCTCGAGGATTCCGTCTCCGCTCACCTGACCGCGGATCCGGATCCCCCACTCCCGTGCCGCTCGCCCGAGCGCGGACGGTTCGGCCTCGCGCGCGGCCTTCCCCATGTTGCAGAGAACGAGTCCCTCGTTCGTCGCGACGGCCGCATCGCGAACGTAGAGGGAATCGAGGCCCACCGACTCCTCCCGCGGCAGGAACAGGAGCTCGATGCCGGCCGCTTCGAGCCGCTCCACCAGCGCCTGGTACTCGTCGATCGCGCGCCGAAAGTCGGGCCGGCTCTCATAGCGGAGGCCGCGCCACTGTCGCGCGATCGCCAGATCGCTGACGAAGGCGTCGTCCGGGCGCTTGAGGATGAGGCTCCGTATGCGGCCGGTCTCCGACTGGCTGCCGCTGGTCATGTCCGACGATGTAGCGGCCCGCCCGGCGGGAGGACAGGGAGGGCGGCAGATCGGCGGGATTGCCCGGCAGGCCAAGCTGCTCATACCGTGGGGAACTATCGCGACCCCGTCCCATCCGAAGGAGGTGCTCAATGTTTTGGAGATGGACCCTTGCGGCCACCATCTGCATGCTGTTGGTGCCGCTTTCCGCCTTCGCGCAGGAGGAGGAGCCCGATCCGGCCGTGTTCGGGACCTACTTCCACTGCAACGAGGCGAGAGAGGCGCGCGCCGACACGGTCGTTTCCGCCAGCCTGGCGCCGATCATGGATCGGCACATGGAAGCCGGCCACATCAACGCCTGGGGTTGGTACGCGCACCACACCGGCGGCCACTGGCGCCGCCTGCTCTACATGGTGGGGGCCGACGTACCCTCGGTGATGTCCGCGCGCGATGCGATCATCGACGACATGATCGCGGAGGCTGCCGACGCCTCGGCGGAGCTCACGGAGATTTGCCCCTCGCACGACGACTACGTGTGGGAGGTCGCGGCCGCCTCGGATCCGACCCTCGCGCAGGGCCGGCCGGCGGTCGCCCTGTCGACGTACATGGTCTGCGACTTCACGGAGGAAGAGCGGGCATCCGAGATCGTGGAGGAGCAGCTGGCGGACGTCTACAACAAGCACGTGGCACAGGGGACGATCACCGGCTGGAGCTGGCTCGAGCACAACATCGGCGGCCAGTATCGCCGTATCTCGGTCATCGATGCGGCCGACCTGAGCTCGCTGCTGGCGGCCCGGACGGCGATCTTCGCGGACCTGTTCGAGGAGGCGCCGCTGGCCATGAACACCTTCAGCGAGATCTGCGACTCGCACACCGATTACATCTGGGAGATGCAGATCACCAGGCCGTAGCGGGCCAACTGGGCTTTCAATCCGGGAGCCTCGCTCAGGCGGGGCTCCACCGCCTCGTGAGGACGGCAGCGAAGCTTCGACGGACCTCCCGCGTCCTGGTGACCGCAGCGCTGGCGCTACCAGCCTGTTCGGGGGACGCCGCGGGCCCGATGCCCTTCCAGGTCCGCGAGGACGGCCTGGTGATCGCCGCGATCATCAACACGGACCGGCGCAACTTCTTCGATTCGTTCGCCACCGAACTCGTCCGCACCGTGAACCGGGTGACCGAGTGGCCCGACGTCGACCTCTTCCCGCAGTTCGAGTGAGACGGTCGGGCGCGCGTTGAGCTCGGCCTGTCCTCCCCTCGCGCGGTCGGGGACCGTGCTCGTTATCGGCCTGTCGCTTCCGATGGCGCTGCCGGCATGCGGTTCCGACACGGCGCCTGCCGGTCCGCCGACTCCGTCCCCCGCCCCCGAGCCGCGTACGTACGCGATGGGGTGGGGCCTGACGCCGCCCGAGCCCACCGAGGCCAGCGTTATAGCGACCGCGCAGGCCATGGCCAGGGTAGCGGAGTACGCGATCATTCAGCAGCCGGTCCCGTGGGCGAGATTGTTGGCAGGAGAGCTGATTGGGAGCCTGGTTGCCGAGACGAACGGGCTGGCCGACTTCCTTCGGGGATTGGGGCTCCGGATCGTCTTCCTGATCGATCCCCTCGATGGGCTCGACCGCAGGTCGGAGACGCCGGAGTTGGTGGAGGCCGGCCGAAGCATCCTGGAGCCGGAGATTCGATCCCTGCACGAGGCGTACACGCTCGAGGTCGCCCGGGAGGTCCGACCCGACTACATGGGCCTCGCTTCCGAGATCAACACGCTGGCCGCCCACGGAAGCCCTCAGCTGTACGCCGAGCTGGTGGACCTGGTCAACACCCTCGCCCCGGAGATCCGGACGATCCTGCCGACCACACGCGTTTTCGTCTCCTTTCAGGTCGACGATGCCTGGAATCTCTTCCCGCTACCGGACCCCCCAATCGACCACTTCGCGCTGGTGGACGACTTCGACATCGATGCGCTCGGCCTCTCCTCCTATCCGATCTTCGTTTGGCCGTCGCCGGCGGAGATTCCCGACGACTATTTCTCCCGCTTCCGCGCAGCCACCGATCTGCCGCTGATTCTGGTGGAGGGTGGCTGGAGCTCCGAGAGCGTCGGTGGGGTGCAGGGGACGCCCGAGGCGCAGGCCGAGTTTCTCCGCCGCTTCGAAGCGCTGCTCGACGGTGTGGAGTCGCCGCTCTGGGTCATGCTCATCTTCGCCGACTTCGATGTGGCCTCGTTCGGTCTCCCGCCGGAGCGTGAGTCGGCTCTGGCCCTGTTCTCGCGCATGGGGATCGTGGACACGGAGCTTCGTCCGAAGCCCGGTTACGCCGTGTGGGAGGCGATCCTCTCCAGACCGCTTGCAGGCGGGGGTTTGGTTGCCAGCGCGCTCGCGGACGGAGGTTAGCCGAAAGCGCGCAGGCGGTGGCTAGCCGCCGGAGGCCGCGGCGGCGGGCGGCTCCTCGACGGGTTCCTCGCCGATGGTGAGTGAGCGGCCGCCGTTCATCCGCTTGAGGTAGGCGTTCGGGTCGTGCTCGACCGCGCCCTCGGGAAGCCACTCCCAGGCCGGGCCGAGCTCGCGGCGCAGGCGGTTGACATAGAAGGAGGGCACCTCGGTCGTCTCGCCCTCGAAGAAGCGCCGCATCGACATGTCGCTGTCGAGCAGCTCCCGGATCGCGGTGTAGTACTTGATCCGCCCGAACCCCTCCGAGGAGATGGCCCGCACCAGGTTCATCCAGGTGGCGAAGCCCCGCTTCGTCGCCCGCGCGCGGCGGGCGATGCTCTTCCAGGAGAAGCTGTACTTGGCAAGGTCTATCACGTGGTCGTAGAACTCGCGCCACTCGTAGTTGAGCGGCCGCACGTTCATCGCCTGGCTGTTGTTCTGGAAGTGGAACGGGAACGGAAGAACGCGGCCAGCCTTCTGGTACTCGAGGTTCAGGGGCGCTGCCTCGCCGAAAGCGGATAGAAGCGAGTAGCCGGGAAACGCGCCGGGCGTCCTGTCGATGAAGCGCTTGGTGAGCTCGAACGGCTCGCTTCCGGAATCACAGTCGAGCCCGAGCACGAAGTTCGTCTGCACGTAAGGAACGTGCTCGAGGATGGTGTTCACGTGCTCGGAGACCGTCTCGACCTTGTCGATCCCCTTCTCCGACCGCGTCTTCGACTTGTCGCCGAGGGTGTACCACGACTCGATCCCCGGCAGCAGGGCCTTGAAGCCGGCGTCGCGCATCCGGGCCAGTCGCGGTTCCGAGAGAAGGGAGAGGCTGCTCTCGGCGACGAAGGAGAGGTTGCCACCCGGGATCGCCGCCTCGATCGCGCTCATGTAGTCCTCGAAGCGGACGCCGAAGTTCGGATCGTGCCAGCCCACCCAGGCGTTCGGCATCGTGCGCGCCAGGAAGCGGAGGTCGTCACGAATCTCATCCGCGTCCAGGGGCTGGTACTTGATCACCGAGTCGATGCAGAAGCTGCAGGTGTAGGGGCAGCCGAGGCTGGCAATCATCGGCACGCCCTTCACCTTCGTCGGCGCCTTGGCCAGCGTCGGCTCGATGAACTTCCACCGCGCCCGCACGCCCGGCAGGTGTGCCGGCTGCGTGGCCGCGCTGAGGTGTTCGCCGACCGGACGGTGCGGTCGGCAGTCGCGCAGCACGGTGTCGATCGTCTCCCGGTCGGTGAGGCCGAGCACGTAGTCGAAGTACTTCTGCGCGTCGTCCGGATAGCAGCGGGCGTGCGGCCCCCCGAGCGCCGTGACGGCGCCGCGTGACCGGAAGAGGTTGCTGACCGCGTAGCCCAGCTGGGCGGCCTGGGAGAACGCGCTGATGAACACGATGTCCGTGTCCGAGGGCAGCTCGTCGAGGAGGTCCTCGAGGCCCGTGTAGCAGATGTACCGGACATCGTGGCCGAGTTCCTCCGCCCAGACGGCCACGGCCTGCGGCATCAGGCCGGCCAGGTTCGCGTGCATGAGGCGTGCGTAGAGCGTGCGGGTGGGCGCCTTGGCGACGAGATCGATGACGCCGACGCGGAGCTTCTTCAACTAAGCTCCCACGCGGCGGGGGATGCCGTACGATGGTGGTTCATAGAGCGCCCTCGTAGAAGCCGCGACGCGGATGCCGGGCCGGGTGCCCTCATCCCCAATCCTGCATAATAGCACCACAGCGTGTTCCTGTCGTCCCCTGTCGCTTCATACGGCCGCCCCTAACGCGCCGGCCTCAGCAGCCGGTACTCGCGCCGAACCGTCTGGGGCTCGGCGAAGACCTTGAGGTACACGCAGTGGGCCTCGGCGTCCTCGAGAGCCGCGACCACCTCGTCCTCGGGAGCATCGCTCGTCACCGAGATGGTGTAGCGAACCTCGCGGTAGGCCACCGGAACCGAGTCATCGACTCCGTACTGGCCCCGCACGTCATAGTCGGCCTGCACCTCGACCTCGAGCGCCGTTATCGGGACGCCCCGCCGGGCCGCCCAGAGGCCGTAGGCGATCGCGAGGCAGGAGCCGAGCGCGCTACGGCCGTAGACTCCTGGATCCGGGCCGCGGCCGTTCCCCCCGCCCTTGGCGCTCAGGTCCACGGTCAGATTCCAGGACCCGTCCCGCACCTCGCACGTCAGGCCGTCGACCATGCGCACTCTGGTGGTCGCGGTTCCGCGGCCGACCGCCTCGCGCTCCTGCATCGCCCGGATGCCGCGTTCGACGACTGTCCGAATTCTGGTAGCGGTCTCGAGCGACATCACCGGCTCCGGCTTCGTTCCCTGCCGCTGCTCGCTGCGGCTCACCGGTTGCGGCGCCATCAGAAACGCGAGGCCGTAAGCTCGATGTCGGCCCCCGACCATGCTTCCTGGAACCGCGCGTCGATCCGATCCGCCTCCTCGTCCTTCCCCTGGGCACGCAGGGACTGCGCAAGCCCGAACAGCGACCAGCCGTTTTCAGGGAAGCGCTCGAGGTCCTCGCGGTAGGCACGTTCGGCCTCTGCGGGACGCCCCGCCTCGAGCTGGGCCAGGCCGAGAGACTGCCGGATCGGGTAATACCAGAGCGGCGGCTCCTCGTAGAGCAGCCCGTCCTCGAGGTCGGCCGCCGCCTGGAAGTGCTCCACGGCTCCCTCGGCGTCGCCAGTGCGGAGCGCGATCTCGCCGGCAAGCGCCCGCTCGGCGATCGCGATCACGACCGGCGGCCCCGACTCCTCTTCGGCCACGCCCTGCTCCCGGGCGAGCTCGCGGATCGCGTCCAGCTCGGCCATGGCGTCGGCCGCTCGGGCCGTCGCGACGAGTGCCACGCCCCTCGCGTACCGCGCCAGCGCGGTCGCGTTGGGAAGATCCTCCGCCGGCAGCGGAGCGCTCAGCACGTCTTCCCAGCGGCCGAAGGTCACCGAGACCAGCTGGGGCAAAACGACGATCTGCTGGGCCCAATAGATGTCGCGCGCGACTTCGTGCGGGACCTTCGGCGCCACGATCTTCGCCGCGGTACCAGCCTTCTCCGCCATGCCGGCCATCGAGGCGGCGAACCACATGAAGTGGTAGTTGTGAGGATAGTAGGCCGTCGGATACAGCCCGCGGCCGGGGCGCTGGTCGGCGATGTACCGCTCGTCCTGATGGACCGCATGCTCGTTGGCCCTGACCGCGTCGGCGTACCGCCCGACTCGGATGTAGATGTGGCCTGGCATGTGGACGATGTGGCCGGCTCCTGGCATCAGGGCCGCGAGCCGATCGGCGCATTCCACCGCTTGCTCCGGGAAGGCGGCCTCCACGGCGTGGATGTAGTAGTGGCACGCGCCGGGGTTGTCCGGGTCGAGCTCTAGGGCGCGCTCCAGCGCGGCCAGGATCTTCTCGGTGCCGGGCCTGGGCCGCCGGTCCCTGGTCCAGTAGTCCCACGGGCTGAGGTTCATCAGCGACGCGGCATAGAGGGTCAGCACGTCGGCGTCCTCGACGTTCGCCTCCGCGACGCGAGCCATCGCGTCGGCATACGCGGAGTCCAGCGCGGCACGGCCAGCCTCCGGGTCCGCGCCGTACCGCTCGGCCAGCGCCTCGATCAGAGCGCGCTCCAGGGCGCTCGCGTCGGCCGACAGCTCGAGGGCCCGCTGCGCAGCGGCGTACGCCCGGCGGCCGCTCTCCGGCTCCATGGCGGCGTTGATGTTGTTGCCGGCTGCGAGGGCGATGCCCCACCAGCACATCGCGCAGGCCGGGTCGTAGCGGAGGCCTTCCTCATAGGCCCGGATGGCCTCCTCGTGATTGAACGCGTACTGGAGCCGCAAGCCCTGGTCGAAGTACTCCGCGGCCTCCGGAGCGGCTGCGGTGGTGATCTCGCGATGGTGGTTCCCCAGATCCGTGTACAGGGGCACCGAGCCCGCCTCGCCCTCGATCGGCGCCGCGTACCGGGCGACGAGGGCTGCCGGATCGAGCTCCGTTCCCTCCGCATCGCCGTCGGCCGCGGTCCGATCCCCGCAGGCGAGGATCGATCCGGCGGCCAGCAGGGCCGTCCCGAGAGCCACCCGCGGAAGGGGGGTCCCGAGGGTGCGGCCAGCGGCCTGCACCGTCGTAACACCGAACGTCATGAGTTGTCTCCTTGTCAGCTGCCGGGTCGCGAGCCGGATCGCGCACCGAGTCGTGCGCGCCGGACTGCGCACACAGTCGGCTGTCCAATCGCGCCGGATCGGACCGGTGGACATCCGTCGATGCGGAAATATCTGGGGATGCCGGACACGGCCCGGTTCCGGCAGGGGGGAATGATGGCTGGCCGTCGAGGGCGGGGAAAGGGACTCCGTTGCCGCCGCGGCTGCGGAGCGAGAGGATGGAGGCATGAGCACACGGGACCTTGCTTCCATCGGCTGTGTCGGCGGCGCCAGCCTGGACCGCCGCGCCTTCACTTCGGGACCGCTCCGGCCCGGCACGTCGAATCCGATCGTCTCCGTCCTCCGGCCTGGTGGCGTCGCCCGCAATGTGGCGGAGGCGCTCGCGCGCCTGAAGTGTGAGGTGGCGCTGTTCTCGATCGTCGGTAATGACGAGGCGGGCCGCGCGCTTCTGGAAGGTCTGGCCGAGGCCGGTGTCGAGACGTCGGGGGTGACGTGCTCGGGACGGCACCCTACCGGCGCGTACACCGCAGTGCTCGGCCCCAGCGGCCGGCTGGAGTTCGGGCTGGCCGACATGGGGATCTACGAGGAGGCGAATGCGAGCTGGGCGCGGGAGGTCGCGCGGCAGCTGCCGGGCAGGCGGATCTGGTTCATGGACGCGAACCTGCCATCCGAGGCCCTGTCCGTGCTGGTCGGCCGGAAACCGGAAGGCGTGACGGTGCTGGCCAATCCGGTATCGGTGGCAAAGGCGGAGCGGCTCCATCCCGTGCTGGGCTCGATCGACGTCCTGTTTCCGAGCCGCCAGGAGGCCGAGCGGCTCAGCCGGATGCCGGCTGCCAGGCCGGAGCAGGTCGCGGCGGCGGCCGAGAGGATCCGGGCGATGGGGGTGGGCACCGTGGTGGTCACGCTCGGCTCGGAGGGCGTGCTGGTGTCGAGCGAGAGCGGCACGACGGCCGTGCCGGCCATCGCTCCGCACGGCCCGTTGAGCGACGTGACCGGCGCCGGCGATGCTCTGGTGGCTGGCTACATCTTCGGCCTGCGGGACGGGGATCCGGAGCCGCTGCGTCCCGGCCTCGCCGCCGCCAGTCTCGTGCTCGAGGCAGGTGGGGCCCTCGACGCGCTCACCGCCGAGGCCGTCCTCCGGCGGGCCGAGGAGGCCTGAGGGCCACCCGCGGATGTCGGATGGGTCCCTCCGTCAGAGGGCGCAGCGGGCTCCGGCCCCGGCGAGCGGGCCGATCGAGGTTCGGCCCCCGATCCGCGCTGCGCTGGAGGGCGGCGTCGGGGTCGTGGCCCTCGAGTCGAGCGTGATCGCACATGGCCTGCCGGATCCCCACGGCCTGGAGGCGTCCGGGCGGATGGAGCTCGCAGTCCGCGGGGAGGGTGCGATCCCGGCCACGATCGCCGTGCTCGGCGGGCGGGTAGTGGTCGGGCTGGAGGCGGAGGAGATCGTCGAGCTCGCCAACGTCGGCGGCGTGGCCAAGGCGTCCACCCGGGATCTGGCCGCGCTGGCGGCGTCCGGCAGGCCGGCAGCGACGACCGTTGCCGCCACCGCGTTTGTCGCCGACCGGGCCGGCATCGCCGTGCTGGCAACCGGCGGGATCGGCGGCGTCCACCGCGGGGCCGAGACGAGTCTCGATGTCTCGGCTGACCTCGCTGAGCTCGGGCGGACCCCGATCGGCGTGGTTTGCTCGGGCGCCAAGGCGGTCCTGGACCTTCGACGCACGCTGGAGGTGCTCGAGACGATGGGGGTGACGGTGGTGGGCTACGAGACGGAGGAGCTTCCCGCCTTCTACGCCAGGGAAAGCGGTCTTCGGCTCGACCATCGAGTGGATTCCCCGGCGGAAGCGGCGCGCCTGATGGGGGCGCAGCGAGGGCTGGGCGTGCCGGGAAGCGTCCTGTTTTGCCACCCGCCGCCGGCGGCTGCCGCCATGGATCGGGCGGAGGTCGAGGAGATGGTCGCAGGAGCCGCGGCCGCGGCCGAAGCCGCCGGTATCCGCGGAGCGGCGGTGACGCCGTTCCTGCTCGATCTGATCGGAAAGGCCAGCGGCGGCCGTGCCCTGGCTGCGAATCTGGCTTTGCTGGAGGCGAATGCCCGTCTGGCCGCGCGCATCGCGGTCGCGTACGCGAAAGGAGAGGAAGCGGCATGACTTTCGAAGCTCCCAGCCTGTCCGACCTGCGCGAGGTCGCGCGAGACCTCGGCCTGGCCCTCAGTGACGCGGACCTCGGGGAGTTTCGCGAGCTGATGGCCGATGCCTTCGCCGCTTACGAGGCGGTGGACGCGATGCCGGACTACCTGCCCGACGTCGCGTACCCTCGCCAGCCTGGCTACCGGCCGGAGGGAGAGGAGAACCGTTACGGCGCCTGGTACGTAAAGACCTCGGTCAAGGGAGCGCCAGACGGTCGGCTGGCGGGGCGCAAGATCGTGCTCAAGGACAACATCTGCCTGGCGGGCGTGCCGATGGCGGCTGGGACCTCGATCCTCGAGGGGTACGTTCCCGAGGTGGACGCCACGGTCGTGACGCGCATCCTCGACGCCGGCGGCGAGATCGTCGGCAAGGCGGTGTGCGAGAACTACTCCTGCTCCGGTGGCAGCCACACCTGCGCCCAGGGACCGATCCGTAACCCCCGCAACCCAGCTCATACGGCCGGTGGCTCCTCATCCGGCTGCGGCGCGCTGATCGCGGCCGGCGAAGTCGATCTGGCAATCGGCGGCGATCAGGGGGGTTCGATCCGTCTTCCTTCGTCGTTCTGCGGGATCTACGGCCTGAAGCCGACCCACGGGCTCGTTCCGTATACCGGCATCTGCTCGATGGAGGCGAGCTTCGATCATACGGGGCCGATGACCTCCAACGTACGGGACAACGCGCTGCTGCTGGAGGTGATCGCGGGCCCGGACGGGATCGATGGGCGGCAGCACGGGGTGCGACCGGAGCCCTACACGGAGGCGCTCGGCGGAGGCGCGGCCGGGCTGCGGATCGCCGTCGTTCGGGAGGGCTTCGGGACGGCGGGCTCCGAGCCGGACGTGGATGCGAAGGTGCATCACGGGGCCGAGCGGTTCCGGGATTTGGGGGCGGAGGTGGAGGAGGTGTCGATCCCGATGCACCCGGCGGGAGCGGCGATCTTCATCCCCATCGCGGCCGAGGGGGTGACGCGGCAGATGATGCTGGATGACGGCTTCGGCCAGAACCAGCAAGGCCTCGCGATCCTCAGCCTCCGTGACGCCAACGCGGCCTGGCGCGAGCGCCCCGGAGAGCTCTCCGACACGCTGATCCTGTTCATGCTGCTCGGTCGATACGGCCTGCGCAGGTACCGCGGTCGCTACTACGCGAAGGGCACGAACCTGCGACGCAGGCTGCGGGCGGCGTACGACGAGGTGCTGGAGACGTTCGATCTTCTGCTCATGCCGACGACGCCGATGGTCGCTCCGCCCCTGCCCGCCCCCGACGCGCCGCGGGCCGAGATCGTCCAGCGGGGCCTCGAGATGCTGGTGAACACCCAGCAGTTCGACATCACCGGCCACCCGGCCATGTCCATCCCGTGCGGGCTGAGCGGCGATCTGCCCGTCGGCATGATGCTGGTGGGACGGCGCTACGAGGAGACGACGGTCTACCGTGCCGCCTGGGCGTTCGAACAGTCCGGCGACTGGCAGGCGATGTGACCCGTGGGCAGGGCCCAAGCGCGGCGCCCGGCGTCCCGTTTCGCGACGCGCTCCGGGTCTGGTTGCGAGTAGCGGCCTACAGCTTCGGCGGGCCCGCCGGCCAGATCGCCGTCATGCAGACGATCCTGGTGGACGAGAAGAGGTGGATGAGCCAGGGTCGCTTTCTCCATGCGCTCAACTACTGCATGCTCCTCCCCGGGCCGGAGGCGCAGCAACTCGCCACCTACGGCGGCTGGCTCCTTCACGGTTGGCGAGGCGGTCTCGTCGCCGGCGGCCTGTTCATCCTGCCCGGCTTCCTCTCCATCCTCGCGCTCAGCTTTCTCTACGCCGGGTTTCGTGAGACCGCGATCCTGGAGGCCGTCTTCTACGGCCTCAAGCCGGCGGTGCTGGCGGTCGTCGTCGCCGCGCTCCTGCGGCTCGGTCGCCGGGCGCTCAGGAACCGTCTGGCGATCGGTCTCGCCGCCACGGCCTTCCTGGCCATCTACGCCTTCAACGTTCCGTTCCCGCTGATCATCATCGGAGCCGCCGGGACCGGCCTCCTGGGATCCCGGCTCTGGCCGAGCTGGATGGACGCGACGCCGGACCAGGAGAGCGAAGATCGAATCGGCTCGCCCCATCCTCCGACGTGGCGGCGAACCTGGCAGACCGCCGCTCTGTGGCTGGCGATCTGGTGGGTTCCGATCGCGCTGTTGGTCGTGCTGCTCGGGGCATCGGACGTGCTGGTTGCGGAGGCGGTCTTCTTCAGCAAGACGGCCGTCGTCACCTTCGGGGGCGCGTACGCGGTGCTCGCGTACATCGCGCAGATGGCGGTCCAGGTCTACGGCTGGCTCGCGCCGGGCGAGATGCTGGATGGCCTGGGCATGGCCGAGACGACGCCCGGACCTCTGATCCAGGTGGTCCAGTTCGTAGGCTTCATGGGGGCGTACCGGAACCCGGGTCCCTTCGCGCCCTTGTGGGCGGGCGTGCTCGGGTCGCTGGTGACGACCTGGGCGACCTTCGTGCCCTGCTTCCTGTGGATCTTCGTCGGGGCGCCGTTCATCGAGCACCTCCGGGGGCGGCGCTCGCTGGCGGCTGCGATGGCGGCGATCACGGCCGCGGTCGTCGGCGTGATCCTCAACCTGGCCGCCTGGTTCGGAATCCACACCCTGTTTCGGGAGACGCGGACCGTGAGCGAGCTCGGCACGAGCCTGCTGATTCCGGTGTGGACGGCCGTCGATCCGGCCGGGGTCGCGATCGCGGGGCTGGCCTTCCTGGCCCTGTTCCGTCTCCGGCTGGGCATGCTGCCCGTACTCGGCCTCAGCGCGGTCGCGGGCTTGGCCTACCGGCTTCTCCTGGCGGGGTAGACCGGATCGCCGGTTCAGGCGTCGAGCCCGTCAGGGCTGCGCGCGCAGAAACTCCACC
>CAZEBA010000008.1:0-93209 GCA_964510615.1 uncultured Gemmatimonadota bacterium
ACGCACGGGACGGACAACGCCCGCTGCCTGATCTCGCTCGCCCTGCTCACCGGCAACATCGGCCGCGAGGGAACAGGGCTGCATCCGCTGCGCGGACAGAACAACGTCCAGGGCGCCTCCGATGCCGGCCTGATCCCCATGGTTTACCCGGACTACCAGAGCGTCTCGGATCCGGCCGTCCGGGCGAAGTTCGAGCAGGCCTGGGGCGTGGAGCTCGACCCGGAGCCGGGCCTCACGGTGGTCGAGATCACGGCCGCGGCGCTGGAGGGCAAGATCCGCGGCATGTACATGATGGGGGAGAACCCGTTCCTCTCCGACCCCAACGTCAACAAGGTACGCAAGGCATTGGCGAACCTGGAGTTCCTGGTTGTCCAGGACATCTTTCTCACGGAGACGGCGGAGTTCGCCGACGTCATCCTGCCGGCTACGAGCTTCTTCGAGAAGCGAGGCACCTACACGAACACGGATCGCCGCGTTCAGGTGGGTCGCGAGGCCATCCGACCACCCGGCGGTGCGCGACAGGACTGGCAGATCACCTGCGCGCTCGCGACCCGGATGGGGTATCCGATGAACTACGGGTCGCCGGAGGAGGTCTTCGCCGAGTTCACCGCGCTGGCGCCCTCCTACGCCGGACTCACCTACCCGATCCTCGGGCGGGAGGGGAAGCTCTGGCCCTGCCCGGACCCGAGCGAGGACGGAATCCAGGTGCTGTTCGGCGACCGGTTTCCGACCGCCAGCGGCCGAGGTGCCTTCGTGCCGGCCGAGTTCGCAGCGGCGAGAGAGCTCCCCGACGAGGAGTTCCCCCTCGTGCTCAACACCGGACGCCTGCTGGAGCACTGGCACACCGGCACGATGACGCGGCGGACCAGGGCGCTGCAGGCGATCCGACCCCATCCCAGCGTGGATATGCACCCGGAGGACATGGAGCGCCTGGGCATTCGCAGCGGCGAACTGGTCGAGGTCAGCTCTCGGCGCGGCTCGATCGTGCTGATGGCCGAGAGCTCCGGCCGCATGCTGCCGGGCTCCGTGTTCATCCCGTTTCATTTCCGGGAGGCTGCCGCCAACCTGCTGACCATCGACGAATTGGATCCGGACGGCAAGATTCCCGAGTTCAAGTTCTGCGCGGTGCGCGTCTCGCCCGTCTCTTGAGCAGATGCATCGCCGGCGGGCCGGCATCCCGAGCCGCGGGACGCGGGCTGCCTACTCCGCGAGCATCTCCGGGGGATCGACCGGGCCCGGGGGATCGGAGAAGGCGCGACGGGCGAGGGTGGCGAGGCGTTCGAGCGGGAGGTCACCCACGAGCGCGTGCTCGAACACCGGATCTCTCCAGGTGACGATGCTCACCCCCTGGGTCGTGCTCGCGTGGAACCGGGGTCGACCGGCCGGCGGCTCGCCATGGCTCGGCATCCGATAGTGCACGATGACGGAGCTCCCCAGCTTGTACTCGACCACGGCGACCTGCCTGTCCTCGAGGAGGCGGACCATCGCCCGGGTCAGCCGCCCATCGTCGAGCGCCACCGGCTGCACCCCAACACCCATCTCCTGCCGAAAGAAGCCGGAGACCGCCTCCGGGTCGGGCGAATCCAGGGCATCGACCTGGGCGGCTCGATTCAGGAAGTCCCGCGCGTAGGCCTCCGGGATTCCGTCGCTCCCGTTGCCGCCGGCACTGACAGCGGCGGCGAAGAACACCACGAGGGCGGCGGCCACGGCCCATGCCTCGGCGCGCACTCGCGTCGGTAGTCGGGTCGATCTGGCGTTACCGACCTTGCGGGCCTGACGCCCGCCCGCCTCACTTTCGATCGCCTGACGGACGCGCCGGTGGAGGCTTGCGGGCGCCCGCCCCGCGGCCCCATGGAGTCTGATCGCTCGCACCAGAGCGGCATCGCGGGCGAAGTACTCGCGACAGGCAGGGCAGTGCCCGAGGTGCATCCGCGCTGCCCGGGCCTCCTCCGAGAGCGCTGTCGGCTCCTCCAGGGGCCAAAGCGCCGCTCGCACGGCCTCGCAGTTCAAGCAGTCCCGATACACCTCGGCGATCCTCCGCGCGCCGTCTTCAAGTACCTGCAAAGCCATGACATGCAGGCAGTCCTCCTGCTGGGGTGTGGTCGCCCGTGGTCCGCTTTCAACCCCATAACGCAGAAACCGCCATGGCGGTTCGCTTCAGCTGGGCCAGAGAATCGGGATCAGCAGGGTGGTGACGACGGCGAGCAGGATCGTGAGCGGCGTGCCGACCTTGAGGAAGTCGGTGAAGCGATACCCGCCGGGCCCGTAAATGAGCACGTTGGTCTGATAGCCCATCGGCGTCATGAACGAGGCCGAGGACCCGAACATGACGGTGACGAGAAGAGCGTAGGGATTCAGGCCGAGGTCGGTAGCGGCGGAGAGGGCGATCGGAGCCACCACGACCGCCGTCGCCGCGTTCGACATCACGGCGGTGAGCAGCGCCGTGATCACGTAGAGGCCGGCGATCACCGCCGTGGGCGTGAGTTGATCGAGATTGGCGCTCAGGCTGGAGACCAGCCAGTGGGCCGCTCCCGTCCGCTCCATCGCGATGCCCAGGGGCAGCAGTCCCGCCAGCAGGAAGACCACGATCCAATCCAACTCGCCATAGATCTCCTCAAGCCGGACGCAGCGGGTGAAGATCATCAACACGACGCCCACCAGCGCCGCGGCCATGATCGGAAGGATCCCGAAGGCGGCGGCGAGCACGACCCCGACGAGGATGGCGACCGATACCAGCGCCTGCTCACGGTGACGCACCGGCGCCTCCACCATCCGAAGAGGCACGAATCCCGGCTCCGCGGCGAGGGCGTCGAGCGCGGTGACCGGACCGTGTACGAGCAGGAGGTCGCCGAACGAGAGCTTGAGCGACTCCAGCTTGTCGCGGATCGTTACGGTGTGCCGCTGGATGGCGAGCACCGTGGCGTCGTACCGCTGCTGGAAGCGTGCCTTCCCCAAGCTCTGGCCCGCCAGCGGGCAGTGAGGCCCGATCATGACCTCCATGAGGCGGGCGTTCTCGGAGATGAAGTCGATGGCGCTCTTGGCTCGCCGGACCGGTGGGCTGAGCTGCTCCTCGCGGGTCAGTCCCAGGAGCTGCTCCGGCGTGCCCTGCGCGTACAGGATGTCTCCCTCGACGATCCGCCGGTCGGCCCCCGGTGCCCAGACCGACCGATCACCCCGTCCCAGGCCGAGGATCGAGACGCCGTAGCGCTCGCGCCACTTGAGCTCCCCGAGCGAGCGTCCGATCGCGGAGGAACCCGCCGTGACGGCCAGCTCGGCCAGGAACTGCCTCACCTGGTACTTGCCCGACAGATCGGCGGCGCCGGGCCGCTTCGGGATCAGCCGTCGTCCCAGAACGAACAGATAGACCAGCCCGGCCCCGAGATAGACGAGTCCGAGTGGGGCGATCGAGAACATCGACAGGTCGAAGAGGCCGTGGTTCTCGGCGATTCCGTATACGACGAGGTTCGTCGAGGTGCCGACGAGGGTCACGGTTCCGCCCAGGATGGCCGCGAACGAGAGGGGCATCAGATAGCGCGACGGCGCCTCGCCCTCCTGGTAGGCGAGCGAGAGGAACACCGGGAGAAAGACGACGACGACCGCCGTGTTGTTCAGGAATGGCGAGATGCCGGCAACCACCGCGCAAAGGATCGCCAGTCGCATGTTCGGCGGTCCGAGCCGGGCCGTGAGCGCCCACCTCGCGATGGCGGCGATCACACCGGTCTTCACCAGCCCGAGGCCGAGCACGAGCATCGCGGCCACGGTGATGGTGGCGGTGTTGCTGAAGCCGGATACCGCCTCGGCCGGCGAGATCACACCGGCGAGCAGCAGAACGACGGGGATGGTGAGGGCGACCTGGTCGATCCGGAAGCGCTCGCTCACGAACAGCGCGAGTGCCGCGATCACGACGACGAAGACGAAGCCGATCTCCCAGGTCATGAACAGAAACTCGCAGCCGCACGGACCCGTGCCAACAGGCCACAGGATCGATATACTGGAAAGCGAGCTCGCGTGCTCAGCAGGAGTCAAGTCGCCGTTGCGGCGTACATCCAAAGAATGGGCGACCGCGAGACTCGCAACGGGCGGAGGCGCTCTGCCGCTTCCGCCCGATTCTCTTCGCTTCATGCTCCGGCGCGTCTTCGACGCGCGGGCTGGCCCGCCCCCTGGAGGTGGCCGTGGACGATCAGGAATGGAGAGATCGGCTGACGCCCATGCAGTACTACGTGACCCGGGAGAAGGGAACCGAGCCGCCCTTCAGCGGTCGGCACTGGGACTCGAAGCAGGCGGGGACGTACGCCTGTGTCTGCTGTGGAAGCGAGCTGTTCAGCTCCGAGGCGAAGTTCGACTCGGGAACCGGCTGGCCCAGCTACTTCGAGCCGATCGGCCCCGAGCGAGTGACGACGACCCCGGACGACAGCCTGCCCGCGCGCAGGACCGAGGTGCTGTGCGCCAGCTGCGATGCCCACCTCGGGCACGTGTTCGCTGACGGCCCCCGACCCACCGGGATGCGCTTCTGCGTCAACTCCGCGGCGCTGGAGTTCCGGCCGGAGGAGGAGTGAGCCCGATGTCGACCGCGGGCGCGCACACTCGGCCGCCGGTGCTGATAACGGAGGAGGAGATCGATCGCCGGGTCGACGAGCTGGCCATGAAGGTGTCGCGCGACTATGCGGGCCTCGGCGAGATCGTGCTGGTCGGCGTCCTCAAGGGCGCATTCATCTTTCTCGCCGACCTGTCGCGCAGGTTGACGATCGAGCGGCGGATCGAGTTCATCGCCCTCTCCAGCTACGGCGATTCCGCCGAGTCCGGGGCCGTAAGGCTGCTGATGGACCTGCGAACGCCCGTGCGAGGGCGGCACGTGCTCATCGTCGAGGACATCGTCGACAGCGCCCGAACGCTTCGCTACCTGATCGACATGCTCATGGCCAGAGAGCCGGCATCGCTCCGGTGCTGCGTGCTGGTCCGCAAGAAGGATCGGGTCGAGAGCGAGATCGCGATCGACTACCTGGGCTTCGACATTCCCGATCGCTGGGTCGTCGGCTACGGTCTCGATCTGCGGGAGCGGTACCGGACCCTGCCCTACATCGGCGTCGTGGATGCCTGATTTCGGGGCAGGCGGCGGACGCCCCTAGTTCGTCTCCAGCTGCAGCAGAATCTCGTCGATCTCGCTCCGGGGCAGCCAGCGACCCCGAACCATCACGCCCTCCAGGGAGCCCACGCTCCCCACGTCCTCGAGCGGGTTGGCCGCCAGCAGGATCAGGTCGGCCGCCTTGCCCGCTTCGACCGTTCCCCGATCGTCCAGCTCGCCGAAGTACTCCGCGACGTTGCGCGTTCCGGTAACCAGTGCCTCGTAGGGCGTGAGCCCCGCGGCCACCAGGGCGGCAAGCTCCGCCCGCATCGAGAATCCGGGGACCTGGAACACCTGGGGCGCGTCCGAGCCGAGGATCAGCCCCGCTCCCGCATCGTGCAATGCCTTGATCAGCTTGCGCCGGATCTCGACGAATCGAAGGGCCGTGTCGGCCGAGTAGGCCTCGTCGGCGAGGAACCCCTGTTTCGCCTCCACCCAATTGGCGACCACCTCCGGCGGCATGAACCGCATCTCGGGTCGTCGCGCCATCTCCTGCGGGTCATCCGGCAGCCCGATGCTCTCGATCAGGCTCTGGGTCGGCACGTTCCACACGCCCGCCTCGCGGGTCGCCGCCGCGACCTCGACGAGCTTTGTCTCGTCCATGTAGTCCACGAGGGCGGCGCCGAAGAAGGAGGGTGGCACTTCGGATACGTCGAGATCGTCCCGGACGAGCGCCTGCGCGTATCCATCCAGATGATCGATCGACAGGTACCCGGCCTCGAGGGCGCGTTCCAGGCCCACGGCCTCGGGCACGTGACCGGCGAACCCGATGCCGGCGCTGTCCGCGACTTCGTCGAGCGCGTCGAATGCCTCCCGGGAGAGCCCCGGGTGGATCTTCAGGAAGTCATAGCCGGCGAGCTTCTGGTGCCGAACCGCCCGGCGAGCGGAATCGGCGCTCGGGATGCTGTTCCCGTTGATCGAGGGTCCCGAGGTGTAGATCCGCGGCGAGAGGAGCTCGCCGCGATTCGCCTGCGCCCGGAGCTCGAGGTGCACGGGGGCGCCCAGCATGCCCCGGATCGTCGTGATCCCGTTGACCAGATACAGGAGCAGCACTCGCTCCGTGAAGTCGGGCCCACCCGCCTGCCCGCTCGGGATGTGGGCGTGCATCTCCGCCAGGCCCGGCATCAGGTATCGGTTCCGGCCGTCGATCGTGGTGGCGGCCTCCGGGACCGTGACCTCCGCCGCCCCGCCGATCGCCACGATGCGATCACCGAGTACCAGCACCGTCTGGTTCTCCAGCACGCGCTCGCTGTCCATGGGAACGACGTTCACGCCCACGAAGGCATAGTCGGCGGCGCCGGCGATGGCATCTTCGTCCCCGGCGTCGGCGGAGCAGGCGGTGCCTCCCGCCGAAAGAGCGGCCAGAGCGACAGCGCCGGGGAACGCGAGGGCGGGGTTGCGCGAAGGAAGCATGAGAAACGGCTCCTTGTCCGATCTTGGCGGCCAGACGACGCTTGGCATCGGCCACTCTCTTAGCATCGGTGTCCGCCGGAAGCCAGACCGGCGGATCACGAACTCTTCAGGATACGCCAGATCGGCCCGCTGAACAGCATCAGGCACGCCCAGCTGGTCAGGATGCCGGGCAGAAAGAGCAGCGCGAACAAGACGGCTTCGCCCATGAGGGTCGCCTCCTGCCAGACGAAATGCGCCCCCACCGGCACGAGACAGAGGGAGGCGAGGGCCACGACCAGAAGGCCTGCGGTTCGTCCCCGCGCCAGCAGCCAGGCCCCCGCTACCAGGCAGGCCAGCAGCCAGGCCAGGGCGATCAGGTGCCACGCGAGGGAGTGGTCGTAGGCAACCACGAACAGGTAGAGGGAGAGCGCGGAGGCCACGTTGCAGATGATGGTCCAGCTGATGAGCGTCATCCTCGGACCGCTCCAGGTGACGCCCCCGAACCGACCCTCGTAGCGTCGGCACATCTTCCTGCCGGTCAGGGCTCCGACGAGTGTGACCGCCGCTGCGACCAGGGTCCACGGAAGCACGGAATGGCCGATGGTAGGGGTGACCGCGAGCGCGGCCGCCCAGGGTAACAGGCCGACACCGGCCGCGAGGGCCAGCCAGCGGCTCCAGTACGCCTCCCGCCACAGGCCCGATATCGTGACCGCCAACGGCGCCAGCAACGGCGCTACGGCCCGCTCCAGCCGGGCGTCGGCGGGCCCGGCGCTCCAGTTCGACGTCACGATCAGCCCCGCCAGGCATGCCAAGGCGGCCAGGCCGATATACTTGCGGATCCTGAACGCCATCGGAGACCCTCCGGTCCTGCGGAAACCTGGATCGGTCCGCGCTCAGCCCGATCCCTGCGCTCTCACGCCCCGAAGGACGATCGGGCGGGCGGGCGGCGCACAGGCCAGGGAGCTGGGGGGACGGAGCGGACTCGGCCGAACCGGCGATCCCGCCCATGATACTCCCGCAGCGCGGTCCTCAGGTCGTCCGGGCCGAACTCCGGCCACATGAGATCGGTGAACAGCAGTTCCGCGTACGCGGCCTCCCAGAGGAGGAAGTCGCTGAGCCGCCGCTCGCCTCCCGTGCGCAGGAGCAGATCCACGTCAGCGGCCGCGGGTCGCCGGCCCTGCGGTGTGCCAGGCGCTGCCACCAGCCAACCGAAGCTCTCGCGGCTCAGCTGCGTGGCCGAAGGGTCTCGATCCCCGGCGTTTGCCGCGCGGAGGATCGCATCGCGGGAGGAGTAGTCGACCGCCAGCCGGAGCCAGAGTCCGTTCCCGGCCGCCGTCGACCCCTCGGCCTCGGCGATGGCAGCGCACAGGGCGGAGGGAAGACGGTCGCGCCGGCCGATCACCGAGAGGCGCACGCCGCGATCCCTGCAGCGCTGGAGATCCCCCGCCAGGTACTCGCCGAGGAGATCGAACAGGCCGGCCACCTCGTCCGCCGGGCGGGTCCAGTTGTCCGAGGAGAACGCGAAGAGCGTGAGGATGCCGATGCGCTCGATCACCGCCGCCTCCACGATGCTCCGGACCGAGGCGGCGCCGACCCGGTGCCCCTCGATGCGCGCGAGCCCGCGCCGTTCGGCCCAGCGGCCGCTCCCGTCCATGATGATCGCGACGTGGAGCCCGGTGCCGAGCGGGGGGTGAGCGGGTTCGATCATGGCTGCCGCGATCGCCGGTTCGGTTGCGAGAGGAAGGCCCGGCTCATGCGAGGGTGTGTCGGATCAGGGCGCCCATGTGCTCGAGATACCGTTCGAGGGCTCGCCGGCCGGATTCGGTGAGGCGGTACTCGGTTCTCGGCGTCCGGTCCTGGAAGGACTTCGTGCACTCGATGTAGCCCGCATCCTCCAGCTTCCTGGCGTGGACGCTCAGGTTCCCATCGGTGGCTCCGAGCATGCCCTTCAGCTCGCTGAACGAGAGCGCATCGTTGACGGCGAGCGCGCTCACGATCGCGAGCCGCATGCGCGCGTGGATCAACCGCTCGAGCTTGAGCGGCTCGGCCGCTCCGACGTTTCCCTCCAGGCTCTCCAACTCTCGCTTGCCCGATCCGGTCCCCGCGTCTCCCGGGGATCTCTTCGCTCTCGCCATCCAATCCTCTAGCCGTCCTCTAGCCGCCGTGACGTCGTGCGATGATGATACCGAACAGGATCTGCAGTCCCCCGAACCCCACGGCCATCCATGCATTCCCCCAGGCAGCGGGAGTAAACAGCGCCGCGGTTCCACAGACCAGGAAGGCGGCGCCCATCACCGGCACGGCCGGTACGGAAAACGTGCCCCCCGCGATGACGCCCGTGCCGTAGGTCAGCAGCCAAACGCCCGGGAGAAGCTCGAACCGGCCGGTTCGAGCCAGCGCCCCGGTGAGCACGGCGCCGGCGAACAGGGCGGGGACGAAGCTGAGCGCGAAACGTCGGGCCGGGCGGAGCACGATCGCCGATCCCATCCGGTTCGACTTCCAGACGACGCCGGCCACCCCCATCGCGAGCCCGAGGGCGGCCGCCGTCAGCCAGACGGCGAGCCAGGCCGGTCCGGACGTCTGTCGCGCCGCGACCCACGCTGCCGCGAGACCGGTGACCCCCATCCCGACGCCTCCCATCCCCGGCACGAGGGTGAACGCCGTGGCTCGCTCCATCGTCGCCCGAATGAACGAGAGATCGGCCGCCGCCCGGTCGCTGAGCGGAGTCGGTGGCTCCTCCCCGGGAGCTCGAAGCGGAATCACGTTGTCGTCTTTCATCTCGACACGATCAATCTGCTCCCAATGCACGATGATGTCAAGTACTTTGTATGGCAAAGCATTGCCGTCGCTACGCGCCCCCGGAGATCTTGCTGAAGATGCTGCCGACGACAGAGTTGGGACGAACCGGAAGGGAGATCTCGCGCCTCGGACTGGGCGGGATGTGGTTCTCGATCGAGGGCCGGCCGGATCGTGGCCAGTCGAAGCGGGTGCTTCAGCGGGCGCTGGATCTCGGCATCACGTTCATCGACACGGCGGACGTCTATTGTCTGGCCGACGATGATCTCCACCACAACGAGCGGCTGATTGGCGAGGCGCTCCGGGAGGCCGACGCCGTGCGCCGCGTGCTGGTCGCGACCAAGGGCGGCCTCACCCGACCCGAAGGCCGCTGGGAGCGTGACGCGCGCCCCGAGCGGTTGCGGGAATCGGCGCTCCGGAGCCGGGACGCCCTCGGCGTGGATCGAATTGCCCTCTACCAGCTGCACGCGCCCGATCCCCGGGTCCCGTTGACGGCCAGCGTCGAGGCTCTCGCCTCTCTGCGCGAAGAGGGTGTGGTGGAGGCCGTCGGTCTCTCCAACGTGGATCTCGACGATCTGTACGCTGCCGAGGCGATCATCCGCATCGCGTCGGTGCAGAATCGGTACAACCCGTGGGATCGGAGCTCCGAGATGTCCGGCCTGATCGAGCATTGCGAGCGGCACGGCATCACCTTCATCCCGTACAGCCCGTTGGGCGGGGCCCGCCGCGCGAGGCTGCTCCAGGCGCACGAGCCGATCCGGCAGCTGGGCGCGGCCTGGCAGGCCACCCCGGCGGAGATGATCCTGGCCTGGCATTGGCTGAAGTCGGAGCGGAGCGTGCCGATTCCGAGCGCCCGCCGCGAGGAAAGCGTGGAGAGCAGCATCCACGCCACCGGCTTGCGGTTGGACGCCGAAACCGTGGCCGAGCTGGAGTCGGCGTTCGAATCCCTTCCGCGCTGAGCCTCGAGATGACGCGAGCGATCCTCATTGAGCGGCACGGCCCGCCAGAGGTGCTGGTCGAGCGGGAGGTGGCGCTCCCCGAGCCGGGGCCGGGTGAGGTCCGCCTCCAGGTGGCGGCGGCCGGGGTGAACTTCGCCGACTTGATGATGCGCGAAGGGCTGTACGGGACGGTGCCGCCGCGTCCGTTCAGCCCGGGCTTCGAGGTCGCCGGCGTCGTGGCCGCGGTCGGCCCCGGCGTCGAGGGATGGCGGGCTGGGGAGTGGGCCGTGGCCGGCCTTCGATACGGAGGCTACGCGCACGAGGTCGTGGTTCCCGTCGCGCGCCTGCTTCGCTGTCCCGAGGGTGTCTCGCCGGTCGACGCGGCGGCCGTTCCGGTGGTCTTCCTGACCGCCCGGGTCTGCCTGTTCGAGGCCGCGCGCGTCCGGCCGGGCGAGACGGCGCTCATCCTCGGAGCAGGCGGTGGTGTCGGTACCGCGGCGGTCCAACTGGCCGTGCGGGCGGGTCTGCGGGTGATCGGAACGGCAGGTCTGGAGCGGAAGCGGCGCTTCGTTACCGAGGCGTTGGGGGCGGAGGCGTGCTTCGATTCGCGAGGTGACTGGGAGCACGACGTGGAGCGAAGCGTCGGACCCAGAGGCGTCGATGTCGCGTTGGACCCGGTCGGCGGCCGGGCGACTGCCGCCTGCCGGCGGCTGCTCGCGCCGCTGGGGCGCCTGATCTTCTACGGTCTCAGCGAGGCGGTACCGGGACGGAAGCGGAGCCGGCCCAGAGCGGCGCTCGCCTGGCTGCGCACACCGCTGGTGCATCCTGCATCGCTCGTCGGCGCCAACCTCGGCGTCCACGGGGTGCACCTGCTCCATTTGGGAGCGAAGGAGCCGATGCTCCGGCCTGCCCTGGAGGCGATCCTCGACGACGTCGCCGTTGGCGCCCTGCGCCCGGTCGTCGATCGGACGTTCCCGCTTGATCGGGAAGGCGCGGTTGCGGCCCACGAGTACCTGCACCGGCGGGAAAACCTCGGCAAGGTGGTGTTGACGCGTCCGGTCGAAGCGAGCCCGGGCCGGGAACGCCCATCGCGGTCGGGCGAGGAGCGCCGATGATGACGCCGCCGGTGGCGACGGTCGATTTTCACGTCACCTCCGAGTGCAGTCAGGAATGTCCCTACTGCTGGGGGCCACAGGGCTACGACGGGCCCGTGGACACGGCGACGGCCCTGAGGATCCTCGAGCGGATCGCCGACGTCGGCGCCCGGCGCGTCGTCTTCACCGGCGGCGATCCGCTGCAGAGAGGCGACATCGCCACCCTCATCCGCCACGCCAGGAAGCTCGGCCTGGAGGTCGCGCTCTCTACCACCGGTGACCGTCTCGATCGCGCCTTTCTGCGCGAGACGGCCTCCTGTCTGGATCTGGTCTCGCTGCCGCTGGACGGATCGACCGAGGCGGTGAGCTGCCGAACCAAGGAACCTGGGCATCTGGCCGCGGTCCGCCGGGCCCTGCGCCGGCTCCGTGACTTTCCGCACATCGACGTCAAGGTCTGCACGCCGGTGACCCGTCACAACCTGGCGGACGTTCCGAACATCCTGCGGCTTGTCGAAGCGTACGCCGACACCACATCGGCCCGCGTCTTCTACAACGTCTTCCAGGCGTTCCCTCGAGCCATGCAGGATGTAGAGTGGGAAGAGCTGCTGGTGAGCGAGGCGGAGTTCGCGGCGCTGGGGCGTGAACTGCAGAGCGACGCGCGCGTCCGGGTGAACATGCTCGACCACGAGACGCTCGACCGGCTGTACGTGATGATCTTCCCGGACGGCAGCCTCGTGATACCTCGAGGCAGGGCCTATCGCGCCTACGGGCCGTTTCTGGAGATCGATGACCTGGAGGAGGTGCTCGACCGGAGCGGCTTCGACGCGGAGAAGCACCTCCGACACGCCAGAGGGTGGTCGAGGGAGCCCGCTTCCGTGGCTCTCGCGTTCGTGGCTGCGGTCAACGACCATGACATCGACCGCCTCGTCTCGCTGATGACCTCCGATCACCTGTTCGTCGACAGCGGAGGTGCGGTGGTTCGGGGAAAGGAGCGGATGGGGCGCGCCTGGGAGGCGTACCTCGGTTTCTTCCCGGACTACACGATCGACGTGCGGCGGGTCGTGCAGAGTGGCGACACGGTCGGGCTGTTCGGTCGCGCACGGGGGACGTTCGCGCGGGACGGCGAAGCGCTTGAGGACGCGAGCTGGGAGATCCCGGCCGCCTGGGAAGCGGAGGTTCGGGAGGGCAGGGTGGCGGTCTGGCGCGTCTTCGCGGACAACGGGCCGGTTCGATCGATGATGGGCGACGACGCCGAGGCGCGAACGGAGGGTACCTAGGCCGCGACTTCCGACCGACAAGGGTGGCGCCTACATTCGGGCGCGGCGCCAACATTCGGGGCCGATACCGCCATTCGGGCGCGAACAAGCGGCCACCTTCTGCCAACGGAGGCATTCATGGTGCAGCGACCACCCGTTCCCCCCCGAGTCGGAGACGTCGCGCCGGCGTTGGAGCTGCCGACCCCGGAAGGGCAGCAGGTCAGCCTGCGAGACTACCTCGGCCGGCCCCTGCTGCTCTCGTTCCTCAGCCACGCCGCTTGACCGTTCTGCCGAACTCACCTGGTCGAGGTGATCGAGAGGCGGGACGAGTTCTCCGAGGCCAGCGCGGAGGTCGTGCTGGTCGCCTACGATCGGCCGTCGACGTTGGCGGCGAAGCTGATGGCGGGTCTCGACATGTCGTTCGTGCTCCTCCTCGACCCGGAGAAGGCGTCCTACCGTCGCTGGGGGCTGGGTCGGACCACGTTGACGCGCTCCGTGCTCTCCCCCTCCCTGACCTGGCGGTACATCAAGCTCATTCTCGCGGGCGAGCGCTTCCTCGGCTTCGCGCCCGACATGCTGCAGCTCGGCGCCGACTTCGTGATCGATGGCGCGGGGCGCATCGCGTTCGCGCACCCCATGCGCGGCAACGGCGACCGAGCTCCCGTGACGGTGCTGCTCGATGCGCTTCGGCGAGCGCGTGATACGGCCAGCGACCGCCGCTAGAGTTCGACCCCAGCCTAACGGAGCCGTGGATGCGGATCTGCCTGCTGACCAACCAGGACCTGGATGCCGACCCGTTTGCGGAGGACGATTGGCCGTGTGATCCACGGCCGTTCCTTCCGGAGTGCGACTGGGAGGTGGCCACGCTGGAAAAGGCGACCGCCGCCCGAACGGTGCTCGCCTTGTCCGGGAGCAACTTCGATCTGTTCTTCAACCTCTGCGACGGCGCGTGGGACGAGGACCGGCCCGGCATCGAGGTCGTGCAGACACTGGAGCGGCTGAATCTGCCGTTCACCGGCGCCACGTCGGAGTTCTACGAGCCGTCGCGCGAGTCGATGAAGCGGGTGTGCCGGGCCTGGGGGATCGACACGCCGGCCTACGTCATGGCGGCCTGCGAAGCGGATGTCGAGCGGGCCGCGCAGGCGCTCCGGTTTCCGCTCATCGTCAAGCATCCGAGCAGCTACGCCAGCATCGGGCTCACGCGCGAATCGCGCGTGGAGACGCCCGAGGCTCTGCTCACCTGCGCCCGGCGGATGATCGTCGCCTACTCGGCCGCCCTGATCGAGGAGTTCGTCGAGGGCAGCGAGTGCACGGTCCTCGTCTCCGACAATCCGGACGATCTCGGTCGGCCCACGACCTACACGCCGCTTCAGTACAGCTTCCCGGAGGGGGAGAGCTTCAAGCACTCGGACATGAAATGGGTCGACTACCACGAGATGAGGAGCCACGCCGTGGACGATGGCGAACTCGCCGCGCTACTGCGCGAGGTTTCGGCGTCCTTTTATCTGGGGCTCAACGGAGCCGGCTTCGGACGCTGTGACCTGCGAGTGGACCGGGAGGGCCGACCGTTCATGCTCGAGATCAACCCGAACTGCGGGGTCTACTACCCGGCCGAAGACGCGGGCAGCGCGGATCTGTGCCTGCTTCACGACCCGGCCGGCCACGAGGGCTTCACCCGTCAGATCGTGCGTGCTGCGCTGGTGCGGCACCAAGCGCGTCAGCGCCCATGGTCGGTGCGCTCGCGGCCGGACGGAGAGTACGGCCTGTTCGCGACCCGACGGATCGCCAGACACGAGCGGATCATCTCCTTGGAGGAGCAACCGCACGAGCTCGTGAGCCTGTCCCACATGGAGCGCCACTGGGGCGAGCCGCGCGCCAGCTGGTTCTACCGCTACGCGTGGCCGCTCACGGACGAGGTGTGGGTCATCTGGGGCCGCGATCCCGAGACCTGGATGCCAATCAACCACTCCTGTGACCCGAGCGCCTGGCTCGACGGGCTGGATGTGGCGGCTCGAAAGCCCATCGGGTCGGGCGAGGAGATCACGCTGGACTACGCCACCTTCTGCAACGAGCGGATGCCCAGCTTCGCCTGCAACTGCGGCGCGGTCGAGTGTCGCGGGACCATCCACGGCGAGGATTACCTCCGCCGCTTCGTGGCTCGGTACGGCGACCACACCTCCGACTACGTCCGCCGCAAGCGACGATACCGGGTCGAGAGTCCGGCGGCCGCGGGCTTCTAGCTCGGGCCGCCCCCGCGGGCAGGTGGCGTCCCGGACAGGGTGTAAGAAAGGGCGAGCGGCCGAATCGACCGCTCGCCCTCGTCCTTCCGCTGAAAGTCGCTGCAGCGCCTAGTGGCTGCAGCCTCGCCCGAGCTGAGCTGTGCCAGCGTGCGGCGGCACCGTGCGCTTCTCGACGACCGGCAGCGACCGGCTTCCCGGTGCCAGGTTCATCGGCCGGTCGCCGGCGTAAATCTCGTGCCGACCCTTGTCCTTGAACCAGTCCCGGGTTTCGGCCACCATGTGCATGTTCTCGACGATGTTTCGCCATCCCGCGCCGGTGTTGTAGGCGCAGAACGAGATCTCTCCCTCCTGGGTCGCGTAGGGGATCACGCACATCTCGGTGCGCCGGAAGTCGTAGGTCCAGAGATCCTGGAACCACATCCCGCCGACCCAGACGATCTTCCACTCCTGTCGGTTGACGTCGCCGGTCACCGCGCCCCCGAGCTTGGTGTTCACCATCTCGAGGAAGATCTTCGGCGTGAGGCCCTCCGGCATCTTCTGGGGGTCGATGTTCCGCATCAGGGCCAGCATCGTCTGGAAGAGGCTGAGCTTCTTCCCGCGGGAGGTGTCCGTGATCACGTTGATGTCGTGGATGAACGCCTCCGAGTCGAAGAACTGGGTCAGGGGCGACCACTCCTTCGTGCGGGAGTTGACCACCAGCATCAGGCTGGCGCCACAGTTCGGGTGGCAGGAGCAGCTGATCCCTCCGAACTCCACTTCGGTTCCACGCAAGTGGTCGGCGAGCCACGTGTAGGCGCCGGCCGAGCCGAGCGGGTACCAGTCGCGGTACATGTCGATCTTGCCGTTCGTGTACTCCTGGAGGTCGTGGGCCAGGTGCGAAATCGTGTAGCGCTGCCGATGTCGGTCGTCGTCGCTGATCTCCTCGTCCCGGCCCGTGAACGAAACGGGCTGAAAGGAGATCGCCCCCATCTTGTCGGAGTTCTGGATCACGAACTCGAGTAGCGGTCCGACCTGCTCATCGTTGATCGTGTTCACCACCGTGGTGACCGGGGTGATGTCGATGCCCGCGTCGTGCAGTCGCTCGATCGCCATCCATTTCGCGTCGAACAGGTTGCTGATGTGGCGGTGCATGTTCGACTCGTTGGTGACCCCGTCGAACTGCAGGTACACCATGTTCAGGCCGGCCTCGGCCGCCTGGTAGGCGAACTCGGGCTCCAGGGCGAAGCGGAGACCGTTGGTGGCTGCCTGCACGCTGTAGTACCCGACCTCCTTCGCGTATCGGCAGGCCTCGAGGAAGTGAGGCGACATCGTCGGCTCGCCGCCCGAGAACTGCACCGACATCTGCCGCCGAGGCTTGAAGGAGATCGAGTCATCGAGGATCTCCTTGATCTCGTCCAGCGTGAGCTCGTGCACGTACCCGACCTGATTCGCGTCCATGAAGCACGGGTTGCACATCATGTTGCAGCGGTTCGTCAGGTCGATGGTCAGCACGGCGCCCCGGCCGTACCGGATCGTCGAGCTGCCGTGATGGTGGAGGTGCTCGTCCTCGGCGGTTCGAAAGTCACGTCCGAAGTAACGACGCTCCAGAACCTCGCTCAGCTTCGGGTCGACCGATAACGTGTCGACGAACTCGCCGTGACGATCGCAACGTTTCTTGATGAGGATCTTGCCGTCTTCCTCGACGATCCGGGCCTTCACCTCGCCGGACTTCTTCTCCGTGAAATCGGAGATGTCGCGCTCCCCCGAGATGATCGCGTCCCGCACCTCGATCACGCACTCGGGGCACAGGGAATCGGTCTCGCGAGGCCAACCCAGGGGCGGCTTCGTGCGCTCGTAGCTCTTCGGCAGCGGGCCCGGCGCCCAGTCCGGGTGGACGGACGGGCTGTCCGGAATCCTCGTGTTGACCGCCTGGAAGGCGTTCCACGCCACATTGGCGGCGGCCTTTGCTGCCTGCGAGAGCGTGTCCCTCATAACGACCTCCATCGGGGTTCGCCTGTGGGGTGCACGAAAGCCGCGGCCGGTATCACCGGCTCACGCCTCCTCACCCGGGAACTCGTTCAACGGAACGCCGATCTGACTCGGATGAAGAAAACTAACCTGGCGTCCTGATGCAATGCCGTCTCCATCCTCCGCCGGCCGATCGGTCAGGCACACCATGAACTTGCGCGGCGCCGGCCCCGACTCGTCCAGCCGCTCCAGCAGTCGGGCCACGGCTGCCGCCGGGCCGGCGATCAGCCTTGGCTCGAGCTCGGCCGCGTGCTCGATGGCTGCCTCGGACTGGACGAACGCCGTTCGGGTGAGCCCGTCCGCCCAGGCTGCGTAGAGGAGAGCCCGGGAGATCGGGTCCGGCTGATCACTCGCCAGCATCTGCAGCCCGCCCTCCTCCGGCGGCAGCAGGCGGAGGATGGAGCGCGCCGCGTCCACCAGCCCCGACTGTGAGAGCGCGCCGAGCGCCTTGAGCCCGTTCCGCCACTCGTACTCCAGCGCCACCGGTGTGTCCGGCGCAATCGCGCGCACCGTCGTGCGCCACATCGACGCGCGCTCGGCCGTGTCGAGAATGCCGCCGTAGTCCATGAATCGGTCGTACGCGAGTGCGTCCTCGCCCTGCTCCTCGGCGCCTCCCCGCATTAGGATCGTGGCCCCCACCGAGTCGGGGATGCCACCGATCGCCTTGAGCTCCCCGAAGGCGTCCCCGTCGGGGGCGAAGAGCGCGATCGGCGCACATTCGTGAAGCACCGTCGCGACCCGGTCGACTCCCCACTCGGGCCGAATCGGTACGGAGATCCCCCCGATCGACCACACGCCTCTCTCGACGGAGGCGAACTCCATGTCGAAGGGGATCCAGAGGGCGACCCGCTGGCCGGCGTCCATTCCGATTCGCTGACGCAGCACGAGTGCGGCGCGAATCGCGTTCCGGTCGATCCGCCAATCGGGATGTGCCGCCCAACCCCAGCCTTTCCTGCCCCGTTCCCAGCGCAGGAAGAGAGCGTCTCGCTCGTGATAGCGGGCTCCGTGTAGAAGGAGGCGGTTGATGGTGTCGGGGCCTCGGTCGTCGTCGGTGGCCTCGTCCACCGCCACGTCCGGTCGGACGGCGAACGGGAACGTCGCGAGGCTCAGCGACTTCTGGTCAGCGCTCATACTTGCAATCTCTCCCACACCTCTCGAACGAGAGGGTCGTCGATCTTCCACAAATCCATGGCATGCACGATCGTGCGCACGTACTCGGCGCCGGTGCCGACCTTCCCCCTCGCGCCCAGAAGGGCGCGCAGGATGCCTTCCTGGTCCGTCCAGACTCTCGCCTCCGCTGGCGGAAGGAAGCTCCTGGCCTTGATCTGTCGTCCGTTGCCGGTGCCGAAGCGCAGCGTACGAAGCTTCCCGCCCTCCCGCTGCTTCAGGTTGTGCAGGATATGCCGGCTCCGGCGCGGGGGCAGCTCGAACAGCACGGCGTCGCAGCCTTCGCCCGGCACGAGCCCGATCTGCGGACACGGGTGGTCGGGGCTGCCCCACCGTGTCGTATTGGACCCGACGAACGCCCGCTGGAACCCGTCCACGTGAACGGGCTGGCCCGGGCAGGTGGCCAGCGCGTTGTCCCACATGAGCGACTCGTAAGCCAGGACCCTAGCCATTATCTCCACCCATCAGATGCAACACTTCCTCGTGGTGCCGTGTTCGGAGATCCTCGCCATGCGGCCGGACGGTTCGATGCGCGAGCGCCTACGGTTCGACTTCGGCCCGGTTGACGAGGGGCCGGTCAGCCCAAAATGTTATGAGAGCCAAGCTCACGAGGCAACCGAAAACCTGCTTCAGAATGGTGTGGGAACGGGCCGGCGCGCACGCCCGGGACAGGATCTTGGTGCTCCCTTGCCATATCGCGCGGGCCGTGCCCGAAGTTACCATTAGGCATTAGGCTCTGGTCGGTTGGAGACGCCGGCCCGTCCCTTCTCAGGAGGTGCGGAGTGCGCGTGACCTTCGTTCAGCCCCTCCAGGGCACGAAGTTCGGCTTCACCAAGATCCTTCGGGTGGAGCCTTTGGGGATGGAGTGCGTCAGCGCCACGCTCAAGCTGCACGACCACGAGACCTACTTCGTCGATCTCCGCCTGGACAAGCCGAGGGTGCTCGAAAACCACCTCCGGGAGTGGAGACCGCATGCCGTCGGGATCGCCTGCGGCTTCTCGACCGACGTCTACACGGCCCTTCAGGGCGCGCGCCAGATCAAGGACGTCCTGCCCGACACCCTGATCTTCACGGGTGGGCATCATTCCTCCCTCGTCCCGGGTGATCTTCTCTTTCCCGGCTCCCCCGTGGACGCGGTGATCATCGGCGAGGGCGAATGGCCCACGCTCGACCTGATCGACGCGCTCGAGCGGGGCGACGATCCGTCCTCCGTACCGGGCGTCATGACCGCGGAAAACCTGGGGAACGGCTTCATCAGTCGCGAGATCATGGCGGGGATCGAAACCCTGCCGCTTCCCGACAGGGAGCTGTCGAAGCGATACCGACGGAAGTATCACCACGGATTCAGGGCGCCTTCGGCCTGTGTCGAGACGACACGTGGCTGTCCCTTCAACTGCAACTTCTGCAGCATCTGGGTCTTCTACCAGCGCCGCGCCCGTCGCTTCACGACGGAGCGCATCGTGGCGGATCTCGAGCACGTGCGGCGTCTCGGCGAGCGGAACGTGTTCTTCACCGATGACATCGCCTTCCTGCAGAAGGATTCCTATGAGGAACTGGCCGATGCCATCGAGGCCGCGGGTCTGACCGACATGAGCTTTTCGTGCGAGACCCGGGCCGATCTCGTCATGAAGTACCCCGACACGTTCAGGCGCTGGAAAGAGATCGGTCTCCACATGGTCTTCCTCGGCATCGAGAAGATGGATGACGACGGGCTGGAGTCGGTCCGGAAGCGTACCAAGGGTGGCGCGCTCACCAACCTCCGGGCGATCGAGTTTCTCGAGGAGTCCGGAATCAGCCCGCTCGCGTCGCTGATTGCCGATCCGGGGTGGAGCGATGAGGACTTCGATCGCCTCGAAGAGACCGTCAAGCTGCACAGCCTGACGAACCCCGGCTTCACGGTGCTCACCCCGCTTCCGGGAACGGAGCTGTGGGAGACCGTGAAGTCGAAGATCACCACCGACGACTACGCGTACTTCGACGTGATGCACCTGGTACTGCCGAGCAAGCTGCCGCCGGACCGCTTCTACGAGCGGGTGGCGCGGCTGTACGGGCTCACCCGTGCGGACACGCAGTTCGGGTGGGCGGCGCTCAAGAAGCTGGCGCAGATGGCGCTTCAGGGGAAGGGCTTCGCGATGCGGCGCGTGTTCAGCGCGGTCCAGGACATGCGGAACGCGCGCGCCTACCTCGACTACCCGGGCTCGATCCCGAAGCCGGACTGGGTACCGGTCGGATACGGACGGGTGGACTGGGTTGACCGTGGTCGCTCGCCGCTCGCCGAGTCTGTCGCCGAAAAGGCCGATACCGAAGTCAAGGTCGCCGTCGGCTAGGACCCTGTTCCCCGGTCCGATACTCGATCCCTCGGGATTACCCGCGCCTCCACCCGCGGCTCCAGCGAGCCGGCGGAGCCTCACGCCCCGTTGATCGTGACAGGACCATGTTCGAGCGGATTCTGGTTCCGGTTGATCTGACCGATCGGCAGACGCGTGCCATTCGGATCGCGGGCGATCTGGCCGGCAGCACCGGTGTCGTGGGGCTCCTCCACGTCATCGAGACGCTCGACCTGCCGTTCGAGGAGCTGGAGGACTTCTACCGGGGCTTGGAGGCGAAGGCGATGGACGCCCTGCTCGGGATGGCAGCTCCCCTGCGCGAGGCGGGTGTCGCGTTCGATCCGAACGTCCGCTACGGTGACCGGGCGGAGGAGATTCTCGGCTTCGCCGTGGAGGACGGCGCCGATCTGATCGTCCTGCTCTCGCACAAGGTCGACCTAGAGGACCCCGGCGCCGGCTGGACAACGCTGAGCTACAAGATCGCGATCATGGCGCAGTGTCCGGTGCTGCTCATCAAGTAGCCGCCGCTCGTCCGGCGCTACCGGTTCGCCTTCCCGGGTCGGTCCTTCAGGGGGATCACCAGCTTCAGGCCCGACCACACCGCATCCACGGCACACACCTTCACATCGACCAGCCCGCTTCCGAGGGCGAGTCGGCGCACGACATCCTCCGACAGGTCGGTCTCCACGCGGGAGGCCTTCTTCGGCCACGACGCCCAGATGGCTCCAGCGGGGAAGATGACCCGCCGCAGCTCGGGCAGCGCCTCCGCCAGCACCGCGGTCTCGGTGGTGAAGATGTGGACGACGTCGTACGTGGCCCCGGAATCTGGTGCGGCCTCGGGTCGGTCCGGTTCCCCGCCGCTCGCCCTCCACTCGCGGACGGATGCCGCCCGCCGGAGGCGCACATCGTCCGGCAGGCCTTCGAGCAGATTCCGGTATCCGGGTGGCGCTCCGAGGGCCAGGACCGAGTGCCCCTGCTTGATGCCGAGCTTGCGCACGAGCGGCGTGCCGGAGTAGCCCGCCGCCACCTCAGCCTGCCTTTCCCAGGTAACGTCTGAGCGCAGGCGAGAGCGGTCGCACCAAGGCCCGTCGAAGATCGGCGTCCGGCGGAGAATCGCCGCCGAGATGCCGGATCTGTCCGCCGTCCCGGGCCGCGACCGGGACACCATCCCGGTAGACCACACGGTTCGACGGCACCGCCGGGACCCGCTCGCCGGGCGTAATGATGCCCGTCAGGTTGAGCGGATCCGCCGCGCTCACCGCCCGCAGCTCGCCCGTGGGCTCCGCCCGCCGGGTGGCGCGCAGGGCCCCCACGGCCTCCGGAAGCGCGAATTGCTCGCCGGCGAACCCGACGACGAAGCGGCCGCCGCGGATCTCGCCCCGCGCCTCCAGTCGCCGAAAGACGAGAAGCAGATCCCGCCACGGCGGGAGATTCGTTTCCCGTTCCAGCAGCCGGCGGAAGACGACGCCGTATCGCCGAAGGAGGATGCGGGCGACATCCTCCGTCGCCGCCGCCGGCGTCCCGGCCGGGGAGCCACGAGGGGACGGGTCGTCGCGAACCGCTTCTTCGTCGGCGACCGGCCCGCGCAACAGAGACCAGCGGCCGGCGTCCTCCACACCGTAGGCGGCGGAGATATCCCGGCGGGCTGCCGCGGGCCTTCCGAGCGGACCTCGCTTGCCGGAAGGGGTGAGCAGGGCCCGCAAGCCGGCAAAGCCGTCCGAGTAGACGAATCCGCGAGCGGCCAGCTCGCCGAGGCCGGCCTCGACCTGCGTAGGCATGAGGCCCGTGTCGCCGACGAGCTCGCCGAAGAAGGAGGCTCCGCGGCGCGCCAGCACATCGGCCACCGTGCGGGCGTAGGTCGAGAGGCCATCCTGGCGCGGCTGGCGCGCCAGCGAGATCCAAAGCGGCGCGCTCGCGCGCGGGAAGACCGCGACCGGTGACGTCCGGAGCGGTCCGGACGGTCGGGCGCCGGCGGACGCCGGAGGCGAGAGGCGACCCCAGGAGACCCTCCCGGTGAGACAGAGCGCGTCCAGGTACTCGGGCCGGTAGTCCTCGCAGCGCGATGAGAGGAGGTCGGGCTCCCAGGCGCCGGCCGGCACCTCGTACCCGTCCAGCATCGCGAGCACGGCCGCCACACCCTCCGGTCCGGCGACCCGATGGTCCGGCTCGACCTTCTGCCACTCGAACAGGAAGCGCATCAGGTCCGCCGCGCTGACCGGCTCGATCTCCGCCCGCAGCCGGCCGATCGTGTACCGGTGAATCCGCGCCAGGAGCCGCCGGTCGCACCATTCCCTCCCTTCGGCTGCCGGGCTGAACGTGCCCCGCAGCACGGCCCCCTCCGACTCGAGGCCAAGCAGCGCCGCCTCCGCAGCGGCCCGCTCCACACCCAGTCCAGCGGCAAGCTCGGCCGCGGTGGTCGGCCCGCTGATCTCGAGGCGACCGCGCAGCAGCTCCCGCACCGCCGCCTCCCGTGAGGGCCGTACGGCCACCAGCCGAGGCGGGAGCTCCAGCTCCGGCTCGACGATAGCTTCGGGGAGCGCTGCACGAATCTCCGGCAGGCGCTCCGCCGCTACCCAGCGCTCCTCCGTTGGCGCCGGAGATCGCACCACCGCGGCGCGGCCGTTCCCCACCAGCCGATCGAAGAGAGGCCGCCAAGAAGCGGGCCCATCGGTCGGTTTGAGGAACCCGGACGTGAGCAGCGCGTCGTGAAGCTCGTCGGGCGTGTCGGCTTCAGGGCGGGCTTCCTCTCGCACGCGCTCGATCGCCGCCGGGTCCAGCGCTCCCAGGTCGTCGGCCGACGAGGGCTCGAACGCGCGGCGCGTGTAGACGGCTCGGGCACGCCGCTCCTCGAGGGGCGCGTCGTCCAGGAACTCGTACGGGCGGGCGTTGAGGATCTCGTGCGCCAAGGGGGAGGGCTCCGCGGTGTCGCGGGCGATGAGACGGAGACGGCCGCCCCGGATCCTCTCGAGCAGCTCGCGCAGGCCGTCCAGGTCCATCGCTTCGTGGAGGCAGTCCTCGAGGGTCTGGCGCACCAACGGGTGATCGGGGACCTCGCGGTCCCCGGCGATGTTCTCCAGGCAGGCGGCCGCATCCGGGAAGACGGCGGCCAGCAGGTCCTCGGCTTGCATGCGCTGGATCTGGGCCGGCGTGCGCCGACTTCCCCAGCGTCGCAGCACGGCGAGAGAGAGCCCCGCGTTCCACCTCCACCGGGTCTGGAAGAGCGGGGAGTCGAGCACGGCCTGGACGAGCACGCTCCGGACCGACTCCGGCTTCAGGTAGCCGAACACGTCCGCGAGCGGGAAGCTGTGCTGCGGGCCCAACGAGAGGAGCAGCGCGTTCTCGCCGGCTGCCGCTTGCAGCTCGAAATTGAAGGTGCGGCAGAACTTCTTCCGCAGCGCCAGTCCCCAGGCGCGGTTCAGGCGGTTCCCGGCCGGGGCATGGATCACGAGCTGCATGCCGCCGGCCTCATCGAAGAAGCGCTCCAGGATCAGCGTGTCGGCGGTCGGCAACGCTCCCAGAAGCCGCTTGCTCTCGGCCAGGTAGGCGACGATCTGGAGCGCCGCCGCCCGCCCGATGCCCGTCTCGGCCACCAGCCAGTCGATCGCCGGCCTCCAGCTCGGCTCTCCCGCCGCACCATCGTCGGTCGCGTCGGTGCCGGCGTGCTCCCTAGCCTGTTCATCCGCGCCGTCCGGATCGATCGGCGGGAGCCGCTCGTCGATGCCGAGCCGCAGCCGCGAGATGGCTTCCGAGAGCTCCCGGCTTCGGGACGGCGCCTCCCCGAGCCAGAACGGAATCGTGGGCGGCTCTCCGCGCGCGTCCTCCACCCGCACGACGCCCGTGCCGATCCCGAGAACGCGCCAGGAGGTGTGTCCGAGCTGGAAGATGTCTCCCTGCGAGCTCTCGATCGCGAAGTCCTCGTTGAGGCTGCCGATGTAAGTCCCATCGGGCTCCAGCAGCACCCGGTAGTCGGCGTTGTCCGGGATAGCACCACCCGAGGTGATCGCCGCCATCCGGGCTCCCTTGCGAGCCCGGAGCCGTCCGTTGACGGCGTCGTGGTGGAGGTAGGCGCCGCGGCGGCCCCGTCGGGTCGAGAACCCCCTGGCGGCCATCTCGACGATCTCGCCGAACTCGGTCCGCGAGAGATCGCGGTATGGCCAGGCACGGCGAACGAGCTCCAGCAACCCCTCCTCGGCCCACTCCTCGCTCGCCACTTCGGCGATCACCTGCTGCGCTAGCACGTCCAGCGGCTGGCGGGGAATCTCGATGCGGTCGAGCTCGCCGAGCCGGACCGCCTGGAGAAGGGCGGCGCATTCGATCAGGTCGTCGCGGCTGAGGGGGAAGAGCCGTCCCTTCGGGGTTCCGCCGACCGTGTGGCCCGACCGGCCCACGCGCTGGAGGAAGGCTCCGATCCGCCGGGGCGAGCCTATCTGGCAGACCAGATCGACACTCCCGATGTCGATCCCGAGCTCGAGGGAGGCGGTGGCGACGAGAGCCGAAAGGTCGCCGGCCTTGAGACGGCGCTCGGCCTCGAGCCGAGTCTCGCGGGCGAGGCTCCCGTGGTGGGTCGCCACGTTCGCCTCCCCCAACCGCTCTCCCAGGTGACGAGTCAGCCGCTCAGCCAGCCGACGCGTGTTGACGAAGATCAGGGTCGTCTGGTGGCCCCGGACAAGCTCCGCCAGGCGGTCATGCACGTCCTCCCAGGCCTCTCCCGACAGGACGTTGTCGAGGGGCGCGGGCGGGATCTCGAGGTCGATGTCCCAGGTTCGAAGATGTCCCTCGTCCACGATCTCGCACGCCGGGAGGCCCGTCGCGTCCACTCCGTCCGCTCCCACCAGGAAGCGGGCCACCTCCTCGATCGGGCGCTGGGTGGCGGAGAGCCCGATTCGCAGCGGCGGCCGGTCGGCGACGTGGGCCAGACGCTCGAGGCTCAGCGCCAGGTGCGAGCCTCGGCGCGACTCGACGACGGCGTGGATCTCATCCACGATCACGGTCCGGACCGTGCGAAGCATGCCGCGGCTCCGCTCGGCGGTGAGCAGCAGGAAGAGCGATTCGGGAGTCGTGACCAGGATGTGAGGCGGGCGGCGGAGCATCGCCTGACGCTCGGCCTGCGGCGTGTCGCCTGAGCGAACGGCGGCCGTGATCCTGACCTCCGGATGCCCGAGCGCCCTGGCCAGCTGGCGGATCTGCCGCCTGGGCTCCGCCAGGTTGTGATGGATGTCGGCGGAGAGCGCCTTGAGGGGCGAGACGTAGAGGATCCGCGTCTCGTCCGGAAGCTCCCCGCCGCGATCGATGCCCTCCCTCAGCAGCTGATCGAGCGCGCTCAGGAACGCGGCCAGCGTCTTTCCCGAGCCCGTGGGGGCTGCGATCAGGCTCGGACGTCCTGACCGAATCGCCTTCCAACCCCGCTCTTGCGCGCGCGTGGGCGCCGCGAAGCGCGACGCGAACCAGCGCGCGACCACAGGATGAAAGTCGGAGAGCGTTGTCGGGTTTCTCGGGGCCATCGGTCCGGGCGTCTGTCGGTCCTCCTCGGAGCCTGTAATATCCCTCGTGTTCGACCGGCGAGCCAGCCGGGGATTCCGCTTTGGGCCGTGTGCATGAGGATCTGGGACATCGAGCCGGAGCGTCTGTGCCGGGCTCACCTCCTGGGCGAGCACCGGGAGCTGCACGGGCTGTGGAACATCCTGACGCTCGGACGATCGGGGTACGCCACCCACCCCGAGACGAAACGGTGGCGCGGACGGCTGGCAGCCCTGTACGCGAGGCACGAGCAGCTGGTGGCGGAGATGAGCCGGCGGGGCTACGAGCACCGCTCGCCGCTCGACGAGGACCTGGCCACCGGCAGCGACCGACAGGAGGAGTACGTGGATCTCCCCGACATCCAGCGGCGGATCCTGGCCGGGAAACCCTGTCCATGTCCTCTGCCGCGGTCCGGAGAGAAGCTGGCGCGGTGACGACCCGCTTCAAGGTGTGTTGCGTGAGCAGCCGCCAGGAGGGGGAGCTCGCCGTCCGCCACGGGGCCTGCGCCCTCGGCCTCGTGTCCGAGATGCCGAGTGGTCCCGGTGTCATCCCGGAGAGCCGCATCCGCGAGATCGCGCGCTCCGTCCCGAAGGGCATCGCGACCTTCCTGCTCACATCCCTTACCGAGCCGGAAGAGATCGCCGAGCAGCACGGCCGCTGCGGGACGACGACCCTGCAGCTGGTCGACCGGCTCGAGCCGAACGCCTACGGCTATCTCCGCTCCGCCCTTCCCGGCGTTCACATCGTCCAGGTCGTCCACGTGACCGGGCCCGAGTCCATCGCAGAGGCGGTGGAGGCGGCGGGACGTGTGGACGCCCTGCTGCTCGACTCCGGGCGGCCCGACCTGCCGGTGCGGGAGTTGGGCGGGACCGGCCGCACGCACGACTGGCGGCTGAGCCGCTCGATCCGCGATGCGGTGGAGGTTCCGGTCTTTCTGGCCGGAGGGCTCGGACCGGAGAACGTGAGCGAGGCCATTACGGCCGTCCGCCCGTACGCCGTGGATGTGTGCAGCGGCCTGAGGACGAACGGACGACTGGACGAGGGCAAGCTTCAGCGGTTCGTGGAAGCGCTCCGCTAGGTGTCCCGCAGGGACGGCCCGCCGGGTCGCGGTCGGAGCTGCTCCGCCCCGGTGAAGAAGCGCCTTCGGTATCGCGCCACCACCACCCAGGCCGAGATGGCCACGGCGCCGGCCAGCATGAACATGACCAGGATCTGGTACCGCACGGCCGTCAGCGGGGAGGTGCCCGAGAGGATCTGCCCCGTCATCATCCCGGGAAGGGATACGATTCCCACCACCATCAGGCTGTTCACCGTCGGGATGAGAGCGGCCCGCAGGGCCTGTCGGGTCGGCTCGCGGGCCGCCTGAGCCGAGTTCGCTCCGAGGGCGAGGTACGCCTCGATCTCGGCCCGCCGCGCATCGATCTCGGCGGCGAGCCGGTCGGCGGCCAGCGTCGCCGCGTTCATCGCATTCCCCACGATCATGCCGAACAGCGGGATGAGGTATCGCGGGTTGTACCAGGGAGTGGGCTGCACGGCGAGGGTGGCGACATACACCAGCGTGAGCCCGGAGCCGGCCAGCAGCGCCGCGAGCGCGATCGCCCGCAACCCGGCCGCTTCCCTCTCCTGCCTCCGCACGGTCTCGTTGGCTGCGACGGCTGTCATGAGCACCAGGGCCGCCAGGACGAGATACCAACGGTCGAGGCGGAATATGTAGACGAGCACGTATCCGACCACGGTGAGCTGAACGACGGCGCGGACCGCGCCGAGCGCGACGCCCCCCGCCAGTCCGGTGCGCGCCTGAGCCGCAACGGCGAACGCGATCGCCACCAGGCCGGCCGCGGCGAGCAGCTCCAGCCACGACAGGTCTAGGATCGGGGCGTCGAGAACGCCCATCAGGCGGCGCGGCCCGCGCGCAGAGCAAACGCGCCGTCGCCGATCCGTCGCGCCTCGTCCATCCGGTGTGTGGCGAGCACGACGGTGAGTCCCTCGCCGCGGACCAGGCGCCGGATCGTCGCCAGGAGCCGCCGAGCGGTCTCCGCGTCCAGCGATGCGGTCGGCTCGTCCAGCAGGAGGACTTCCGGACCGGCCACGAGCGCCCGGGCGAGGTTGGCTCGCTGCTGCTGACCGAGCGAGAGTTCCCGCCCATCCCGGTCGAGCCACGCCCGGTCCAGCTCCGCCAGGGCGGCCACGATGTCCACGCGGCGGGCGAACTCGGCCTCGTCCATCTCCGCCACTCTGCAGGCCGTCTCGAGATTGGCCCGCACCGTCCCCGGGAACATGATCGGCGTCTGAAACACGAACGCCACGCGACGGCGCAGTCCGGTCACCGGGTAGCCACCGAGTTGCCGTCCCTCGAACAGGATGGTGCCGGCGTTCGGGTCGTCGAGCCGGTTGAGCAGGCGGAGCAGCGACGTCTTCCCGGAGCCGGACGGTCCCAGCAACACGGTGATCCGGCTCCTCGGGATCGCCAGGTCGATGCCGTGGAGGATCGACTGGCCGTTCTTCTCCTGGCACACTCCCTGGAGCTCGAACGCGCTGCGCGGGGCGTCGTGCTCTCCGGTTGCGGATGATACAACTGTATCGTTCATTGTCACAAGTGTATTTTTCCTCTGGGGCGGCCGCAAGAAACCCGGATCTCGATCGCGTCCGCGTCGGGCGGAAGGCCGAGCTCGCCCGCGCGCCCGCGCCCCGCGCGGCCGGGCGTCAGTTGCAGTAGAGATCCCGCCGTCGGGTGAGGTCTTCGATCACGGCCGCCTTGAAGCCGCCCTCGCCCGAGGCTTGGAGCAGGTTCTCGCGGTAGGCGGGGAGGTCGACGGTCTCCAGCCGTGCCTTCACGGTGCGGAAGAGACGGGGCAGCCGTTCGCCGGGCGCCTGGATGTGGTGGAGGCCGCGGCTGTAGCACAGAAGCATGCGGCCGTCCGGTACCCGGCGGATGATATCCGCTACGCCGCCGCGGATGGTCATCGGCTGCCCGGCCAGATCGAGCCCGGTCCTCCGCTTCATCCTGCCCTCCGGCAGGATGACCACGATGGCGTCCGGCTTGCTGGCCTCGGCCAGGAAGCGCTCCCACGTCTCGTCGCGCTCGCGCGTGATCGGGACCACATCCTCGGCCACCAGTCGGAAGAACCGGCCGACGAGAGGCCGACGGGTCGTCTTGTCGGCCACCGGCACGACCCCGTACGACGCGATCCTCTTCAGCAGCCGGTCGGGCGCGCCGCCCGCGAAGAGCGGTTCGTAGAGGCTCGTATGATTGAGCATCGTGATGACGCGGACGTCGGCCCACGGGTCGGGGGGCACGTCGCCGACCCACCGCACCTCGTAGCCGAAGAACATGCGGCTGGCGAGCTTGATCGACCGGAGGAACGCGTAGCTGATGTGGCTTCGCACGTCACACCAACCTAGCCGCAGTAACGGGGGCGTGCGACCCGGGCGGGGCGTAGATTGGTCGGAAGTACGAAGGAGGAGGTTACCGATGTGATGCCAGGTTGCAAGCGACGAGCCGGCAGTCATCGCCGCGCCGAGGCCTCCCTGTTCACCGCGTCGATGCTGGCGGCGTCCGTCTTCGGTGCGTCGGTCGCCACCGGCGCCCGGCCCCTGCTGGCCGCGCAGCAGGAAGGCGAGCACAGGGCCGCGGTGGACCCGGACTTCGACCGGAAGGCCTACTATCCGGGTCCGGGGAACGACTGGGAGCGACGGCTTCCCTCCGAGGCCGGCATGGACCCGGATGCCCTGGCGGTGGCGGTGGCGTTCGCGGTCGAGCACGAGAGCCCGTTCGGCCGCGATCTGAGGGCGTACCTCGAGGAGCGGGGGCTGGCGACCGGGCCCCACGGCGAGATCGTCGGTCCGCTCAAGGATCGTGGGGGTCCGAACGGACTGATTCTGCGCGACGGCTACATCGTCGCTGAGTGGGGCGACACCGAACGCGTCGACATGACCTTCAGCATCACCAAGAGCTACCTGTCCACCACCGCCGGCCTCGCCTGGGACGATGGGAGGATCCGGAATCTCCACGACCCCGTGGCCGAGTACCTGGAGGCGGGGCAGGGGGGGGAACTGTTCGCGGATCCCCACAACGCGCCGGTCAGCTGGCATCAGCTGCTCACCCAGACCAGCGAGTGGGAAGGCACGCTCTGGGGCAAGCCGGACGTCGCTGACCGGCGCCGCGGGACGGACCGCTCGCTCCACGAGCCCGGGAGCTTCTGGGAGTACAACGATGTGCGCGTGAACCTGGCGGCCTACTGCTTGCTCCGGCTGCTCGGGCGCGGGCTGCCCGAGGTGCTGCGCGAGCTCGTGATGGACCCGATCGGCGCCTCCGACACCTGGCAGTGGCACGGCTATGACAGCTCCTGGGTCACGGTCGGCGGGCGTCGGGTGCAGTCGGTGAGTGGTGGAGGGCACTGGGGCGGGGGGATGTGGATCTCCACCCGGGACCAGGCCCGATTCGGCTACCTCATCCTGCGACGTGGGCGTTGGCGGGAGCGGCAGCTCCTGTCGGACCAGTGGGTCCAGCTGGCCACGACCCCGTCGGCCGTCGAGCCCACCTACGGCTACATGTGGTGGCTCAACACCGACCACCTCATGTGGCCGGACCTGCCCGAGTCGAGCTTCGCGGCGCTCGGCGCCGGCACGAACGCGATCTGGATCGACCCCGAGGACAACCTGGTGGTCGTCGCGCGCTGGATCGATCGTGACAGCCTGGGTGAGTTCCTCGGCATGGTGAAGGCAGCGGTCACCGCTCCGGTAGGTGCGGAGGCGGGGGGAAGCTGAGCCGGCAGAAGTTCGCGGCGGCCGCGCTGTCTCGAGCCGCTGCTGGGCTCACGGTGGTGCGGGTGCCGGCGCCTCCGCGCCGGGCCGTGGACGTCCTGGCCGCGCTGCGAACGGACTCCGGCGGCTCGAGGCTACGTACGCCTCGTGGCAGCGAGGGGGTGGAGCCGCGGCCGTGGACGGTGGCCTGGATGCCTCCACGTGGTGCCCACCTCGTCGGCTCGGGAGCGACGGCGGTGCTCTCCGGCCCCGCCCACTCGCAGGCGCTCCGACGAGACGCACGCGCGCTGCTGGCTTCGATCTCGCTGGTGCGGCACCGGTCTGCGCCGGCCCATCCGGTCCGGCTCGTCGGAGGCTTCGCGTTCGGCTCATGTCCCCCGCCCCAGGGCGCCTGGCGCCGGTTCGGGCCGGGCCTGCTGATCCTCCCCCGCTGCACGTACGGCTGTTCGGGCGCCGATGCCTGGCTGTCGCTGGCGATCCAGGGTCCCCCCGGTGCCGACGCGCAGGAGGGAACGCTGGACGAGCTGGCGGCGATCACCGACATGCTCGAGCGCCTGCCGGCGCCGATCAGCGCCCCGTCCGAGGGGTGTGAGCCTCCCTACGAGGCGCCGGTGTCGTCGCCCGCCGGCGCGAACGGTCGCCGGTTCTCCGTGGCAGGCTCGGCGGGCGCGTCGGCCGGAGCGCTCCGGGAGTGGCGGCGGCGAATCGAGGCGATCCTGCGGGAGGTCGAGCAGGGCCCTCTGGTCAAGGTGGTGGCGGCTCGGTCAGCCGAGGCGCGCTTCGAGCACCCGCCGGATCCGGCCGAGGTGTTGCGGGCGCTGATCGCCCGCTTCGGAGAGTGCACCGGGTTCTGCCTGGACGTCGGCGGCGCGGCCTTCCTCGGCGCCACGCCGGAGCGGCTGGTCCGCAAGGCCGGAGACGACGTGTTCACCGAGGCCCTGGCGGGCTCGGCGCCCCCCGGTGCCGGCGACAGCCTGCGCGGGAGTCCGAAGGACCGGCGCGAGCACGAGCTCGTGCGGGCCGACGTCGGATCCCGGCTCGAGCGGCTCTGCGATGCCGTGCGATCGGAGGCATCGCGACCGCTGGAGCTGTCGAACATCGCCCACCTGAAGACGCCGATCCGGGCCGTGGCGCGTGCCGGCACCGAGCTCCTGGATCTGGTCGCCGCCCTCCACCCGACCCCGGCGGTGGGGGGTGTCCCGCGCGAGCTGGCGCTGGAGTGGATCGACGAGCACGAGCCGGAGGGTCGCGGCTGGTACGCGGCCCCGTTCGGGTGGCTCGATGCGGCCGGAGACGGCGAGTTCGTGGTCGCGCTCCGCTGTGCCCTGCTCCGCTCCCGGACGGCCCGCCTGTACGCGGGGGCCGGCATCGTGCGCGGATCGGACCCGGCGGCGGAGTGGGCGGAGACGGAGGCGAAGCTGCAGGCCGTGCGCGCGGCGCTGGCGGCCAGCTGCCGCGAGGGTACGGTGCAGGCGTGAGCGAGGGCGGATCCCGGTCCGTGTCGGAAGATTCGGAGGTCCGGGCGACGATCCAGTGGACGTGGGCGCGCCTCCTCCTGGACGCGCTCGCCGCGGCGGGCGTGCGGGAGGTGGTGATCAGCCCCGGGTCGCGCTCCACCCCGTTCGTGCTCGCGGCCCACCGGCAGCCGGCGCTACGGATCACGGATATCCTCGACGAGCGCTCCGCCGGCTTCTACGCGCTCGGCCAGGCGAAGGCGAGCGGCGAGCCGAGCCTTCTGCTCAGCACCTCGGGCTCGGCGGGCGCCCACTACCTGCCCGCCGTCATGGAGGCCTCAGCCAGCCACACTCCGCTGCTCGTGCTGACGGCCGACCGGCCCACCGAGCTCCACGGCTGCGGAGCCAACCAGACCGCGGACCAGCTGAAGCTGTTCGGGGCGCACGTGCGCGGTTTCTTCCATCTCGGACCCGCCGAGACCGCTGGCCCCGCTCTGCGCGCCCTGCGCCGGACCGCCGCGCAGGCGGTCTCCCTGACCCGGTGTCCGCTGCCCGGTCCGGTCCACCTGAACGCGCCGGCGAGGAAGCCGCTGGAGCCGGCCCGAACGAACGCGGACGCGCGGCGGGACGAGCTGGAAAGGCTTGTCGAGCGGCCGGGTGTGGCTCCGGTGGCTCGAGTGGCCGAGCCCGTTCCTGCACCGGACCCGGAGGCGGTGCGCGAGATAGCGGAGCGGCTCGCCGGCGCATCCCGGCCGTTGATCATCGCGGGTCCTGCCCCGATCCCCACCGCCTCCGCCGCCTCATCCGCCCTCCGCCGGCTGGCTTCCGCGGCCCGCGTCCCGCTGGTGGCGGAAGCGACGAGCCAGCTGCGGTTCGGGGCGGATCGGGGGGGGACGGCCCCGTCGTTTGCCTACTTCGATCCGGTCTACCAGGGGAGCGCGGGCCGAGCCCGTCTCCGGCCCGACCTCGTGCTGCGGTTCGGGGGCGCCCCCGCGTCCGGCGGACTGCTTCGGCTTCTGGATGAGATCGCCGAGCGCGAGGACTCCGGCCCTATCGTCGTTGCTTCGTACGGTTGGCCGGACCCCCAGAGTGCCGCCGACCTCCTGGTGCGTGCGGATCCGGCCGCCCTTGCCGTTGCGGTCGTGGAGAGGCTCGCCGCCGGGCCCGCCCCCGGCGGGAGCTCCGCGGGCGCTCGCCGATCGGCCGGGACCGGAAGCGACTCGGCCCGGGAGCGCTGGCTCGACGAGGTGGCCCGGGCCGACCGGGCCGCCGAGGAGGCGATCGAGCGGGTCCTGGCCGCGGCCGCCGACGAGCTCACCGAAGGCGCCGTGGCCCGCGAGGTGCCGGTCGCGCTGGGGCGCGAAGCGCTCCTGGCGCTCGGGAACAGTCTTCCGGTCCGGCAGGTGGATGCCTGGTGTCCGCCGGGTGGCGGTCCCGCCCGCGTGCTCTCACAGCGGGGGCTGAGCGGCATCGATGGCCTGATCTCCGGCGCGGCTGGTGCGGCGGCGACGTCGGGTCGGCCGACCGCGCTGCTGATCGGAGATGTGAGCTTCTTTCACGATCTGAACGGTCTGCTGGCGGCGCGCGGCCTCGAGCTGCCGTTCGTGGTGGTCGTCATCAACAATCAGGGAGGTCGGCTGTTCGAGGAACTTCCGATCGCCGGCCGGGCCGAGTTCGCGGATGCGATGCCGCACTTCCTCACCCCGCCGGATGCGTCGGTGGAGCACGCCGCCGCCGTGTACGGGCACCGCTTCGCTTCCGAGACGACCGTCTCGGGGTTTCGCACCTCCCTGCAGGCGGCGCTGGCCACCGCCGGCTGCACCGTACTGGAGGCCAGGGTCGCTCCCGGAGGAGCCACCCGGCAGAATGCCCGCGTCCGTCGGGATGTCGAGGCGAGCCTCGGGCGGTGACCCGCCCGTCCGGCGCGTGGGCGCGCCCGGTTTCTTGCCTGCCGGCGCCACCGGCGGCCTATTCCGGGGGGTGGAACGCGGACGTCTCGGAGGAGCGACATGATCGAGTGGGAGCTTCAGGATGGACCGGGCTTCGAGGACATCCTCTACCATAAGAGCGGCGAAGGCATCGCGAAGATCACCATCAACCGGCCCGAGGTTCGCAACGCGTTTCGACCGCTGACCGTGCAGGAGATGAGCCGCGCCTTCGACGACGCCCGGGATGACCCGGACGTCGGGGTGGTCATCCTCTGCGGTCAGGGCGAGAAGGCGTTCTGCTCGGGTGGCGACCAGCGGGTGCGGGGGGCGGGCGGTTACGTGGGGTCGGATGGCATCCCGAGGCTCAACGTGCTGGATCTCCAGCGGCAGATTCGTACCCTGCCCAAGCCCGTGATCGCGATGGTCGCGGGGTACGCGGTGGGCGGTGGCCACGTCCTTCACCTGATGTGCGATCTGACGATCGCGGCGGACAACGCCATCTTCGGACAGACGGGGCCGAAGGTGGGCAGCTTCGACGGCGGGTACGGCTCGGCCTATCTGGCCCGCATCGTCGGCCAGAAGAAAGCACGCGAGATCTGGTTCCTCTGCCGGCAGTACTCGGCCGCTCAGGCCCTGGAGATGGGGCTGGTGAACGCGGTGGTGCCGTACGAGTCGTTGGAGGAGGAGACCGTCCGGTGGTGCCTCGAGATCCTGCGGAACAGCCCGATGGCGATTCGTTGCCTGAAGGCGGCCATGAACGCGGATTGCGATGGACAGGCCGGCCTCCAGGAGCTGGCGGGCAACGCCACGCTCCTCTTCTATCTGACGGAGGAAGGGCAGGAGGGCCGGAACGCGTTCCTGGAGAAGCGCCCGCCGGATTTCCGGAAGTATCCCCGTTTTCCTTGACCGACGTCCGTTGAGCGACGTCGCCGCCGGCTCCTTCCGCGCCTGGATCCTCGCCGCCCGCCTACCCACGCTTCCCGCCGCGGTCGCGCCGGTGGCCGTGGGCACCGCGTGCGCGGTCTCGATCGCCGGCTTCCGGGCCGGTCCCGCGCTCGCGGCTCTCGTCGGCGCCCTCGCCATCCAGGTGGGGACGAACTTCGCCAACGACCTGTTCGACTACGAGAAGGGGGCGGACGACCAGGATCGGATCGGCCCGCCGCGCGTCGTGCAGCTCGGCCTCATCTCGCCGGCAGGCGTGCGGGCCGGGATGGTCATGGCGTTCGGCGTCGCGACCCTGGCCGGCGTTTATCTGGTCGAGGCCGCGGGGCCGATCGTGATCGCCATCGGCATCGCCTCGATCGTCGCGGCGGTAGCCTATACGGCCGGCCCGTTTCCGCTCGGCTACCACGGTCTCGGCGACCTGTTCGTGCTCGTCTTCTTCGGGTTCGTGGCGGTGTGCGGGACGGTATACGTCCAGGCTCTCCGGGTGCCGTCGCTGGCCTGGTGGAGCGCGCTCGCGATGGGCTCGCTGGCCACCGCCATTCTCGTGGTCAACAACCTGCGGGACCTCGAGGGCGACACGCGGGCCGGGAAGCGCACGCTGGCGGTGCGCTTCGGGAGGCGCTTCGCGCTCATCGAGTACGTGTCGCTCCTCGGCGCCGCCTTTCTCGTACCGGTCCTGCTGGTCGGCCGCGGCCTCGCGGGGGGCTGGGCGCTCCTCCCCCTCCTCTGCCTGCCGCTGGCAGCGATCCTCGCCCGCCGGGCGTTCGCCATCTCGGGCCGGGCCATGAACCCGCTGCTGTTCGCGACGGCCCGCCTCGAGCTCCTGTTCGCGCTCCTTCTGGCCGTCGGTCTCGTGCTCGGCGGATGACGGCGGCGATCCGGCCGGCAGCGGCACGCCTGTTCGAGGTGGCCGGAGCCCTTCCGGCCGAGGCATCCCATGCCGCCGCGTGGCCGGAGCGGAAAGGGCTGCTACTGGAGCTCGAGGACCGGGACGGACGGATCGGGCAGGGCGAGGCGTCCCCGCTGCCGGGATTCTCCCGCGATGCTCTCGAGGACGTGCGCACGCAGCTGCTGCGGGTGGCCTGGCGGTCGCTGCCCGAGCTCGAGGTCGGCCCCGATCTCGCGGATCGCCTCGCCGGGGTCCTCGCGGAGGCCGGACTGCGGACGCCCGCCGCCCGTTTCGCGGCCGAGACCGCCCTGCTCGACCTGCTCGGTCAGGCCTCCGGCCTGCCGGTCCACGCCCTGATCTGTCACCGGTCGCCGGAGGCGGCGTGGCGCGTTCCGATCGCCGCCCTTCTCGGCACCGAGGCCGAGGCCGCGAGCCGAAAGGTCGAGCAGGGGTACCGCACGCTGAAGCTCAAGGTGGGCCGCGCGCCGTCCGAGGAGCTGGCCCGGCTGGCGGGGTTGCGGGCGGAGCTCGGCGAGGAGGTCGGGCTGCGCGCCGACGCGAACCGAAGCCTGCCGAGCCTGACCGTGGAAGCGTGGCTGGCGGGGGCCGCGGATCTCCGGCTGGAGTTCGTCGAGGAGCCGGTGCCGCCCGAGATCCTGGCAGGGCTGCCGCCCTCCCCCGTCCCCCTCGCGCTGGACGAGTCCCTCTCCGCCGGCGACGACTCGGCGCTGGCGCGCACCCTCGGCGCCGGCGGCTACCGGTACCTCGTGCTGAAGCCCGCCTACCATGGGGGGCTGATGCGCTGCCTTCGGCTGGCAGAATCCGCCCGGTCGTCCGGTGTCCAACCGGTGGTATCCCACCTCCTCGACGGGCCGGTCGCCCTCGCCGCCGCCACCGAGCTGGCTCTGGCGCTCGGCCCGGGTCCCGCGGCCGGCGTGGACGCGCACCCCGGCCTCTCCATCTGGCCCGCCGTCGACCTCCCGGCCGTGGACCGGGCGGAGCTGGTGCCGCACGGCCGTCCCGGGCTCGGGCTACCGCGTATCGCGGGCCACGAGAGTGCCGGCAGGTGGACGGCCGTCGGCCCGTGACCGGAGCACCCGGCCCGACCGGGGCAGCGATCGGCGGCGCGAGCACCGGCCGGGGCGGCCCGGCCGGCTCCGAGCTCAGCGTGCTGGCGGCCGCGCGAGAGGTACCCGATCGACCCGCGCTGATCGCCGGAGGGCGTGTCCTCTCCTACCGCGAGCTGGCGGTGCGGGTGCTCGCGGCAGCCGAGGGACTCCGATCCGAGCTCGCCGCCGTGGGCGCCACGACGGCCGGCGCAGCGCCCGCGTCGACGGCGGGGGAACCGGCCGCGGGGCCGGCCCGGGAACCGGTCGTGGGGCCGGCCCGGGAACCGGTCGCGCTCCGCAGCGAACCGGTAGCGGTGGTCTGCCGGCGAACACCGGAGACCGTCTGCACCCTGCTCGCCTTGTTCGAGCTGGGGGTGCCGGTCGGGCTCGTGCACGACCGGCTCACGGAGCCCGAGCGAGCGGAGCTGCTCGGGCTTCTGCGTCCGGTCCTTACGCTGGATGCGGGGTCCGAGCCCGAGGCCGGAACAGTCCACGAAGCGCGCGCCAGCGTGAGCGAGGGGCAGCCGCCGGGCGGTCACCACCCCGACGGACTCTCCGGCTCGGCGATCGATCCGGAGTCGATCCTGGCGGTCGTTCCGACGTCGGGCAGCCGCGGGCGGCCCAAGGCGGCGCTTCTCTCCCGGCGGGCCTTCCTGGCCTCGGCCCGGGCGAGCGCCGCCAACCTGGGGTGGATAGAGGACGACCGGTGGTTGCTGGCGCTTCCGCTCGCCCACGTCGGCGGGCTCTCCGTGCTGGTGCGCTCGCTGATCGCCAGGCGGTGTGTCGTCCTCGCGCCTCCCGGCCCTTTCGATCCGTCGGCCTCGGTCCGGACGATCGATGAGCACCGGGTCACGCTGGTGTCGCTCGTACCCGCCATGCTCGAAGCGATGCTGGCTGTCCAGGCGGAGTGGACCCCTTCGCCTGCGCTTCGCGCCATCCTTCTCGGCGGGGCCCCGGCCCGCGCGACGCTGCTCGCGCGGGCGGCCGAGCTCGACCTCCCGGTGCTGACGACCTACGGTCTCACCGAGGCCTGCTCGCAGGTCACCACCCAGCGCAGGGGCAGCGTGAACCGGGGAGATCTGGGGGCGGGTTCGCCGCTCGAAGGCGTCGAGCTTCGCATCATGGAGGGAGAGATCCAGCTTCGCGGACCGATGCTGTACAGCGGCTATCTCGATGCCGGAGAGGTCCGACCCGGATTGGATGCCGACGGCTGGTTGTCGACGGGCGACGAGGGCGAGCTGGACGAGGCCGGGCGGCTGCATGTCCGGGGACGGCTGGACCGCGTGATCATCACGGGCGGCGAGAACGTGGACCCGGTCGAGGTCGAAGCGGCCCTCACCTCGCTGCCCGGGATCCGGGAGGCCGTCGTATTCGGCGTGGACGACCCGAAGTGGGGCCGGATCGTCGCCGCAGCCCTGGTCGTGGAGGGCCCGCAGGAGGTGGCCGCCGGGGACCTGCGGCGTGAGCTCGACCGCATCCTGGCGCCGCACAAGCGACCGCGGCTCGTCGCCTTTCTGGGCGCCTTCACGGTTACGGCGGCCGGGAAGGTGGACCGGGCGGCGGCGGAGGAGACGGCCCGCGAGCGCCTGCGCCCGTTGTGAGGGCACCCGTCATCGCCTGGCTGCTGAGCGTGGCGGCGGCCTGGCCGCTGAGCGTGATGGCGGCCCGGCCCGCGGCGCCCCGTCCGCCGACCTCGGGCTACAGCAGGCTACGCGTCCAGCCTCCGTCCACGGCGATCGACGTTCCCGTGATGTAGCCGGCGCGCTCCGAGGCGAGGAACGCGACCAGAGCGCCGAGCTCGGCTGGGTCACCGAGGCGGCCGGCCGGAATCTCCGCCGCCCAGGCCGCAAAGGCTGCTTCGGGATTCTCGGCCCGACCCGTTTCGGCCAGCCGGCCGGCCAACTCGATCAACCGATCGGTGCGCGTGTACCCGGGCAGCACGTTGTTCACCGTCACGCCGTGTGGCGCCACTTCGTTGGCCAGGGTGCGTGCGAAGCCCGTGAGCCCGGCCCGAAGGCTGTTGGACAGCATCAAGCCATCGATCGGCTGTTTCACCGCGACCGAGGTGACGTTGATGATCCGGCCCCAGCCGCGACGCTTCATCCCGGGCAGCACCCCCCGAGCGAAGTGCAGGACGCTCTCGAGCAGCTGGCGGGAGGCCTGCCGCCAGTCCTCGTCGGAGAGCTCCTCGAACCGTCCGGTCGGGGGACCGCCCGTGTTCGTGACCAGGATGTCGACCTGCTCGAACGACGCCAGGGCGGCCCGGATGACCCGGTCGACGCCCGCTGCCTCCGACGTGTCGGCCGCCACCGCCTCGATGCGGGCTCCCGTCGCCCTGTGCAAATCCTCGCGCGCGGCCTCCAGCCCCGCCTCGTCGCGGGCGCTGAGCACGACGTTGGCCCCTTCCGCGGCCAGCTCGCGGGCGATCGCCCGCCCGATGCCGCGGCTCGAGCCCCCGACGATCGCCGTCCGTCCCTCGAGTCCGAGGTCCAAGGCCTACCTCTGATGGAAGTAGGTGTCGGTGCCGTCCAGCCAATCCTGCCGCGGCGGGCTGAACACGTCCACGTCGAGGGTCTCTTCCAGCGCTTCCGCCTTGTGGGGCACGTTCGACGGGATGTAGAGGACCTCGCCGGCGCGGACGACCAGCTCCTCTTCGCCGTCCTCCCCGATCCAGAACCTCAGCGCCCCCCGCAGGATGTACGTGATCTGCTCGTTGTCGTGGGAGTGCTTCGGGACGATGCAACCCTCCGCCAGCATGACCTGCGCGATCATCATCCGCTCGCCCCAGATCAGGCGGCGCGACAGCTCCTCCGTCACCTGCTCCTTCCCAACGTCCTCCCACGCCTGCAGGCGAACCTTCGAGTCATGATTCATCGTCGGTCTCCTCCTCCCGTATGTCGGCTTCCCAGTCGATCCGGACGCAGGGCAAGAGCGTCTGGGCCACGGGACAGTTGGCCACGTGGTGGGCGAGCGCCCGCTCGGCCGCCTCTCGCGTGCCGGCCGGGATCACCACCTCGTAGCGCACCCGGATACGGGTGATCTTCAGCGTGCCGCCGACCGAGCCGATCGCCCCGGTTACGGTCGAGCTCAACCGGTCGGGATGGCTGGCAATCCCTCTGGCTTCCAGGGCTCCGCCCAGGGTGCCGGTCAGTCACCCGCCCGTCGCCGCTACCACGTGGTCCAGGGTCGTCGGGATCGGCTCGGCGGTCGCGCGTCCGTAGAACTCCGCGATCGGTCCGTGTACGCCGAACTCGAGCGGGTCCTGGAACGGCTCGATCCACGCCAGCCGGTGAGCTCCCTCCAGCTTCTGGATCCGCACCCGCGAGAGGTAGAGCGGTTCGGTCATCGGCAGCCTCGCTGGTCCTGTCTTCCCGGTCGTGGGGCGGGGGAGCAAGCTCCGGCCGCCCGTCGCGCGCCCAACATAGGCGGCGGCGGCTCCGGGCCGACAGCGCTCCTGCCGGAGGGAGTTGCCTCAGAAGACATATTACACTATCATTACGGACGTAGAAAAACTGATAGATGTCGGGATGGCACGGCAACCAAGGCGGATCCCGATTGGCAGCCCAGCGGCCGAAAGACCTCCTCTTCACCCTCTTCGGTGACTTCCTCCTGCACCGGCCCGAGCCGGTGTGGGTCGGCAGCCTGATCTCGCTCCTCGCCCCGCTCGGGCTCTCGGAGGGGGCGATGCGAACGGCGCTCTCGCGCATGACCGCGAAGGGCTGGCTGCAGGCGGAGCGTCGGGGCCGAAACAGCTTCTACCGTCTGGCCGGAAGGGGCAGAAAGCTCCTGGAGGAGGGGGAAGCCCGGATCTACCACCCGCCGCGGGATGCGCCATGGGATCGGGTCTGGACGCTGATCACGTATTCGATTCCGGAAGACCTTCGGCAGCTGCGCGACAGACTGCGCGTCCGACTCTCGTGGCTGGGGTGCGGCTCGCTCGGCAACGGCCTGTGGATCACCCCGCACGACATTCGCTCGCAGGTGGAGGAGATCGCCGACGCGCTGGAGATCCGGGAGAACCTGGAGATCTTCCGGGCCGAGCACCTGGGGTTCTCCGAGGCCGGCCAGCTGGTCGACCAATGCTGGGACCTTGCGGCGATCAACCGCCGCTACGAGGCGTTCATCGACCGCTACGTGCCGGAGTTCCAGGTGTGCAAGGCAGCGATCGGGAAGGGGCGGCTGTCGGCCGAGGAGGCGTTCGTCCGCCGCTTCGCCCTCGTGCACGAGTACCGGGAGTTCCCCCTCAGCGACCCGTACCTGCCGCGGTCGCTGCAGCCGCCCGAGTGGGGCGGCGACTGCGCGGCCGCCCTGTTCCAGGCCTACCACGACTTGTTGATGCCTCTGGCCGACGAGTACGTCGCCGACACGCTGGCCGCGGCCCCGGGCGCCCGTGTCCGGGCAAGGGGCGCGGCGTGAGACCCGTCGCGGGAGAGGTCAGACCCGTCGCGAGAGAGATCAGAGGAGAACGATGAGACACTTCGAGTCCAAGCCGGCCGAGAGTTTCGGGTTCAAGGACGTCCTGTACGAGAAGGGAGACTGGGTCGCGCGGATCACGATCAATCGGCCCCACAACTACAACGCCTACTCGACGCCGGCGCTGGAGGAGCTCGCCACGGCCTTCCGCGATGCGGCGTTCGACGACGCCGTCGGGGTGATCGTCTACACCGGCGCCGGCCATCACGCCTTCTGTACGGGCGGCGACGTGAAGGAGTACGAGCGCCTCTACACGGAGAAGCCGCGCGACTACTGGAAGTACATGCGCCTCTTCCGCGCCTACATCGAGAGCATCGTGAGCACCGGGAAGCCCGTGATCGCCCGCCTCAACGGCATGGCCGTGGGCGGGGGCAACGAGTCCCAGATGGCCTGCGACCTGGCGGTGATGGCCGAGCACGCCTGGATCGGCCAGGTCGGGACGCGGGTGGGCAGCGTGGCGGCGGGAGGCGCGACCCAGTGGCTCCCGATCCTCATCGGCGATCGACGGGCCCGCGAGATGCTGCTGTTCAACGGCCGGATCCCCGCCCGTCAGTGTCTCGAGTGGGGTCTGGTGAACCGGGTCGTCCCCTCGGTGACGAAGGACGGGGCGTTCCTCGAGGGCGCCTCGGAGAGCGAGATGAAGCTGGCGCTGGCCGAGGAGGACGGATACGCGATCGACCTCTCCCGCCTCGACGAGGCCGTAGACGACCTGATCGCTCAGCTCCTGCAGCAGTTCCCCGAGTGCACCCGCTACACCAAGCAGCAGGTCAACTTCTGGAAGGAGCTGGCGTGGAGCCAGACGATCGGGCACGCGGCCGACTGGCTCTCCCTCCACTACGCGAGCTACGAGCCGTGGGAGGGGATGCGCGCCTTCGTCGAGAAGCGGAAGCCCCGCTACCAGCAGTTCCGTGAGCTCGCCGCGGCGGGCGGCTCGAGCGAGTTCGTATGGGGTCCGCCGGCCGGCGACTGCCCCGAGTGCGGCGCGGGCGGTATCCCGGCGCAGTTCTCCTACTGCGGTTCCTGCGGCGCGAGGCTGAACGGCTCGGGCGCGCGCGAGGGCGCGGGCGAGCAGGATGCCCGCACCGGGGCCGAGGGGGAGAAGGCGCCAGTGGGAGGCGGCGCATGAGCTTCGATCATCTCCGGCTCGAGCGCCCGGCCGACGGCGTCGCCCGGCTCGTCCTCGACCGACCGCCCCTCAACGTGCTCCACATCCCGCTGCTGCGAGAGCTGGACGGAGTACTGACGCAGGTGGCCGCCGACGAGACGCTCAAGGTCCTGGTGCTCACCGGAGCGGGGAAAGCGTTCTGTGCAGGCGTGGACGTCGCCGACCATACGGCCGAACGCGTCGAGTTCATGATCGAGGCGTTCCACGAGGTGATCCGGAAGCTTCTCCGTTTGGAGCTTCCGGTGATCGCCGCGGTGAACGGCGCAGCGCTCGGCGGCGGCTGCGAGCTCGTGCTCGCCTGCGATCTCGTGGTCGCGTCGGAGAAGGCGAAGCTCGGCCAGCCGGAGATCCGACTCGGGGTGTTCCCGCCCGTGGCAGCGGTGCTCCTCCCGCGCCTGATCGGCCGCCAGCCAGCACTCGACCTGGTGCTCACCGGCCGGGTACTCGGCGCCGACGAGGCCCGCGAGCTCGGCCTCGTGAGTCGCGTGGTGCCGTCCGACGCATTCGACGACGCCGTGGCCGATCTCGGCGGGAAGCTGGCGGGCCTGAGCCGACCGGTGCTGCAGCTCGCCAAGCGGACGGTGGTCGAGGGGATGGCGGAGCCGCTGTGGGAGGCCTTCGAGCGGGCCGAGCACCTCTACCTGCGCGATCTGATGGAGCTCGAGGACGCGCACGAGGGGCTCGCCGCCTTCCTCGAGAAGCGCGAGCCGGTATGGAGGGACGCGTGAACAGAACGGATCCTGCCGGGAGGGCCGGGAAGGCCGGGAAGGCCGGTAAAGCAGGGAAGGCCGGGAAGGCCGGGAAGGCAGAGAGGACCGTGGAGGCCGCGCCGGCCCCCCGGCTGCTGGAGCTGGAGGAGAGTCTGACCGTCGCCCAGACGATCGACCGTTGCCGGGACGTCGTGGAGGACCTCGAGTTCGGCACCGTGCGCCGCTGGCGGGAGGCAGGCGGCACGGTGCTGGGTCACTTCCAGGTCTACTTCCCCGAGGAGCTGGCCCACGCCGCCGGGATGCTGCCGGTCAAGCTGCGCGGGTCGCCGGTCGAGCGCCGCGAGGCGGACTCCCACTTCGGATCCTACCTCTGTTCGATCATCAAGAGCTGCCTCGAGCTGGCGCTCACCGGACGGGTAGAGGTCGACATGTTCGTCACCCATCCGATCTGTGATGCCGCCCGTAACCTGGCCGGCATCTGGGCCCGTAACCTGCCGCACCCGGCCCAGATCCTCTACTTCCCCCAGAACGCCAACTCCGCCTTCGCGCCAGCTTATCTCCGGGAGGAGTACGCCCGGGTGCTGCGGGACATCGAGCAGGTCACGGGCCGGCGGGTGAGCGACGACGATCTCCGACGGTCGATCGAGGTGTTCAACGAGAACCGCCGGCTCCTGCGCGAGCTCTATCGGATCAAGCGCGAGAGCCCGTGGCTGCTGGCGGTCGACGAGGCCTACGTGCTGGTCGCGCTCGCGGGCCTGATCCCGCGCGAGGAGCACAACGACTTGCTCCGTTCGCTCCTGCCCCGGATCGAGGAGCGGGACGCGCAACCACAGGACAGGATGCGGGTGGTGTTCGAGGGCGGCTTCTGCGAGCAGCCGCCGATCGACCTGCTCACGTCCATCTCGCAGTTCTGCTACGTCGTGGACGACGACCTGCTCATCGGTCTGCGCTGGATCCTGGAGGACGTGCCGTCCGATGGGGATCCGCTTCAGGCCCTGGCCGAGGCGTACCTGAACGCCTCGTCCTACAGCCCCGTCCAGCACGATCTGCGGAAACCGAAGGAGAAGATGCTGCTCGCGCGCATCCGGGAGTCGGGCGCCGAGGCGGCGATCGTGTCGGCCGCCAAGATGTGCGAGCCCGGGCTGGACGAGCAGGTCGCCTACTCGGAGGCGCTGGACCAGGAGGGCATCCCCTACTTCGTGACCGAGTTCGAGGAGCAGATGGCTCGCTACGACCACCTGAAGATCCAGCTCGAGACCTTCGTCGAGAATATCCTGTTCGAATGAAGTGAGAGCAGAACATCCTGTTCGAATGAAAAGTGAGGCGGGAAGATGACGGATAGCGAGCTCATCGGGCGTGGGCAGGAGGACGGCAAGCGGCTGTTCAAGGAGTGGTTCGCCGGCCTCTCGGCCGCCGCGGATGCAGGCGACCCGGCGGCCTACGTCTTCGTCATGGGCAGCCTCGTCGAGCTCCTGCGGACGTTCGACCTGCCGGTCGTGTTTCCCGAGATCAACTCGCTGCAGACGGCCGTGCGGAAGGTCTCGGACGACTACCTCAACGTGGCCGAGGATCACGGCTTCTCGCCGGACGTCTGCGGCTACGTGAAGGCGGATTACGCCCTCCAGCTCCGGCGGGGCGAGCACCCGATGGGGAGAATTCCGCCCCCCGCCATCGCCGTCTACACGAACGCCTGCAACACCTACATCAAGTGGGCCGAGATCTGGGAGCGCATGTACGACGTCCCGATCTTCACCCTGGATGTGCCCGGCTCACGCGCTGCCCCCGGCGTGAAGCTCTCGGGCGCCGATTTCGAGGCCGACCGCAAGTACGTGGAGTTCCAGCTGGGGGAGCTGATCGAGCGCCTGGAGGCGCTGACGGGCCGGTCGTTCGACATCGACCGGCTGCGCGAGGTGCTCGGCCTGACCAACGAGATGGGCCGCAGCTGGCGCCGGCTCCTCGAGATCAACCAGGAGACGCCGGCCGTCTACGACTCGATGATGGAGGGGACGATCTTCCTCGGCGTGGTGAACGCCCTGCGCGGCACTCCCGAGGGGGCCCGGTACTTCGCGGATCTCGTCGAGGAGATGGAGTACAAGCTCGCCCGGGGGATCAGCCCGCACGGCGAGGCGCCCGAGAAGCACCGGCTGATCTTCGTCGGTGTGCCGTGCTACCCGATCTTTCGCCGCTTCTATCACCTGTTCTCGGACTGGGGCGGCACGTTCGTCGGATCGACCTACCTCTGGTTCGCCTCGGGTGGCTTCGACCGCGAGTTCGAGTACGACCTCGAGCGGCCGCTCGAGAGCCTGGCGGAGGGGCTGTTGCTCGGCGTCCGCAGCGCCGTCGACAGCATGCTGTTCCAGGACCGCGCCCTGATCGAGGCGATCGACGCGTACCGGGCGGACGGCGTCGTCTACCACCCGATCAAGAGCTGCCGGACCGTTTCCACCGGACTCGCCGACAGCCGGCGGGTCGTCCTGGAGGAGCGCGACGTCCTTTGCCTTTACATCGAGTCAGACATGATGGACAAGCGCGTGGTCTCGGAGGCGCAACTCAAGAACCGGATCGACGCGTTCTTCGAAGGCCTGGATTCGCGGAAGATCCGGCTCGCCAGTGGAACGGACGCCGGTCGGCCGACGGCGGATGCCGGGATCGGTGCGGGCTCGTAGGATGGCTCGCGCCGTGACCCCGAGAGGCTCCTAGGAGGACGAGGAGAGAGAGCATGCCGTACGCATCGGGAGTCGATGTAGGCTCCACTCAGACGAAGGCGGTGGTGGTGAGCGAGTCCGGCGAGATCGTCGGACGGTCACTGATCGACACCGGCGCCAACGTCGTCCGCGCGGCCGAGAGCGCGTTCGCCCGCGCGATCGCAGGCGCCGGGCTCCAGGACTACGAGATCGGGTTCGTGGTCGGGACGGGCTACGGCCGTTACAAGGTCGAGTTCGGCGACACCCAGATCACGGAGATCGTCTGCCACGCCCGCGGTGCCGCCGCGATGTTTCCGAACACCCAAACGGTGCTGGACATGGGCGGACAGGACACGAAGGCGATCCGGATCAAGCCGGGCGGTGACGTGATCGACTTCTGCATGAACGACAAGTGCGCGGCCGGCACCGGCCGCTTTCTCCAGTCGGCGGCGGCGGCTCTCGGGCTGGAGCTCGAGCAGCTCGGGCCCACGGCGCTCGGTGGGAGCCGGCCGGTCAGCATCAGCACCACCTGCACCGTGTTCGCCGAGTCCGAGGTGCTCTCGTGGCTGGCGCGCGGAAAGCGGATCGAGGACATCCTGCTCGGCGTGCACCGTAGCATCGGGTCGCGCTCCTTCGGCCTCCTGCGACGGGTGGGGATCGAGGACGAGGTGACCTTCACCGGGGGCGTGACGAAGAACGAGGCCATGGTCGCGGTGATGAACGAGATGCTGGGCACGACGCTGAACGTGAGCGAGGAGTCCCACTTCATCGGGGCCCTCGGCGCCGCCCTGTTTGCTCTCGAACGGATGCCGCACGCCTCGACCGTCTCCGAGAAGGGAGGGGAGGCATGAGTTGCACGGCGGGCATCGACGTCGGCTCCACCTACACGAAGGCGGTGATCCTGGATGACGCGGGCGAGGTGGCCGGGCGGGCGATGCGGGCCACCGGCTTCCGGCTCGAGGAGGCGGCGCAGGAGGCGCTCGACCGGGCAAGGGAGGATGCCGGCCTCCAGGGAGACGACGTCCGCTACGTCGCCACCACCGGCTTCGGCCGCCACCTCGTCTCGTTCCGCGACGTGCAGGTGACCGACCTCACCGCTCAGGCCTGGGGAACGCGCAGCATCTTCCCGGAGACGCGCACCGTCCTGGACGTGGGCGGTCAGACGATGAAGGCGATGCGGCTGGATGACGCCGGCAAGGTCCGGTCGTTCCGCCTCAACGACAAGTGCGCCGCCGGTACGGGCGCGTTCCTGGAGAAGACCGCCCGTTACCTCGGCTACCGAATCGAGGAGATCGGACAGCTGGTGGAGAGCTCGAAGGAGGTGGTACCGATCTCCGGGGTCTGCGCCGTGTTCGCCGAGTCGGAGGTGATCAACCACGTGAGCCAGGGCGCGGCACCGGGGGACATCATGCACGGAGCCATGGCGTCGCTGATCGAGAAGTCGGTCCGGCTCATGAAGCGGGTGCAGATGGAGCCCGAATTCACGCTCGTCGGGGGCATCATGCGTTTCCCCACCATGGTGCGGGTGATGCGCGAGCACCTGTCGGAGGGGGTGAACGTCCCGCCCGGGGAGCTGGTGCAATACACCGGTGCGATAGGAGCTGCCGTGCTGGCGCGCCGCCGGCTCGAGAAGCTGCAGGCCGCCTGAGGTACGGATGGTCGCAGTACGCGAGCGGAGGCGCGGCGTGATCTCAGACGCCGGCCGCGGGCCGTGGGCGGAGGCGTGATCCAACCCGACTTCGAGCCGTTCGCCACGCCGCGCACGGCGGAAAAGGACGAGGAGCTGGCGCGCGAGGGTTGGAGCCGCCGCTTCGTCGGCGGCCCGCCCCGCCTCCGCGAACTCCAGGAGCTGTACGAGAGCCTGGGCCACGAGGTCCGGCTGGAACGGCTCTCGGCGGAGGAGCTCGCGCAAGAGTGCGGTGATTGCCGCCTGGCACTCGAGTTGTTTCGCGTCGTGTACACCCGCAGGCGGATCAGGCCAGGCAATGAGGTCTCGGGACAGCTAGTCGAAGAAGTCTCGGGAGAGCCAGCCGACGAAGTCTCGGGAGAGCCAGGCGACGAACCGGCGGCAGAGTCAGTCGAGTCGCGCCCGAACCGGTCCCCAGGGACACGGAGGTCACGGTGAAAGCAGCGGTATTCCACGGCGCGGACCGTGGACTCTCGATCGAGGAAGTCCCGACCCCGAGCCCGGGTTCGGGCGAGGCGCTCATCCGGGTGGCGGGCTGCGGCATGTGCCACACCGACCTTCATTACCTCGATCACGGAGTTCCGACCTTCAAGTCGCCGCCGATCATCCTCGGCCACGAGGCGGCCGGCACCGTGGCCGCAGTGGGTGACGGGGTGTCGGACTGGTCCGAGGGGGACCGGGTGCTCATCCCGGCCGTCCTCTCCTGCGGGCGCTGCCGCTACTGCCGCATGGGGCGGGAGAACCTGTGCGAGGGACTCGAGATGCTGGGGAACCACATCGACGGCGCGTACGCCGAGTACGTCGCGGTTCGAGCGTCCGAGCTCGTTCGGGTACCCGAGGAGATCCCGCTCGAGGCGGCCTCGGTGATCGCCGATGCGGTCTCGACGCCGTACCACGCGGTCAAGCATCGGGGCCGGGTCCGTACCGGGGACATGGTGGCGGTCGTCGGCTGCGGCGGCGTCGGCCTCAACGTCGTGCAGTGCGCCGCCGCCGCCGGCGGTCGGGTGATCGCGATCGATCTCAACGAGGAACGGCTCGGGATCGCCCGCGCCCTCGGCGCGGTGGAGGCGATCAACCCCGACGGCGTCGAGCGGCTGGACAAGCACGTGCGGAAGCTGACCGGGGGCGGCGTCGACGTGGCCTTCGAGGCGATCGGACACCCCGCCACTATCGAGACTGCCTTCTCGCTGCTGCGCAAGGGCGGCCGCCTGTGCGTGATCGGGTTCTCGCACGAGCCGGCGAGCATCCCGGTAGGGAAGATGATGTTCTTCGAGCTCGAGATGGTCGGAAGCCTCGGCTGCGGGGGCGGCGAATATCCCGAGATCGTCGAGCTCGTGCGGCAGGGGAGGCTGCAGCTCGATCCCGTCGTGAGCGGCACGGTCCCGCTGGACGAGATCGAGTCCGGATTCGATCGGCTGCGCGTGGGGGAGGGCGTGCGCTGGGTGGTGACCCCGTGACTTCCTTCTGCAACTCCCACTGTCTTCTACATGTACACCTGTACAGCTAGAGATCGCGACAACCATGGACTGGGCGCAGCGGGGACGGAGATGATCGATCCGATCCAGAGGTTCGAGGAGGAGCACCGGCACGCGCTCGGCGAGCTCAACAAACTGGAGGCCGCGGCTCGCGGGCTTCTGACCGGCGCGCCGGCGGACATAGTCGAGGCGCAACCGGGAGCCGCTCGCTCGGCCTACGACTTCCTCCTAGAGGCCGCCCGTTCGGCCTACGACTTCCTCTCGACGGCGGTCCGCGAGCACAACGAGAACGAGGAGCTGGCGCTGTTCTCGGTCCTCGGCGACGAGGCCCCCACCGAGCCGTTCGTGGAGGACCACATCGCTCTGCGTGCCATGGAGCGTCGGCTCCTGGACGCGATCGAGGGCCGCGACGCCGGGGAAGTGGCGGCCGCCGGCCTGGCGATCGTGGAGACGCTGCGCGATCACATCGACCGCGAGGATCATGTCCTGTTCCCGCTGGCGCGCGAGCAGCTCGGGGCCGAAGGCCTGCTCGAGGTGGCGCGCCGGCTGGAGGGCTAGGTCAGCCTTCCCCCGATACCGCCTTTCGTACGGCCGCGATGAGTTCCTCCGGCTCGAGGCCGTGCGCCTGTGCGGCGAACTCGAGCGTGTGGCCGCCGCCGCAGCAGAGATCGAGTCCGTGCTCCGCCAGCACCGGCGCGGCGGCCGGGTGCCTCTCGTAGACATCCGCCACGGTTGACTCGGCGGTGATCCCCGTCTGCGTGAACCGCACCACGAACTCGTCGGGCGCGCGCATCTCCGTCACGTGCGCGAATCCCCGATCGCCGAGCACGGCGTAAAGGGGTACTGGCTCGAACGGGGCGGTGATCTCCAGAACGCCCCCGTCCGGGAGACCGACCGCGGTCTCCAGGATCAGCTGCAGCGGCTCCTCGCCCGCGGCCAGGATCGGCCGGACATCCAGGGCCCGGGAGGCGGGTCGGGGGTTCGAATGTGCATCCGTGGTTGGATTCATCGTCTCCTCGCGATATCGAGGTACATGCCGAGCAGGATCACCGCACCGAGGGCGAAGATGACCGCCCCGCCGCGGGTACCCGCCGCGCTGCCGGCTGCCACGCCGACGCACGCCGCCGCCGCGCCGGTCGCCAGCAGCGCATGAGCGGTCCTGGCGATCCGGGGCTTCGTCAGATCGGTCACCTTGGGGATCCCCGGAGTCCCGACGCGGGCGCTGAATCGCTCGAGCCAGGTGAGGAAGGGAAGGACGCGGTGGAGGACACCGGCCACGAACAGCGTCAGCCAGCCCACGATCCCGAGGAGCCCGTAGGCGGCGCTCAGCCGCGGGGCCGGCTCCGGCGCCACCAGAAGGAGGAGCCCTAGCGCCAGCGCGCCGAGGAGGAAGACGTGCGCCGCCCCGGCCAACGCCAGGCCCGGACCCGGCTGCCGCACCGCCCGTCGGAAGTAGAGGGGGACGACCCCGAGGTACAGTCCCAGGCCGGCCGCCAGCACCAGGCCACCGACGACCCGGAGGGCGGGAGCCGCCGCCCCGATCAGGCTCGCGGCGGAAAACAGGAGGGCCCCGCCAGCGACGGCCGGTCCGATCCAGCGGAGCGGCCACCCGGGCAGATCGCGCGCGTACAGGAACATCGGGAGGAGCTTTCCACCGACCCCGATCGCCGTCAGGGTGGCGAAGCCGACGGCGGCCAGATGGGCATGCGCCGTGAGGACGGCGGTGCGGTCCGACGACCACCAGCCGGCAAAGGTTCCGATCGAGATCCCGATCACCACCAGGGCGATCACGAGGCTCGCCACGGCGGTGGTCACATAGGCCCAGACGAGCGGGGCGCGGCGGGTTCTGCTGCCCGGTGCCACCACGTTCACCGCCAGGGCGATGACGGCCAGGAATACGAGCAGCCAGCCCCCACCCAGCAGGCTCGGTTCCCACCCCCAGGCGCCGGCGACGAGCGCGAGGATGCCGGCCTGCAGGGTCCAGAACGTCGCGTGGCCGAGACGCACGCTGCGGGCCCCGACCCCGAGAGCGACCGGGAAGATCTGGTAGAGCGCGCCGAAGATCGAGGTCGTGACCCAGCCGAGCGTGAAGCAGTGGGTGACGGCCGCGGCGCGGGGGGTGAGGTAGGCGCCGGCCGCCAGCTCGGGCGCGATGGCCACGAGGCCCAGCGCCCCGACGGCGAGCCAGGCGAGCGCCGCGAAGAAGTGCTCGGCCGGCAGCCGGTACGGCGGCATGATGTTGGCGGGGGAGACGACGGGCTCGGAGGCCGAGGCGGGCTCCGGAGCGCTCGACTCCGATGGGGCATCCGTCGTGGTCGGCAGCCGACGGGTGGTGCCTCGGGGACGATCCGCCCGTGGCGTCCTCGAGCGCGGCAAGGCTCCGTGCGGCGCGCCGGACCGCGTCACGACCGGGTCACGGCTCCGGACCCCGCACCACGAGCTGCCCGTCTTCACCCAGGGTGACGAGCGCCACCTCGCCGGCCGCCAGCACCAGGTCCCGGTCGAGCTCCAGCGATCTCGCACCGTCGAGCTGCGACGTCTCGGCAGATTCTGCGGGGGCTTCGCGACCGACCTCGGGCGCGACGCGAACCTCCAGCCGATGCCTGCCCGGCTCCACCCTCAGCTCGCGGTAGACGTAGATGGGGAGGTCGTTTCTCGTGCCGGCTCCCCGAAGGGTAGCCTCCTCTACGGCGGCGTCATTCAGAACGACGCGCAGTCTATAAGGTATTCCTCTTACTTCACATACCTTGTCTCGTCTCATGTGGATCGGACGCTTCGCGAGCTCCTCGGCCGTGAGGGTGCGGCACTCCTCCACCCGCGCGGCACTCATTCGCCACGAGAGGCGGATCCACGCCTGCGCGTCGCTCTCCGCCCGATAGGGGACCTGCGAGAGCGCCCCGATCCCCGCGGTCATGAGAACGGCGACCAGCACGCCAAGCACCATCCTGCCCCCGCTCACGAATGTGCCTCCTGGAGTTCGGACACCTCGCACTCGCGCTCGAGGTCGATCTCCGCCTCCGGTCGTGCCGAGGCGAGGCGGGCGATGGTCTGCCGGAAGGCGGAGAGCGCGCCGGCGAGCTCGCGCTCCTCTCCCGCCGCGGCGTGGAAGACCCGAAGCCGGTTGCGGTCGACCCTCTGCTTCAGCTCGGCCTCGCGATCGTGATAGAGGCGCTCCTCGAGCCAGCGGGGGCCCTCGCGGCTCCAGCAGTCGCGAGGGTGGCAAGCGACCACGAGCACGCCGCCGGCTCCGGCGCGGACGAGATACTCGATCACCGAGGTGTGCACGTTGCCTGCGCACGGCACCTGGAAGACGCGGCTGCCGTCGAAGCTGCCGGGCAGGTGAACAGCGGGTCCTCCTCCGTCACCCGCCGAAGCCGCCAGAGCCGCGAAGCCGGCCGCCCCGCGGGCGCAGCCCACCACGACCGCATCGAGCGGATCGGCACCGACCAGTCGGAGAAACTCCTGCACCCGCTCCAGCTGGTCACGGCCACTCATCCCTGGCGGCCCGATGCCCATCGGCGCGCAGGAGCCCGCGCAGATCCCGCAGCTCACGCAGAGCGCCGGATCGACCACTGCGTACAACCCCTCCCGACCATCGGTGCGCGGCCGCATGGTGATCGCCTCGTACGGGCAGTCCACGTAGCACTGCTCGCAGCCGGTGCACAGACGCGCGTCGACCGACGACGGTGCCGGTCGCCTCTCGGCCGGCGGCCGCGTCCACAGCGGGGCGGTCAGCGCGACGGCCGCCAGCCCGAGGCCGACGATCCACACCGCGCCGGCCGGCATGAGGCCCGTGAACGGCAGCCAGATGGCGTAGAAGACGTCCAGCACCGCGCGGCCCGGGATTCGAAACGCGTCGGCCGCAGCGTCCATCGTGATCGGCCAGCCGATCGACAGCGCCAGCAGGAGGCCGAGGGAGCCCCAGAGCAGGCCTCGCGGAGGGAGCAGGCCGGGCCTCGCGATCCGGGAGACGTGGACCCAGAGCACCACGAACATGCCTACGGGCAGGGCCACGTGGAGGAAGAGGTTGAGGAAGAAGAAGGCGCTCGGTATCGGTTGCTCCCCGACAAACGCCCGGCCGAGCGGCTCGGAGAAGATCGGCAGCACATCCAGCCACCGCGCCCCTTCGACCGCCAGCAAGCGGGCCTGGACGTCCCACACCATGACGTAGCCGGTCCAACCGCTCACCAGGAGCACGAACAGGAGGACGAGGCCGCTCAGCCAGGCGAGCGTGCGCGGTCCCCAGCTCCGACCCTGCGCGAACAGACGAAAGGCATGGATCGCGACCGCGAGAACGGCGGCGTCGGAGGCGTAGCGGTGGAGCGACCGGATCCAGCGGCCGAGCCAGGCCTGGTCGGTAATCCGCGCCACCGAGGCGTACGGCTCCCCGATGCGGTAGAACACGAGCAGATAGAGCCCGGTGATCAGGAGGACGATGAGGAGGAGCACCACCAGCGCGCCGCTGTGATACAGGGGGTTGTATCGCGAAGAGTAGAGCCGGTTCATGAACCGGTCCCCCCTCGAGATCAACCTCCAGCCGCGCGACCTCAACCCCGTCACCAGGTGCCGCATCGACTCCTCTTGCTGGGCATCACGGGCCGCCCAGCGGACGGCCCGGCGAGCCGAGATTCGTTACGCCGGCCTACCGTCTTGCCGATCGCCAGCGCGCGTATTTATCATATTGTCATGAGGAACACAAGAATAGGGGCGCGCACCGCTCCGCGGGCCTTCCGTCCGCCACCTGCCCGCCGGGTCGCGCCGTGATCTCCCAGACGGCGGAGTACGCCCTCCGGGCGGTCCTCTACCTCGCCCAGCATCAGAACGGAGATCCGGTCCCGGTGGAGACGATCGCCGAGGACCTCGCCCTGCCGCGCAACTACCTGTCGAAGACCCTCCATCTCCTGGCCAAGCGTGGGATCCTCAGCTCGGTCCGGGGGCCGCGTGGGGGCTTCGAGCTCGCGGTGCCCGGAGATGCGCTCTCGCTGCTCGAGGTCGTGGAGCTGTTCGATGACATGGAGCGCCGCGGCCAGTGCCTGCTCGGACGCCGGGAGTGCAGCGATCAGACGCCCTGCGCGGCGCATCACCGCTGGACGGAGCTGGCCGGGCGCGTCTCGGCCTTCTTCCGGGAGACGACCGTTGACGACCTGATCGCGGAGATCGATGCGGATGGGGGCCACAAGTCGGCCGCGAACGGGGGACGATCTGCATGACACCGGATGAGAGAGGAGGCTCGATGTCCGATTCCACGGAGCGCACCGATGTCGGAGATACAGACGCCAGCGGCGTCGGGCCGGGGGGAGCGGCGGCAGGCGGTGGAGGCCCCGGCTCGCCCGCGGAGATCCCGTGGGCGCAGCGCTTGTACGACAACGCGTTCTTCTGGCTGTTCGCCGGCATCGTCGTGATGGCGATCGTCTACACGGGCTGGGGATTGCTCGAGATCGTGAGCCTCCCGCCCGCACCCCTACCGTAGCCGGAGGTCGATATGCACACCGGAGTCGAATCGCCTCGCGGCGTGTGGTGGAAGCCGGCGCACAAGGCGGAGAAGGTGTGGGTGGTCCTCGCCTTCGTCTGGTGCATGGTCCTGTTCGCCATGATGCCGCTCTGGCACTGGAAGGGCGGCCAGAATCCCTCGGGAATCCGGGCCAGGGTCGATCCTGACGCCTTTCAGGCGCGCACGGAGGAGTTCATCACCGCCTACCAGGTCGGAGTGGAGGAGAACGGGATTCCGATCGTGGAGCCGCCCCCGGGCAGCGACGTGTATCTGATGGGTCAGATGTGGTTGTGGACGCCGTCGCTCAGGCTGGTGAAGGACGCCCAGTACACGCTCCACCTCTCCTCGATCGACGTGAACCACGGATTCTCGCTCTTCCCGTTCAACATCAACTTCCAGGTCGTGCCGGGCTACGACTACGGGCTGCGGGTCACGCCGACCGAGGCCGGCGACTTCCGCATCGTCTGCAACGAGTTCTGCGGCGTCGGGCACCACGTGATGGTGGGCCGCGTCGAGGTGATCGAAGCCGCAGGGGAGGCAGCGGCCGCGAACGCCGGCGGAAGAAGGCCGGACGCGCTGACGATGAACGCGCCCTACGAGGGCAGCGCGCCCTACGAGGGCGAGGAGGCTGCCCGATGAAAAGCGGATTCCGGGTCTGCCCGACCACGTCGCTCAGGGTCCATCGACAGGCGGATGGGCTGATCAAGGCGAACGCCGTCGCGGCCACCGTGTCGCTCCTCATCGGCGGCATCACGGGACTGCTCGTGGTGCTCACGCGCTGGCAGGCGGTTCACCTGCTCGACGCCCCGATGTTCTACCGCGTGCTCACCATCCACGGGATGAGCATGCTCATCTTCTTCATCATCTTCTTCGAGATGGCGGTCCTCTACTTCGCCGGCCCGGTGCTGCTGAACAGCCGCGTGCCGGCGCCGAAGCTCGGCTGGTCCATGTTCTGGCTGATGTTGCTCGGCGCCGTCACCGTGGAGTGGACGATGTGGACCGGCCGGGCCGACGTTCTCTTCACCTCGTACGTCCCCCTGCAGGCCCACCCGTTCTTCTACCTGGGTGTGATCCTGTTCGCCGTCGGCACGCTGATCACGGTGGCGATCTTCTTCGGCTCCCTCGTGGTGGCGAAGCGGGAACGGACGTACGAGGGATCCGTTCCGCTCGTCACCTACGGCGCGCTGGCGGCGGCGATCATCGCGGTGATCACCCTCCTGCACGGCGCGGCGATCTACATCCCCACCTTTCTGTGGTCGATTGGGATCGGGAGCGTGGACCCGCAGGTGTACCGGGTCGTCTGGTGGGGCCTGGGACACTCCTCGCAGCAGATCAACGTGGCCGCGATGGTCGCGATCTGGTACCTGCTGGGTGCTCTCACCGTGGGCTCGGTGGTGATCAACGAGAAGATCAGCCGCACCGCCTTCGTGCTCTACGTCCTGTTCATCTCGATGGCTTCGGCCCACCACCTGCTGGTGGACCCCGGAATGGGGCCGACCTGGAAGGTTGTCAACACGAGCTACTTCATGTACATGGCCGTCCTGGCCAGCATGATCCACGGGTTCACGGTGCCGGCCGGGATCGAGGTGGGGCAGCGCGTCCGTGGCCTCACCAAGGGCTTGTTCGAGTGGCTGCGTCGGGCCCCGTGGGGGGATCCCGGCTTCAGCGCGCTCGTCTTCTCCGTGATCATCTTCGGGTTCGTGGGTGGTATCACCGGCGTCACCTTCGGCACCGAGCAGATCAACATCATCGCCCACAACACGCTCCGGATCCCCGGCCACTTCCACGCCACGGTGGTCGCGGGTACCGCGCTGGCCTTCATGGGCGTCACCTACTACGTGATCCCGCTGATCTTCCGGAAGAAGGTGGCGTTCTGGTCGCTGGCGAAGATCCAGCCGTACGTGTTCGCGCTCGGCATGCTGATCTTCTCGGTGGCGATGACCTTCGCCGGCACCTTCGGCGTGCCGCGGCGCCACTGGGACATGTCGTTCGCCGACGCGCTGTTCGACGTCCAGTTCTCTCCCGCCGCCAACCTGTTGGTGACGGTGATGGCCCTCGGGGGGCTGATCGCCGCGCTGGGAGGCGCGATCTACATCCTGGTCACCGTGTGGTCCGTGTTCCTGGGCCAGCCGATGGAAGGAGATGCCGAGTATGTCGATGCACGGAGTGCCTAACGGGATCGTGAACCCGCCCCGGCCGCTCACCGTGGCAGACGAGGAGACGGCGTACGGGAAGGCCGGCGGCTTCGGCATGGCCCCCGGCACGCTGGTGTTGGCGCTCGTCTTCCTGGCGGCGTTCGCGGTCTACTACTTCACCAACTGGAAGCTGCTCTCGGTTGTCTGGCAGGTGGGCTGAGCGGGTGGGCGCGTGCTGGCCCGCCTCGGCCCCCAGAGCCCCGTGAGCGAGTCGGCGGCTGCATGACCGAGTGCGCCGGGCAGACCCCGTGGGCCGTGCAGACCGCCTGATGGAGAGGCGGCAGGCGGCCGCCCTCGGCGGCCTGGTCGCGATCGCCGCGATCTCGGCGGCCTGGTGGGCGCTGGCGCTCTGGCCCGCGGGCCACGTTCCGCCCGAGTGGCTGCTGCGCACCCGTGCGGTCTGCTTCGGGACGCGGCCGAACGGGCTCCCGGGACCGGAGGGCTGGGGCGCCCTCATCTTCCAGCCGCTCGGGATGGTCGGGATCCTCCTCATCGGTTGGCGCGATGAGGTGGTCGGCGGGATCCGGGCCCTCCGTGCCCGGGCGGCGGGCAAGTTGGCCCTGGGGGCAGCGGCTACCCTGGGGGCCGTCGGGATCGTGATCGTCGGGATGCGCATCCGTGGCGCTGCGGAGACGCCTCCGGCGCTGGCGGGACTGGAGGCCGCACGGGTTTCAGGCAACGACGGGGAGGTCCGGCCCGGCTTCCGGAGAGAGGATCGTCCCGCTCCAGAATTCGGGCTGCTCGATCAGGAGGGGGCGACGGTCACCCTGGACGAGTACGCGGGCCGACCGCTCCTCGTCACCTTCGCGTTCGGCCATTGCGAGACCATCTGCCCGCTGGTCGTGCGGGAGACCCGCTCCGCCCGGCGCCGACTGCTCTCGGAGGGCGTGGACGCCGCCATGGTGGTGCTGACGCTGGATCCGTGGCGCGACACGCCGGCGCGGCTGGGATACCTGGCGGACCGGCTCGGCCTCGCCGACGGGGAGCGGCTGCTCGGCGGAGAGGTCCGGATCGTGGAAGCTGCGCTCGACCGCTGGGAGGTCCCGCGGGAACGGGATCTCCGTACCGGCGACATCGTGCATCCACCGCTGGTCTACGTGGTCGATGGCGACGGCCGGATCGCCTTCGTCGCCGCCGGGGGCGAGGAGCTGCTCGCCGATCTCGTGAGGCAAACGGACGCGGCGGCCGAAGCGGCGGTGGAGGCCCCGGCCGAAGCGGCGGCCGAAGCGGCGGCCGAGGCGACACCCGGCTAAGGCCCGCCTGGGCCGGCAGGGCGCGAACCTCCGCGCGGACCGATGCCGTTTCTTTCCCTGTCCGGCCACCCGGCATAGCTTCGGGCCGATGCGAGCACGTCGGCCACCGCCCTCCCGGTTCTTGCGCAGCGTCCTCGTCCAGATCCTCGCAGGTCTCGCGATCCTCGTCCTGCCTGTCCCGCTGGCCGCACAGCCGGGTGGGGCGGGGGCGACGCCCGGGCCGGGGCTCGTCGATGCTGCCTCCCTCCTGCGCCGACTCGACGGCATCAAGCGGGTGCTGATGATCGGCGCCCATCCCGATGACGAGGATGCCACTCTGCTCACTGCGCTCGCCCGCGGGCTGGGGGCAGAGACCGCCTACCTCTCGCTGACGAGAGGGGAGGGAGGACAGAACCTGGTCGGCCCGGAGCTCGGCGAGGGCCTCGGGCTCGTTCGGACCGGTGAGCTGCTGGCGGCCCGGCGCGTCGATGGGGCACAGCAGTTCTTCGCCCGGGCGTTCGACTTCGGCTACTCGAAGTCGGCGGAGGAGAGCTTCCGTCACTGGCCGCGCGACTCGGTGCTCGCCGACGTGGTCTGGGCGATCCGGGTCTTCCGGCCCCAGCTGATTATCTCGGTCTTCACCGGGACGCCGGCCGACGGCCATGGCCAGCATCAGGTCGCCGGCCTCCTCGCGGAGGAGGCGTTCGAGGCGGCGGGCGATCCGGCGCGGTTCCCGGAGCACGCGGCCTGGGGCGCCGGGCCCTGGCCCCCCCTCAAGCTGTATCGGCGGGCGTGGCGCGATCCGTCGGACGCCACCCTGTTCGTGGAGACGGGTCGGCTCGATCCCCTGCTCGGGCGGTCGCACTTTCAGCTCGCCATGCGGAGCCGCAGCCAGCACCGCTCGCAGGATTTCGGAACGGCCGAGCCCGCCGGCCCGCACGTGACGCTCCTCCGGCTCGTCGAGAGTCGAGTCTCCGGACCGGATACGTCCCTGTTTGCCGGCGTCGACACGACGCTGGCCGGAGCCGCAGCGCAACTCCGGCCTCCGCTGCTCGGGGCGGTCGAGGCCGGCTTGCGGGCGTACCGGGATGGTCTCGCCGGGGCTCGCCGCGACCTGTCGGCGCTCTCGCCCTCGAATTCCGTGCCCTCGCTGCTACGCTCGCTGGCCGCGCTGCGGGAGGTGCGCCGGCAGCTCCGCTCGGCCGGTCCCGCGACCTCCCTCTCGGCGGAGGTGGACGCGCGGCTTCGCACCCTCCAGGAGGCGATCCTCGCCGCCGCCGGGGTGATGACGGTCGCGGAGGGCGACGATGACCTGGTCGTGCCCGGCCAGGTGGTGCCGGCACGGGCCCAGCTCTGGAACGGCGGCCCGTTCGAGGTGACGGTGACGGACGCCGATCTTCTGGTTCCCGCCGGCTGGGACGCGAGCCAGGACCCCTCGGCCGCCGAACGGCCCGGCAGTCGCTACTATCCGCGAAGCCTCGAGGAGGCGCGCCGGCTGGCGTCGGCCAGCGCGGAAGCCGACGCCGAGGCCCAAGCCGACGCCGAGACCCAGGCCGATGTAGAGACCCAGGCCGATGTAGAGACCGACGCCGATGCTGATCCCGCCGCAGGCCGGCCGGCCGGCCAAGAAGGGGGTTCCGCCGACCCGCTCCCTCCCGGCCGGATGAGGTCCTGGGGGTTTCGGATAGAGGTTCCGTCCACTGCGCGGACGTCTCAGCCCTACTATCTGTCGGCTCCCCGTGTGGGCGATCTGTACCGCTGGCCGCCCGACCCGGCGGTTCGTGGTCTGCCGCTCGATCCGCCCCGGCTGCTGGCGACGATCCAGATGCGCCTGCTGGCGGGCTCCGAGGAGGCGGAGATCGAGGTGGTTCGGCCGGTCCGCTTCCGCCTCGTCGACAAGGCGGCCGGCGAGTCCTGGCGGCCGATCCTCGTCGTCCCTCCGGTCTCCGTGTCGATCGATCCCGGCACGATCGTCTGGCCGCTGGACGTGACGGCGGCCCGGCCTGTCGGCGTATCCGTGCGCGCGGAGTCGCCGGACGGATTCCGGGGCCGGCTCCGGCTGGCAGCGCCGGTCGGATGGGCGGTCACCCCGGTCGAACAGCGCGTCGAGCTGGAGGCTCCGGGCGCCGTGGCCACGCAGGTCTTCGAGCTGCGACCGGCGCCGGACCGGGCCGCCGCCCCACGCACCGCCCTCCGCGCCTTGGTGGAAGGGTCGGATGGGGCCTACGACCGCGAGCTCGTGGTCGTCGACTATCCGCACATCGAGCCGATGGTGTACCTGCGTCCCGCCGAAGCAAGGCTCCAGACCGTCGACGTGACGGTGGAGACGGGACGCCACATCGGGTACGTGATGGGGTCCGGGGATGAGGTACCGGAGGCGATCCGCCAGTTGGGGATCCCGGTCGAGATGGTCGCCCCGGCCGACCTGGAGGCGATCTCGCGCTTCGACGTCCTCGTGCTCGGCGTCCGCGCGTACGAGACCCGACCCGATCTGGTCGCCGCCAATGCATCGGTGCTCGACTGGGTGGGTGGTGGTGGGGTCCTCATTGTCCAGTACAACAAGTACGAGCTTCCGGAAGGCGGCTTCGCCCCGTTTCCCCTGGCGATGTCCCGGCCCCACGGGCGGGTGACCGACGAGGCGGCGTTCGTCACGCTGCTCGAGCCGGAGTCCCCGCTTTTCCGGCGGCCGAACCGGATCACGCAGGCCGACTTCGAGGGGTGGATCCAGGAGCGCGGCCTCTACTTCCTCAGCGACTGGGACGACCGCTACACGCCGCTGCTGGCCATCGCCGATGCCGGCGAGGAGCCGCAGCGGGGCGGGCTGGTGGTGGCGCGTCTCGGTCGAGGGCTCTGGGTCTACACCGCCCTCTCCCTGTTCCGGCAGCTCCCGGCCGGCGTGCCCGGCGCCTACCGGCTGCTCGCCAACCTCCTCGCCCTCGACCCGCGGGAATGGCCGCACCCGCCCGAGTAACCGTTGCTGTCCTCGGCGGCGCCCTGCTCGGCGCCTGTGGAGGAGCGCCCGCCGAGACGCTCGTCATCTACTCGCCCCACGGTCGCGAGCTGCTCGCCTTCTTCGCGGCGAGCTTCGAGGCCGAAAACCCCGGAGTCCGTGTCCAGTACCTGGACATGGGATCGCAGGAGGTGCTGGATCGCCTGCGCACGGAGCGCGCGAACCCACAGGCGGACGTCTGGTGGGGAGCGCCGAGCGGCATGTTCGCCGCCGCCGCTGCCGAAGGGTTGCTGGCGCCGGCCGGTCCGAGCTGGGCGGGCCAGGTGCCGGTCGAAGCGCGCGACCCCGAAGGCCGCTGGTACGGCACCTACGTCACCCCGGAGGTGATCGCCTACAACTCGGACGCGCTGACCCACGACTCCGTCCCGAAGGATTGGAACGAGGTCTTGGCGCCGGAGTGGCGGAACCAGGTCCTGATCCGGGACCCGCTGGCTTCCGGGACGATGAGGGCGATCTTCGCCGCCATCATGTACCGGGAGTGGCAGCGCACGGGAGGCTTCGAGGCCGGCTACGAGTGGCTGCTGCGGCTCGACGCGCAAACCAAGGAGTACGTGCTGAACCCGACGCTGCTCTATCAGAAGCTGGCCCGCCGCGAGGGATTGGTCACGCTGTGGGACATGCCGGACATCGAGACCCTCCGCTCCACCAGCGATCTGCCCATCGACTACGTGGTCGCCGAGAGCGGCACGCCGCTGGTCATCGATGGGATCGCGGTCGTCGCGGGCGCCTCGAGCCCCGAGCTGGCGGGGCGGTTCGTGGAGTTCGCCGGCAGCCGGGAGAGCGTCGAGCTGGCGGCCGAGCGCTTCTTTCGAATTCCGGCCCGGACGGACATCCCTCCGGATTCGCTTCCCGCCTGGCTGCGCGAGGTCCTCCCCGAGATCCGGCCGATGGAGACCGATCCGGCGTTCATCGAGCTCCACCTGCCCGAGTGGCTCCGGCACTGGGACCGCGAGATCCGCGGGCGCGGTCGGGCGGCCGGCTACTGAGACGGAGGGTGCGGTGAGTCTCGAGCTGCACGGCCTCGTCAAACGGTTCGGCGAGGTAACGGCCGTGCTGGACTTGAGCCTGGCGCTCGAGCCCGGCGAGCTGCTTACCCTTCTCGGTCCCAGTGGCTGCGGAAAGACCACCGCGCTCCGCCTGATCGCGGGCTTCGAGACGCCGGATGAGGGCCGGATCGTCTTCCGCGGCCAGGACGTCTCGCGATGGCCACCCCAGCGACGTGGGTTCGGGATGGTGTTCCAGAGCTATGCTCTCTTCCCGCACCTCACCGTCCACCAGAACATCGCCTTCGGACTCCAGGCCCATCGCCGGCCCGGCGATGAGATCGCCGGCCAGGTGGAGCGAGCGCTGGCCCGTGTGGATCTCGTCGGGCTGGGAGGGCGCCGGGTGCAGGAGCTCTCCGGCGGCCAGCAGCAGCGGGTCGCGCTCGCCCGTGCGCTGGCCATCGAGCCGCCGCTGCTGCTTCTGGACGAGCCGCTCTCCAACCTCGACGCCTCCCTGCGGGAGAGGACACGACAGGAGCTGAGGGAGCTTCTAGAGGGGCTCGGCATCACCGCGGTCTACGTCACGCACGACCAGGAGGAGGCGTTCGACCTCTCCGACCGCGTCGCCGTCCTGCGTGACGGCGCGCTTCGACAGGTCGGTACCCCGGAGGAGCTGTACGACCGTCCGGAGGATGTGTTCGTGGCGCGCTTCGTCGGCCGGGCGAACATCCTCGCCGGCCGGTTGGAGGCGACGGGTGATGATGGGCCGGCAGCGGTCCGTGTCGGGCACGCGGTGTGGCCGCTCGTCGGGGGGACGCCGCATCTGCTCCGGCCGGGCGAGCCGGTCCGGGTGGTGGTACGTCCCGAAGACCTCGAGTTGGTCAGCGGTGGCGGCGAACCGTCGGAGCTGGGTGGCGTCGTGCGCGATCGTGTATTCCGGGGAGCGCGGGTCACCTACCGCGTGGCGATCGACGGACAGATGCGGCTCGAGGTGGATGCCGACCGCCGAACCATGCTTTCTGGAGAGCGAGTGGCGGTCCGGCCCCGCAGCGACGCCCGGATCCACGTTTACCCCGACGCCGGATGAGGCCCCGGCGCGTTCGGCCCGGATGGGGCCCCGGCGCGTTCGGCCCGGATGAGGCCTCAGGCACACTCAGGATGAACCGGCCTTCACGCCCAGGATGAAGCCGCCGACACGACTTCGCTGGAGCTGGCAGCGACGGCAGACGGCGGCGCTCGCCGTGCCGGTGTTCCTCCTGCTCGTCTGGCTCGTCCTCCTGCCCAACCTGCTCGTCCTCGCCGAGTCCGTGCGCGAGGGCGGTCGCCTCACGCTCTCGCATTACTCCGACTTCCTCGCCACCCGGGCCGAGCTGGAGGCACTGTGGGCGAGCGTATGGATCAGCGCGGCCAGCGTGGTCCTCGCCGCCCTGATCGGTGTTCCGCTCGCCCTCTTCTTCCACGGATTCGATTTTCCGGGCCGCCGGATCTTCGGTGCCCTCGCCGCCCTCCCCGTCTTGCTCCCTCCGCTGGTCGGCGTGATCGCCTTTCTGTTTCTCGCCGGGGAGAGCGGGATCCTCACCCGAGGCGTGCAGCTCGTCCTCGGCCTGTCGGCCCCGCCGTGGCGCCTGACGGGCGCACCGGCGATCCTGTTCGTCCACGCCTACACGATGTACGTCTACTTCTACCTCCTCTCGCTCGCCGGCCTCGCCCGCATGGACGCCAGCGTCGCCGAGGCGGCTGCCTCGCTGGGCGCCGGCCGCTGGCGAACGTTCCGCACCGTGACCCTGCCGCTGCTCACCCCCTCGCTCACGGCGGCGGCGCTGCTCGTCTTCATGACCTCGATGGCCTCCTTCTCCGCGCCGTACGTCTTCGGCGGTGGCTTCCGGGTCCTGACCACGCAGATCTACGCCAGCAAGGTGAGCGGGGCGCTGTCGATGGCCATGGTCGAGACCGTCACCCTGGCCTCGGCTTCCGTGGCCGCCCTCTGGCTGCTCCGGCGCCTGGAGGCCGCCAGGGAGTACGTCGTCGCCGGCAAGGGCGTCCCTCCTGCTCGGCGGACCGTCCGCTCGCCGGCCGCCCGCTGGGGGCTGATGGCCGGCGGCGCCGTCTGGGTGCTGCTTCTTCTCCTGCCCCACCTAACGCTGGGAATGGTCTCCTTCGTGCCCGAGGGGGCCTGGACGACGCAGCTCCTGCCGGAGAGATATTCGCTCGAGAACTATCGCGGTCTGTTCAGCGATCCGGGCCTCTTCGAGCCCATCATCAACTCGATTCGCATGGCCACGCTGGCGACGATCGGCAACCTCGTCTTCTGTCTCATCGCGGCCTATCTGGTCGTACGCCGGAGCTTCCGGGGGCGAGCCCTGCTTGCCGTGCTGCTCGTACTTCCCTGGGCGTTGCCCGGTACGGTGATCGCGATCGGACTCGCTACGACGTTCAGCGCTCAGCAACCTTGGGCCGGACGGTTCGTGCTGGTGGGGACCTTCTGGATCCTGCCGCTCGCCTACTTCATCCGGAACATCCCGCTCGTGGCCCAGGCGACGATCTCGGCCTTCCGTCGCTTCGATCCGGCGCTGGAGGAAGCCGCGGCTTCGCTCGTGGCGGGCTGGATGACGATGATGCGAAGGGTGGCCCTTCCGCTGGTAGCCCCTGGGCTGGCCGCAGGAGGCCTGCTCGCGTTCGTCACCGCCCTGGGCGAGTTCGTCGCGTCCATTCTGCTGTATACGCCCCGCTCGCGGCCGATCTCGATCGAGATCCTGGCACAGCTGAGAGCGTTCGATTTCGGAGCGGCCGCGGCCCTCGGCGTCGTGCTGGCGCTGCTGATGGCGGTGGTCTTCGGGCTCGGAGGTCGATTCCTCCGCGACGGGGTAGGAGCTCCCGGCGGCTGACGGCCCGCCTCCGCCGCATCGGCTTCCTCGCGCCGTCACGGTGCGGGGCCGGCCCAGGCGGCGGAGCGCAAACCCTCTGCACCGAGGAGGAGACGATGAGACTCGACCTGAAGGCCCTGGCGATGACGTGCGCCATCATGTGGGGCGGGCTGCTTCTGCTCGTATCGCTCGGAGCGATGGTCTGGCCCGCCTACGGGCTGGAGATTCTGGAGATCGCGCGGTCGATCTATCCTGGGTACCACGGTCCGGGCGGTTTCGGCCCCGCGGTCGTGGTGACGCTGTACGGGCTCGTCGACGGCGCGATCGGCGGGCTCATCCTCGGCTGGTTGTACAACCGCTTCACGGGGAGCGCATAGCCCGGATCTCGCTCTTGTTCTCCGGCCGCTTGCCTGTCTTGTCCGCGTAGAAGTCACGTATGCGCTCCAGGTCGGCGTCCAGGTCGCCGGACGGCCGGAAGACCGGTCCCAGTCCCAGGGACCTGCGGGGATAGTCGATGAAGCCGAGGATGATCGGCACGCCGGCTCCGAGGGCGATGTAGTAGAAGCCGGTCTTCCAGCCGGGCGTGTAGCTGCGGGTCCCCTCGGGCGTCAGCGCGATCACCATCTCGTCGGACGCATGGAAGGCCGCGACCACCTGCTCCACGAAGTTGTGTCGCTTCGTCCGGTCGAGAGGCACCCCGCCGAGCGCTCGCATGAGCCACCCGAGGGGCGGCCGAAACAGCGTGTGCTTTCCCACCCAGTTCCGCTTCACGCCGAGGCCGATCAACCCGAGCATGCCGATCGGAAAGTCCCAGTTGGAGGTGTGCGGCGCCCCGATCAGCACGTATTTCGGGGGCCGCTCGGCGGGCTCGTCGACGAGCGTCCAGCCAACCAGGCGCAGGGCCCCTCGGGCGACGCGCTGCCCGATCACGAAGTGTCGCGCCGAAACGTGGGGATGGGATGCACGGTCTGAGTGTAGGATCGGGGCCGTGGCTCGTCCATGCACGACGAAGGCGCCCGGCTGGCCGGGCGCCTAGGGTCCGCTTGCGCGAAGGGCCGGAGCGGCAGCGCCGCCCCGATCGCTCAGACGATCTGAATCGGCAGTTCGACCGTGACTTCCTGACCGGGAATCTCCAGCTCGGGCACCCGCACCTCCGGCACGAGGACCTCGGGAATCCCGAACTCGGGGATGCGGATCTCCGGAATCGTCAGCCAGGGTTCACCGTCCGCGTCGATGTCGAATGCGGGAATCCTGATCTCCGGGACCACGACCGAGGGCGTCCGGATCTCCGGCACGAGGATCTCGGGAATCCGGATGTCGGGCAGCACGAAGGAGTAATCGTACGAACCGTCCTCCGAATCCCACTTCCAGCCGCCGGAATGACGCTCGGGCAGGTCGGCGGTGAAGGTCCGGGTAGCGCCGTCGCGCACCACCGTGATCGACAGCGGTCCCTCATCCGCCTCGTGCACCGCCTCGACCGCGTCCCCCGGGTCGTCAACCGCTTGCTCGCCGATCCTGGTGATGACGTCCCCGGCCTTGAGCCCGGCCGCCGCCGCCGGAGAATCCTCGCGAACCGAGGCGATCAGCGCTCCGCCGGAGACGCCGAAGTAGTCGGCCAGCTGATCTCCCAGAGGCTGCAGCTCCACTCCTAGCCTTCCCCTCCCACCAAACGCGAACATGCGATGCTCGCCATGGCCGGGAGCGATGAACACGCCGTGCCGGTCCAGGTCCGGCCCGATCCACACCATGCCGGGTCGCTCGCCCAGCTCCACGGAGAACTGCCGCGTCTGACCGTCGCGGATCACGTCGAGCGAGACGGTCCGCCCGGCGGGAGTCTCGCGCACCAGGCGCGCCAGCTGGGAGACACTCTCGACCGACTCGCCGTTGAAGCCGACGACCACGTCATCCTTGCGGAGGCCCGCCTCGGCAGCCGGCCCTTCCTCCGAAACGTCGAGGATCAGGGCGCCGCGCTCGGCGCGCAGTCCGAGGCGTTCCACCACCTCCTGATCGACCTCCTCCAGGTAGACGCCCAGGAAGCCTCCGCTGCCGATCGCGACCGCCGGAGGAGGCTTCGGCGCCTCCTGAGGTTCCGGAGCCTCCTGCGCCCTCAGGGACGCCAGCCCGGCGACGGCCACGACGGCGAGCAGCAACCCCAGGCCGAAGAGCAGTCTTCCTCTCATCTTCCACACTCCGTTTCGTATATCGATGCCCGATGGACCGTACGCGATTCGACCATCACAGGTGTCGCCCGCGAGCGCCTTCGTCGCGCAGGAGCAGGGCGTAAGCGCTTGTCTGCGGCCTCGCTGGTTGGACGCGGGGCCCCGCCCGATCGTTGCCCGGCTTCCCGGGGCCTCAGGCCGTTCCGGCCTCGAGGGCGTAGAGGAAGCGCGTGAAACCCTCGTCGTAGTCGCTGAGCCCGTTCTGGCCGGTGAGGCGCATCCGCTCGTCGTAGAGACGGCGCATCACCACCGTGAGCGCGCGCTCGGCGGGGGAGAGTCGGGGGACGAGCGCGTGGAACGCCCACCGCAGCTCCGGTCTGAGCTCGGCGCGGTCCACGAGGTCGTGATAGTGATTCTCGCCCGCTTCGCTCTCGCCCGCTTCGGCCCGGGCGACCACGCGCAGCTGCCGGTGCAGCCGTTCGGCGTGGGCGGACTGGGCGAGGATCGGATCGCCGGAGCCGACGAGGGCGAGATAGGCGAGGGCCTGGGCCTCGAGCTCCTTGAAGTATCCCTTCCGGTGGCTGAACTCGTGTGCGATGACATGCGGCTCGAAGATGCCGGTGTCGCGGAAGATCGCCACGTCGCCCGAGATGAAGTCGCAGCCGCCCAGCGCGAACGGGAAGATGAGCTGGGCGAGCATGAAGCTCCGGATCGAGTCGCTGGTCTCGACGCGCTGACCCGTCTGCCCGGCGATATACTCGGTCAGGGCCTCGTTCACGCACGCCGCGAGCTCCGGCCGGGCCACCTCCATCGGTTGGTATTCCTCGTTGAGCCTCTGCGAGTAGACGGCGATCTCCGCCCGGCGCGCCCGCAGGGGGACGGCGGGCAGGTGCCGAACGTCCGCGCCGTAGGTGGCCAGGAAGTCGATCTTCCGCACCCCGAGCCGGCGGATCCAATCCCTGGCCGCGCTCCCGGCATAGGCGCCGATCGCGGCCGCCTGGAGGGCGAGCCCCGGGGCGGAAGCACCCAGGAGAAGCCGAGACAGAAACGGCGCCACCAGCATGATGTCGGGCAGCGCGACCGGCGCGTTGGCCACCCGGTTGGGGATGCGGATCCGCTCCACTCGCCTTCGCTCGTTCACGCCGACCTCCGGTTCGCGCGCCGGTTCCCTCGCCGCTTCCCGGTTATACGGCGGCCGCCGCGGTCCGTTTCAACGATCGCCCCCGAGCGCCGTCGACCGAGGCCCCGTCTAGCGACGGCAGGAGTACCGGCCGGCCGTCTCCACCGGCAGCCAGCCCGCCCGGCGGAGGCGGGCTCTCGGGCCCTCGTCCGCCGATGACATGCCCAGGCAGAGCACGTCCCCGGCCCGGATCTCCGTGCGCTCGTCGATCGGGAACGCCTTTCCGTCCCTCTCCAGGGCGATCGGCAGGATCGGTGGATCCAGTGCGGCGGCCTGCGAGTCTTCCCCGTCACCCTCGAGACGCCAGCGTTCCACGCAGACGGCTCCGTGGAGGAGGCGGTGGATCCAGTCCTCGATCTCGATCTCGCGCCCGAACAGGATGCGGGAGCCGGTCTCCAGCACCTGAGCGGTGGTCACGCTCTGGGTGCGCCGGTCGATCGCGACCAACGATTCCGGCACCCCGGTCAGGTCGGCGGCACGGCGGGCCAGCAGCAGGTTCATGCTGTCGCTCGGCGTCACGCCGATGAACCCGCGGCGAGATTCCACGTCCGCCTGAAGTAGCGTGCGTTCCTGGCTCGCATCGCCGTAGACCACCCGGTGCCCCTCGCGGCCCGCCGCCTGCACCTCCGACGCGTTCCGATCGATCACGACGACCGGCTCGTCGCCGCGTTGCATCGACCAGGCGAGGGCCCGGCCGAGGGCGTTGGCCCCGAGGATCGCCCAGCCCCGGAGCGGATTCCGCACCCCCAGCCACGTCGCCACCAGGCCGGCCGTGCCTCCCTGCACGACGACGGTGGCGGCGATCACCAGGAAGACAAGCGCCAGCAGCTGCTCCGCCCCCGCCACCCCCTCGGCTCCCAGTCGGCGCGCGAACAGGGAGGCGATCGCCGCCGCGACGATGCCGCGCGGCGCGAGCCAGGAGAGAAACAGCCGATCCCGGCGGGAGAGCTCCGACCCGGCGGCGCTCACGGCGACGTCGAGCGGACGCACGACCAGCATGAGGGCGAGAACGGTGAGCCCTCCCGGCCACCCGAGGTCGAGAACCTCGGCCACCCGGACATCGGCCGCCAGGAGCACGAAGAGCAGCCCGACCAGCAGCACGGTGAGCTGTTCCTTGAACTCCCGCAGCTCCGCGGCCACGCGCGTACGCATGTTGCCGACGACCAGCCCGGCCACGGCCGCTGCCATGATGCCGCTCTCCGCGAAGATCGCGTTGCTCACCTCGAACAGCGCCAGAACCATGGCAAGGGTGAAGACGTTCTCGTAACCTTCCGGCACCAGCCACTCCGAGCGGAGCAGCCAGCCGAGGAGAAGGCCGCCACCGACGCCGAGAGCGGCGCCCGCCGCCAGCCGCAGCGGCAGGCCCAGCAGACTGGCCGCCGCCGACATGGTCGTCGTCGACAGGACGAACTCGAGAAGCACCACGGCCAGAATCGCTCCGATCGGGTCGATGAGCACCGCCTCCGCTTCGAGGATCGTCTGCAGATTCCGCTTCACGCGGATCCGGCGGAGCAGGGGGGTGATCACGGTCGGGCCGGTGACCGTCACGATGGCGCCGAACAGCACGGCCGGACGCCAGCTCCAGCCCATGATCCACATGGCGGCGACCGAGGCGCCGGCTGCCGTGATCCCTCCCCCCACCGTGATCAGGCGACGGATGGTGACGGCCTCCGCCCGGAGCCGCTTCCAGCCGAGGTTAAGGCCTCCTTCGAACAGGACGACCGCCACCGCGAGGCCGACGATCTCGTCGAGCCCGTGGCCCAGGGTGTCCGGGCGCACGACGTTCGCGACGTCGGGCCCGAGCAGCACGCCGACGGCCAGCAACAGCACGATCCCGGGGATGCGCAGGTGCCGGGCGAGCGATTGCGCGGCGATTCCCGCCGCCAGCGCCAGCGCGAAGGTGAGGGCCGGGATCCCGAGGTCCACGCTTCAGCCCCCCCGCCGCACGCGGGCACCTGACGCCGTGGCCGCCGCCTCGGCTGTGGCATCGCCGATCCGGTTCCCGATCTCGATACGGACCGCTGGTTCGCCTATCTTCGCATCTCTTGTTCGGAGGTGGGTCATCGATCGTGACCACCGCTCATGGCGCACGAAACCCGGCAGAGCATAGTTGACCGAGACGAAGGAAGGAAAGCGTGAGCCAGCACGACGCTGCGGTTCCCCCGCCCGCCGGGCCGCAGCGACGGCACTCGTCTCGGCGGCGCTGATGCTCTTAGGGACCGCTACCGTCCGTGCCCAGGTTTCCCAGGGCGACGCGCCGGTCGAGGCTGACCTCGTGCTCCTCAACGGTCGGATCGTCACGCTCGACGACGCCCGTCCGGAAGCGACCGCGCTGGCAGCGGCCGCCGGACGCATCCTGGCCGTGGGGGACGATGAGGAGATCCGCCGGTACACGGGCGCGCGGACCGAAGTCGTCGACCTCCAGGGCCACCTCGCCGTCCCCGGATTCATCGAGGGCCACGGCCACTTCATGAGCCTGGGCGACTCGCGCCTGATTCTGGATCTGACCCGCGTCCGCGGCTGGAGCGAGATCGTCGCCATGGTGGAGGAGGCCGCCCGGGCCGCCACCCCCGGCGAATGGATCCGGGGCCGCGGCTGGCACCAGGAGAAGTGGTCGGAGGTGCTCGAACCGACGGTCGATGGGGTGCCGATCCACACGGGTCTCAGCGCCGCCTCGCCGGAGAACCCCGTTTTCCTGACGCACGCCAGCGGGCACGCGGCGATCGTGAACGCGAAGGCGATGGAGCTGGCGGGGATCGACCGGTCGACGCCCGATCCACCCGGCGGCACGATCGTCCGGGACGCGGACGGCAACCCGACCGGTCTGCTGCGGGAGACGGCGCAACGGCTGGTCAGCGCAGTCATGGCACGCCACCGCGCCGCCCGCACCCTGGACGAACAGGTGGCCGAGGCGCGGCTGGTCGCCAGGCTCGCCTTCGACGAGCTGCTATCGAAGGGCGTCACCTCGTTCCAGGACGCCGGCTCGTCGTTCGAGCGCATCGACTTCTTCCGGCAGCTCGCCGACGAGGGCGAGATCCCCGTTCGCCTCTACGTGATGGTCCGCGCCTCGAGCGAGGAGATGGCGAAGAGGCTCGCGGGCTACCGGATGATCGACTACGGCGATGGCTACCTCACCGTGCGGTCGATCAAGCGGCAGGTGGATGGAGCTCTCGGGTCGCACGGCGCCTGGCTGCTCGAGCCGTACACGGACATGCCCGGGTCGACCGGCCTGGTTCTCGAGTCCCTGGACGAGATCCGGCGGAGCGCCGAGCTGGCGCTCGAGTACGACTACCAGCTGAACACGCACGCGATCGGCGACCGGGCCAACCGCGAGACCCTCGACCTGTACGAGGCGGCTTACGCGGAGGCACGAGCCGTGGGCGGCGGCGCCGACCTGCGGTGGCGGATCGAGCACGCCCAGCACGTGCATCCGGACGACGTGTCAAGGTTCGCCGGGCTGGGAGTGATCGCGTCCATGCAGGCGATCCACGGCTGCTCGGACGCGCCGTGGGTTCCTGTGAGGCTCGGGCCGGAGCGGGCGGCGGCCGACGGCTACCTCTGGCGGGAACTGATCGTCTCCGGTGCCGTGGTCACCAACGGAACGGACACGCCGGTGGAAAACGTGGATCCGATCGCCGGGTACCACTGCACCGTCGCGCGCCGGCTTCCCGATGGCTCCGTCTTCTTCGCGGGTCAGGAGGACCAGCGCCTGGACCGCTTGGAGGCGCTGCGCACCTACACGATCAACAACGCGTACGCGGCGTTCGAGGAGGACCGGAAGGGATCCCTGTCACCCGGGAAGTACGCAGACATCGTCGTCCTCTCCCGGGACATTCTGACCGTTCCCGAGGCAGAGATCCGCGAGGCGCGCGTCCTGTACACGATCGTGGGCGGCGAGGTGAAGTACCGGGCGGAGTAAAGAAAGAGAGGCGGCAAGGTGAGGATACTCGTCATTGGTGGCACGGGGACGGTCGGCAGCCAGGTCGTCCGGGCCCTGACCGACAAGGGGGCCAAGGTCCGCGTGATGACGCGGACCCTCGGCGCGCACTCCGGGGCGGAGTACGTGGCGGGATCGCTCGAGTCGCCCTACACGCTGGGCTCGGCGTTCGACCGGGTGTCGAAGGTCTACCTGCTCACGCCGATCCACCCGCAAGAAGCCGAGCTGGGGCTGAACGCGGTCCGGGCGGCCCAGGAAGCCGGCGTGCGCCATATCGTCTTCCAGTCGATCCACCGGGCGGCGGAGGCGCCGCACATCCCCCACTTCAGGACGAAGCTCGAGGTCCTCGACGGGCTCCGGGACTCGGGGATCCCGTACACGGTCCTGTCGCCGAACAACTTCTTCCAGAACGACCTCGGCATGCAGGACGCGATCGCCCGGCACGGCGTCTACGCGAACCCGATCGGTGGGGTCGGCCTCAGCCGCGTGGACGTGCGCGACATAGGGGATGCGGCAGCGGTCGTCCTGACGGGCGAGAGCCACGAGGGCCGGGACTACCCTCTCGTCGGGCCCGACGCGCTGACCGGCGAGGAGTGCGCGGCCGCGTGGGCGAAGCATCTGGGCCGGGAGGTGGCCTACGGCGGGGACGATCTCGAGGCCTGGGCTGAAGCGGTGAGCGGCATGATGCCGGAGTGGCTGGTGGAGGACCTGTGCGTGATGTTCGAGCACTTTCAGCAGCAGGGCCTTAGGGCCACCGACGAGGAAGTGGCCGAGCTGACGGCGCTGCTCGGCCGGCCGCCGCGCAGCTACGACCGCTTCGTGGCCGAGGTGGCGGCGGAGTGGACATGAGAGCGATTGCCTAAGTGCCGCAGCGGGTTGTCGTTGACACGTCCGGCGCAAAGGTCCATCATCGACCCGTGTTCGCGGAACGCTCGCCCTGGCTCCGTCGCGCGCGCCGCCGGTGATGCTCTCAATCGGATGACGGTGGGATGGGACTCGTAAAGGAAGTCCGCGAGCGTCGGCTGATCGCCTATATGGGCGCCTACCTGGTGACGGGCTTCGTGGCGCTCGAGGGCGTCGATCAGCTGATCTCGTACCAGATCCTCCCCTCGGTCGCCTATCCGATCGCGCTCGTCTTCTACCTCTTTGGGATCCTCGGCAGCCTCACCTTCGCCTGGTACCACGGCGAGAAGGGTCGCCAGCAGACGACCCGTGGGGAAGTGGTGATCCACGGGGCGCTGCTCGTCGCCGCCCTGGCGACCAGCGCCTACGTTGCCCGTGCCGAGCTTGCCGAGCAGGAGCGAGAGCGCATGCGTCTCGCCGGCCTCGAACAGCTGTCCCCAACCGAGGATCCGAGGCGCATCGCGGTGATGTACTTCGAAGACCGCAGCCTGAATGGCGAACTCGGGTATCTGGTGGATGGCCTGACCGAGACCCTGATCGACGAGCTCAGCGAGATCGATGCCCTCAACGTTGTGTCCCGGAACGGCTCCCGGCTGTTCCGGGGCACGGACGCGTCGTTGGACAGCATCTCCAACACGCTGCAAGTCGGCACCCTCGTACAAGGCACGGTCGCCGAATCTACCGATGGCTACCGGGTCACCGTTCAGATGGTGGATGCCAGCTCGGGCGAACAAGTCGGCAGTCGCCGTCTGGAGCGGCCCAAGGATGAGCTGCTCGACCTCCTCGATGACGTCTCTCGAGAGCTCTCCCTGTTCTTGCGCGAGCGTGTGGGCGAGGAGATAGGCATACTGCAGGTGACGTCCGGTACGGCCAGCACCGAAGCATGGGAAACGGTTCAGAGAGCCCATCAGGTAACCGACGAGGCGCGGGCACTCGGAGCTTCGGGCGAGTTCGAGGCCGCTTCCAGCGAGCTTCTCCGAGCTGATTCCCTGCTCGTGCGGGCCGAGCAGATGGACGACGAGTGGGTACGCCCGATCGCTGACCGCGGTTGGCTCGCTTTTTATCAAGCCAGACTAGGAGGCTTCGATCGCTCGCATTACGTTGAGTGGATACAACGCGGAATCGAGCATGCAAACGGTGCGCTCCTCAAGGATCCCACCGATCCCAGCGCTAGAGAGTTGCGGGGGACGCTTCAGTACTTTCAATACCTCCTAAACCTAGCGCCCACTCCCGATGAGGGATTGGAGCTTCGGGCGGCGGCAGAGGCGGATTTTCGCGCGGCGCTGGAGACGGATCCTGATCGGGCAACCACGTGGGCGGCCTTGGCACATCTGCTCTCGAACAGAAATGACATTACCGGAGCCAAGTTGGCTGCGCTCAAATCGTACGAGGCAGATGCGTATCTGGAGAACGCCAACCTGACGGTGCAGAGGCTGGTCAACGCATCGCTCGATCTGGAAGACGAGGTCGACGCAAAGAAATGGTGTGACGAGGGACGACGGCGTTTTCCGGATGATTTCCGATTTGCCCAGTGCCAGATCGACATCATGGGCTTGAAGGGTCAGACGCCCGACATAGATCGAGCCTGGCAACTGCTTGAGGAGTTCGTGGAACTCAGCCCGGCGCAGGTGAGAGATTTCAATCGCGCCTTCGGCGAGCTGGCGGTCTCGCGGGCCCTCATCCGGGCGGGTCTACCGGATAGCGCTCGGGCGGTGACGTTGCGGGCGCGGCGCGGAGCGGATGTGGACCCCGCTAGACAGCTCGCGTGGATGGCGGCAATCACGTGGACGTGGCTCGGAGAGTATGAGGAAGCCCTCCGCCAATTTGGAACGTTCCTGGCCGCAAACCCGTCTCAGATCCAGTCGTTTGCCGAGGACCAGACCTGGTGGCTGGAGGATCTCAGGAAACAGCCGGGCTTTCGCGAGTTGGTGGGGCAGGCGGGCGGTTGATCGGTTCTTTGACGGAAGTCCGTTTCCCAAGGTTTTCCTTGGGCTTGTCGAGCATTCCCTCACCAATTGCGTCAGAGTTGTCATCACTTGCGGTGTGGCCTTTATTCCGTTCAGTTAGGTGTTTCCAGGACGTTTGTCTGCTGACATCTAGGGAGCCGATTGCATGAACAGATCACGTCTCTTCGTAGTTGGTACCGTCGCACTATTGGCTTTGGGTTGTGAGGCTGATAAACCGGGGCTCACACCGCCTGATCCCAGCTATGGGAAAGGTGGCAGCTCTCCCGGAAGCTGTCTCTCCAATGCGCAACAGCAGACCGGCAACGTCTTTGCCGGGAGCTTTAAGGGCAAATTCAACGATGGCCTCGATGCCAACAATGGTGACGGCAAGATCAGCGAAGGCGACGCGTTCATCGCTGCGATCCGAATCACCGCTGTTTTTGACCCACAGGAGTTGGACTTCTGGAGCAACGATGCGAGCGATGGAGATGAGACGCTTGCCGAGTGGGCAAATAGCCTGGCTAAGGGTGCGGGTCCTGCAGAGGCCGCGGAACTGCTGAGGCAGGTCTTCGCGTGCGCCGTGTTTGGAGACGACGGAGTCCTCAACTCGGGAGACGAGGACGAGGACCCGTTCGACTCAAGTATTGACTGGAGCGGTGTTGACTTCGGTGACGATGCACCATTGGGGGACCTTATCAGTGAGCCGTTGGGTTTCGAGGCTGCAGCCACGCTGGCGCTGACCCGGACCGGCCTGGATTTCGACAACCACTCCGATTTCGGAGCCGCTGGCGTCCGAAATCCGCTGGTGCCGCAAGCTTACGCCGTCACTAGTCCGGACGACAGCAACTCGGAGCCCTATTATGGTGCGCAACCTAAGCTTCCCGATACTTGGCATGACGTGTTCGGTGATGATTCAGACGGGTCCCCTCAGCAGGTGTTGGTCCTAGGGTTTGCGACGTCGAGTGCGCTACCGGCTTCGTTGGGTGGTGCGTATAGCTTTAACGCGATCCCGCCTTTCGAGGAGTTTAACAGCGACGTAGTGGGGGGAACCTGTCAGACCGGTCTCCCGGTGGGAGGCTCCGGGGGACAGGAAAACTCGCAGAGGATCGTGAAGGATGGCAAGACCGTGACGGTATCTGTTGGAGATCCCGACTTCTGCACCACCAACTACAGAGCCGGCTCGGAAAGCTCCCTCTTCTCCTCCCTTGCAAATGCGGTCGGACGGCTTTTCAGGCCGGCCGAAGCTCGTGCTGGCGCGGCTGTGAGCCCGGGAGGTACCGGGGGGGGCCTGGCTAACTGGAGCGTTTTGGACGTAGCTCTGATTGGTGCTGTCGAGATTCTTTTTGAGAACCAGCCCTGCAAGGACCAACGGGAGGGCGACTATCTGGACTTCGAACCGTGCGATGGTCCGCCAGGGACAGCTGGTGATGACCTAAACATCAGGGCGCGGACCGTCTCTGGCTTGAACCTTGAGGGTATCACCATCAAGGTTACGGCCGTGGATAACAATGGCCTCAATAAGACGTTGGGAAGGATAGTGGGGACCACTTGCGTTCCGTCTGATGACGTCACGGCTGAAACGCAGAATGATGCGAGTCCTAACGCCGGTGTTGCGGTGTTCGAGGACTTGTGCGTCAAAGGAGCGGGTGGGTACCGACTGAAGGCGAGCGTACCTGACTACTCCTCTGAATTCGCTCCTGTCGTCTCCAACGCCTTCCAGGCGACGCCGAACTAGGTCGGCCTTGCCTGGGATCTCAGGGTGGCTCCGCTTGGGCGGAGCCACCCTTTTTTTGTCCTTCCATGTTCTCCATCACCTTTTCACGGAGGACGCCATGCTCAAGGAGTTCAAGGAGTTCGCCGTCAAGGGCAACATGCTGGACATGGCGGTGGGCATCATCATCGGGGCCGCGTTCGGCACCATCATCAGCTCGCTGGTGGCCGATGTCCTGATGCCGCCCATCGGGCTGGCGCTCGGCGGCGTCGACTTCGCCGACTTCTTCCTGACGCTCAAGGCCGGGGATCCGGCAGGGCCCTATGCGACCCTGGCGGTCGCCCAGGAGGCGGGCGCGGTGACGCTGAACTGGGGCATGTTCATCAACGCCGTCGTCAGCTTCCTGATCGTCGCCTTCTCCGTCTTTCTCGTCGTCCGGGGCTTCAACCGGCTGCGCCGCGAAGAGGAGGAAGCGCCCGCCGAGCCGGAAGCGCCGCCCGAGCCGTCGGCCGAGGAGCGACTGCTGGCCGAGATCCGGGATCTTCTGAAAGCGCGGGCCTAGCGCAGGTGCGGACCTAGCGCGGGTGCGGCTTTGCGGAGGCGCCGGCCTAAAGCCTGAACATGCCAGACGTGAAGCGGCGGCGGCGCCTCGCGAGCGAGTATCGGACGCGCCAAGGCCAGCCAGCAGCCAGGGATACGACCGTCCGCCGGCTCGTTGAGCGAGAGGCCTCCGGCGCCCTCCCTGGGGCCAGCGGCTCACGACGCCGTCGGCGACAGCCGACTCGCGGCTCGGGCCTCCCCGATCACCGCGGCGCACGACGCAGCCGGCCAAGTCGAGCCCCAGAGCCCTACGGCTCGAGGAGCCAGAAGATCGCCTCGTAGTTGAAGATCGTGAACGCGATCCGATCGCCCTCCGGCGAGTAGGCCGGATGGGCCTTGTCCACGGCGCCGAAGGTGAGCTGCTCCGCCTCGCCGCCGGCCATCGGCACTCGCCAGAGCTGGAAATGGCCGTTGTCGCCCGGCGCGATGAAGGCCGCCCACTCGTAGTCCGGTGAGACGCTCACCCCGGACCAGCGCTGCTCGCTCTCGAACTCGTGGACCTTTCGGGGGGCGCCGCCCTCGCGGGCAACGGCCCAGATCGCCTTCGTGCCGCTCCCGTCGTCGCTCTCGAACACCAGCTCCCGGCTGTCGGGCGACCAAACGGCCTCCGAGATGACGCCGAACGTGCCTCCGAGCGGGACCTGCTGCCGGGGAACCGTGACCTCGCCGGATTCCTGATCGATGCCGATCAGCCACAGCCCACCGCCAAGCGCGCCGTCGTACTCCGTGAGGCTCGGGTAGACGATCCAGCGGCCGTCGGGCGACCAGCGGGGCCAGCCCGTCTCGCGGCCCCCTTCGGCGATCCGCTCCGGCTCCTCCGAGCCATCCGAGGGCACGAGCCAGATGTCGTCATAGTCCTCGGCCTGCGAGTGGAACACGATCCAGCGGCCGTTGGGTGACCAGTGCATCCCTCGGTCTGCCGATCCGCCGGAGCGGACCACCCTGCCGGGCTGGCTCTCGGGTAACGTCCCGTCGAGGGCGACGTAACCGAGATGCTGCTCGATCTCCGGGTAGCGGAGGTCATCGGTAGCGTGTCGCCAGCTCCCGAACGTGAACGACAGCCTGGACCCGCTCCAATCCCAGGCTGGAAGCTCCGACTGGAAGTTGGTGACAAGGCGCGTGGGACCGCCCTCGGCCGGGACGTAGGCGATGTTCGCACGGTAGTCCTGCGTCTTGAACAGGACCTTGCCGTTCCGAGCCACCGAGGGCCCGTAGGTGTCGCGGGCGAACTTGGTGAGCTGATCGGCGCGCGGGTTGGCGTCCGTCTCCGGCACGCCCCGGACCCAGAGATCCAGCGTCCCCAGCTCGTTGGGTGCCGCGTAGTAGAGATGCCGTCCATCCGGCGAGAAGGCGACGGGACCGTAGGCCACGGGTGAGAAACCGCCGGTCACCGACCCGGCGCAGCTGAACTCGAGCTGGGGGTGGATGTCGCGCCCCGACATGGACAGGCAGGCCACGTCGACTCCGTTCGCGTGCCAGACGGGATCCGTGAGCTGTCGGTCGATCTCCCTCGCCTGCGCATTCGAGCCGTCCGAGTCGAAGAGCCAGACCTCGGAGCGCTTCCCCTCCGGCTTGATGCCCGCGATCCGTCTCCCGTCGGGCGACCAGGTCAGCTGGGCGAGCTCCTCCGCCTTCACGTCGTACCGCCGCTCGATGACCGTCATCTCGCCCTGCCCGCTCGGGCCGGCGATGATGCTGCTCGCCCGCGGTGTCCGGATCTCGAAATCGTCCGGGAAGAGGGGCGCCTTCTCCCCGTTTTCGCGATCGAACGTGTACCAGCGGCTCGAGCGGCCGTCGATGCCGCGCTCGCGCGCCACCACATGACGGCTGTCCGGATGCCAGCCGAGCGCCACGAACAGCCCGTCGGCCAGCGCCAGCTCCAGGATCGGGCCACCCGCCACGCGTCGTACCGCGAGTCGGCGGCCGGACGTGAAGGCCAGCCATTCGCCGTCCGGAGACAAAGCGCCCAACGGGTCCCGGTACCCGATCGGGCCGAGCTGCCGCACGGCGGCCACGTACTGAAGTCGCGCCCGCGTGATCGCCGGCGCGCGTCCCCGGACCTGGGCCCCCAGCTCCGCCGTGACGGCGAGAACGCCGCAGAGGCCGGCCAGGATCGGCGCACCGACGCGTCCTGCTCTTCTCGCTGTGCCGTTCATGGCTACCTCTTAGCCTGAGCGGACGGGAGGGTTCCCCTCCTTCGCCCGGCTTGCCGGCACCGAGTCCCCCGCCGAGCTTCGCGATGGCCGGGCGAAGGTTTTTCACGCCAACCCGCGAGCGTCGTTATATGGGTGACTCGGATGGGCCGGAGGGACGGGGTCCCGGAGAAGCCCGCAGGTTTCCGAGCGTCGAACGTTGCGAACGGGAGGCACAGATGTCGGTGACGATGAGGAACACACTCGACCTGATTCGCGGAGTTCTATTCCTGAGCGCCGTCTGTGTCGGGGTCCCGATCGTCCTGCTCGGGTACGTCGGTTCCGTGCTCGCGGGCACCGGATTTCCGGCCGCATGACGCCGATGGCCGCCGGCATCGGCCCGACGCCGCCCTGCGAGACGGGTGGCCGGGCCGCTCCGGTCGGTCTGGAGGAGTGGATCGCCGGCTTCGGTCCGGAGCTGCAGAGGCACCTGGCCCGCATGCTGTCGAACGAGGCGGATGCGGCTGACCTCCTGCAGGAGGTCTGGGTGCGGGCGATTCGAAACCCGCCCGACGTCGGACCGGGCTCGAACGTGCGTGCGTGGCTCTATCGGGTGGCGACGAACGTGGCCCTCGATCGGCTGGCGACGGACCGGCGGCGATGCTGCGCGCTGGATGGGCGAGCGCCCGAGCTATCCCCCGACCCGCCGGCGGCGCCGGACGACCTGCTTGGCGCTCTCAGCCCTGAGGCCCGGGCGCGCGTACGAGAGCAGGTGGCGCTCCTTCCTCCGAAGCAGCGGGAGGCGGTCTGGTTGCGCTGGGTGGAGGGGAGGGACTACGACGCGATCGCCGCCCGGATCGACAGCTCGCGCGACAGCGCGCGGGCGAACGTCTACAACGGGATGAAACGGCTCCGGAATGAGCTCCTGGATGTTTGGGACAAGGAGAACGAACGATGACCGGCGGAACGTGCACATACCGAGAGGATGACGTTCTCGCCTACGTGGCCGGCGAGCTCGAGGCCGGGGCCGACCTGGAGATGTCGGTGCACCTGGCCGAGTGCGAGGAGTGCAGGGAAGAGGCGGCGGACTTCACGGCCCTGGACCGCGTGCTTCCGGAGTGCTGTCGCAACGAGGCGATCCGGTGGCACAGCTTCGAGAGCCCCTTCGGCCGGATGTTCGTGGCCGCCACCAGCAAGGGGCTGGCCCGGATCACCTGGCGCGAGCTGGGCGAAGAGGCGTTTCTGGGTTGGGTGGAGAAGGAGCACCCGGGCTGCCCCGCCATCCGCGACCCCGATGCGCTCGCCTCGGTGGAGAGGCAGCTGCTGGAGTACTTCCGCGGTGAGCGTACGGAGTTCGAGCTCGAGGTGGACCTGAGCGTCCTCAGCGAGTTCGAGCGCGGAGTGCTGGAAGAGCTGGCGGAGGCGATCCGCTTCGGGCAGGTGATTCCCTACTCCGAGCTGGCGAGACGGATCGGGAAGCCGAAGGCCGCCCGGGCGGTAGGCAACGCGGTCGGGGCCAATCCGGTGCCGATCGTCGTGCCGTGTCACCGCGTCGTCCGGCTCGACGGGTCGCTGGGCGGCTACGGTGGAGGGGTGGAGTTCAAGGAGCGGCTGCTCGAGATCGAGGGGAGGCAGGACCTGCTCAAGGTGAGCTGACGGAGGAGGACGGATCCGGGCCGGCGAGGCCGTGAAACCATTTGTCCGGTTTGTCCGTCCAATTACGTAGTAAGGGGTGTGAGGGGGAGGTGGACCGGGAAGCGGGTGCGAAGATGAGGAAGGCGGAGAGGAAGGACGAAATGGATCGAGCGATAGATACGGGAAGTCGTGTCGGCGCGCAGCTGAGCTGGATGGCCGACAGGAAATCGTACGCGTTCACGAGCGTGGTGGTGGCGTTCCTGCTCGCCGTCTTCACCGCCCTACTGCCGGCCGCCGCCTAGCGGCCCCCAACCGACCCGAGGTTGCACCGGACCGCTCGAGGTCCGGTGTGATCCTTTCAGAGCCGCGCCAGCAGCGATCGAGTGACCCTCGGGCGCCGCGGGTCGCGGCTTTGGTGCATCCGCTCCCCCCGTCGGCCTCTTACGCCGTCCGCCGGTGCGAGGTAGAATCGCTCCCATGGCAACCAGGGAATCGCGGCTGGCCGCAACGCCTGGCCCGGCGTGGAGCACCCAGGATTCGGCCGACCTCTACCAGATCGAGTACTGGGGTCAAGGCTACTTCGCGGTTGGGGAAGCCGGCCACGTCGTCGTGCGTCCCGACCGCACGCCGGATCGGGAGCTCGACCTGTTCGAGATCGTGCGGGGGCTCCGCGATCGCGACCTCGACGCGCCGGTGCTTCTCCGCTTCTCCGACATTCTCTCCGATCGGCTGCGGAGCCTCCACGGGGTATTCGCTGCCGCGATCGCCGAGAACGGGTATCGGGGTGACTACATCGCGGTGTATCCGATCAAGGTGAACCAGCAACGCCCGGTGGTGGAGGAGGTTCACCGCCACGGAAGGGACTTCGGTTTCGGCCTCGAGGTGGGCTCGAAGCCCGAGCTGCTGGCGGTGATGGCGCTCACCGCCGGAGACCGCACCCCGCGCCTCGTCGTCTGCAACGGCTTCAAGGACAGCTCGTACCTCGAGGCGGTCGTACTGGCCACGAAACTCGGCCGGCACATCATCCCCGTCGTCGAGAGCCTGAACGAGCTTCGGCTGATCCTCAAGCACTGCGAGGCGTACGACGTGCGTCCGCGGTTCGGGGTGCGGGTGAAGCTCGCCAGCCAGGGGGCAGGCCGGTGGAAGAACTCGGCCGGCGAGAAGTCCAAGTTCGGCCTGTTCGCCAGCGAGGTCGTCGAGATGGTCGGTGTCCTCCGCGACCGGGGGATGCTGGACTGCCTGGAGCTGGTGCACTGCCATCCCGGAAGCCAGCTCCAGGACATCCGGCGGGTGAAGGACGCCGTCGGGGAACTGGCCCATGTGTACGCGTCGCTGGCGGGAATGGGCGCGACCGGTCTCCGTTACATCAACGTCGGAGGCGGCCTGGGCGTCGACTACGACGGAAGCCAGGCCAACCGGCCCTCCTCGATCAACTACACCATGGAGGAGTACGCGAGCGAGGTCGTGTACAGGGTCGCCAGCGTCTGCGACGCGACGGAGGTCGCTCATCCGACGATCATCAGCGAGTCGGGCCGCGCGATCGCCGCCTACCAGAGCGTCCTCGTCTTCGACGTGCCGGGAGCGATCCGCATGGGGCCGTTCCCCGAGGACGAGATCCGCCGGCTGGCCGAGGACCAGCTGGCCCGGGCGGACGACGATGTGCCGCAGCCGATCCTCGACCTGCTCGCGGCCTACGAGGGGGTCGGCGCGGGCGGCATCCTGGAGGCGTATCACGACGCGATCCAGGGACGCGAGCAGGCGCTCGAGCTGTTCAATCTCGGCTACCTGTCCCTCGAGCAGCGAGGCCTGGCGGAGCGGCTGTTCTGGGCCACCTGCGCCCGCGTCCGCGATGCCTGTCGGCAGATGGACGAGGAAGAGGTACCCGAGGAGCTCGGCCGTCTCGACGAGTTCCTGGCCGACACGTACTTCTGCAACTTCTCCATCTTCCAGTCGCTGCCGGACAGCTGGGCGATCGACCAGCTGTTCCCGATCATGCCGATTCACCGGCTGGATGAGCGGCCCGGCCGCAAGGCGGTGCTCGCCGATCTCACCTGCGATTCGGACGGGAGAATCGATCGGTTCGCCGACGTGGAGGAGCCGAGGCGCACCTTGGACGTGCACGAGCTCCGGCGCGACGAGGACTACTACCTGGCGGCGTTCCTCGTCGGCGCCTACCAGGAGACGCTCGGCGACCTGCACAACCTGTTCGGGGACACGCACGTGGTGCACATCCGTCTGCACGAGGCGGGTGGATGGTGGATCGACGAGGTCGTGCGGGGGGACACCGCCCGGGAGGTGCTGACCTACGTCCAGTACGACGCGTCGCGAATGCTGCCGGAGCTCGCCCGCGACTGCGAGGAGGCGGTGCGCGCCGAGCGCCTGACCGTTCCGGAGAGCCGGACGCTGCTCCGCTTCTACGAGACGGAACTGAACGGGTACACCTACCTGCTTCCCGAAGACCGGGGCCGATGAGCGATCCTGCCGGCCCGCGAGCCGCGGTCGGCTCGCTGGCCGCCCGGTCGGGCACGGAGCGGCCCAATCCCGTCTTCCTGGATCTTGGGCCGGAGCACCGCGACCCGGAGACGGCGGCCGTCTGCATCCTCCCCGTCCCCTACGACCGGACGAGCAGCTGGGGGAAGGGAGCGGACAAGGGTCCCGCCGCCCTGATCGACGCCTCCAACTTCGTCGAGCTGTACGACATCGAAACGCGGAGCGAGCCGTACCTGAGGGGGATCGCCACTCTTCCCGCCCTGGAGTTCGACGGGCCACCCGACGAGCTGGCCGGCCGGGTGGAGGCACGGGTCGGCGAGCTCCTCGATCAGGCCAAGCTGCCCGTCGTGCTCGGAGGCGAGCACTCGGTGACTGTGGGTGCGGCACGGGCGGCTGCCGCCCGACACCCGACGCTCTCCGTCCTCCAGATCGACGCTCACGCCGACACGCGGGAGAGCTACGAGGGATCCCCGTACAACCACGCGTGCGTCATGGCCCGCATCCGGGAGACGGCTCCGATCGTCCAGGTCGGAATCCGGAGCCTGGACACGGCGGAGGTAGGGACGCTGCAGCCGGAGAGGGTCGTGTTCGCTCACGAGATCGCCGCCGAGCGCCGGGGCGCTTCGGAGGCCGAGACGAGGCCGTGGCACGAGCGCGCCGTCGCCCTGCTCAGCGAGGCCGTCTACGTGACGATCGACCTGGACGCCTTCGATCCGAGCGTGATCCCGGCTACCGGTACGCCCGAGCCCGGGGGGCTGGACTGGTACGAGATGAATGCGCTGCTGGGAGCGGTCGCTCGCTCACGCCGAGTCGTCGCCTTCGACCTCGTGGAGCTCCTCCCGGGACACCCTCCCAGCGCGTTCACCGCTGCCAAGCTCGCCTACCGCTTCCTGGCGGAGATCTTCGCCGGAGGGCGGCGCTAGGCGGCCGGCCGCGGAGGTTGGCCGCTCCCGGCTACCTCTACCAGCCGAGGACGTAGGCGAAGATCAGCGGCGCGACGATGGCCGCGTCCGATTCGATCACGAACTTCGGCGTGGAGATGTCCAGCTTGCCCCAGGTGATCTTCTCGGTAGGGATCGCCCCGGAGTACGACCCGTAGCTGGTGGTCGAGTCGCTGATCTGGCAGAAGTAGCCCCAGTACGGGCAGCGCCGCCGGAGGTCCTGGTGGATCATCGGGACGACGCAGATGGGAAAGTCGCCCGCGATCCCACCTCCGATCTGGAAGAAGCCCACCGTCGCCAGGGCCTCCGCCGCCGGCATCGCCAGCGCGTCCACGGCGCCCGGTTCTCCCGTCGCGGCAGCGGACGGTTCCGCTGGCTCCGCCTCGCCGGCGCCGGCAGACGGCAGCGGCTCGAGCTCGGCGACCGGCCGGCCGCAGGTGGTGCGGGCATACCAGTCCGCCAGCGCCGCCATGTAGCGGGTGCCGGGGAGCACGGCCGCGAAGCCCTCGAGGCGCCCGGCCAGGACGTGCGCGACGAAGAAGTTGCCGAGCGTCGAGTCTTCCCAGCCCGGCACGAACAGCGGCAGGTCCCGTTCGGCAGCGGCCACCACCCAGGAGTCCCTCGGGTCGATCTGGAATCGGTCGGCCGGGAGCCTGCCACGGACGAGGTCGTAGATGAACTCGTGCGGGAGCTGCGGAGTTTCCGACCGCTCGGCTTCGCGCCACAACTCGAGCATCGGCTGCTCGATGACGCGGAACGCCTCGTGCTCCGGGATGCAGGTGTCGGTCACCCGGTTCAGTCCGGCCAGCTCGAGTTCCTTCTCCTGGCGCGGAGTGAGATTCCGCCAGTCGGGGATCCGCCGATAGTGCTCGTGGGCGACGAGGTTGAAGATGTCTTCCTCCAGGTTTGCCCCGGTGGTGCAGATCGCGTGCACCCGGTCGTGGCGGATCATCTCCGCGAGCGAGAGGCCCAGCTCCGCGGTGCTCATCGCTCCGGCCAGGGTGATGAGCATCTTCCCCCCGCCGTCGAGGTGCGCGACGTAGGCATCGGCGGCTTCGCGGACGGTGGCGGCGTTGAAGTGGCGGTAGTGATGGCGGATGAAGTCCGCGATGCCCGCGGGAGCCGTCATGATGTGGCGGAGGATCCAGGTGATCCGGCTCTCGAGCGGAACGGCTGCCACTCCGGATCGCCGAGCATGCGCCGGGCGATCCACGGCACGGGCGGGGCGCCGCACGCCATGAACTCGTCGTGGAAGGCCCGGAGATCCAGCTTTCCGTCCCGCTCCCGTGCCAGGTCGTCCCGCAGCTCGTGGATCATCAGCTTCCCCAGCGTATAGTTGAGGTACTCCGGGTCGTACGTGCCGCGCAGGGCCTGTTGCCGCGCGTTGCGGGGGTCCTGGTACGCGATCTCCCGAAACATGCGCTCCGACTCCTCCACCGTCATCCCCCGCGTGTGCAGCCCGAGAGAGGAGAGGAACCGGACCGCCCGCAGGAGCCCGTCCTGCACGACGGCCAGCCCGAGCCGCGGACTCGAATCGGCCAGCCCGAGCCGCCAGGACATCTCTTCCGCGTAGTGCGCCCAGCCCTCCACGGTCACGTAGGACCACAGCAGCCGCTGCGTCTTGCTGGATGAGCGGTGGAGGTGGGTGAAGTGGTGATAGTGGCCCGGGTACGTCTCGTGGGCCGAGGTGTTGAGGATCGTCCAGCGGTGATGGCGACGAAGGTAATCGAGCCTGTCACGCTCGGACCAGGACTCGTCCACCGGGTGGATGAAGTACAGCCCGGTATTGGCGGACTCGAACGGGCCCGGGATGAGGATGTAGGCGAAGTTCGTCCGCCGGAAGCCGGGGATCTCCTTCACCTGGACCCTCCCCGGAAGCCGGGTCGCGACCCGGCTCGCCTCGACGAACCGCACCAGCTCCTCGATGTCCCCTGCCGCCGTTCGGACGATGTCGCCGGCCGGAACACCGTCCTCCCCCAAGGCGCCGAAGGCGTCCGCCAGGTTGCAGCCGGGCGCGACCTGAGCGGCCAGCGAGCGGCCGAGCTCCAGCAGTCGCTCCACCTCCGCCCGTCCGATGCGCTCCAGCCGGTCGAGCGGGATGTCGACGCCCGCCAGCAGCGCATTCATCCTCCGGTACCGCTCGGGACCGAGCGCGAAGTCGCCGCCGGCCGACGGCAACAGGTCCGTCAGGATGGCGGTGTAGGCCTCGAGTTCGTCCGCTGCCGCGTCACGGACCGCCTGGAAGCGCGACTGGAGCGCCGGGTCGTCCACCGAAGCCAGGGCGCGGGTCAGGTCGCGGCGCAGGAACCGGGGCAAGCCGCCGAAGTTGACGAGCGCCGTCTCCACGAAGGGTCGGGGCGGATTCTCGATGTTGGCCCGCGCCGCGCGCACCAGGTCCGGAAACGCCTCCAGCCGCTCGATGATCGCGGCCATCCTCCGGTCCAGCGGCGCATAAGTGGAGAGCAGCAGGAAGGACAGGTCCATCTGCGAGGCGTAGAAGCGTGGGTCGCGTCTCCAGGACCCGACCTCGACCAGCCAGAAGAGCTGCGCCCTCGCTTCGCGAAGCAGGAGCTCTCGATCGAGCGCCGCGGAGGCCCCGAGCGGCCACCTCCCAGCGGCCTCGAGCCGGCCTTCCAGATCCCGCAGCTGCCGGACGTACGCTTCGATCGCGGCGGCATCGCGGCGCCCGGTGAGCGGGTCGAACTCGTGCAGGCCCGCCTCGGCGGCCTGCGTGGGATAAAAGCCGAAGTGGGCAGCGAAGAACTCCTCGACGATCGCGTCGAGATCGCCCGCGCCCGCCTGGTTCGTCACGGCTTCCGGGACATGCCGTCCGGCCCTCTCGGCCCCCCTGGAGGACCGCCGGGACCTGGGGTCGGCAGCGGATGCGCCCCGCCGTTTCCTTCGCTCATCTGAGAAATGCGTTCCACACGATAATCGACCGATCCCTGCTGAGGCTCCGGCAGACGGCAGCGAACTTAGCGGCCGCCGGTCGTGGAGCAACCGGCGCGCCCGACCGGCCCGGAGCGTGAAGCGGGAACGCGATCCGCGCGGCGCGATGTCGAGCCGGCTGTCGGCGTGCTCCGGCCCTACGGTCCGAGTATACGGCCAGCCGTCATCCTCTCATCAACTCCCACCTCCGGCTCTGCCACTCCTCGCTCGTACGCGTGTTACGTTAGGATGCGAACGCAAGCTGGAGAGGGCCCAGGGCCGCGATCTCATCGCTATGCAACCGGGAGGAGAAGATGGCCAGGTTGTTCGGGTTGCTGCTCGCCGGTCTCGGCGCGCTCGCAGCGGCCGGTTCGGCAGGCGCGCAGCACGCCCCGCACGAGCCGCCCGATTCGGTGCCCGATCTGTACGGTCTCGACGCGGAGTCGTGGCGTGAGGACCTCCGGTTCCTCGCCGATCGGATCCCCAGACAGCATCCCGCCCCCTGGCACGACGTCAGCCGCCAGGAGTTCGATGCCGCCCTCGAGCAGCTTTCGAGCCGCCTTCCCGCCCTCGACTACCCGCAGATCCTCGCGGGCATCGTCCGCCTCGTAGCCCTGCTCGGGGAGGGGGATGGGCACAGCCGCGTCCGGCTCGAACCGCCTTTCATCCGCGGTCTGTATCCACTCCGGCTCTGGTGGTTCAGCGATGGTCTGTACGTGGTGTCCGCCGCTCCGGAGTTCGTCAACCTGGTCGGCAAGCGGGTGGTCTGGTTCGGCGGCGAGAAGACGGAGGATGCCGTGGAGCGGTTGCGGCCGCTGGCCCACGGCGACAACGAGTTTCACCAGCGCCTCAACATCCCGATCCTGATGCTCATGCCGGAGATCGTCGAAGGCGTGGGGCTCGCCGAGGAGAGGGACCGGCTGAACATCGTGGTGGAGGACGAGTTGGGCGGACAGGCGTCTGCCGTTCTGACGCCGGTGCCGTTCCCGGAGGGGGAGCACCGGGTGCCGGACCTCGCGTATGACCCGCTCCGCCTGGGCGCGCCCGCCGACTGGCCGGCGATGTGGGCGCCCGGCGACAGCCGTCCGCTCTACCTCAGGGATCCGGAGAACTGGTACTGGTTCCAGTTCCTGCCCGACTCACGGACCCTGTACCTTCAGTTCAACGTCGTCGGCGACAAAGAGAGCGGCGAATCCGTCGAGACGTTTATCGAGCGGGCGCTGGCGGCCGCCGAGCGAGGCGGGGCCGAGCGGCTGGTGCTCGATCTGCGACTGAACGGAGGAGGCAACAACTTCCTCGCCCGTCCGATCTGGTACCGCCTGGTGGGCAGCGAGCGCTGGAGGGAGCCCGGGCGCCTGTTCGTGATCATCGGCCGCCGGACCTTCTCGGCCGCCCAGAACCTGGCCACGATCCTCGATGAGCACACGCCGGCGGTGTTCGTGGGCGAGCCTTCGGGCGGCAAGCCGAACGCGTACGGGGATGCCCGCTCCTTCCGATTGCCGAACAGCCGCCTCCGGGTCTCGATCTCGACCCTCTACTGGCAGGACGCGATGCCTTGGGACGACCGGCCGTGGATTGCTCCGGACCTCGTGGTCGAGCTCAGTTCGGCGGACTTCCAGCAGGGCCGAGATCCGGCGTTGGACGCGATCCTGGCCCTGCCGCCCGGCGCGACCTTCCCGTCGCTCTCCGAACGGCTCCGGGCCGCCTACGGCAGCGGCGGCATCGCGGCGGCCGTGGAGGCGTACCGCGTCTACAAGGCAGATCCGGCGCACCGCTACGAGGACACCGAGAGCACGATGAACGACGCCGGCTACTTCCTGCTCCGCAACGGACGGGTCGAGGAGGCGATCGAGGTCTTCCGGCTCAACGTCGAGGCGTACCCGGACTCCTGGAACGTCTACGACAGCCTCGGCGAGGCGTACCTGGAGGCAGGCGAGCGCGAGGCGGCAATGGACGCGTACGAGAAATCGCTCGAGATGAATCCTGATAACGAGAATGCTGTCAATATATTGAACGATCTACGACGTGGGCAAGAGACAGCCGGTCAGGGGAGCGGGTGACACCCTCCGGCCGTCCGTGTAAAGGCGCCAATCGAGGCAGCGAAGACACAGCCGGACCGCCTGGGGCGTGCCTTGAGTCGGAAGAGTCTGGGGTGTGTCGCTCCGGCTACAGCCCCGCGCCGGGCCGGCCAGCCTCAAAACCCCGTATCTCCCGTGAATTCTGGACCTGGGATCCGTTCGAGGTAGATTGGAGCGGAACGTGCATCCTGCAAAGGGGATGAGGGTTCCTTCGGGTGCGTTCGGCAGCGGGGCCACGCGAGAATACGACCAACCGCCGGATGCCTTCTGCGTTCGTGGTAGGAACCCATCAATCGAGCCGACTCCTCATAGCAGCGAGGCAGATCTCATGAGGCCATCGTACCGGTCCTCCTCGACGCTTCTTCCCATCGCGCTCACTGCCGCGGCGCTGGCCGCCGTAGGGTGTGGAGACTCGCCGGCTCCTGTCGCGCCGGAGACGCCCGCCGGAATCGCGTTCGACGCGGTTGCGGCCCGTCCCGACGGGGTCGGCCCGGATGACTGGATCGTCGTCTTCAAGCCCGGCGTGGCCGATCCGCCGGGGCTGGCTCGCCAGCTGGTCGCCGAGCACGGGGGTACGCTTCGCTTCACCTATCAGTATGCGATCCAGGGGTTCGCGGCGTGGCTGCCGGCCCAGGCGCTGAACGGGATCCGCGACAACCCGAACGTCGAGTACGTGGAGGCGGACGGGGTGGTGACGGTCGACGGATCGGGCAGCGATCCGACACCGGGCAGCTGGGGCCTCGACCGGATCGACGAGTCGAACCTCCCGCTCGACGGCTCCTACCGGTGGGACTTCGACGGCACCGGGGTCCATGCCTACATCATCGACACGGGCATCTGGCCGACCCACGTCGACTTTGACGGTCGGGCCACGGCCGAGGCCGGCGCCGACTTCATCGGTGACGGCCGGAACGGCGTCGACAACTGCCATGGCCACGGAACGCACGTCGCCGGCACGATCGGCGGGCTGGAGTACGGCGTGGCCAGGAACGTGTCCCTTCATGGCGTGCGGGTGCTGAGCTGCAGCGGCTCGGGAAGCTACGCACAGGTGATCGCTGGCGTGGACTGGGTGATGAACAACCGGATCGACCCGGCGGTCGCCAACATGAGCCTGGGCGGGGGCTTCAACGCGACCCTCAACACTGCGGTGAACAACGCGGTGGCGGCCGGCGTGACGTTCGCCGTCTCGGCCGGGAACAGCAACGCCAATGCCTGCAACTACTCCCCGGCGAGCGCGGCCAGCGCGCTGACCGTGGGCTCGACGACCTCCTCGGACTCGCGCTCCTCCTTCTCGAACATCGGAATCTGCGTGGACATCTTCGCGCCCGGATCCTCGATCACCTCGGCCTGGATCGGAAGCAGCAACACGGCGACGAACACGATCAGCGGAACCTCGATGGCCTCTCCGCACGTGGCCGGCGCGGCGGCGCTGATCCTGGACGAGCACTCGGGCTGGACTCCCGCCCAGGTCGCCGGCGAGATCGACGCCCGGGCCACGGCAGGCGTCGTGTCCAACGCCGGCACGGGCTCCCCGAATCTGCTTCTTTGCTCTCTCGACGACTGTACCGAGCCCGGCGGGGCCGCTCCGGTTGTGACCGAGGTCACGGCAATCTCTGCGGTGACGCTCGGCGGCGGGCGCAAGCACGTCTCCGGGACCGTGGATGTGACCGTCCACGTGGCGGAAAGCGGGCCGCCCGCCGAGGGGGTCACGGTGGCCGGATACTGGTACAAGAACAGCGACAGCAGCCCCGCGAAGGCCGACCAGGGCGTGACCGGCAGCGACGGGATCGCGACGATCAGTTCCGGTTCGATCAAGGGGGCCACGACGCTCCGGTTCTGCGTGACCTCACTCTCGGGTCCCGGCTACGCTAACGTGAACGTGTCGGTGTGCAGCGATTCGGGTGGAGGTGGCAGCGGGGAGCTGCCGGCCAGTCCCCTCAGCGACCTCACGGCTACGGTCACCACGAACCGAGGGGGGAAGACGAAGGTGCAACTGGCCTGGACGGCGTGGGCCGCGCCGACGGTGAACGTGCTTCACAACGGAACGGTGATCGCCGCGGGGATCTCGAACGACGGCTCGCATACGGACAACCAGGGCGTCAGTGGCGATAGCTATGAAGTGTGCGACGCCGCTTCATCGACTTCCTGCACGAACACGGCGGTCGCCTCACCGTAAGGCCGGGTCTTCGCCCCGGTCCCCGAGCCGAAGGCGCGCCGCGTCGGACTTCCCGGCGCGGCGCTTTCTTTTTCAGCGTCACACGAATCGCGGCCGAGGACCGTCGCGATTCCACGCTTCGTACGTTGGATAGGTCGGAGGCAGATGCGGACCGCTTCCGGCAGGTCTCGAGCCACGGTCGCACTCCCGCCACAGTGCTGAGGCAGACGATGCTCCGGTCCAACCGACGGAGGGCGGCGCTGGCGGTGACCCTGGTCGCCGCTTCGCTCGGGCCCGGTGCCTTGGCCACGGGGCAGGTGGCATCCGGCGAGGACGCCGGCCCCGCCTCCCGCCTGCCGTCCACTCCCGCCGGCCTCGCCGCTTCCCCCGACACGTTCCCGGTCGGACGGGTCGTCGAGCGGATCGTGTCGATGACCGACACCACGCAGAGCTACGCTCTCTACCTCCCCACCGCCTACGATCCGGCGGCGGTCTGGCCCGTCATGTACCTGATGGACCCGCGCGGACGCGCGCTCATCCCGATGGAGCTCTTCCGGGACGCCGCCGAGCGCCACGGCTGGATCCTCCTCAGCTCCTACAACACGATGAGCGATGGCCCGGTGGAGCCGAACGAGATCGCCCTGGACGCGATGCTGGGCGACACGCAGCAGCTGCTGGCTCCCGACCTCAGCCGCCTCTACCTGTGCGGGTTCTCGGGTACGGCCCGCATGGCCTGGACGTTCGCGGTCAACCTGACCGGCCACGTGGCGGGAGTGATCGGTGTCGGCGGCGGGTTTCCGCAGGGCGGAGCAGCGGTGGCCTATCCGCCGATGCTCGAGCCGCATCCCTTTTCCTTTTTCGGCGCGGTCGGCAACACGGACTTCAACTACGAGGAGATGCTGAAGCTCGACGGGATGCTCGCGGGCTTCGACATCCCCCACCGCCTCGTCCTGTTCGAGGGTCCCCATACCTGGTTGCCGAAGGAGGAGGCCGAACGGGGCGTGGACTGGCTCGAGATTCAGGCCATGAAGGACGGATTGCGTCCACGGGACCTCGTTCTGATCGATCGGCTGTTCGAGAGCTGGCTCGCCGAGGCGCGGCAGCTCGAAGCGGAGAGCCGGCCGCTGGCCGCAGCCGAGGCCTACCGGTCGCTCGTCAACGACTTCGTGAACCTGGTTCCGGTCGATCGCCTGTCCCCGGCCTCGGAGCGGGCCAACGAACTCTCGCGCACCGAAGCGGTGAAGCAAGCGATCGCCCAGAAGAGGAAGAACGCGGAGGCGGAGCAGGAGTTCGGCAAGGAGCTGGTGGAGCTTCTGCGAAGGTTTCGGGAGACGGACACACCGTCGAAGGAAGCGGAACGGATGATCCGCGACCTGAAGATCGAGGAGCTCCGTGGCCGGGCTGCGGGCGTCGCCGACACGGCCGACGCACTGGCCGCGCAGCGCAACATCGAGACGATCTTCGTGCAGGCGATCTTCTACCTGCCGCGCGACTACATCG
>CAZEBA010000009.1:0-77177 GCA_964510615.1 uncultured Gemmatimonadota bacterium
TCACGGCCCGACTCGCTTCGCTGTAGAAGGCACCCAAGACCCGGGCGCGGGACCCCCTACCGGGTTTCTTCAGCGACCTCCCGACCGATCGCACGCGGGTGCCGGACGAGCCACCAGACGACGACCAGCATCGCCACCAGCGCCGTCCCCGCTCCCAGGTGCGCCGCCCGCAGGGAGGAGGGGAAGATCGCCAGCACCATCGCGGCGGCGAGCGCAATCTGAGCGGCCGCGACCAGAAGCGTAACGATCGACCAGGCGAGAGCCGGCCGGTCCGCCGGCCTCCACCGACGTACCCACCAGGGGAGAGGCACGAGAAGGAGTACGAGCAGATACGCCGCCAGCCGGTGGGTCCAATGGGTGTGGACCAATCCGCCTCCGCGCGGAAACCAGCTGCCGTTGCAGGCCGGAAACCCCAGACAGGCGGGGCCTGCCTCCAGGTTGGCGACCAGGGCTCCCAGGAGGGCGACGCCGAAGGCCAGGGCGGCGAGGAGGGCGACCCAACGAGCACGGCCATCCTGCTTCGGCTCCGGCCGCGCGTTCCCGGCCAATCCCGCGCACGCCGCGACGGCGAGCACGACCAGCAGGCCCAGGGCCGTGCCGAAGTGGAGGAAGACGGTGCCGGCGGGGAGCTCCCACCACACGGTCACCGCCCCGAGCAGCACCTGCGCGACGAGGAGCGACAGGGCCGCGAACGACAGCCGGCGCAGGGTCCGCCGCCGCGACGGCCGCGGCCAGGCGGAGACCGCCGCCAGCGCCACCACGAGCAGGCTGACGCCGAGCGCGGCCAGCCGGTGGCCATACTCGATCAACGTCTCGAAGTCCATCGCGGGGATCAGCTGGCCGTTGCAGAGCGGCCAATCGTCGCCGCAGCCCATGCCGCTGCCGGTAATGCGGACCACGCCGCCGAAGATGATGAGGGCGTACGTGGCCACCGCCGCTACGGCGGCGAGCACTCCGATATGGGCCGAGTCGTTGCGGGTATCGTCGCTCACGAATCAATTGGCGGATAGGTTCAGCTCGGCACACCAGCACAGGAGGGCGGCAAGATAGAGGCGAGTCACGGGGGACGCTACGCGGGTCGCAGGGGAGCGCGCCCGGAGGACCGGTCGGCGGGCGGACGAACAGGCGGCCGGACGCTCGATCTCCCGACCGGCGGAGAGACCGGGGCCCGCCGGCCGCGTCTGAACCTCTTCTTCCTGCGCAAGCTCTGGCCGCTGGTGCGTCCGCATCGGGGGAAGGTGACGGCGGCGGCCGCGGCGCTCCTCGTCAGCACCGCGATCGGACTCGCCTTCCCGCTGGTGGTGCGCTTCCTGATGGACGCGGCCTTCGTCACCCGCAACCTGGCGAACCTCAACCAGATCGCGATCGGCCTGCTCGGGCTGTTCGCGATCAAGGGCGTGCTCAGCTTCCTGGAGGTCTATCTGCTGGGCGCCACCGGAGAGCACGTGATCGCCCGTCTGCGGACGGACCTGTTCTCCCGCCTGCTGGACCTCTCCCCCGGCTTCTTCACCGAGCGTTCGTCCGGCGAGCTGACGAGCAGGCTCACGTCCGACTGCTCGACCCTGCAGGCCGTGCTCAGCCATCAGATGGCCGAGCTGCTCCGTCAGCTCCTCTATCTGATCGGGGGCCTCACGCTGCTGGCCGCCCTGCACCCGCAGCTCATGCTGACCACCGCGGCGGTGGCTCCGCTGGTGGTCGTGATCGCGATCTCGTTCGGCCGCTTTCTCCGCCGCAGATCCACGGAGGTGCAGGACCGGATAGCGGACGCGAACGCGGTCGCCGAGGAAGCGCTCAGCCAGATCCCGATCGTACAGAGCTTCGTCCGGGAGGCGTGGGAGTCGGACCGCTACGCAACCCGGATCGACCAGTCGCTTCGCGCCGCCCTCAGCCGGGCCTGGGCCCGCGGGCTCTTCTTCGGGGTGCTGGCCTTCGTCGCCTTCGGCGGCATCACGGTGGTCCTGTGGCAGGGGGGGCGGCTCGTGCTCGACGGCCAGATCACGGCCGGTGAGCTGGTGTCCTTCCTCCTCTACGCTGTCCAGGTGGCGGCGGCGATCACCGCCCTCGCGTCCCTGTGGGGCGCCTACCAGCAGGCCCAGGGCGCCGCGGTGCGCGTCTTCCATCTGCTCGAGGAGGAGCCAGAGATCGCGGATCCGCCCGAGCCGGTCGCCGTGCCGTCCACGGCGATTCCCGAGATCGGCTTCGAGGATGTCTGGTTCCGGTACGGGCCGGACGAGCCGTGGGCGCTGCGGGCGGCGAGCTTCACGCTCGCGGCGGGCGAGGTCGTCGCCCTCGTCGGCCCGAGCGGGGCCGGCAAGTCCACCGTCGCCTCGCTGCTGCTCCGGTTCTGGGATCCGACGCGCGGCCGCATCGCCTGGAGCGGAAGGAACATCCGGGAGATCTCCCTCGCCGCTCTCCGGGGCGCGATCGGCTTCGTCCCGCAGGAGCCCACCCTGTTCTCGGGCACCGTGTACGAGAACATCGCCTACGGCCGCCCCGAGGCCGGCCGAGAGGAGATCGAGGAGGCAGCTCGCGCGGCCTACGCCGACGAGTTCATCGAGCGGCTGCCCGAACGGTACGAGACGCTGGTGGGCGAGAAGGGCGTCCGCCTCTCCGGAGGACAGCGGCAGCGGCTGGCGATCGCACGGGTGGTGCTCAAGGCACCCCGCATCCTCATCCTCGACGAGGCCACCAGCAGCCTCGACACCGAGAGCGAGCGCCTGGTGGAGGAGGCGCTGGCGAGCCTGATGAAGGGCCGGACGACGCTGATCATCGCGCACCGGCTGCGCACGGTGCAGCGCGCCGACCGCCTGCTCGTCCTCGAGGGGGGCCGGGTCGTCGAGGAGGGACCGCACGAGCAGCTTCTTCTGAGGGAGGGGCTGTACGCCCGGCTCTACCGCGGCCAGCTGATCCTGGAGCCCGCGGTCTGACCGACGACGCCTCGGGGCTTCCGCCGATCTCCGGCCGCCGTCCGCTTCTCGCCACCAGGCACGCCGTCGTCCGCTCGCGCGGCGTCGCCCCGGCCCTCGCGGCCGTCGCCCTGGCCCTCGCGGCCGTCGGCTGGACGCCCTCGGTCTCGATCGCGGCCCAGGACCGCCCCACCACCGACTCCGCGCACGTCGAGGCGCCCGCCGGGCCGGGGACGCCGGAGGGCGGAGCGGCCACGACCGACACGCTCGAGCTCCAGGCGGAGAGCGCCGGCGTTGGGAACCGGATCCGGCTCGAGGACCTTCTCGTTACGGTGACCCGGGGGGCGCGCGAGTGGGCGCGCGCGCCCTACGCCTTGTCGATCGTGGGACGGGAGCAGATCGAGCGCGCCGAGCGTGCTCTCTCGCTTGACCAGGCGCTGCGGGGCGTGCCCGGGGTCACCGTCCAGAACCGGCAGAACTTCGCGCTCGGCGACCGGCTGATCGTGCGCGGCGCCGGCGCTCGGGCCCAGTTCGGCGTGCGGGGGATCATGATCCTGGCCGACGGGATCCCGCTCACCCTGCCCGACGGCCAGGCCAGCCTGACCAACCTGGACCTTCTCGCCTCGGGCCGAGCCGAGATCCTCCGCGGTCCGGCCTCCTCGCTCTACGGGAACGCGGCGGGTGGGGTCATCAGCTTCCGGACGGAGGGCTTCGCGCCCGAGCCGCTTCTCATCCGTCCCCAGCTCGCCTTCGGCAACTACGGCTTCGCCACCGCACGGCTGGACCTCTCCGGCACCGTCGGATCTACTGGTTACCTGGCGGACTTCGAGGCAAACGACTGGACGGGGTTCCGGGAGTACGACCACGCGGACTTCTACCGGTTCTACCTGACGACGCGCACCGCTACGGGCGACGACTCCGAGCTCCGGGTCACGGGGAGCTACTTCTCGATGCCGTTCGCGGAGAACCCCAGCTCGCTGGATGAGGAGACGGCCCGTAACGAGCCCCGATTCGTCCGGCCGTTCGTCATCGTCCAGGGCGCCGGAAAGACGGTGCGGCAGGGACAGCTCGGCGTGACCTACTCGGAGGGGAGCACCGACTCCGGGCGGCTCGACCTCACGGGCTGGGGCCTGCTTCGGGACGTGTGGAACCCGATCCCCGGCCGGATCATCGCGCTCGACCTGGGGTCGGCCGGCGTGCGCGCCAGCTACGACCGGACCACCCGGATCGGCGGCCTGCCCTTCCGCTGGATCCTGGGAACCGACGTCTCATTTCTCGGCGGCGACCGTGAGGAGTACGAGAACCTGGGGGTGGACGAGGAGGGCGGGCGAGCCCAGGAGGGGGAGCTGCTGCTGTCGCAGCGAGAACAGGTCGCCTCGGTCGGGCCGTTCCTGGAGCTGACGCTGACTCCGAGCGCCACCGTGTCGGTGACGGCCGGCGGGCGGTTCGACTTCTACGAGTTCGAGGCAACCGACCGGCTGCCGGAGGATGGCGATGATTCGGGCCAGCGCACCTTCACGCGTTTCAGCCCCATGGTCGGCGTCGACGTGACGGCCAACGACTGGCTCGACCTCTACGCCAACTTCGCCACCGCATTCGAGACGCCGACGACGAGCGAGCTCTCCAATCAGCCATCAGGCGAGGGCGGCTTCAACCCGTTCCTGGAGCCGGAGACGACGGCGAGCTTTTCGGTCGGAGCGAGGGGGGTCCTGGAGGAGCCCGGGCTCGCATACGACCTCTCCCTCTACACGGCCGACGTAGACGACGCCATCCTGCCGTTCCAGGGTCCCGGCGACGAGGTGTTCTTCAGCAACGCCGGCGAGGTTACGCGGCGGGGCGTCGAGCTGCAGGTGGCCTGGACGGCCACGGCCTGGCTCGAGGCGAAGCTGGCGTACACCTACCAGGACTACATCTTCGGACAGTTCGAGAACGCCGAGGGAGAGTTCTCGGGCAACCGGGAGCCTGGGGTTCCGATCCACCAGCTGGACTTCGGGCTCGCCTACTCGAACTCCATCTGGCTGGCGGAGGGGAGGTTCCGCTGGGTCGATGCCTACCCGGTCAACGACGCGAACACTGCGTTCAACTGGTCATACGGCGTCTTCGACCTGCGGCTGTCGGCGAGCCTGCGGCTCGGCGGCTGGCAGATGCTGCCCTACATCGGAGTGGACAACCTGTTCTCGGCCCGGTACAACGGCTCCGTCGTACCCAACGCCTTCGCCGGACGCTACTACGAGCCGACGTCGGACGCCTCGCTCTACTTCGGGATCTCGTTGGGGCTGCCGTCGCTGATCCAGGGCTCGGCGTCGGCCAGCAGCGTCTCCTGAGTCTGCGGCCCCAGGTACTGCTTGCGGATGATCCCGTCCCGGTCGATCAGGAGCGTGAACGGGAAGCCGATCGCCCGGAAGTGGCGGACGACCTCGTCGGTGCCGGATACCCAGATCGGATAATCGATGCCGAACTCGGCCGCGAAGCTTCGGATGCTCGACTCAGCCCCGGAGTCGACCGCGATGCTCACGACCGTGGCACCTCGGTCCGTCAGCGTTTGCTGCAGCTCTACGAGTTCCGGTATCTCCCGGCGGCAGGGCGGGCACCAGGTTCCCCACAGGTTGAGGATCACGACCCGACCGCGGTAGTCCGCGAGCGACTCGGTGCCCCCAGCGAGAGTAGCAAACTCGGCCTCCGGGGCGGCGATCGACAGCCACGCCGAGCCATCGAGCGCGGTTCCGGCCTCGGTGGATCGCGAGAGCGCGCCCGAGAAGGCCGCGACCAGCCCGGCGATGCCCACCAGCACGGCAGCCGACCAGACCAGCCCTCTGAGCGGACCCGCCCGGCGGCGTGGCGCCCGCTCCGGTGCTACTTCCACCGGACCTTCCAGCTCGTTTTCGTTCGCTTCGCTCTCCAACCGGCCGTCCCAGGCTCGATGGTGCCCGTCGTCCGATCCGCCGGACCCGCGATGTGCAGCCGACTACACCGGCCGACGCGCAATGTGTCGGGCCAGCCCGGCGGCGGCCGGGAGGCTGCCAGTGGTAGCCGGCCGAACGAGCCGCTGCCATCATCAGCGAGGGGGCACGGATGCTGGCGATCGATAGAGTGCTGTTCGCGACCGACTTCTCGGAGACTTCCGAGTTCGCGCTTCCGTGGGCCGTCGATTTCGCCGGCCGACACGGGTCCGTGCTCCATCTGCTCCACACGATCTCGCTCTACGACGCCGACCCGTCCGTCCCGCTGGAGCACAACCGGGTCCTCGAGCGCCTCTACGAGCGCATGGTGCGGCAGGCCTCGGACCGGATGAAGGCCGCGGTCGCTCGGGCGGCCCCGCCCGAGCTTCCCGTCGAGCTGGCACAGCGCCGCGGGATCGCACCGGCGGAAGCGATCCTGGACTACGCGCTCCAGCAGGAGATCGATCTCATCGTCCTCGGCAGCCACGGGCACCGGGGCATGCGACCCTACCTGCTGGGTAGCGTGGCAGCGGAGGTCGCGCGGCTCGCGCACTGTCCGGTCCTCATCGTCGGGCGGGAGCGAGCGCCGGCCGTGAAGCGGATCCTGGTCCCGCTGGACATGTCGGAGGCATCGGAGGCGGGATTGGAACACGCCAGGGAGCTGGGCCACGAGCTCGGCGCCGCCCTGCTTCTGCTGCACGTGATCGAGGTCGAGGCCTATCTGGACCTCTACTTTCCCCGACCGACGGAGGAGATGTTCGATCTCCCGGAGCTGGAGGAGAAGGCCGTCGGGTACCTCGAGAAGCGATTTCGGGACGTCGGCGGCCCGGATGTCGCCATGGAGGCGGCCGCGATCATCGCGCACCCCGTCGAGGGGATCCGGTCGTTCGCCGCCGAGCGACAGGTCGATCTGATCGTGATGGCCAGCCACGGACGCACCGGCCATCAACCCGCCCTGATCGGAAGCGTCGCCAACGGCGTGCTCCGAAACACCCCGTGCCCCCTCCTGATCATCAAGGCGTTCGGCAAGAGCCTGTTGCCCTGAGAGCGCCGATTCGACCGGCATTGAAACTGCAACCTACCTCCGCGGCGGGCCGCATCTCACCCAGACGCCGGATGCGGACCCACACAGGATAACTGTACATGCGATAATGAGATATGTGCATGATTCCTTTCCTTGGTGTCGCCGTTCGGGCGGCGCCGGCCGTGCGTAACGACGTGAAGCCGGGCAGAGAGCACCCGTTCGGACAGGGCATGGACGCCTCGGGCAGCTCGGACACCGAGTCGGCGCCCGCGGGGCAGCGCCTGGCGCCCGAGGCCGAGCCCATTGACCGGATCCGACATGACCGCACGCGCGCTGAAGCGGACGGAACCAGGGTCGACCAGCTACCGGGCCGCGTACCGCCGAAGGCGTTGGTGCTGAGCTCCCTGGCTCTCGGCGCCGCCGCCGCCGCGAGCCTGCTGTTTCCGGACGAGATGGCGGAGTATTCGGCGCTCGTCTGGCTGCTGGCGATCGTGCCCGCTTTCCTGTTCGCCTACTACAAGGGCTGGCAGGGTGCCGCCGTCATCCTGGTGGCGGCGATGGGTCTGCTTCGACCGTCGAGGTGGGCCTCCACCTGCTTCGGGACGCGGAGGTGGCGTGGTGGCTCGTCGGTTCGGTGACGGTGATTCTGATCGGCGTGAGCATGGGCGCCGGTCTGGTGTCGGAGGCCCACCGACGGGAGACGGCCCAGGCGCTCAAGCTCGCCTACGCCGACCCCCTGACGGGACTTCCCAACCGGAGGGTGCTCCAGCTGTTCCTGAACCGTGAATTCGCGGCTACGATGCGCGGACGGCCCTGCGCGATCATCCTCCTGGACGTCGACCGCTTCAAAACCATCAACGACACCGAGGGGCACCACGCGGGCGATGATGTGCTGCGCGCGGTGGCTCAGGCCCTGGAGGAGAACACTCGCCAGTCGGACCTGAGCGGGCGCTTCGGCGGCGACGAGTTCCTGACGTTGCTCCCCGGCGCCGGCGTCCGGGGTGCACTCACGTTCGCCGACCGGGTGCGGAGGTCGATCGCCGAACGGTACCGGGAGTTCCCTGTCCCGGTCACCGTGAGCTGTGGGGTGGCGGTGTAGAACTCGAACACGAAGACCGAGGACGATCTCCTCCAGGCGTCCGACCTTGCCCTCTACGCAGCGAAGCGGGAGGGCGGAGACCGCGCGGTCGTTGCCGGGCCGTGGCCGATGGAGGAAGCCGAGCTGGAGAGCGTGGCCGTCGGCTGACGGCCGCCCCCGCGAGGCACAGCCGGCCTCAGGCCCCTTCCTTCTCTGGGCCTTTTCTTGCCCCCCGCGTAGTCCCCTCCAATGGCCAAAGGCCCTAGTTTGGATGGCGAATCGGGAGCCAGTCGGCAGTGCCAGACCGTGAGTCGGACGACTCGAGACTCGGCACATCATGAGCTACGGCTGGCATCAGGTTGGATCCGCGCGTTGACCGCTAACCGGCGGAGGAGGCCCACTGGTGCGAGGATCCGTATTTGTTGGCACCAGCGTCGACGGCTTTATTGCCCGCCCAGATGGCGCACTCGATTTCCTGCCTGACGATGCGGAGCCGCATGGCTTCGAAGAGTTCTTGGCTTCGGTGGACGCCCTTGTGATGGGCCGAAAAACGTACGACACCGTGCTGGAGTTCGGCGCGTGGTTCTACGGTGAGAAGCCCGTCTTCGTCCTGAGTTCGCGGGAGATCGGGGTACCCCTAGCCGGCGCCGTGGTGGAGCGAATGTCCGGCAGCCCCAACGACATCGCGTCAGCGCTCGCAGCGCGAGGTTTCGTGGACGTCTACGTCGATGGCGGGGCCACCATTCAGCAGTTCCTGCGGGCCGGTCTGATTCAACGTTTGATTATCACCCGCGTTCCGGTACTCATTGGATCCGGCATTCCGCTGTTCGGTCCGCTTGAACATGATCTTCCCCTGAAGCATGTGGCCACGCGCCAATTCGCCAGCGGTCTCGTGCAGAGTGAGTACGAGGTTGCTGGCTAGCGACGCCCGAACGCCGACCGCGGCAGCGCTCGCGGCCATCGGCAGCCTTCTCGCCTGCGCCGACGGGCCGCGCGACGAGGGGCCGCAGGGATCGAGCGAGCGGGAAGCTGCCCACCTCCTCGACCCGCCCTTCCGCGCGGTGCGGGAGCTTCCCTCCCCGGCCGGCGCCGGGAGCGTCACACCATCCCTGTCGGCCACCGCCGACGGCTCAATCCTGATGAGCTGGCAGGAGCCCGAGGGCGACGGCGATGCCGTGCGCACCTCGCGGCTGTCGGATTCCGTATGGAGCGAGCCGGCCACCATCGCGCAGGCCCGCGATCTGTTCGTGAACTGGGCCGACTTTCCGTCAATCATCGAGCTCCCGGATGGGTCGCTGGCCGCTCACTGGCTTCAGCGGGAGGGGCCCGGCACCTACGCGTACGGGGTTCGTATCGCCCGCTCGCGGGACGGCGGCCGCAGCTGGTCCGAGCCCGTGGCCCCTCATCGGGACGGTACGCTGACAGAGCACGGTTTCGTGTCACTGTTTCCGGCCGCAGGCGAAGCCGTGGCGGCCGTGTGGCTCGACGGGCGGGACTACGCACGGGCGGCCGCCGCTGACGAGCCGGAGCCTCGAGAGGCTGAGATGGCCCTGCGGTATGCGGAGATCGAGGAGACGGGCCGGCTCCAGGCCGAGGTCGTCCTCGACCCGCGTACCTGCGATTGCTGCCAGACCTCCGTCACGATCACATCGACCGGCCCCCTGCTCGCCTACCGGGATCGCTCCGAGACCGAGATCCGGGACATCGCCGTCGTGCGCCTCGTGGACGGGATCTGGACCTCGCCCAGGGCGGTGCACGAGGACGGCTGGCGAATTCCCGCCTGTCCGGTCAACGGACCGGCATTGGCCGGGGACGGCGACCACGTCGTCGCCGCCTGGTACACGGCAGCCTCCGAACGGCCGAGGGTCCTGGTCGCCTTCTCCGAGGACGCCGGCGCCCACTTCGCAGCTCCGCTGCGGGCGGACGAGGGAACGCCGCTCGGACGGGTGGACGTCGAGCTCCTGCCCGATGGATCGGCACTGGTGTTGTGGCTGGAAGCCGGCGAGGATGGCGCGCGCGTGTCGGCCCGAAGGATCCAGATCGATGGAGCGTCGAGTCCGGCGGCGACGGTGGCCGTCACCGATGTGAGCCGCTTGAGCGGCTTCCCGCGGATGGCGCTGACCGGCTCGGTTGTCGTGCTGGCCTGGACGGACACCGACGGGACCGGATCGGCCGTCCGCACCGCCACCGCACGACTCCGGTAGGCGGCCGGCGGGTCTCGTCGGCCCTACCCGGAAGCGAGCTCCTTCTCAGGCCGTAGCCAGCTCCCTCTCGGGCCGCCTCGCGGGCTCACGCTCGCGATCGCCGGCCCCGACGTCACCTGTCTCGAGCCGGTCGACCTCCCCGCGACGCAGGTTCCGCCGCAGGAACACGACCAGGTCGTCCGTGAACGAGTGCATCACCGGAACCAGTACGAGCGTCAGGAAGGTGGCGAAGGTGAGGCCGGCAATCACCGCGATCGCCATCGGCCCCCACCAGGCCGCCTGCTCGCCCCCCCAGAACAGGTTCGGATTCAGGCGGGCAAACAGCCCCTCGAAGTCGAAGTTGAGGCCGATCGCCAGCGGCGTCAGGCCCATCACGGTCGTGATCGCCGTCAGCATCACCGGCCGGAATCGCGTGAGACCGCCGACCACGAGCGACTCGTGCGCCGTCAGTCCGTCTCGCTTGCGCAGGATCCCGATGTAGTCGCCCAGGACGATCGCGTTGTTCACCACCACGCCGGCCAGGCTGATCACGCCGACCCCGCTCATGATGATCCCGAACGGCATGCGGAAGACCAGCAGTCCGATCAGCACGCCTACCGTCGACAGGAGAACGGAGCTGAGGATGATGACGGGCCGCAGCACCGAATCGAACTGCGAGACGAGGATGAGCGCGATCAGCATCAGCGCCATGATGAAGGCGCCCAACAGGAAGGCCTCCGACTCCTGCTGGTCCTCCTGCTGGCCCGTGTAGCTGAGCGTATAGCCGGCCGGCAGCGAGCGCTCGAAGTCCCCGAGCTCCGCACGCACTTCCGCCAGCACCGCATTGGCGTTGAAGCCCGATCGGACGTCGGCCGAGATCGTGGCCACTCGTTCGAGGTCCTTCCGGTTGATCCCGCTGTAGCTCTCGCCCACGGCCCAGTCCGCCACGGAGGATAGCGGGACCTGCGTACCATCCTCGGCCACCACGGTCAGGTCGGCGAGAGCGTCCAGGTTGTCGCGGTACCGCTGGGCGAGCCGGACGACGATGTCGTACTCATCCTCGCCGTGCCGAAACTCCGACACCTCGGTGCCCAGTATGGCGCTCCGCACCGTTGCCCCCACCTCGGCCGTGCTGAGGCCGAAGAGCGCCGCGCGCTCCCGGTCGACGTCGATGCGCAGCTCGGGCCGAGCTTCTGCCAGGTCGCTCTCCAGCCCTTCCAGCTTGCGGGCCACGGGCGCGTTGGCCAGCCGCCGGTAGGCGGCGTCCGACAGCTCCTGCAGCACGCGGTCGTCCTTCCCCGCGATCTCGATGCTGATCGGCGGCCCCGAGCCCGGGCCACTCTGGGGCTTCTCGACGTTGATCTCCGCCCCGGCCACGCCCGTCCCGACCGTGCTGCGCATCAGCTCCAGCGACTCGAACGAGTCGCGCTCCCGCAGCTCGAAGTCGACGAAGTTGACCGCGATCGTGCCCTCGTTGGCGCCGGATCCCCGATTGCCGCTCGACCCGACCGTGGAGACCACCGACTCGAAGTCCGCCCGCACGGGGAGCGTGACGAGCTCCCGTTCAACGCCCCGCACGACCTCGTCGGTGGCCTCGGCCCGGGTCCCCGGAGGCAGCTCGACCTGCACGTACACGGTCTCCGGCGGAATGTCCTCCGGGAAGAACTCGATTCCGGCGTTGAACATCCCGAACAGCAGGACGGAGGCCACGAGCGTGCCGGCCATCCCGCCCATCACCCGCCACCGGTGGGCCAGCGACCAGCGCAACAGGCGCTCGTAGCCGGATACGACGGCCGGAAGCGCCGTCTGCTGGAACCAGTGGCTGACCCTACGCAGCGCCCAATGATGGAGGGCCCAGAGGATCCCCACCGTCAGCGTCAGGGTGAGGGCCGCGAACGGCTGGATCGCCAGGGCAATCAGGAACGCCACGCCCGCTGCGCCGATCAGCGTCCATTTCGCGCCGGGCGTGAGGCCCGGAGCCGGTTCGCCATCCAGCCGCATGAAGAGTGAGCAGACCGTCGGATTGACGACCAGGGCAACGAACAGCGAGGCGCTCAGGGTTATGATCAGGGTCAGCGGCAGGTACTTCATGAACTCGCCGATGATGCCGGGCCAGAAGGCCATCGGCGCGAAGGCGGCCAGCGTCGTCGCCGTTGCGGCGATGACCGGCATCGCCACCTCGGCGGTCCCGAGCTTGGCGGCCTTCTTCCGGTCATGGCCCTGCTCCATGAACCGATACGTGTTCTCCACCACCACGATCGCGTTGTCCACCAGCATCCCGAGCGCGAGGATGAGGCTGAACAGCACGACCATGTTCATGGTGAAGCCGATCAGCTGCATCACGCTGAAGGAGAGCAGCATCGAGAGCGGGATGGCGATGCCCACGAAGGACGCGTTCGCGATCCCGAGGAAGAACAGGAGCACCGCGACCACCAGGATGAGGCCGGAGATGATGTTGTTCTCCAGGCTCGAGACCATCTTGCGGATCTCCTCGGACTGATCGGAGGTGATCTTGACGACGGTGGTGGCAGGGAAGCCGGGTCGAGCTTCCTCGATCGCGCGCTTGACGGCGTTCGACGTCTCGATGATGTTCTCGCCCGTCCGCTTGACGATTCCCAGCGTCACCACCGGGTTGCCATCGAGCCGGGCGAAGCTGTCGCGGTCCTTGAAGCCGAACTCGACCTCTGCGATGTCGCGGACGTACACGGGCCGGTCGCCCGGCGACCAGACGACGATGTCCTCGATCAGGCGGGTGTCCTCGAACTCTCCGGGGACGCGGACCAGGTATTCCCGTTCGCCGACGTCGATCGTGCCTCCGGGGATGGTGAGGTTCTCCTCGGCGATCGCCTCGATCACGTCATCGAAGGCCAGGCCGTAGAACTGGAGCTTGGCCAGATCCACGTTGACCTGGACCTCGCGCTCCAGACCGCCCGAAAGCGTGACCTCGAGCACCGACGGGATGAGCTCGATCCGCTCCTGCAGGTCTTCGGCAACCTCCTTCAGGCGCCGCAGGCTGTACTCGCCCGCCACGTTCACCTGCATGATCGGGAACTCGGAGAGGTTGAATTCCACGATCATCGGCTCCTCGGCCGCGCCCGGCAGCTCCGGCTTCGCGATGTCCACCCTCTCCCGCACCAGCTGGAGGGCCTCGGTCATGTCCATGCCGGCGGCGAACTCGATCAGGATGCTCGAGTAACCTTCCACCGACGTCGAGGTGATCTCCTGGACGTCGGCGATCTCGTTCAGCTCCTCCTCGAGCGGCCGGGTGATGAGCGTCTCGATGTCCTCGGGGGCCACGCCGGAGTACATCGTGTTCACCGCCACGTACGGCACGGTGATCTCGGGCATGGACTCCTTCGGGATGCGGAGGTACGAGATCAGACCGCCGAGGAGGATGATGGCGGTCAGCACCAGCACGGTCGTGGGGTGATCTACGGCAAGGGAGGTGAGCCGAAACTCCTTGTAGGGCCTCCGGCCGCCACGTCGCTTCCGGCCGCTGCGCTGCCTTCGGCCGCCTCCGCTGGCGGGACGCCCGCCTGTCGACCGCACTCCCTTCTCGCCGGCGCCGTTCGCGTTCCCGTCGCCGGCTCGGAGGTCCCGCGGGCCGATCATCGGTCGGTTCGGTTCGGCGCGCCGACGAGCCGCACGCGGTCGCCGGGATCGACCTGCTGCTGACCTCGGACGATCACCCGGTCTCCGGGCTCGAGGCCGCTGGCGATCACGACGGCGTTGGAGGCCGACGGGCCGACCACCGCCCGGCGCGCCTCCGCCTCCAGCTCGCCACCATCGGCCTCGGTCACCACCAGGATCTGATAGCCGTCCTCCACCCGGAGCAGGGCATCCTGCGGAACGACCAGTACCGCCTCGAGCGCCCGCGTGGGAAGCTCGACCCCCGCCACCATCTGCGGCTTGATCAGGTTGTCCGGGTTATCCAGCAGGATCTCGATCTCGAAGGTGCGGCTCTTCGGATCCACCGCCGTCGACACGAACGAGATCTCGCCCTCGAAGACGCGGCCGGGATAGAGGTCCAGCGTCACATCGGCACGTCCGCCGACGTGAACGTCGGCCGCATACCGCTCGGGTACGCCCCCGACGACCTTGACGCGGGAGGCATCGATGATGCGGCCGACCTCGTCTCCCGAGCCGACCATCTCACCCTCGTCGACGTACCGGGCGTCGAACACTCCGGAGACCGGCGCTCGCACCGTCGTCCGTTCGAGCCGGGCACGCAGAGCTTCCGCCCGCGCTTCCGCCGCCTCCGCAGCGGCCTCCGCCGCCACGAACTCCGCTTCGGTGCCGATTCCCTCTTCGCGAAAGAGCCTGCGCCGACGCTCGTAGGCGTCGCGCGCCGCCTTGGCCGACGCCTCGGCCTCCGCGACCTGCGCTCGCAGCACCCGATCGTCGATCTTCGCCAGCGCCTGACCCGCACGAAGGCGCTGGCCCTTCTCCGCCAGGAAGCGGTCGATCACACCGTCCTCCTCAGCGCTCACGACGACGTCGTGGACGGCTTCGACGGCTCCGATCACCCGAACCGTGGAAGCGAAGTCCGTCGGTCGTACCTCCACGACTTCCACGTTCACGGTACGCCGGTACGATGCGTCGGCGGACGAATCGAGCGCGGGCTCCTCTGCCTGGCCTTCGCCGCAGGCCGCGGCGGCCAAACCGGCCAGCATCATCGCCGCCAGTCCGAACGACACCCCACCCAACCTCCGTCTATCGATCTCTCGCTCTATGATCGACATCCTCTTGTTCCCTTCTCTCCCCACTATGCCCGACCATCTATTCGCGCGGCCGCAGGCCGTTCGACATCAGGTCGCCGAACCGCTCGAACAACTGTTCGGCCGACACCCCGTCCGCCGCCCAGTCGTGCTCCCCGCACGAGCATTCGCCGGTGAAGTCGCAGGCCAGCGACAGGGTCGCGAGCCCGTGCACGCAGCTCCAGAGGTACAGCGCGACGAGGTCCGGGTCGGTATCTCGAATCTCGCCCGAGCTCATGGCGTTGGTCACGCTTTCCTTCAGGATCCGGTAGCCGCCGCCTCCGGGTAGCTCCTCGATCTCCCGGGGATCCGCCGGCTGGATCGTAAACATGATCTTGAAGTACTGCTCGTTCTCCCGCGCGAAACGGAGATACGCTGCGCCGAGGGCGCGCATCCGCTCCGATCCGCCGGCCGGCACGCCCTCCAGGGCGCTCCACAGATAGCTCTCGAAGCGTCGAAAGCCTCGCGCCACCACCCGATCGACCAGCGCCTGCTTGTTGTCGAAGTAGTTGTACAGCGCCGTGGCGCTCAGCCCGACGCGAGCGGCTACCGCCCGCATCGAGAGCGCGTCGAACCCATCCTCGGCCAGGATCTCCCGGGCCGCGTCCAGGATCGCTGCCTCCGTCTCCGCGGCTCGACGTGGATCTGCTACTTTCGGCATCGGTCCTGTCCTGGTTCGCTGTGGTGACCCCAGCTCCTGCGCCGCCGCTCACGAACCACCCTCGACCCTACGGGATCACCCACCGCTGGGTTTCGACGGCGCTTGAATGAACACCGTTAAGTTAACAGCGTTATGTTAACGGTGTCAAGGCGTCGATCGGCTGGTAGGAACCTTGGCTCAGGAAGCGCGCAGGACCCGGCCGGCCCGCCGGGCGAGACTCGCCGCGTCGGGAGCAGCGAGGGCCTGCCGCATGGCGCGGTGTCCCTCGTCGACGAGGTAGTCGTTGAAGTCGAAATCGAACGCCGGAACATGGGCGGCGGCAGGCCGCACGACCGTCAGCGGAGGACCGGACCACGCCTCGAGCACGGCACGGCGGCGCGCGCCGGCCACGATCCCGAACACGCGCTCGTTGATCGCCAGCATGCCTTCCTCGATGATCTCCGCCGGATCGTCTCCCACGCCTTCCGTGGTGGCGTCCACGGCCAGGATCCAGGAGGCGCCGAGAGTCACCGCGCGCTCGAGGGCGAAGGTGTCCAGGATGCCACCATCCAGGTAATACCCCCCATCGATCTCGACCGGCGGGTAGAAGGTGGGCACGGAGCAGGAGGCCCACACCGCATCGAGAAGATCGGCGGTGGAGACCGCCTCTACCTCCCCGACGCGTGTACCGAACCACCGCATCTCGCCCGACCCGAGGTCCACGGCGTTGACCTGGAGCGGAATCACCAGGTCATCGAAGGTGCGGGCCGGGACCAGCCGTTCCATGTACTGGCGGAGGACATCACCCCGAAACAGGGCAGGTCGGCGGACGCCGTTGAGCAGCAGCACGCGGCGGTCGAGGGTGGCGATCTCCTTGCGAACCACCGACCGGGCCGCCCGCTCGACCATCTCCCAGTCGGCACCTGCCGCCGCCGCCGCGCCGACGAGGGCGCCGATGCTGGTGCCGACGATGGCGTGCGGCCGCAGTCCGAGCTCCAGCAGCGCCTTCCAGGCTCCGACGTGCACGAGGCCCCGCAGGCCGCCGCCGCTGAACACGAGGACCACCCGTTCCCGCTTTCGATCGCCGGCCGCCGGCTCCCGGGTCTTCAGCCGGCGCGCCGCCCGCCGGCTGGCCTTCTTGAGCCGGGAGAGTACGCTCCGGCTCATGCCTCGGACCCCTGGCTGCCGTACCCGCCGCCGCCCGGCGTTCGGATGCTCAGGATGTCTCCCGCCTTCACGTCGAGGCAGACCTTGCCCGGGAGCTCCTTCTCCGACCGTCCGCGAATCAGGACGTTGCATCCTCTTCGGCCGGCACCGCCCCCCTCGAGGCCATACGGGCCCACGCGTCGGCGATCGGAGAGGATGCAGGCCCGGGCGGATTGCAGCACCTGGAGGTCCCGGCGCACGCCGTCGCCTCCGCGGTGGCGACCGTCTCCGCCGGAGCCGCGCCGCACCTCGTTTCGAAGCACCCTGAGAGGGTAGGCATACTCGAGGGCCTCGGCCGGCGTGTTGAGGGTGTTGGTCATGTGCGTATGGGTCGCGCTCGCGCCTTCGCCGTCCCGGCCGGCGCCTGCACCGCCGGCGATCGTCTCATAGTAGGCGAACGACCGCCCACGGGCTGCATCCTGTCCGCCTACGGTCAGGTTGTTCATGGTACCCTGGCTCGCCGCCGGCACCCGGCCCGGCAGAGCCTGCGCCAGCGCACCCAGGAGCACGTCGGTGATGCGCTGCGAGGTCTCGACATTGCCGGCCGCTACGGCAGCCGGTGGCCGCGGGTTCACTACCGAGCCCTCCGGAGCCTTGACTCGAATCGGCCTCAGCACGCCCCCGTTGGACGGGATCGCCTCCCCGAGCAGGGCCCGGAAGACATAGTAGGTCGCGGAGAGGGCCACTGCGTACGGTGCGTTCACGCTGCTCGGCCTCTGCGGGCTGGTGCCGGCGAAGTCCACCTCGGCTTCGTCGCCGCGGATCTCGATCGTCGCCACGATCGGCACCGGCTCCTCCCCGACGCCATCGTCGTCGAGCGCATCCTCGAACCGGTACCGACCATCCGGGATCGAATCGAGGAACCGCCGCGTCACTTGCTCGGTGTACTCGACCAGCGCGCCCATGTACCGCAGCATGGCCTCCGGGCCGTACCGGGCACACATCGCCCCGAACCGCAGCTCGCCGCGGCGGATGGAAGCGAGCTGCGCCCTCAGGTCGCCCTCCCGCTCCCGAGGCGTCCGCACGCTCTCCCGAATCAGCTCCATCACCTCCGGCTCAACCACGCCGCCTCGCACGAGCAGACGAGGAGAGATCACCACCCCTTCCTCGGACAGTTCCGTCGCCAGGCCCATGGAGCCGGGCGTGCGACCGCCGACGTCGGCGTGGTGTGCGCGGTTGGCGACGAATCCGAGCAGCCCTTCGCCCGCTCGGGACCCGGCATCCGAGGTCTCGACGCGCGTGCCTTCGGCAAACACGGGAGCGACGAGGGTGAGGTCGGGCAGGTGTGTTCCGCCGCGGTAGGGGTCGTTGAGGATCGCGACGTCGCCGCGACCGAGCTCCAGCGCCTCCACGCAGCTGGCGACGGAAAGCGGCATCGCCCCGAGGTGGACGGGAATGTGGGCTGCCAGGGCCGCCATCTCGGCCGATGGATCGAAGAGCGCGCAGGAGTAGTCGCGCCGCTCCTTGATGTTGGGAGAGAACGCGGAGCGCCGGAGAACCGCACCCATCTCCTCGGCGACCGAGGAGAGCAGGTGGCGCGTCACCTCCAATCGAACGGGATCCAGGCCGGTCACCGGAACGTCCTTCACCGCCACCGCCCCACCCGGACGACGAGGTTGCCGTGGCGGTCGACCGCGGCGTGCTCGGCCGGACCCAGCCAGACCGTGGTGTCCGCCGCGACCACCACCGCGGGTCCCTCGATCTCATGGCCCGGACGGAGACCGTCGTGCTCGTAGACGGGTGCGTCCCTGACATCGAGCTCAACCGCCGCACCGGTCGCATCGCCAGCGGTATCACCAGTGGCATCGCCGGCCGCGAGACCGATGACCACGGGCCTACGCTCGACCGCGGGCGGCGGGCCGGCGGCGGCGGGGCCCGGATGCGGGCTCAGCGTGGCCCCCGCGACCCGCCCGGTGGCCCGCACCCGCAGGTTGACGAGCTCGATCGGAGCGGTCGGGTCCGAGTGACCGTAGAGGCGCTCGTGCTCGGCGTGAAACCGGGCGACGAAGTCGGGGGTCAGCGGCACGCCGATCTCGAACCCTTGGCCCTCGTATCGAAGATCGAGCGCGGACCGAAGTCCGATCCGATCGGAGGCGACTTCGTCGGCGACCAGATCGTCCCGGCCGCGCGCCTCGAGGCGCCGGCAGGCGACGTCGATCTCGGCGAACGGAGCCTCCTCCGACCACATGACCGTCCGCACGTAGTCCTTCACCACATCGGCCGCCAGCATGCCGAAGGCCGACAGGACCGACGCGGAGGGCGGCACGAGCACCACGCGGATGCCGAGGGCCCGCGCAAGCTCGCATGCATGGAGCCCTCCGGCTCCGCCGAAGGAGACGAGCGCGAAGTCCTCCGGGTCGTGCCCGCGCTCGACCGTGATCGCGCGCAACGCCCGCTCCATCCGGGCGTTCGCCACCCGCACCACTCCGAGCGCCGCCAGCCGCGCGACCCCTTCGGCCTCGGCGCCTCGGGCGTCGAGGCCGGCCGCCTGGCCGAGGCGGGCCAGCGTCCGCATGGCCGCCTCCTCGTCCACCGGGTGGGCGCCGCCCAGGAACCGGTCGGCCGGGAGGCGTCCCAGGACGACGTTGGCATCTGTAACGGTCGGCTGCGCGCCGCCCCGGCCGTAGCAGACCGGGCCCGGCATCGCCCCCGCGCTCTCGGGACCGACCCTCAGTGCCCCTCCGGCGTCGAGCCGGGCGATCGACCCGCCGCCCGATCCGACCGTGTGGATGTCCACCATCGGCACCCGCACCGGCAGGCCCGCGATCGACCCTTCGGCGGTGGACGGGATCGCCCCGTCCAGCAGGGCCACGTCGGTCGACGTACCGCCCATGTCGAAGGCGATCACCCGCGGGCTCCCGGCCGTGCCGGCGACCTGCAGCGCGCCGACCACTCCCGCCGCCGGCCCGGACAGGATCGAGCGCACCGCCTCGCTTCGGGCCACCTCCGGCCCGGCGCTCCCGCCGTTCGAGAGCATGATACGGAGCCTGCTCCCCGGGAGCCGACGCTCGAGGCGTGCCAGATAGCGGTCCAGCGCCGGGGCAACGTAGGCGTCGATGACCGTCGTGCTGGCCCGCTCGTATTCTCGGAACTCAGGGAGCACCTCGGAGGAGAGCGAGACGTGGAAGCCCGCCTTCCGCAGGGCCGCGCCGATCCGCTGCTCGTGGTCGGGGCGAACGAACGAGAACAGCAGGCAGACGGCCACCGACTCGACCCGGGCGAGCCGGAGCGACTCCACCAGCCGGGAGAGCGACTCCTCCTCGAGGGGCTCGAGCACCTCGCCCGTCGGCGCTACCCGTTCCGCGACCTCGAAGCAGAGGTCCTCGGGCACGAGCGGTGCCGGTCGCCGCGATCCGAAATCGAACAGATCGGGACGGTCCTGACGCGCGAGGGCGAGGAGGTCGCGAAACCCACGCGTGGTCACGAACGCCGTTCGCGCTCCCTTGCGCTCCAGTACGGCATTGGTGGCCACCGTCGATCCGTGCACGACTTCCCCGATCACCGGCCGGGATGCTCCCTCCCCGGTGCGGAGTTGACCCAGGAGCCGATCGAGCCCCTCCAGCACGGCCCGCGAGGGGTCGTGCGGGGTCGAAAACAGCTTCAGGCGGTGCAGCGTGCCGGCATCGTCCAGGGCCGCCAGATCGGTGAACGTGCCCCCGACATCGACCCCGACCCGCAGTCGCCGATCGGCCATCGGCTCCGTGTTCACGCTTCCCGCCTTTGACTCGTTTCCACCACGGCGCAGATAATACGCCCGCGCAGGCTGCAGCGAGAGCGGGCTCACTGCGGCAAGAATAGAATGACGGTGGCAGGAGCGGACGCACCGGGACGAGGAGGGCGACGACGCGTGGCCGGTTCCGAGATCAGGTTGCGGACCCCCGACGACTTCGGTTTCCTGTCGACGGTCTACTCGCATGGCTGGTACCAGTGCCCACCTTTCCACTGGGATGTCGAGGCGAGGGTGCTGTCGCGCGTGATGCGGACGGCCGCCGGCAGACCGCTGATGGTGCGGATCCGCGAGCCGAGACGGGGCGATCTCCGGGTCGAGACCATCAGTGGCAGCCCGCTGTCCGACACGGACCGAAGGCACCTGCGCGCCGTGGTCAGGAACGTGTTCCAGCTCGACCGCGACATCTCCGGCTTCCACGCCCTCTGTCGCCAATACGACCATCTCGCCGCCATCCCGCGGATCGGAGCGGGCCGCTTCCTGCGCTGTCCCTCCGCCTGGGAGGAGATCGTGAAGGCGATCTGCGGCACCAACGTCCAGTGGTCCCAGGCGGTGCGGATGATCTCGCGGGTGGCCGAGCTCGGGGAGCCGGTGGACGGGCTGCACGCCTGGCCGACGCCGGAGCGGCTGCTGCATGCCGGAGAGAGCGAGCTTCGGACCCGCTGCCGCCTCGGCTACCGCGCCCCCTACCTGATCGAGCTGGCCTCCGCCCTGGCGGAGGGACGGCTGGACCTGCGGCCGATCGAGCGCGGCGAGCTCGCGGCGACCGATCTTCGCCAAGCCTATCTCGCCGTGAAGGGGATCGGGCCGGCGACCGCGGACTATCTGATGATCCTCAACGGGTTCGCCGATCGGCTTTCGATCGACAGCTCGGTGTACGCCTACGTCAAGGACCGCCATTTCGGAGGACGACGGCCTACTGCGGCCGAGATCGAGCGGCTCTACGAGCCGTACGGAGAGTGGCGCGCTCTCGCCTACTGGTTCGAGGCCCTCCAGGAATGGTGGTGGGGCCCGGCGGGATTCGACTTCAAGCCGGAGTAAGGGCGTTTCACGCCGGGTGACATCGCTCGTTATAAGGGGGATGCTGCGGCTTGGCGAGCCGGGCGGGCGAGAGGAGGCGGAGGGGGACTCGGAGGGCGATGGAATGGAAGCTGGGCTGACCGGTGATGGGAAGCGGATGATGGAGGCAGCTGGGACCTCGGGATCCGAGCGCTGGCGTCTGCTCGCCGCCTTCGCGGCGGTCTACCTCATCTGGGGATCCACCTACCTCGCCATCCGGTTCGCCATCGAGACGCTGCCGCCGTTCCTGATGGCCGGCGTCCGGTTCGTGATCGCCGGCGGCGTTCTGTATGCGGCGGCTCGGGCGCTCGGGGCACAGCGCCCGCGGTGGCTGCACTGGCGTTCGGCCCTCGTCGTCGGCGCGTTTCTCCTCCTGGGAGGCAACGGCGGAGTGGTCTGGGCCGAGCAGACTGTCCCGTCGGGGCTCACGGCCCTGATCGTCGCGATCGTGCCTCTCTGGCTCGTTCTGTTCGACTGGCTGCGCGGAACCGGCTCGCGTCCGGGCCTGGGCGTGATCCTCGGCATCCTGCTCGGCTTCGCGGGAGTCGGGTTGCTCGTCGGACCGGGCGGGCTCGGCAGGGGCGAGACGATCGACCCGGTCGGCGCTGCCGTGGTGGTCCTCGCCTCGATCCTGTGGGCGGCCGGTTCCATCTATGCCCGCTACGCGGACTTGCCGGCCTCCCAGACCCTGGCGACCGGGATGGAGATGTTCGCGGGCGGCATCCTGCTGCTGGCGGCAGCGACCGCCACCGGCGAGTGGGGACGGTTGGACGCAGGGGCCATCTCGTCGAGCTCGCTGCTCGCGCTCGCTTACCTGATCGTCTTCGGCGCCATCATCGGCTTCAGCGCCTACGTGTGGCTGCTCCGCGCCACCACTCCGGCCCGAGCCGGCACCTACGCCTACGTGAACCCGGTCGTGGCCGTACTTCTCGGCTGGGCGCTGGCAGGCGAACCGCTCGGTCCGCGCATCCTGCTGGCGGGCGCGATGATCGTCACCGCTGTGGTGCTGATCATCGGCCGGCCGGTCCGCAGGCGCGCACGGAATCCGCAGAGCTCTCCCCTGCCCGCCGCCGGCACCGGCCCGACGCCGCAGGTCGCCATCACCGGCTCGGCCGCGAGCGACCCCGGCTGAAAGCCGGCCCCCGGTAGGCCGACGTCGACCGGACCTAGAAGACGCGGATCAGCGCCCTCGCGCCGAGCACGAGCGCGATCAGCACCACGCCGATCCCGGCCAGGTTGGCCCGGCGGCCGTTCGCCCACTCCCCCATCCGGGACCGGTCGTTGACCGCGACCAGCAGGAACACGGCGACCGCCGGCAGCAGCAGACCGTTGGCCACCTGCGCGAACAGGATCAGCGGCACCGAGCGGAAGCCGGCGGCGGCGAAGGCGGCCCCGACGCCGAGGACGGCGATCCACGTCGCCCTCGCTCGACCGGTCCGCAGGGCAGGATCCCACCCCAGCGTGCCGGTGGCGGCGTAGGCGGCAGCCAACGGAGCGGTGACCGCCGACGAGAGGCCGGCCGCGAGCAGACCGGCGGCGAAAAAGCCCCGGGCCCATCCCCCCAGCAGCGGCTCGAGCTGAACGGCCATGTCGGCGGCGTCCCCGATCACCGCGCCGCGGGCGCCGCCGGCGGCCGTGACCACGATGGCCATGCTCACGATTCCTCCGAGGAAGATCGACACCGCCGCGTCGCGGCGGGCGGCGGGTAGCGCCTCCGTCCCGGACCAGCGCTGCCTCACGGCGGAAGCGTGAAGGAAGAGGTTGTACGGAACCGCCGTCGTTCCGATCAGTCCTACGACCAGCAACAGGTCGCGCCCGCCGGGCAGGTGCGGCACGAGGAGTCCTTTCGCCAGCTCGCCTGCCGGCGGTGCCAGCACGAACGCCGTGGAGAGGAAGGTGACCGCCATCACCGCCACCAACCCCACCAGCACCCGCTCCACGATCCGGTAGCGGCCGGTCCAGAGGAGGGCGAAGGCCACCGCAGCCAGCACGAGCGCGGCGACGCGGGCCGAGCCGCCGAACAGTGCCTCCGCGCCGAGAGCCCCACCGGCCAGGTTGCCCGCCTCGAAGGCCGCGTTGCCGACGCCGATCGCCGACAGCACGAGCCCCACCGCCAGCAGGCGGGCCAGTGGCTGAGCGAACCGCTGACGGATCGCTTCGCCCAGCCCCGCTCCGGTCACCAGCCCGAGGCGGGCCGCCATCTCCTGGAGGACGAGCGTAGCCAGGACGGAGAACAGCAGCGCCCACAGGAGCTCGACCCCGTGCTCGGCGCCAGCCAGCGTGGCCGTGGTCACCGTCCCGGGGCCGATGAACGCCGCAGCCACCATCGCACCGGGGCCCGTGCCGGGCCACGCCCGCGGCCGCCTCACGCTGCTCTTGCGCTCCTTCGAGCTACCTCGAGAATCCATCCTAGCCTACGAAGCCGCGGGTCAGATAGGCGATCCCGAGGCCCAGGTAGTTCCCGATCGCGTATCCGAGCAGGCCGGCCGCCATGCCGGGCAGGATCAACCCCGGCCATCGACGGGCGATCGCCATCGCCATCGCGGTTGTCGGGCCGCCGATCGCCGCCTGCGAGGCGACCGACAGGGTACCGGGACTCAAGCGGGCCAACCGGCCGACCCCGTACAGAAGGGCCCCGTGCACGGCCACGACGATCATCATCAGATAGAGCACCTGGGGCCCGACGCGTGCGATCTCCCCCACGCGAGAGCTGATCCCCATCAGGGTGAAGAAGAGGTGAAGCGCCACCGTGCCCAGCAGCATGGAACCCGAGAGCCGGCGCACGGGCGGGATCTGGCCGGCCGCCAGCGCCAGGGTCGTGAGCCAGAGCACGGCCGGGATGGCCGGCACGGCAGCGGCCAGCCGATCCGAGGCCCAGATCAGGGTGAACCCGAGCGCGAACAGCGCCGTCAGGTCGAGGACACGCAGCGCCGGCGACTCGTGGATCGACGGAAGAGCGGAGGCCGTGCGCCCCGGCACCTCGGCCCTCTCCTTCGTGCCGCGCGCCAGCCAGAGCGGCAGCAGAAGGGTCGCGCCGAACCAGACCGCGGTCACGATGTTGTCGGCCGCCGTCGCCGCCGCGAACAGGGACGGCGGCAAACCGAGTTCCCGCCCGATCGCCACGAAGTTGAGGCTCCCGCCCGAGTAGGTCCCCGTCGTGACGCCGGCAAGCTTCCATGCTTCGTCACCGAAGGCGCCGGAGAGGACGACAGCGCCCACCACCGCCCCGGCCGCCGTCCCGACGACTCCGATCAGAAAGGCGAGCAGCATCGTCGGGCCCGCCTCCCGCAGGTCGTCGAGGCGCACCGAGATCAGGAGCCAGGCGATCGCGAGAGAGGTGACGGGACCGAAGATCCCCTCGTAAATCGGCGAGCCGACGGGAACGAGCCCAAGGTTGGAGAGCGCGGCCCCGAACAGGATGGCCAGGAGCGCCGCGCCCACGTTCCTCGCCCACCGGTAGCGGCCCTCCAGCCAGAAGGCGACCGACGTGGCGATGGCTATGACAGCCGCCAGCGCGACCGGGTCCGAGATCAAGCGACCCGGTCCGAGATCAAGCGCGTGCGCCCGGGATCAAGCGCCTGGAGGCCAACCTACATGTTTTCCACGATCGCCCGGGCGAACCCGCTTGTGCTGACGAGAGTGGCGCCTTCCATCAGCCGCTCGAAGTCGTAGGTGACGCGCTTCTGCGCGAGCGTCTTCTCCAGTCCTTCGATGATGGCGTCCGCCGCCTCTCCCCAGCCCAGGTAGCGGAACATCATCTCTCCCGAGAGGATGAGCGAGCTCGGATTCACCTTGTCCTGCCCGGCGTACTTGGGTGCGGTGCCGTGCGTGGCCTCGAAGAGGGCGTGGCCCGTCTCGTAGTTGATGTTGGCCCCCGGCGCGATCCCGATTCCGCCGACCTGGGCGGCGAGCGCGTCGGAGATGTAGTCGCCGTTCAGGTTCATGGTGGCGATCACATCGTACTCGGCTGGCCGGGTGAGGATCTGCTGCAGAAAGGCGTCCGCGATCACATCCTTCACGATCACGCCGTCGGGCAGGCGGACCCACGGCCCGCCATCGATCGGCACGCCGCCGAACTCCTCGCGCGCCAGCTCGTAGCCCCAGTCGCGGAAGCCACCCTCGGTGAACTTCATGATGTTCCCCTTGTGGACGAGCGTGACGGTCGCGCAGCCGCGCTCGAGGGCGTGGCGAATCGCCGCCCGCACGAGCCGCTTGGTCCCTTCCTCCGAGATCGGCTTGATGCCGATGGAGCTCGTCGCCGGGAACCGAATGCTCTTAGCACCCAACTCCTTCTGCAGAAACTCGATAAGGCGCTTTGCCTCATCCGTTTTCGCTCGGTATTCGATCCCGGCGTAGATGTCCTCCGTATTCTCACGGAAAATCACCATGTCGACCTTTTCCGGCTCCTTCACCGGTGACGGGACGCCGCGCAGGTAGCGGACCGGCCGCACGCACGCGAACAGATCCAGCTTCTGGCGGAGGGTGACGTTCAGGGAGCGGAAGCCGCCGCCGACCGGGGTCGTGAGCGGGCCCTTGATCGCGACCAGCCGCTCGGCAATCGCCGCCAGCGTCTCGTCGGGCAACCAGCTCCCGACCTTCGCGTTGGCGCGCTCCCCGGCCAGCACCTCCTCCCAGGCGACCCGCCTGCGGCCGCCGTACGCCTTGGTCACGGCCGCATCGAAGACGCTCCGGGCGGCAGCCCAGATGTCGGGCCCGATCCCATCACCCTCGATGAACGGGATGATCGGCTGGTCGGGCACCTCGAGAACGCCCTCCGAGAGACGGATCGGCTCGCCCTCGAGCGTCGCCGCCGACCGTGCCTCCTCTTCCCCATGCGTGAATCGTGTCATCTCTCGACTCTCACCTTTCTAGCTGGCGGACGCGGCCCGCTCCGCCGCCTCGAACCCGATCTGGTTGTGGGTGCCGTCACAGAACGGCTTGGTTCGCGAGCCACCGCACCGGCAGAGAGCAAACGTCGCCCGCCCCTTCGTGTCCCATTCCCCGCCGTCCGGATCGATCACGCGCGCCGGGCCGGTCACCAGGTACGGCCCGTTCTCCAGTGCCCGGATCGACACCTCGTTCTGGCTATTTCGCACCGCTGCTCCTTCCGTTTCACCATGGGGTCACCAGGGACCCCGATCCCATCCCTTCCGTTCGCTCGGATCATAGCACTTGGCGCCAGCGAGCCGCGAGCGGTTCCGGCCGGCTTCCGTCGAGCACGGAGCCACGCCCGGAGCGGGCAGGCGAGGCTTCCCAGTGGGCAGGCGAGGCTTCCCAGCGGGCAGGCGAGGCATCCCAGCGGGCTGGCGAGGGGTCCCAGCGGGCTGGCGAGGGGTCCCAGCGGGCGGTACAGTTCCCGGCCCAATGAGCCGACCCGACTTCAACGACCGCCTGCTGCGAGCTCTGCACCGACAGCCCGTCGATCGGACGCCCGTCTGGTTCATGCGGCAGGCGGGGCGATCGCTCCCTCGCTACCGGGAGATTCGCGCCCACCGGCGCTTCCTCGAGCTCGTCCACGATCCCGCGGCGGCCGCCGAGGTTACCGCGCTGCCCCTCGAGTACTACCCCGTCGACGCCGCCGTCCTGTTCACCGACCTGGCGACGCCGTTCATCGGAGCGGGCCTCGAGTTCGAGATCCGACCGACGATCGGCCCCGTCGTGCAGCCGCCGCTGGACCTGCCAGCCGACCTGGAGCGGCTGCGACCCTTCGACCCGCGGGAGAAGCTGCCATTCGTGCTCGAGGCGGTGGCGATCCTCAAGGACCGCCTCTCCGTGCCGGTGATCGGGTTCGTGGGGGCACCCTTCACCCTCTGCTCGTACCTGTTCGAGGGCACGCGGGCCGATCGTTTGGATCTGACCAAGCGATTCATGTGGACGGAGCCGGAGGCCTGGCATCGGCTCGCCGATTTCTGGGCGCGCCACGTCGCGGAGTTCGGCATCGCCCAGGCAGAGGCGGGCGCTGGCGCCGTGCAGGTCTTCGACTCCTGGGCCGGTTGCCTCTCGCTCGAGGACTACGAGCGGTTCGTGCTACCACACTCCCGCACGATCTTCACGCGCCTCGCGGAGGCGGGCGTCCCCTCCATCCACTTCGCGACCGGCAACCCGGCCCAACTCGAACTGTACGCCGCCGCCGGCGGAGACGCGATCGGCGTCGACTGGAGGGTGCCGATCGACGAAGCCTGGGAGCGCATCGGCAGCGACCGGGCGATCCAGGGAAACCTGGACCCGACGCTCCTGCTGGCCGGCGCCGAGGTGGCGATCGATCGATCAAGGGAGATCCTGCAGCGCGTGGCCGGCCGGCCGGGACACATCTTCAACCTCGGCCACGGTCTTCACCCCGAGACCGACCCGTCGGTCATCGCCGCCGTCGTGAAAGCGGTGCACGAGTTCGCCGCGGACGACGGCGGGAAGCAGGCCGACGGCAGTGCGAGTCCGGCCGAGGACGGTGGGAGGTCCGGATGAGAGGAATCGACGGGTGATCGGTGTCGTGCTGCTCAACTTCGGAGAACCCGAGACCCCCACCCCGGAGGAAGTCGTCCCCTTTCTCGAGCGGATCTTCACCTCGAACGCCGCTCTGGAGCCGGGACTGTCGGAGGAAGAGGGCCGGCGCCGCATCCGAGAGCTGGCGGAGCGACGCGCCCCCGGCCTGATCCGGGAGTACCGGGAGATCGGCGGCTCCCCCCACAACGCGCAGTGCTTGGCACAAGCGGACGGGCTCGCCCGAGAGCTAGCCGCGCGGGGCCGAGAAGCCCGGGTGTTCGTCGGCATGCAATTCACCGAGCCGACCATCGCCGAGGCGATCGCCACCGCTCGCGCGGCGGGCGCGGAGCGGCTGGTCGGCCTGCCCGTGTATCCGCTCTGCGGCCACTCGACCACCCTGGCCGCCCTGCTGGATCTGGAGCGCGCCCGCGCCGAGAGCGGCTGGCAGGTGCCGCTCGCGCAGATCAGCGGCTGGCATCCCCATCCCACGTACCTCGAGATCCGGGCGGACGCGATCCGGCATTGTGTGAAGCAGGGAGAGCTAGACCTTCGCGACCCGGACACGCGACTCCTCTTCTCCGTGCACGGTACGCCCGTCAAGTACCTGGAGGCCGGGAGTCGCTACGACCGCTATGCGGAGGAGTGCTGCGCCTGGGTGGCGACGGCGGTGGGAGCGCAGAGCTATGGGCTCGGCTATCAGAACCATGCCAACCGCGGCATCGAGTGGACGCAGCCCGAGATCGACGTCGTCGTTCACAAGGCCGCGGAGAGCGGCATCCGCCGCATCGTCGTGGACCCGATCAGCTTCATGCACGAGCAGTCAGAGACGTTGGCGGAACTCGACGGCGACCTGAGAGGCGTGGCCGAGGAGGCGGGACTCGAGTTCCATCGGGTGGCGATCCCGCACGATGATGACCGCTTCCCGGCGGTCCTGGCGGATCTGGTGGAGGCGGCGGTCGATGAGAGCTCGGCGGTGGGCGTCCGGCTGCGCGACTGCCGCTGCAAGCGCGAGGGTGGCGTGCGCTGCCTGAACGGTGACCGGATTCAGCTGTAGTAGGGGTTGACGCCCTTCGAGTGGTCGGTCACGTCGACGACGCCCCGGATCTCCGGAACCTCCTCCTTCAGCATGCGCTCGATGCCCTGCTTCAGCGTCATCGCGGCCATGCCGCAGCCCTGGCAGCCGCCGCTCATCTCCAGGAAGGCAACATCCTCGCGGACATCCATCAACGTCACGTGCCCGCCATGCATCGCGATCCCGGGGTTGATCCGCTCGTCGATCACCCGTCTCACCCGATCGGCGAGAGGTCCGGTGAGCGGTTCCGCGCCGATCGGCTTGATGTTCGGGTTCTCGAACCGGAAGCCGCTCCCCTGGCTGTTCTCGATCCAGTCGACCTGCGTGCCCTCCAGGAGCCTTGCGCTGGCCGCATCGACCGCGACCCGCAGCCCATCCGCCTCGAACAACCTGTCGTCGGGCTCCAGCTCGTCCGGCCCGACCAGGGCCATGTCGTACTCGGGAGCCAGCGGGCTCGAGCTCATGAGCTCGATGCGGACGGCCAGATCGGGGTCACCTTCCTCCGCGATGAATTCCCGGATCCGGTCCCTGGCGGCCTCGGTGAAGTCTATCACTTCTGCTACCCCCGTTCGTTCGACTTTCGCACCGCACCCGCGCCTCCCTACGATGGGCCGGCAATGGGCCGGCCGCGTGCCCGGCAGCGGACCGGCCCCACGCCAATTTAATCACCGAAGACCGATTCCACGAACCGCCGCACGGGATTTGGTGTTAACATTCTGCGGGATTCCCGATGTCACGACGGCCGACAGAAGCCCGGTGTGAAAGATGAGCTCTCACCCTCCGATCGGAAGACCCCTCGAGTGGATCAGTACCGGCAGCTCCTTCGAAGAGGAGATGCAGGGGCTGATCTGGCGCCGGGTGCGGCTGCTGTTCCTCCTCGGCACAGCCGTGAGCCTCTCGCTCTTCGTGCTCGACCACCTCGGGGTGTCGTACCGGGCCTTCGTCTCGCCGATCGAGAGCTGGCGCACGGAGCTCTGGCTCCTTCACGGCGCCACCTATTCGGCCGGTCTGCTCGCTGTCCTGTTCGTGCGCCTCTCCAGCGATCGGCTGCAGATACTCGCGATGTGGGTCACCGCCTTCAACATCGTGCTGCTCGTCAGCGGCCTCGCCCTCCTCGAGCCGGGCCGGGAGCCGCACCTGGGCATGTCGCTGCTCCTGTTCACCTTCGCGGCGTTCGTGCCCTGCCGCATCGCGCAGTCCTGGCTGGCCGGCATCGCCGCGGTTGCGGTGCCGGTGATCTACGGCCTCACCTACCGGCTGATCCCCGAGGTTTCCGCGTACTGGGCCGACCACGGCGGCCCGGCGGCACAGACCTCGGCGTTGGTCTGGAACACGGCCGGCACGGTGGTCCTGGCACTGGTCTCCGTGGCCGTGAGCCGAAGCCTGTACAGCCTGCGCAGAACGGCCTACAAGGCCGAGCGACTCGGCAACTACATCATCGACCGCGAGATCGGCGTCGGCGGGATGGGGCAGGTCTACGCGGCCCATCACGCCCTGCTGCGGCGTCCCACGGCCGTCAAGGTCATCCGCGCGGATCACGAGGATCAGGAGGGAGCGCTCCGTCGCTTCGAGCAGGAGGTGCAGCTGTCGGCCGGACTGACGCACCCCAACACGATCACCATCTTCGACTTCGGACGCACCTCGGATGACACGTTCTACTATGCGATGGAGTACCTGGCCGGGTTGGATCTCGAGGAACTGGTCGAGCGCTACGGTCCCCTGCCGCCACCGCGCGTGGCGTACATTCTCCGGCAGGCGCTGGGCTCGCTGGCCGAGGCGCATTCCCGCGGGATCATCCACCGCGACGTGAAGCCGTCCAACATCTACCTCACGCAACGCGGCGGTCTCTTCGACTTCGTGAAGCTGCTGGACTTCGGCCTGGCCAAGCAGATCGTCTCGGAGGGAGCGACGGAGCTGACCAAGACCGGGATGCTGTTCGGGACGCCGCGATACCTGGCTCCCGAGACGGTCTACGGCACCGAGAAGGCCGACCATCGCTCCGACCTGTACAACCTCGGTGGCGTGGCCTACTGGATGCTCACGGGTCAGCCGCCGTTCGCGGCCCGGAGCTCGGTCGAGCTGATCGTCGACCACGTCAAGACCGTCCCCGTCCCGCCCAGTCAGCTGTCCGAGACTCCCATTCCGCCGGAGCTCGATGTACTGGTGATGAAGCTGCTCGAGAAGAGGCCCGAGGATCGGTTCCCGTCGGCCGGGGCCGTCGAAGCGGCGCTGGAGCGAATCGAGTTTCCGGAGCGCTGGACGCAGGCCGATGCGCGGGCGTGGTGGGAGCTGCACGCACCCTCCGAGGATCTGGGGTGCGATTGCCCGACGCCCGACTGCGAGATGGGCCACGAGGCGCCGTTCGTCGCCCCCGACCTCGAGGTGATCCACGCACGCCGGGCCGCGGCCGGAACTCCGGCTTCCGAGCCGGACGCCGCGGTTGCGGCCGGGCTGATCGGGAAGGCGGGCTGACGCCACACCCCCCACCGGGGGTGCTCTGTCGACCCTGAGCCGCTGACGGTCGCTTGAAGATACCGGGTTGGCTGGACGTGCGGCCGCACGAGGTGCGCCCGCTAGGGCTCTCCTTCTTCGGCGCCTTTCTCGTCATCGCCTTCCACGTCCTTGCTCGCTCGCTGCGGGAGGCCCTCTACCTGGCCGTCTTTCCCGTCGAGACCCTCCCCTACGTCGTCGCCGCGGTCGCCGTATCGAGCGTGCCCGCCGTCGGCCTGTTCGCGCGGCTGCTGTCCCGGCACGAGCCACGGCGGACCCTGCTGGGGACGGTGCTCTTGCTGACGGCCGGGCTCGCCCTCCTGTGGCCGCTGGCCACCACCGTCCGACCGGCGGTGGTCGCCTTCTACCTGTGGACCGCCGTCGGTACCCTGCTGCTCACCTCCGGCTTCTGGATCGTCACCGCAGAGTACTTTCCGGTACGGGGGGCCAAGCGCCTGTACGGGCTCGTGGGGGCGGGCGGTACGCTCGGCGCCCTGGTGATGGGGAACTCGATCCGATGGCTGCTCGAGCGCGTGTCGCTTTCGTCGTTGATCCCGCTGCTCATCGGCCTGCTGTTCTCGTTCTTGCTGGTGCAGTCCCTGCTGTCCCAGCCCAGACAACCGGGCGGGGCGGTGACCGATGAGGCGACACCCCGCCCGTCCGGCGTGCGTGAGGCGCTGGGGCTGCTCTGGCGAACGCCCCACCTGCGCACGATCGCAGTGATCGTTACCCTGGCGACCGTCGCCAGCACGCTCCTCGACTATCAGTTCAAGGAGCTCGCGCGCGGGCTGCTGACGACCCGGGAGCAGCTGGCCGGCTTCTTCGGCGCCTTCTACGGCTGGACCGGGGCCCTCGCCCTCGTCCTTCAGCTGCTGGTGTCGGGCCGGCTCCTGGCCCGCGCCGGAATCTGGCCGGCGGTCGCGGTGCTGCCGGTCGTGTTGCTGCTCGGCTCGGCCGCCCTGTTCGCCGCGCCGGGCCTGCTGGTGGCGACCCTCGTGCGCGGTGGCGACAACTCGCTCCGGAAATCGCTCCACCGCTCCGTGCTGGAGGTCCTGTGGGTGCCGATCCCGTCGGCCCTGAGACGAAAGACGAAGACCTTCACGGACTCGGTCGTCGACGCCAGCGCCGAGGGAATCGGCGCTGCGATCGTCTTTCTCTGGGTGACCCTCCCGGGCTTCCCGGCACGGTACTTGTCGGTGTTCGTCATGGCGTTCGCGGGCCTCCTGTTGCGGCAGTCCTGGAAGATGGGGAGCACGTACCGTCGGACGATCAGCGAGCGGCTGGTCGAGGCCGGAGCGCCCGGCGCCGATGAGGTGGCACGACTCGATCAGAGCCTGCTGCTGAGCGCCACCATGGCGGAGGTCGACATCCGATCCGCCCTGGCGGAAGTCCGGTCCGGTTCGGCGTCCACCGGACCTCCGGAGGCGGCGGCCGCCAGGCCCGGGGGAGCGGAGGGCATGCCGGACATCGAAGCCGAGGCGCCTGACGGAGATGCCGGACGACCGCGAACGCTGGAGGAGGTGCAGGAAGATGAGGTTCGAAGGCTCGCCTCGGCGAGCCCTGCGGAGGTCGCGTCGGCCCTGAACGAGATCCGGGTGTGGACCGAAGCCCACGTTCCCGCCCTGATTCGACTCCTCGCACGGGATGCGTTCAGCCGACGGGCGATCTCGCTTCTTGGCGACCTGGCTCGGCACTCCACCCCTCACCTGGTCGCGGAGCTCGGCGACGAGGGCGCCGATTTCGTGATCCGGCGGCGGATACCCCGGGTGTTCGCCGCCGCAGCCGGCGCAGAGGCGGATGCCGCGCTGCTGGATGCGCTCACGGCCGAACGCTTCGAGATCCGCTACCGTGCGGCCTCGGCCCTCGTCCGCCGTAGGCAGGCCGGTCTGCCGGATAGCGACCGGGAGAGAGCACCGATCATCTGGCGCGCCGTCCGGCAGGAGCTCGCCCGCGAACGGCCGGTCTGGGAGCTCCAGCGCCTTCTCGACGAATGGGGCGGCGAGGAGGATCTGCTTTCCGGGCGCGCCGAGCTACGTGGTCAGCTGAGCCTGAAGCACACGTTCCGCCTGCTCTCGCTGGTCCTCGATCCCGCTCCCGTGCGCGCGGCCTACCAGGGGCTCGTCAGCGAGGACGGCAGGTTGCTGAGCCTGGCCCTCGAGTACCTGGACCAGGTGCTTCCAAGCGATGTGCGCGACAGGCTGTGGCCGTTCATCGGAGACCTGTCCGAGCGCCAGCGGCAGAAGCGGAGCCGATCGCTCGGCGAGGTCGTCGAGGAGCTGGTGCGCACGGGTGCGACGCTGTTTCGCAGCGCGAGCGACCGGGAGGCCCTGCGCCGACTGCTCGAGGAACGGAAGCAGGGCGACGACGAGGCGTAGCGGTCAATCGAGCCCGACTCGCCCCGCTTCGGCCTCCAATCCATGGGACCCCAGGTAGGTGGCGACCTCCCGCAGCGGCTTCCGACCGATCTCCGGTACCAGGGCGTCCTCCGACGGGTAGCCGACGACCAGCAGGAGGAACGGCCGCTCGTTCGCGGGCCTCCCGAGGATCTCGTTCAGGAATCCCATCGGACTCGGCGTGTGGGTGAGGGACGCGAGTCCCGCGTGGTGGAGCGCCGCGATCAGAAGGCCGGTGGCGATGCCGACCGACTCGGACACGTAGTAGTTCTTTTGCTTCTCGCCCCTGGGGCCCACCGCGTAACTCTCCGCGAAGATCGCGATCAGGAACGGCGCCGTTTCCAGGAACGGCTTGTGCTCGTCCGTGCCCAGCGGAGCGAGCGCATCCAGCCAGTCCTGCGGAGCGCGGTGCTGATAGAACTCCCTCTCCTCCCGCTCCGCCCCCTCCCGGATGCGCCTCTTCGTCTCGGCGTCCGACACGATGACGAAGTGCCACGGCTGACGATTGGCCCCGCTCGGAGCGGACGCCGCGGCTCTCAGGCAATCCTCGATCACCCCCGTCGGCGCGGTCCGGCTCGAGAAGTGACGCACCGTGCGGCGCCGTCCCATCTCATCGGCGAACTCGGCGGCGCGGCGCTGCATCTCCTCGGGCGGATACTCGCGGTATTCCTCCAGAGGCCGAAAGCCGGGTAGTTTGGAACGCATGTTCGCCATCGATCCTCTCGCCGTGGTCGCGATCGCCACCGGACTGGTGAGCTTCGTCTTCCTGCTGGCCGGCCTGGCCCTCGTCCGCCGGCGGCGAGCGCTCGGGGCCACCCTCGTCCTGCTGGTGGCGACGCTGCTGCTCTCGCTGGCCGGCTTGTTCGCCACCCTCGGGGTCGCCAGCCGTGGCTACCGGGCGTTCACCCATGAGGAGGTAGCGGTGCGGGTAGCCACGGAGCCGGCCGGCGACCGCCGCTTCCACGCCCGCTTCGTGTTCCCGGACGGACGCGAGGAGGCGCTCACGCTCGCAGGCGACGAGCTCTACGTGGACGCGCACATCCTGAAGTGGAAGCCCCTTCTGAACCTCCTGGGCCTCCACACCGCCTACGAGCTCGACCGGGTGGCCGGCCGCTACTCGACGCTCGACGACGAGCGGGCGCAGGGGCGCACCGTTTACTCCCTGGCCAGGCCCAAGCCCTTCGACCTCTTCCAGCTCCGGCGGCGCTACCCGCCTCTGTTCGCGCCGTTCGTGGACGCCGAGTACGGGTCGGCCACCTTCATCGAGGTGGGCGAGGCGGCGGAGCTCGAGGTGAGGGTCTCTCTCACCGGCCTGCTGATCCGCGTCCGGCCCGGGAGCAGCGGCTGAGCCCGCTCTAGCCGACCCCTCGCAACCGGAACCGCCGGATCTTGCCCGTTGCGGTCCTGGGCAGCGTCTCGGTGAACGCGATCCGGCGCGGACGCTTGTAGGCCGCCAGCCGACCGGCGCAGTACGCGATCAGCTCCGCCTCCAGCTCCGCGCCCCCCGCATGACCCGGACGCGTCACCACCCACGCCTTCGGCTTGATCAGCCCGTCCCGATCCGGGACGCCGACGACGGCACACTCCTGCACGGCGGGGTGGCCCGACAGGCAGCCTTCCACCTCCACGGGCGAAACCCAGATGCCGCCGACCTTCAGCATGTCGTCGGCCCGGCCCGCGTGCGAGTAGAAGCCGTCCTCGTCCACGCGGTACTTGTCGCCCGTATCGACCCAGCCGGAGACGAACGTCCGCCGGGTGAGCTCCTCCTGGCTCCAGTAGCCCGGCGCGGCGCTCTCCCCGCGCACCCAGAGGTGGCCGACGACTCCCGGCTTCACCGGTTGCCCCGTCTCGCCAACGACCCGGCACTCGTACCCCTCCACCGGCGTGCCGCTGCTCCCGGGCCTGGTCGTGCCGGGTCGGTTGGAGATGAAGATGTGGAACATTTCCGTCGATCCGATCCCATCCACCAGCTCGAGGCCCGTCGTCTCCTTCCAGGCCTGCCAGATGGGGGCGGGCAGCGCTTCGCCGGCGGAAACGCAAACGCGGAGCGATGACAGATCGTGCGACCCGGCGAGCTCCGGCCGGGCCAGCATGGCGGCGTAGCCGGTCGGCGCGTTGTAGAAGATGGTCGGGCGGTACCGGTCGATGACCTCGAGCACCGCCTCCGTCTCCCTCGCAGGGCCCGGGTTCAGTACCGTGCCGGCTCCGACCGCCCAGGGGAAGACGAGTCCGCCGCCCAGGCCGTAGGTGAAAAAGAGCTTGGCGTTGGAGTAGGTGAGGTCATCCTCGCGCAGACCGAGGCAGCGGACCCCCCAGAGCTCCGCACAGAGCGCGAGATCCTTGTGGGCGTGGGGAATCCCCTTCGGCGCCCCCGTCGTGCCGCTCGAGTAGTTGAGCGTCGCCAGATCGTCTCGGGTCGTCGGTGCCGGGTTCAGTTCGCCGGAGAAGGCGTCCGTCAGAGCCCGATAGTCGTGGGCGACGCCGTGATCGACGGTCTCGGCGCCCGGACGGTCGTGCTCGGCGCCCGGATAGTCGTGCTCGCCGCCGCACGCCGCCGGCCCGAGCCAGACGACGTGCTCGAGCGCCGGCAGTTCGCCGACCGACTCCCGGAAGCCAGAGGCGATCCAGGTCGCCGAGGTCCGCTCGGCGATCAGCACGCGCGCGCCGCTGTCGTGCAGGATCTGGCCCTGTTCGCCCGGTGTGAGCAGGGTGTTCATTCCGAGCGCGATCCCGCCCGCCTTCAGGGTGCCGAAGAAGCAGGCAGGCCACTCGGGCCGGTCCGACATCAGGATCGCCACCCGGTCTCCGGGCCGCAGCCCCAGCTCGAGGAGCGCGCGGCCGACCCGGTTCGCCTCCTCGGCGGCCTGGCCGAACGGCCGATTCCCGGCCGGGCCGGTGAGCGCGAGCTTCTCGGCCCGCTCGTCGAGGTTGTGGTCCAGGATCTCGGCGGCGTTGTACCGGAGCGGGAGATCGGCCGCCTTCACGCGGCCGGCGGCTCGCTGTTCGTGGGAGCGCCCTGCACCGGGCCGACGGCGGCTGCGATCCCCGCCTTCTCGTCGACCAGCATCAGGAGCGCGAGCCCGATCACGAAGAAACCGGCGATGGAGGCCATCGCCAGCCTCGGATTCCCGGTGCTCCCCACCACGGTCCCATAGAGGAACGGCCCGGCGACCGACGACAACTTGCCGGAGAAGGCGAAGAAACCGAAGAACTCTCCGTGCTTCTCCTCCGGGGTCATCACGGCCAGCAGACTGCGGCTGGCGGACTGGTTGGGTCCGACCATGAGGCCGATCCCGATCGCCGCGATCCAGAAGCCCGTGCGGGTGTCGGCGGTGGCGCCGAGGAATCCCGCGACGGTGAGGACGACGAGCGTGATCGCGATCGTCCATTTGCCGCCGATGAGGTCGTTGACGAAGCCGAAGGCGAAGGCGCCCGCGGCGGCCGCCACGTTGAGGATGATCCCGAGCAGAATCACCTCCTCGACCGAGAAGCCGAACACGGCTCCGGCGTAGGCCCCGCCGAGGGCGAAGATGGTGACGAGCCCGTCGTTGTAGACCAGCCGGGCGAGCAGCGCCTTCGCAGCCTCCCGGTAGCCGCGCAAGTGCCGGAAGGTCTGGGCGACCCGCCGAATCCCCTCGCGGACATAGGTTCCCGGCTCGACCGCTCGCGCCACCCCCCGCTCGCGCAGAAACAGGAAGGTCGGGAGCGCGAACAGCCCGAACCAGGCGACGACCAGCAGGTTGGTGGCCCGGACGTCCAGATAGGACTCGGAGGGAAGCCAGCCCCCTCGTGTAAAACCGAGCGCGATGACCAGCGCCAGCAGGCCGCCGAGGTAGCCCAGCGCCCAGCCGTAGCCGGAGATCCGGCCCATCGTCTCCGACCTCGAGATCTCGGGCAGGAAGGCGTTGTAGAACGCCTGTCCCCCCTCGTAGGCCACGTTGGCGAACACGAAGATCACGGCGCCGAGCACCGCCATGCCGGGCCGGACGAAGAAGAGCAGAAAGGTGAACGCCAGCGTCTGCAGGGTGGCCAGCAGGAGAAACCGCTTCTTCCGGCGCGAGAAGTCCGCGATCGCTCCGAGCACCGGCATGGTTAGGGCTACCAGGATGGCGGAGACGTTGACCGCACGCGTCCAGATGACGAAGCCCCTCACCTCGTCGGCCGCGACGACGTGTATGAAGTAGTAGCTGAAGATGAAGGTGACGACGAGGGTGGTGAACGCCGAGTTGGCGAAGTCGTACATGCACCACGAGACGATCTCGCGCCGCCGAACCTCCGAGCGCTCGCTCACCGGATCAACGGCGGACTCGTCCCGCGCGAAACCATCATCCGCTCCGGCCGCGTCGCACGGCGCCAGGTGAGATCACCGCACGGCCAGCGGGCGGCCCGGTGAGCCGGTGGCGCCGACCAGCCGGAGAGGGGTGAAGACGAACAGGAACTCGTAGACCCCGTCGGCGGCGAGCTCGTCCAGGCTCATGTTCTCCAGGTTGTGGATCCCGTTCTCCGGGATCAGGACCTGGTGCACGGGGAAGGCGAGGTCGGGATCGGGGTTCGGCACCACCTCGGTGGTCCACGAGTCCGATCCCACCATGGAGGGTCTCCGCTCCACGATCCAGCGGGCCACCTCGAGGCCGATCCCGGGCGGGCTCTCGTTGTAGGAAGCAGCATCGTTCCAGTGGACGGCCCAACCGTACCGGAAGAGAATGGCATCGCCGGGCCGGAGGTCCGACTCGGACATCCCCTGCCGCGCCAGCGCTCCCCTCACGTCCACCACCGTGACCTCGTATCCGCGCGGCAGGGTAGACACGCCCTTGTATCCGGCCACGTCCACGAGCAGCCCGCGCGTCAGGATCGCCCGCACGTGCTCGACGCCCAGCTCGCGCAGGCCGTGCGCGCCCCGCATCTCCTCGACCGTCACCCCGTTGTAGAAGACGTCCCGCACCGAGCCATCGCCCATCTCGAGGCGCGTTCCGATGTGCCCCAGCCCGTCGAACTGGGTCCCCACCTGGCCGATCTCCGCACATACGAACTCGTCGTGCCCGACCAGGCGGTTCGAGCCGAACGGATCGTCGTAGGTGGGGGAGCCGGGGATGTACAGCGTATAGCTGCGCGCGCCGAACATGGGCATCCCGCGCTCGTAGGGATGGCCGAGCTCATAGACCTCGCCGGTGGTCACCAGCCCCACGGCCTCGCGGATCGTCTCCGGCGTGATCCAGTTCGTCGCCCCGACGCGGTCATCCGGACCCCAGATCGGATGCGGCCACCACGGGCCCTCGGCCCGGGTCTGACCGTGCGCGGCCCCGGCGGTCACGAGCAGGCTGGCGGCGAAGAGGGCCGCGGGCCGACGGCCGGACCCCGAGAATCGGCGTGCCCTCCCGGGCCAGCAGGCCCGGGCGAGCGTCCCGCCGCAGGAGGCCGGGAAGGCCATCAGCGCACTCCCACCAAACCCTTCACGGACTCGATGAGCTGCGCCGAGTCGTAGCCGACCCCGTCCTTGAACACGATCGTCGGGTTCCGGATCGCGGATACGTCGCTGGCCAGATCGCCTTCCAGCAGGACGAGATCGGCCACCTTGCCGGACTCGATCGTGCCCAGCTCCTCATCCACGCCGAGGATCGTCGCCCCGTTCGCGGAACAGATCTGCACCGCCTCCTCGATCGAGAAGCCCGCCTCCACCAGGAGCTCCACGTTCCGCTGGTCTCCGAAGCCGTGGATCGCTCCGCCGATGCCCGTCGGATCCACGCCGGCCGCCAGCAGCCCGCCCGCCGCCGCGAACGCGCGCTCGAACACCATCTCCTTCTCCAGCATCCGCACGTTGAAGGGGAAGTTCGGGCCCGCCTCCTTGATCCGGCCCCGCGTGTCCAGGTAGGCCTCGCGGATCTCCGGCGCCATCGCCTCGAGCGTACGCTCGTCCTCGACCGGCCGGTCGGGAATGAACGGCTCGATCACGGCCATCGTCGACGTCATCGACACGCCGTTGTCGACCAGCTTGGCGATCGTGGCCTGCGCCACCTCGCCTGTCGGGTCGCCCTGCTGACCCACGGTGATCATGCTGTTGGGAGGGCAGGCATCCGGCGTCTTGTTCGGGTCGAAGTCGGTGGCGGTGAGGAAGCCGTGCTCCAAGTTATCGATGCCCAGGTCCACGGCCTCCTGAAAGCTCACCGAGCACAGGTGCCCGGTGACCTTCATGCCGAGCGCATGCGCGGCATCGATCGCCGCGCCGAGGCTCTCCCGGGTGATGTCCGTGTACGCCTTGATCCACGTTGCCCCCTCCTCGGCCCAGTACTCCACGAAACGCCGTGCCTGCTCGGGCGTGTCGACCGCCGCCATGCTCGCCGGAGAGCCTCCGCCCGAGCCGGTGATGTAGGGAGCCGTGATGTGCATGCGCGGCCCGGGTGTCCGGCCCTCATCGATGGCGCGTTTGAGGTTGATGTCGGCGTACGGCGACTGGCTTCCGGTCGTCCGCACGCTGGTGACGCCCGAGGCCAGGTACAGGCGCGGCCCGCTGAAGCTGAGCTGGGCCTGACGGCCGCCCGCGGCCGTGTAGAAGATGTGGTTGTGTAACCCCACCATGCCGGGGATCACCGTCCTGCCGCTGCCGTCGATGGTCTCCGCCCCCTCGGGGATCGCGACCTCTGCCGCCGGACCGACGGCCCGGATGTGTCCCCCCTCGATCAGGATGGTCTGTCCGGTCCGGGCGGGCGCGCCGGTCCCGTCGATGATGGCGACGTTCTCGATCGCCACCAGATCGGCGGTAACGCTCACGAACTCCCGGACATCCTCGCTCAGGTCGGCAGCGGTCTGCGCTCGAACCGGGCGGACGGCAGGCGCGATCGCGAGGGTGAGGGCGAGGAACACGGGCGGGGTTCGAAGCGGTGTCATGGGCGTCTCCAGCGGCCGTTTCGTGTGATGGCTTGCCTTGCGAGTGTCCGGCCGCGGTGGCCGGCCCGAGGACTCCGGTGAGGGATCACGGTGGGGGCTTCGCCTCACCGTCCACCCGGAACACCATCCTCATCCCGGACTCGAGGTGCTCGGCGATGTGGCAGTGGAGCATCCAGTCGCCCGGGTTGGTGAGCTCGAGCAGAATATCCACCGTCGAGCCCACCGGCAGCAACACGGTGTCCTTCCACACCAGGTTCCGGTTCGGCACGCCGTTCACCGCCAGCACCAGGAAACGCTGACCGTGAAGGTGGATCGGGTGCTGCATGGCGTGCAGGACGCGGCGCTCGTTGGCCAGCCGGATCTTCACCACATCTCCGACCCGGAAGCGCCAGTCGATGGCCTCGTTTCGTGCACCGGTGGCCGGATCGAGCAGCACCCAATCGACGTTGCGCGTGGTGGACGACCAGTTCATCAGCGGCATCGTCCCGCTCCATTCCACTGGATGGAAGTAGGCGGAGTCCAGCTGCATGAGCCGCTCGACCAGAAACGGCAACCCCCTGGCTTCCATCGTCAGCACGAGCTCGCGATCCACGGGCCCGTCGAACCGCTCGCGAAAGCGGGAGATCTCGTCCACGACGAAGCGGTGCTCGCGGAGCCTCTCGAACTCCCGTCCCAGGTCCGGCGTGACCGCCTCGTCCCCCACCATCACCACACCGAGGGTATCCTCCTCCGGGAGGAAGCGGCCGTACAGGTGGTCGACGCCCCGAACGCGGTTGAGAAGCGGAACCTCGCCGGGAGCCTCGAAGCGGGCGTGCACCACGTAACGCTCGGCCGGGGCGAGCACGATGTTCTCCACCCATTCCTCGCGCTCGAAGTTGCCGACGTCGGAGCCGACCACCTTCAGGCGTACGCCGGGAAGCGAGAGGTTGAGCGTGCGCGTGTTGGAGACGTTGGTCAGGAAGAAGCGCACGACCTCGCCGGCACGAACCCGGAGGCGATACTCCGGCTCCCCGTTCACCAGCAGCAGGTTGCCGAAGCGACCCATGAGCGCGTGCGTGGCCGCCTCCTCGCCGAACGGCAGCAACCCGGCCTCGCCGATCGCGAGGTCGTCGAGCAGGAGGATCTCCTCCCGGTTGGCCGGGCCGTAGTAGTCGGGACGGGAGGGACGCACGAGCATGTTGCCGTAGAGGCCGAGGTCCTGGCTGATGTCCTCGCGATGGTGGGGGTGGTACCAGTAGATGCCAGGATCCCGGAAATGGACCTCGTAGCGGAACGAGCCGCCCGGCGGCACCAGGTCCTGCGTGACCCCTGGAACCCCGTCGTACCGGTTCTCCAGACGCACGCCGTGCCAGTGGATCGTCGTCGGGAGATCGATCTCGTTCCGGAAGCCGACCGTCACCCGAGCGGCTTGCGGCACCCAGAGCAGCGGCCCCGGGACCTGCCCGTTGAAGCCGTACAGAACGAGCTCCCGGTCGCCGATGCGGCGGCGCACCGGTCCGGCCACCAACGAGAGGGAGTCGCCGTCGGCGAGGCGCACCACTTCCATCGGCCGTGCGATCGGCACGTCGGGCCGCGAGGCTGGCGACGGCAAAAAGGGCCGTACGTCGGGCCGCAGCTCCATTAGGGCGGGTAGCATCGACAGGCCGGCCGGCATCGGAGGCAGCATCCAGCCGCCGGGCCCCATACCCTCCGTCGCGCTCGGGTGGCCGCCGGCGTGGAGGCCATCATCGGCGGCGCCGACGGCCCGCCCGCCCAGCGCGAACTCGAAGAAATCGGGCGACCGCATGCGGGTGCTCGGAGATCGGCCGCGGAGGACGAGCGGACCGATCCGCTCCGGGACGTCGACGGAGCGCTCGGCGCTCACCAGTACGACGAACTTTTCCCAGTCGATCACGCCGAGCCGGTTGGCCCCGTTGTGCACCGCTCCGAGCCGAATCTCGGGAGTGAGCACCGGCGTCGTGAGCCAGGCGACGTACGCCGAGTAGGGGCCCAGGTCGGACGGATCGGGCAGGCCCCGGAGCGTCAGCACGGCATCGTGACGGTGCCTGCCATCGACGGTGACGGCCGCTCCGAACGGGGAGGAGGCCGGCAGCAGCGACACCGCACCCTCGATGCCCTCCCGACCGGCGGCCGCCACCAGCTGCATGCAGTACAGGTCGAGGCTGGGGGCGAGCCCGCCGCCGGCCGGCGCCAGGACGGCGCACAGCTCGCTCCTCGTCCCGGCGCCACCGGAAGCCGCGCCGGGAGCCGCGTCGCCACCCGCGCCAGGACCCGCGCGGGCCACCGGATCACCGGCGGTGACCCCGCCGCCCGCGACCGCGATCGCGATCGCCAGAACCGCCGCCGCCGCCCATGCTCCCCTCCCGGGCACCCTCGAGCCCACCAGCCTCAGCTCACTCCTGCTGCAGGCGTCGCACGACGCGGGTCGTCAGCCGCCGGGGTGCAATGCGAAGGGCGAGCGGACCTGCCTTGTTCATGACGCCGGGGATTACGATCCGCCGGCCGCTCAGCATGCCTCGGTAGCCGGCCGCGGCCACCGAGGCCGCATCCATCACGCCGAGGTGCCGCAACAGGCCGGAGCCCTCCATGTCGGCGCGCTTGTGGAACTCCGTCTTGGTGGGACCTGGACAGAGCGCCGTCACCGTGACGGGTGATCCTCGCAGTTCCTCCGCCAGCGCCTCGCTGAAGTGGAGAACGTACGCCTTGGTCGCGTAGTAGACGGCCATCAGCGGACCCGGCTGGAAGGCGGCGGTGGAGGCGACGTTCAGGATACGGCCCGCACCGCGCTCCAGCATGGCGGGAAGGAGGAGCCCGGTGAGCTCCGTGAGCGCGGAGACGTTCAGCCGGATCATGCGCAGGCTCGCTTCGAGGTCGGTCTCGGCGAACGGGCCGAAGGTCCCGAAGCCGGCGTTGTTGACCAGGACATCGACCGGCCGCTCGGCCAGGCGGGTTACCAGCCCGGCGGCCGCGCCGGGCCTCGAGAGATCCTGCACCACCCAGGTCACGTCGACCCCGTGCCTGCCGCTCAGCTCCTCCGCGACCTGCCGCAACCTGGCCTCGTCCCGGGCCACCACTGCCAGATCGTGCCCGTCGCGGGCCAGCAACCGGCTCAGCTCGCAGCCGATGCCCACCGTGGCGCCCGTAACCACGGCCAGCGGCCGGCCCGTTACCGTACCCCCCGACGATCGCCCGTTCACGGGATTCGGACTCCGGAACCGCACCGGTCGACGTGCAACCTTCCTGGCATCGCACGCATCCATACGAGGGAACGACAGAACCAGCGTTCGCGATACCTAACCCAATCGACCGGTTCGCGCCACGCCGGCGGCCAAGGCGCCGCCTCTCGCGATCGTGAAACCTTCATCCAGTGCGCTCCGTAGGGTCGGCCAAAGAGATCGGAACGCATGAAGCCATCGCGCGACGAGGAAGAGAACACGGTGGAGATCCCCCTCCCCAGCGAGAGGAGCCGTCCCCGCATCGTAACCGACGCCGACAAGTCGGCGGGGCGGAAAGATGGCGTCGGGCGCGGGTCCGGGCCCGAGGCGGGCGAGTGGGAGAAGGAGGGAGGGCCGTCCCGGCGTCCCGGGTCCCGGATGGACATCGCGAGGGAGGTCACTCGCAGCCGGCGCAAGCCGATCCTCATAGGTCTCGGCATCGTCGCCCTCATCGTGATCACCGTCCTCCTGTCCATCATGAGGCCGGCCTCGCCGAGCGTTCAGCGCAACGCGGTGCTGATCGGTACCGTGGAGCGCGGCCCGATGGTCCGGGCGGTGAGAGGGCCGGGAACCCTCGTCCCGGAGCAGATGCGGTTCGTCTCCGCTCTCACGGCGGGCCGGGTCGAGCAGGTGTTCGTCGAGCCCGGCGAGACCGTGCAGGCGCCAACCGTGCTTCTTCAGCTCAGCAACCCGGACGTGGAGCTCGAGTCCCTCCAGGCCGAGCAGCAGTGGACGGCCGCCCAGGCCGGGCTCGTGGATCTCAGACGGTCGCTCGGGACGCAGATGCTCGCTCAGGAGGCAGCCCTCGCCCAGGCGCGAGCGGACTGGCTGGAAGCGAACCGGACGGCGGAGTCGGACTCGGTCTTCTATCAGCGCGAGCTCATCAGCCGCAACGAGGCGCTCCAGTCCCGCGAGCGGGCAGAGGCCGCCAGGATCCGGCTCGATACGGAGGAGAAGCGTTACGAGCTGCTCCAGCAGACGGTGGATGGCCAGCTGCAGGTCCAGGAGGAGCAGGTCGGCCGGCTTCGGTCGATCTACGAGTACCAGCGCCGGCGGGTGGAATCGATGAAGGTGACGGCCGGCGCGGCCGGGGTCCTCCAGGACCTATCGCTCGAGCCCGGCCAGTGGGTCCAGTCCGGAACGACCCTCGCGCGGGTGGCGCAGCCCGGCCGGCTGAAGGCGGAGCTGCGCATCCCCCAGACGCAGGCCACGGAGGTGCAGCCGGGTCAGCGTGCGGTGATCGACACGCGGAGCGACCTGATCGAGGGCCGGGTGAAGCGGGTGGATCCGAACGTCCAGAACGGCGCGGTGCTGGTGGAGGTCGCTCTGGAGGGCGAGCTGCCCCGCGGCGCGCGCCCCGACCTGAGCGTCGACGGGACGATCGAGATCGAGCGACTGGCGGATGTGCTGCACGTCGGACGTCCGGCGTATGGCCAGAGCCACAGCACGGTGGGGCTGTTCAAGCTGGTCGAGGGAGGTGACGCGGCCGTACGGGTGCCGGTGCGTCTCGGGGCGAGCTCGGTCAACGAGATCGAGATCGTCGACGGACTGGAGGAGGGAGAGGAGGTCATCCTCTCCGACATGTCTCGCTGGGATGATACGGAACGGGTGCGGTTGAAGTAGACGGGAGACCGGGCCGCTCGCCTCGCCAACGACCGCTGACGGCAGGTGAGCACCACAGGCGAAGAGGGGGAAAGGCGACGATGAGCGCTACGAACGGGACCAACGGGGCAGGCAACGCGCCGGCCCTCATCGAGATGACCGGGGTGAGCAAGGTCTTCCTGACCGACGAGATCGAGACGCACGCACTCGCCGAGGTCGACCTGACCATCCAGGAAGGTGACTTTCTCTCCATCGCGGGGCCGTCCGGGTGCGGCAAGTCCACGTTGCTCTCGCTGCTGGGCTTGCTCGACTCGCCCACGGGCGGCGAGTACCTCCTGGATGGGAACCCGGTCGCGGACCTGAGCGCCTCGCAACGGGCCACGATCCGCAACCGTCACATCGGCTTCATCTTCCAGGCGTTCAATCTGATCGGCGACCTCACGGTGTACGAGAACGTCGAGCTGCCCCTCACCTATCGCGGGCTCTCCGGCGCCGAGCGAAAGGAGCGGGTGATGCAGGCGCTGGAGCGGGTGGACATGCCGCACCGCCTGAAGCACTACCCTTCCCAGCTCTCCGGCGGCCAGCAGCAGCGCGTGGCCGTCGCGCGCGCGGTGGCCGGCGACCCGCTCATCCTGTTGGCGGACGAGCCCACCGGGAACCTGGACTCCGCCAACGGCGAGGCGGTGATGAACCTGCTGGCCGAGCTGCATCAGGAGGGAGCCACCATCTGCATGGTGACGCACGATCCGCGCTACGCCGACTACGCCGGCCGCACGATCCACCTGTTCGATGGCCAGATCGTCAGCGACGAGTCGAACGGCGCGGTGAGGGAGCTGCAGCGCCACGGCTACGAGGTCGTAGGCCAGTAGCGACGGCCTCGGCGAGAGGCCCGGGAGCCAACGACGAAGGGAAGACGGAGGATGATGAGCGGACTGCTGAAGGAGCTGCGCTACGCGGTGCGAATGCTCCGCAAGAACCTGGGGACCAGCGCCATCGCCGTGCTGGCCCTGGGGCTCGGAATCGGCCTCACCACGATCATGTTCAGCATCGTCTATGGCGCGGTCTGGAAGGGTCTTCCCTTCGAGGGAGCGGAAAAGCTCGTACACCTCGAGCGCAACAACCTGTCTCGCGACATCGAGAGCATGGAGGTCCCGATCCACGACCTACTCGACTGGCGCGAGGCGCAGACGTCGTTCGAGGGCCTCGCCGGGTTCTACTCGGGCACGGTCAACGTGGCGGGGACGGAGCGGCCGGAGCGGTACGACGGTGCCTTCATCTCGGCCAACGGCTTCGATCTGATCCGGGTGCAGCCGGTGTTGGGACGCAAATTCCGCGAGGGAGAGGACTCGCCGGCAGCCGACCCGGTGATGCTGCTCGGGTATCACGTCTGGCAGGACCGATGGGACTCCGACCCGAAGGTGGTCGGGAAGGTCGTCCGCGTGAATGGCGAGCAGACGACCATCGTCGGCGTCATGCCGGACGGCTTCCGCTTCCCGCTGGCCGAGGACGTGTGGCTGCCCCTGCGCCTGGACCCTCTGGAACTGGAGCGGGGCGAAGGGATGACGCTGGAGGTGTTCGGGCGGCTGAAGGACGGCGTGAGCCGGGACGAGGCCGCGGCCGAGATGCAGACGATCGCCAACCGGCTGGCCGAGGCCTACCCGGACACGAACGAGGGCGTCGGCGCGGTGCTGAAGCCGTACGTGGAGGAGTATATCGGCGAGGAGCCGCGCACGATGCTGTACACCATGCTCGGGGCGGTCGCTCTCGTCCTCCTGGTGGCATGCGCCAACGTGGCGAACCTGCTTCTTTCCCGTGCCGCGACCCGCTCGAAGGAGCTGGCGATCCGTAGCGCCGTGGGAGCGAGTCGCTTCCGCGTGATCCTCCAGCTCGTGGGCGAGGGCATCGTGCTCGCCGCCCTGGGCGCGGTGATCGGGATCGGCATCTCGCTCATCGGCATCGAGATGTTCAATCGGGCGATCGAGCCGACGGACCCGCCGTTCTGGATCCAGATCGGGCTGTTTCCGCCGGTCCTGATCTTCGTCACGCTGGCGACCGTAATCGCCGGCGTGCTGTCGGGGATCCTCCCGGCCATCCAGGCTTCCGGGGGCGCCGTCAACGAGGTGCTCAAGGACGAGTCGTGGGGCTCGTCCGGATTCCGGGTCGGCAAGCTGAGCAAGGGTCTGGTCATCGGCGAGATCGCGCTCTCCCTCGGCGTGCTGGTGGCGGCGGGACTGATGATCAAGAGCGTCACCAACCTGAAGACGATCGATCTCGGCTTCGACACCGAGACGACCTTTACGGCCCGCATGGGGCTGTTCGAGGCCGATTACCCGGACACGGCCAGCCGCCGGGAGTTCTACCGCGAGGTGCTTCGACGGGTCGAGGCGAGGCCTGGCGTGGAGGCGGCGGCGATCGTGACCGCCCTGCCGGGCGCCTGGTCGTACGGAGGCCAGTTCGCCATCGAGGGGGAGACGTACGAGCGTGACCAGGACTACCCCCAGGCCCGGTGGGCGGTCGTCTCTCCCGACTTCCTGGACGTGTACGGTGTCCAGGTGCTGGAGGGCCGCACGTTCGGGCCGCAGGACACCTACGATGCGGTGCCGGTCGCGATCGTGAACACTAGCTTCGCCGAGAAGTTCTACCCGGACGGCTCGGCGGTCGGGAAGCGGCTGCGGCAGGGGGCCTCGGAGAGCGATGAGCCCTGGCGGACGATCGTGGGCGTAGCGCCGGACATGTACATGCAGGGGCTATCGAACCTGGAAGATGGTCCCGAGGGGGTCTACTTCCCGCTCGACCAGTACGACACCCGGTTCGCGTACGTGGCCCTGCGCTCCGGCGGGGAGGACCCGATGAGCCTGGCGGCGGGCGCCCGGGACGACGTCATGGCGGTGGACCAGGACATCCCGCTCTACTGGGTTCAGACGCACCAGGCGGCGATCGACGAGCAGACCTGGTTCTTCCGCGTCTTCGGCAACCTCTTCATGGTGTTCGGCTTCGTGGCGCTCTTCCTGGCGGCGGTCGGACTCTACGGGGTGATGTCTGCCTCGGTGAGCAACCGGACCACCGAGATGGGCATCCGGATGGCGCTCGGTGCCCAGGGGCGGGACGTGCTGCGGCTCGTGATGAAGCAGGGCGCCGTACAGGTCGGCATCGGCATGGCGCTCGGCCTCGCCCTGGCGGCGCTGCTCTCGAAGGGCCTCGAGGTCATCCTCTTCCAGGTCGAGCCGTGGGATCCGGTAGTCTTCACCCTGATCGCCGTCGTGCTGGCGGCCGTGGGCATGGTCGCCTCCTACGTCCCCGCGCTGCGGGCCACCCGGGTCGATCCGGCGGTGGCGCTACGGTACGAGTAGGCGGCGCGGCATTCGGCGGCCGTCAGGACTCCGGCTCCGCGGCCGCCGACAGCAGCTTCTCCTGGAACCGCTGCACCTCCGCCACCTTCTCCAGCTCCGCCTCGGTGTTGGCCTGCTGCTGCTCGAGGAGCGCGACCCGCTGCTCGAGGAGCGCCACATGCTGCCCCGCGCCCTGCGCCTCCTTCATCCGCGCCACGGCCTCGGCGATCGGCTTCAGGGCGAAGCGCGCCGTGAAGCCGGTGATCGGGATCAGGATCGTCAGCATCCCCATGACGATCGCCACGATCGGTATCAGCTCTCCCATCGATCCGCTCTCCCTACGGTTGTGTCGGGTTGCCGCTCGTGGTGACGGCCGGCCGCAGCGAAGGACGGCGGCAGCCCGCTCGTCGCGTCTAACCTAGAGAAGCACTAGCCGTCGATCGACTCGCCGCCCGCCGGCTCGCCGTCGGCCTCGAGGATCCTCTCGACCAGCTCCGGATCGTCCGGTACCAGCCCCGAGGGAACGAGACGCGGTACCAGTTCGCGCCACTCGGCCCGAAGCTCGTACGCGCGCGCGAACAGCGGAAGCGCCTCGTCCAGCCGCCCGGCGAGAACGAGCGTCACGGCGTGCCAGAAGATCGGCTCCGATCTCCCGGGCAGGAGCTCCTCGCCCCGCGCGTACTCGGCGAGGGCCTGCTCGATCTCGCCCTCGGCGAAGTAGTCGTCCCCGCGGCTCATGTGCCGGTAACCGCGGGCCACCAGCAGAATCCGCCGAAGCTCGGCCAGCGGCTCCGGATGGTCCTCCACCCGCAGGTCGAAGAGCCGGTCCCTCCAGGGCCTGCCCGAGGGATCGGCCGCGACCACCAACAGGGCGGCACTCTGTCTTCCGCGGATGTCGCCGCCCTCGGCCTCCGCCGCCTCCAGCGCCACCAGCAACCGCTCCGCCAGGTCCCCCGGCGCCTCGCCGTACGCACGCACCATCGCCTCGCACACGGTAGGGTTTCGCATCAGGTTGGCCTGCACGGTGAAGCCGGGGCCGGTCTCCTCGCACGCCTCGGCGATCGCCGACGCCCCGGTGTACACGGCTGTCTCGCCCGTCGCATCGACCATCCCGACCTGCCTCACCTCCGGCGTCGGGTCGGCGGCGATCAGTCCGGTCAGCGCCTCCGGCGCCGTTCTGCCGGTCCGCATCATCTCGAGCCCCAGAGAACCATAGGAAGGCTCGACGAACGACTGCGTGGCCACGGCCCCGACCCCGCTCTCCGCCCACGGCACGACCGAGCCGACCGAGAACCAGTGCGACTGCACGGCGACGCCCATCTCGCCCGTCTCCGGGTCGCGCGCCACGATCGAGTAGGTGGACACGGGGCGTACGGACACACCGGAACGCTCCCCGGCCTCCTGCGCGACGGCCGGCGCGACGGCGGGAGCCGCGGCCGAGCCGAAGGTCGCCGCGACGGCCAGCGCGGCGAGGGACGGGCTCGAACGAGCAGCTCGAATCATGCGACGTCTCCTTCCTCGGGCTGAGCCGTGGTTCTCCAATCGGTCAGGAGCTTCGCCACGTCCAGGTTGGGAGCCAGCAGGCAGCCGTGTCCGTGGCCTTCCAAGATGCGCAAGGCCGCGTTCGGGATCCTATCGGCCATGTAGAGGGCCTGCTGCACCGACGGGACGAGATGGTCCCGATCCGCCGCGAGCAGCAGGGTCGGCGCCGTGATCTCGCACAGGGAACCCCGGAGATCGTACTCCTGGAGGATCCGGAGCCGGCCGAGGTAGCCCTCCCGGGTCGTGTCGGCCGTCAGCTCCAGAAACCTACGGATCTCGTCTCTGTGCGTGTAGCGGGAGTGCATGCGCGTGGCCGTCGCACGCCGCACCAGCGCCATCGTCTTCCAGGGGAACGTACGGATCCAGGCGATGGCCAGCTTCAGACGAAGCTGCGGGCGGAAGAACGGGAACGCATTGAGGACGACCAGCCGCTCCACCAGCTCGGGCCGCGTCAGCGCGAACGACATGGAGAGCGCCCCGCCGAAGGACTCGCCGAACACCAGGGCCGGCCGCCCGCCTCGCGAAACGAAGCGCACCACGCCCGCAAGATCGTCCACCAGCTCGGCCATGGTGGCAGCCGAGTCGCGAAGCGTGTAGGTGGTGACCCGATACTCCCTCGACAGCCGGGGGAGTTGGCGATAGAACAGCCGGCCCGTTCCATCCATCCCCGGAACGTAGACGAAGGGCGGGCCTTCGCCTTGGACGGCGATGCGAGGGTCGTACCCGTGCGCGACCGGCGGCGTGGCCGACCGGGCAAGCACTTCCCGCCGTCTGGACATTTGGGGGGAAGCCAACTCTAGATTCCTCCCATGTCGATGCAGGCGAATCGCTCCAGGAAAGTGGCCCGAGCTCTTTGGACGGTGCTCACCGGATTCATCGTCGAAAGCTTCCTGCTCGCCGCCTCGGCGCTGCCGGCGGTCGTGTTCTGGGAGTGGCACTTCCACTGGCCGTATCCGGCAGGCTGGGTGCGCATCTTCGTTCTCGCCCTCGCCTTCGTTCCGGCCTACCTGCTGTTCGCCTTCGGGCTGATGGTCTCCTCGGCCCTCGTCACCGGACTGCTGGGCTGGCGCACCCCTCCCGGTGTCGAGCTCCGCATCTCGGACCTGGAATGGCCGCTGCTGCGTTGGGCCCGTTACCAGGTGTCGCAGCACATCGTACGGCTGTTCGCCGGCGCGTTCTACCGCTCGACTCCGGTTTGGTCGTTCTACCTCAAGCTGAACGGTGCCCGGCTGGGCCGGGCGGTGTTCGTGAACAGCCTGGCGATGATGGACCATAACCTGCTGGAGTTCGGAGATCACGTGGTGATCGGCTCCGACGTGCACCTTTCGGGACACACGGTAGAGGCCGGGATCGTCAAGACGGCTCGCGTGCGTCTCGGTAACAACGTCACGGTGGGCACCGGCAGCGTGGTCGGGATCGGAGTGGAGATCGGAGACGACACGCAGGTGGGAGCGCTGAGCGTCGTGCCGAAGCACAGGCGATTGGCGGCTAACGCCACCTATGTGGGCGTCCCGGTGCGCCGGATCGACGCGCCGGAGCCGAGCGAGCTCATGCCGAGGGAGGTGTCTCTGGGGCCTCCCTAGTGACCCGACCGGCTACGGTGGCAGCGACCCAGGCGGCGAGCGCCACCGGCGCGCCCAGGACGGTCCAGCCGAAGGCCACGGGATACCGGTCGCCGGGGTACAGGATGGCCGGCGCGACCTCGGAAGCGAGCAGGGCGATCCCGCCGCCGACCGCCAGCAGCAGCAGACCCACCCAGCGCTTCCGCGTCGCGACGCCCGCCACTGCCGACCAGGTCCCGAGCAGGACCGCGAGCAGAAAGCCCGAGCCGGCCATGAGCGCCCGGTAGGGATGGGCCAGCGGCCCGCCGGCCGGACCGACCTCGCCGGCGCCAGGCATCAGGCCCAGTCGCGCCGACAGGACCACGGCCGCAAGCAGGAGAAGGTAGATGGCGCCGCCCCTGAAGATCAGTTTCTTCTGCATCGTGCTCTCCGCCGGCCTCGAGGATCGGACCTCAAGGTACGCGAAGTACTTTGCACTGTAAAGTGACGACTGGCTTGTAGCGCTACGCCGGCAGATCCGTTCGCTCCACCCCTTCGATCCCCGTCACCAGATCCGGACCGAACGCACGCGCCGGCGTCTGAAACCCGGGCGGCGCCTCCCCGGCCAGGACTCGAGCCGCGATCTCCAGCGCTGCCAGCGCGGTGAAGGCGTACGCCTCCGGTCCGACCTGAAGGGACGCGGCCGAGCGGCCTTCGTCGTCGGCGACCTCCCCGTAGGCCCGGGTCTCGCCCCGCGCCCGCTCGCCGGCGCTCGGTCCGGTCGCTCGGCGGCGCACGGCCCGAGCGATGATCCGACCGGCGAGGGGGCTGCGGAGCAGCCAGCCCAGCCGATCCGTGGCGCGGAGGGCGCGCTGCAGTCCCGCCGGACCGGCGCCATACACTTCGATCTCCCCGATTCCGGTGCTGTAGTAGGCCGTCGAGACGTCGCCGAACGGAAGGGTGACCGCCGTGCGCCGGCCGGTGCCGAAGTCGAAGGAGCGCGTCTTCCACCCGGCCGGCACCGGCGTCAGCCGGCCCTCGCGTCGGACCCAACCGCCCCGGCCCAGCTGCTCCGCCATCGTCAGCGCCGTTCCCCTCGAGATCCGACTGTGCGAGAGAACCGCCAGGGTCAGCCGACGGGCGGTGGGAAGCCGCGACTTCAGGTGCACGGCGAGGCAGTCGGTCGGCACCACGTCGAAGCCGACGCCGGGCAGCACCATCACCTCGGCCTCCCGGGCGTCGGCGTCCAGGGACGCCGCAGCCTCGAAGACGGAGATCTCGCCGGTGATGTCCAGGTAGTGGCGTCCCGACCTCAGGCAGGCCTCTGCCATCGGGCGGAAGGTGCGCGAGAACGGTCCCGCACAGTGAAGCACCAGGGGCACGTCGGCCAAGGCGGTGTCCAGGCCCGCTGCATCGTCCAGCGAAACGACCCGGTACGGCAGGCCGAGCTGCTCGGCCTGCCCGGCGAGCGCCTCCCCGTCCCTGCCGGCCAACAGCGGCTGCAGGCCCCGCTCACGGGCCAGCCGGGCGATCAGGCGTCCGGTGTAGCCGTAGGAACCATAGAGGAGAAAGCGGCCCGGTTCGCTCACGCCGGCCCGCTCACAGCCGGCCCGCTCACAGCCGACCCGCTCACGGCCGGCCCCTCCACGCCCGGCCGTCCGTCGGCCGACCGGGCCCGGGGGGGCTTCGCGGCGCCCCATCTTCGCCTCCTTTACGAAGCGGGCTTGCGGGCGCGGATGAAGGCGGACATGAACTTCTCGTCGACCGCCGGTGCGACGGCCTCCGGGTCCAGACCGGCCGCCGAGAGGAACTCGCCGGCGTCCGCCGCCCGGTAGATCCGGGTGGGTTCGATCTCGATGGCCGTGAAGCCCGCCTCGGCCAGCAGCCGGACGTATTCCTGCTCAGCGAGCGCGCCGGCCAGACAGCCGACCCAGAGCTCCACGCTCCTCCGGATCGCTTCGGGAACCAGCCCCCGAACCACGATGTCGGAGATCGCCAGCCGCCCTCCGGGCCGCAGGACGCGGAACGCCTCGGCCAGCACCCTTGGCTTGTCCGCCGAGAGGTTGATCACGCAGTTGGAGATCACGACGTCGACGGATTCGGCAGGCAGGGGGATCGCCTCGATCTCCCCCTTGAGAAACTCGACGTTCTCCACTCCGGCCTGTCGCTGGTTCTGACGGGCCAGCTCCAGCATCTCATCGGTCATGTCGAGTCCGTAGGCCATGCCCCCCGGCCCGACCCGTCGGGCGGAAAGCAGCACGTCGATCCCGCCTCCCGAACCGAGATCCAGCACCGTCTCTCCCGCCCCCAGCTCGGCCAGCGCTGTCGGGTTCCCACACCCCAGGGAGGCGAGGACCGCCGCCTCCGGCAGGGTCGCGGTCTCGCCGCTCGTATACAGGTTCGCCGTGATCGGATCCGCCCGCGTAGCTCCGCTGCAGTCGCTCTCCTCGCTCCCGCAGCACCCCGTCCGCTCACCGCGCACCACCTCGCTCGCGGCCTTTCCGTAGCGCGCCCGCACGGCCTCTCGAATCTTCGTCCCGCTCATCGTTCCGCTCCTCGCTCGGGCCGTCTCAGCAGCATGCGGCGTCCGTCTCCGCCGCCGCCTCCTGGCAAGCCTCCCGCAGCCTCGCCAAGGTCTCCTCCAGGTTCCCGAGCATCGTCTCGTTCAGGGAATAGTAGATCCACTTCCCCTTCCGCGCCGGCACGACCACACCGGCCTCCCGGAGCGTCTTCAGATGGAAGGAGAGCAGCGGCTGCTTCGCGCCGATCTCGTCGGCGAGATCGCACACGCAGAGCGACCCTCCCGAGAGCCGCTCCACGATGCGCAGCCGCTTCTCGTCGCCGAGGGCGCGAAACGCCGCCGACGCCCGCTGGGCTCCATCCACTGCCCGCCCAAGTCGCCTCACTCTTCCCTCTGCCTGTTATTGACGCTCCCTTCGCATGGCTCAACATATCAATATTTGTTGATTTGTCAACTGCCCGCTGGTTGCATGTTTATGCGACATGGGAGTATGATTATGCATGACAGCGGTCAGCATTCTCGGTGCGTCCGGCTACGCCGGAGGCGAGTTGGTGCGGTGGCTGAACGGCCACAGCCGGGTCGAGATCGTACACCTCGTCGCCGACAGACGTGCGGGCGAGCGGGTGGACGATGTGTGGCCCTCGCTGCGGAACATGAGCGCCGGATCGCTGTCCAGCCCGCCACCGGAGGTCATTGCCTCCGACTCGGACGTCGTCTTCACGGCCCTTCCCGCCGGCGAGGCAGCCAGAGTCGTTCCCGCCCTGCTGGCAGGCGGGTCGCGCGTCGTCGACCTCGGACCCGACTTCCGCCTCAGGGATCGGGCGGAGTACGCCCGTTGGTACGGACGAGAACACGAGGCACCCGAGCTTCTTTCGGAAGCCATCTACGGCATCCCCGAGCTGCACGGCGACGTGATCCGGTCGGCCCGGCTGGTGGCCAACCCGGGCTGCTATCCGACCGTCGTGACGCTGGCTCTGTCGACCTTGCTGCGAGACGGATGGGTGGTCGACCCGGTGATCGTCGATGCCAAGTCGGGGGTGTCGGGAGCCGGGCGATCGCCTTCGCTCGGTACCTCGTTCGGCGAGCTGGACGGAAACTTCCGGCCGTACGCCGTCGGGGAGCACCGCCACACGCCGGAGATCGAACAGTCGCTGGCCGACTCGGGAGCGAGGCCGCGCGTGTTCTTCGCCCCTCACCTCGCCCCAATGACCAGAGGCATTCTCGCCTCCTGCTACTTCGAGCTCAGCCGGTCTGCGGGCCGGGAAGAGATCCTGGCGTCGATGCGGAGCGCGTACGCTGCCAGCCGGTTCGTGCGGGTCCTGGACGACCTCCCCCAAACCAAGGCAACGCTGGGCTCGAACTTCTGCGATCTCACGGTCCGGGTCGATGAGCGCACGGGGCGGGCGGTCGCGATCGGCGCCATCGACAACCTCGGAAAGGGCGCCGCCGGACAGGCGATCCAGAATATGAACCTGATGTTCGGCCTCGACGAGACGGAGGGCCTGTGGACGGCTCCCATCTATCCGTAGCGGAATCCGGGGTCACGGCTCCGCTCGGCTTCCGGGCAGCGGGTATTCATTGCGGCATCAAGCGCCGACGCCCCGACCTGGCCGTCGTCGCCTCCGATACGCCCTGCGTCGTGGCGGGCGTGTTCACGTCCAACCGGGTGAAGGCCGCGCCCGTGCGTCAGAGCCAGAAGGTCGTCGCGCGAGGCCGCGCGCAGGCGATCGTCGCCAACAGCGGCAACGCGAACGCCTGCACCGGTGCCCAGGGGCAGAAGGACGCCGAGGAGATGGCCGAGCTGGCGGCTCGGTCGCTGGCGATCGGACCGGGGGAGGTGCTGGTCGCCTCCACCGGGATCATCGGCGAACATCTGCCAATGGCTGCGCTCCGCGACGGAATCCCCAGAGCCTGTGCCGGCCTGGAGCGCTCGGGCGATGCGGCCGCGGCCGCGATCCTGACCACCGACTCCGGCCCCAAGACCGCATCGACGAGCTTCGAGATCGGCGAGGCGGTCGTTCGGGTGGGCGGAATGGCCAAGGGCGCCGGAATGATCCATCCGAAGCTGGCGACCACGCTCTGCTTCCTGACGACGGACGCGCGGCTCTCGCCGACCACCCTCGACCGCGCCCTTCGCGCCGCGGCCGCACGATCGTTCAACCGGATAACGGTGGACGGGGACATGAGCACCAACGATTGCATCCTCGTGCTGGCCAACGGGGCGGCCCTGAAGGAGCCGATCGAGGGCGGAGACGGTCTCGAGCGGTTCGAGGAGGCTCTGGGCCGGGTCGCTTCCGCTCTCGCCGAGAAGGTCGTCCGCGACGGCGAGGGAGCCACCAAGGTGGCGGAGATTCGCGTGACGGGCGCCGCCTCCGGCGGCGACGCCGAGCGTGTGGCCTATCGGCTGGCCAACTCCCTGCTGGTGAAGACGGCCCTCCACGGTGCCGAGCCGAACTGGGGTCGCCTGATGGCGGCGCTCGGGAGCGCCGACGCCGACGTGTGCGAAGAGCTCGTCCAGATCTTCATCGGGCCGGTGCAGATCGTGCGCGGCGGTCTCGGGGTCCGGGAGTCGCTGGGCGCGGCGGCCCAGGAGCTGCACGCGTCCGATGTCGACCTCCATATCGACCTGGGGCTCGGGCGCGGATCCGCGACCGTGCTGACCTGCGACCTGTCGGAGGAGTACGTCCGGATCAACGGCTCCTACGCCGCCGAGTCGGGGGTGGTCTCATGAAGCCGGAGGCCGTCAAGGCGGTGGATGCCCTGGCCGAATCCCTCGAGCAACGGATGCCGAGCGCGCGGGACGAAGCCGGTCGTAGCCGCAGCCGGATCGGACTCGCCCTGGCCGAGGGCCTCAGATACGCCACTCGCTGGCGGGGAAGAACGGTGGTCGTGAAGCTCGGTGGTAGCATCCTGGAGCGGGCGAGCGCCGCCGCCTTCGAGGACATCGTGCTCCTGCAGCAGGCCGGAGTGAAGGTCGTGCTCGTGCACGGCGGCGGGGCGGAGATCACCCGCATGCTCGACCGCCTCGGCCACACGTCCCGCTTCGTCGACGGTCTCCGGGTGACCGACGAGGAGACGATGGAGGTCGTGGAGATGGTCCTTACCGGCCGCATCAACAAGCGCCTCGTGGCCGGCATCGAGCAGGCGGGTGGCCGAGCGGCCGGACTCTCCGGCAAGGATGGGAGCCTGCTTCTCGCCCGCCCTCACCCCGCCGCCCGCAGCCTCGGCCTGGTCGGGGAGGTGGAGGCTGTCAAGGCGGAGGTGCTGGAGGCGGTCGTCGCCGCGGGGTTCGTGCCGGTGATCTCGTCCATCGGTACGGACCGAGCCGGCACCAGCTACAATCTGAACGCGGACTCCGCAGCGGCCGCGCTGGCGGCCGAGCTCCGGGCCGAGAAGCTCATCCTGCTCACCGATGTCGACGGCGTCTACCGGGATCGTGACGGGGATCGCCAGCTCGTCAGCGAGCTAGACACCGTGACTGCGCGGGCGATGCTGCAGGCCGGGGAGGTGACCGGAGGCATGATTCCCAAGCTGCGCGCCTGCGCGGAGGCGATCGAAGGCGGCGCCAGAAGCGCCCACATCGTCGGCACCGGGGATCCCGACGGCCTGCTGGTCGAGCTTCTCACCGACCGCGGCATCGGCACCATGATCCGGCCGGCGGATCGGGACTCGCACGCCGCTGGTGGTGGGATCGCCCGACCGGAGGGGGCTCCCCGAGCCGACGGCGTGGCCCGACCCGACCGGGCCTCCGAGGTCGATGCGGCGATCGCGGCCTCCGACGAGCACCTGTTCCGCAACTACGCCCGGGAGCCCGTGGCCTTCTCGCGTGGCCGCGGCACGGTGCTCTGGGACCTGGACGGACGGAAGTACCTCGACTTCATCGGAGGGATCGCCGTCTCGTCGCTGGGGCACGCCCACCCCGCCCTGGTCCGGGCGATCCGGGACCAGAGCGACCGCTACCTGCACGTCTCGAACCTCTATCACATACCGGAGCAGGCCGAGGCGGCCGGGCTGCTGAAAGAGGTGAGTGGTTTCGGGCGCGCCTTCTTCTGCAACAGCGGCACCGAGGCTGTGGAAACCGCGATCAAGCTCGCCCGCAAGTGGGGGCGCACCCGGCTCGGGTCGGCGGCTCCCGAGATCATCGTGACCGAGGGAAGCTTTCACGGACGTACCCTCGGGGCGCTGGCAGCCACTGGCGTGGCCCGGTACCGGGAGGCCTTCGAGCCTCTCACGCCCGGCTTCCGCTTCGTGCCCTTCAACGACCTCGAGGCCGCAGAGGCGGCCGCGGGCCCGGACACCTGCGCGGTGCTGGTCGAGCCGGTCCAGGGGGAGGGCGGGGTGATCCCCGCCGACCCCGCCTACCTGGCCGGTCTGCGCGAGCTGACGGCCCGTCGGGATGCCCTCTTGGTCCTCGACGAGGTCCAGACCGGCATCGGCCGCACCGGACGCTGGCTGGCGTGCGAGCACTACGAGATCCGGCCCGACGTCGTGGCCCTCGCCAAGGGGCTCGGCGGCGGGATTCCGGTAGGGGCGGTCCTGGCGAGCGCTGACGCCGCCGACCTGCTGGCGCCCGGGGACCACGGAACGACGTTCGGCGGGAATGCGCTGGCGTGCGCGGCCGTCTGCGCCGTTCTGCGGACGATTCGGGAGGAGGGGCTGCTCGAAAACGTCGCCGCCATGAGCCGCCGGCTGGTTGACGGCCTTCGGACCATGGACCTCGAGCAGCCCATCGTGCGCGAGGTTCGCGCGCTGGGGCTGCTGCTCGGCATCGACCTGACGCTCGACGCTGCACCGGTGGCATCCCGCTGCCGCGAGCGTGGCCTGCTCCTCAACGCCGTCCGGCCGCGCACCCTTCGGCTGGCCCCGCCGCTGACGGTCTCCGCCCCGGACGTGGATGCGGCGCTGATCATCCTGCGAGACGTACTGAACGAGATTTCCCGGGGAGCTTCCCATGAAAGCTGACCGACCGATCCGGCGGGTCGCGCTCGCCTACTCCGGCGGGCTGGACACTTCCGTAATGATCCCTTGGCTCAAGGCGAGCTACGGCTGCGAGGTCGTGGCCGTGGTGGCCGATGTCGGACAACGCGAAGACTTCGAGGCCGTGCACGCCAAGGCGATGGCGACCGGGGCGGCCGCCTGCGAAGTGGTCGACCTCAGGGACGAGTTCGCGGCCGATTACCTCTTCCCCGCCCTCCGCGCCGGGGCGGCATACGAGGGCAGGTACCTGCTCGGAACAGCGCTGGCCCGGCCGTTGATCGCAAAGGCGCAGGTCGGGGCAGCACGGGCTCACGGCTGCGACGCGCTGGCGCACGGCTGTACCGGCAAGGGAAACGACCAGGTCCGCTTCGAGGTGACCTACCGAACGCTCGCCCCCGACCTTCGCATCGTGGCGCCGTGGCGCGAGTGGGACCTCCGCTCGCGCGAGGATGAGATCGCCTACGCCGAGGAACGCGGGATCTCGATCCCGGTCACGCCGGAGAAACCGTACAGCATCGACGAGAACCTGTGGCACCGGTCGATCGAGGGCGGAGCTTTGGAGGATCCGGCGGTCGCGGCGCCGGAGGACGTCTTCCGGCTGACGGTGAATCCGGCCGCCGCACCGGACGAGCCGGCGCTGGCTGAGATCGCCTTCGAGCACGGGCTGCCCACGGCCCTGAACGGCGAGAGGCTGCCGCCGGCTTCCCTGATCGAGCGGCTGAACGCGATCGCCGGCTCGCATGGCGTCGGCCGAACCGACATCGTCGAGAGCCGCCTGGTCGGCATGAAGAGCCGCGGCATCTACGAGACGCCGGCCGGCACGGTACTGAGAGCGGCGCTTCGCGATCTGAGGGCGCTGACGCTGGACCACGCCACCGCGGCGTTCCAGGAGCAGGTGGCGATCCGGTACGGCGAGCTCGTATACCAGGGCCTCTGGCACTCCGCGCTGCGCGAGGCGTTGGACGCCTTCGTGGTGGCCTCGCACCGGACGGTCAGCGGAACGGTGTCCGTCCGGCTGTTCAAGGGCACCTGCCTGCCGGTCGGGCGCGCCTCGTCCTTCAGCCTCTATCACGAGGACCTGGCTACGTTCGGCGAGGACGGAGTGTACGACCAGAAGGACGCGGCCGGCTTCATCCGCTTGTGGGGCCTTCCATCGGAGGTGTGGGCGCGCGTCGGCTCCGCTGCTTCGCGGCCGCGCGCCGCGAGGGCGGCGCGAGATCGCGCTCCGCGACCCCAAGCGGGGCGGCCGGAGACGACGGTGGCCCGGTGACGAAGCCGGACGCCACCTCCCTCTGGGGCGGGCGGTTCGCGGCGGAGCTAGACCCGGTGATCCTCGAGTTCACCGGCTCGCTCGCGTTCGACTCGCGCCTGGTGCGCCACGACCTGATCGCCAGCCTCGCCCACGCACGCATGCTGTGGGAGACGGGCATCATCGATCGCGGCCAGGCGGAGCCGATCCTCGGCGGCCTGGCGAAGATGCTGCGCGACGTCGAGCGGGGGACGCTCACGGTCGAGGGTCCCGACGAGGACGTCCACAGCTGGATCGAGCGCACCCTGCACGAGCGCATCGGCTCCGCCGCCGGCCGGCTGCATACCGCGCGAAGCCGCAACGATCAGGTGAGCGTCGCGCTCCGGCTCTTCACCCGGGAGGCGATTGCGGCCCTCGCCGGATCGCTCGCAGGGCTCCTCGATGTGTGGCTCGCCCAGGCGGAGGAGCACACCGACACCTGGATGCCGGGATACACTCACCTCCAGCGGGCCCAGCCGGTGACCCTCGCTCACCACCTGCTCGCGCACTTCTGGGCCCTGGAGAGCGATGGGGAGAGGCTCCGGACCACGTACGAGAGGGCCGGCAGCTCGCCGCTCGGCGCCGGCGCGCTCGCCGGCTCGCGGCACCCGATCCGGCCGCAGCGATCCGCCGCGCTCCTCGGCCTCGGCTCCGTCTGTCCGAACACGCTCCTGGCCGTCGCCGACCGGGACTTCGTGGCCGAGACGGCGTTCGCCTGCGCCCTGCTGATGGTCCACCTCAGCCGCTGGGCCTCCGAGCTGATCCTCTGGAGCACGCTCGAGTTCGGCTTCGTCCGCCTCTCCGACACGGTCGCCCAGGGCAGCAGCCTCATGCCCCAGAAGAAGAACCCGGAGGCCGCCGAGCTCATTCGGGGCAAGAGCGGCCGGGTTGTCGGCGATCTCACCGGACTGCTCACGACCCTCAAGGGTCTGCCACTCGCCTACAACAGCGATCTGCAGGAGGACAAGGAACCGTTGTTCGACGCGCTGGACACGGCGAACGGCTCCGTCCGGGTGGCGACGACGATCGCGACGGGAGCGCGTTACGACGTGGAGCGGCTCGTGGGAGCCCTGGAGGCGGGCTTCGTTACGGCCACCGACCTAGCGGACCTCCTGGTCGAGCGCGGCACCCCGTTCCGCGAGGCCCACCGCCTGGCGGGTCTTGCCGTCCGCGAGGCCGAGCAACGGGGTTGCGAGCTCTGGGAGCTCGACCCGGATCGGCTGGCCGGAATCTCGCCGGCGATCGACGAACAGGTGATCCGAGGCGTCCGCCCGGAAGCGGCGGGCACGGCGCGGAGGTCCGAGGGCGGGCCGTCACCCGCGCGGGTCCGGGAACAGCTCGACCGGGCAGCCGAGAAGCTGGAGCGCCTGCGAACCTGGACCGCGGACCGCCGGCAGCCCCCGATCTACGAGGCCTTCCGGGACGACCGCCTGCTGGACCCGGAGATCCCGTGAGCCCCGGCACGCGACGGGCCCGCGAGCAGGCGATCCTGCAGATCCTGGCCGAGCGGGATGTGCAGACGCAGGGCGAGCTGGTGGGCGAGCTCGAGGCGCTCGGCTTCGGCGTCACGCAAGCCACGGTGTCCCGGGATGTCCGGCGGCTGGGCGTCGTGAAGCTCCCCTCGGCGGAAGGGACCGCCCGTTACGTGCCTCCCGAAGCGGCGGGCGAGCCGCCGGATCGGCCCGGGGGAGGCCGGACCGCCAGGGACGAGCTCGCCGCCGTCTTTCGGGAGTCGGTGGTCGCGGTGGACGCCGGCGACGCGCTGCTGGCGGTGCGGACCCCGCCGGGGCGCGCCAACGCGGTCGCGATCACCATCGACGGGGCCCGGATCCCGGAGATCGTCGCCACCGTGGCCGGCGATGACACGATCTTTCTCCTCATGAGGAATCAGGCGGACCGACGCATCGTCCGCCGTGCGCTGGAGAGCCTCTTCTAGCCGAACTCCGGCTCAGAGGCTGCCATACCGACCGAGCACGTACTCCCAACCGGTGTCGTATCCGGCACGGGTCTTCTCCGCCTCCTCGCCCAGCAGCTCCCAGCCCGAGTGCGTCAGCGTGACCTCGGTCGCGTCGCCCGCCGCCTCGAACGTCACCTCGACGCGACCGGCCAGCGACTCGTCCTTGTCGGGATGCCACGAAACCGCGACCGCGGCCGGCGGATCCCATCGCAACACGGTCCCCCAAACGCACTCGGTCCCATCCCGTTGCACCTCGTAGAGCCGGCCGCCCACCCGGCCCTCGAAGACACAGCTCTCCGCGTTCTTCTGTCCCAGCGAGTGCGTCTCGAGAGGCCACCAATCGCCGATGCCGGCCGTGAAGCGGCGGAACGCATCCTCGACGGCCACCTCCACCCTGACTCTCTTTACCAGCGGATCCACCGCCACGACCGGCCCGTCACTCATCGCTCGTTCCTCCTCTGTCTGCCGTTCGTCCAAGCTCTACACTTCGCTTGAACTCTGATAGCACATCTTCCCACAGTGATTCGATATACGAACGCAGCTCAGCCAACCCATCCCGATTCATCTCGTAGTATTGTCGGGTTCCCTCCCGTCGTCGGGAGACGAGGCCGGCATCGAGCAACACCCGCAGATGCTGAGACACCGCCGGCCGGCTCACGGGCAGCCCGCGCGCCAGGTCCCCGGCGGGCCGCCGCCCGCTCCTCAGCCGCTCGAAGATCCGCCGGCGGGTGGGATCGGCGAGGGCGCTGAGCTTCTTATCGTAAGCCATAACTTACGTAAGTATAGACTAACAGCTCGCCAGGGTCAAGGTGTCGTGCGTCAGGGTGGTCAGTCGCTGTCAGTCGGTGGGTGGTAGGTCTACCGCTGCGGTTCGACGATCACCTTGAGCGAGTCCCGACCCTCGATCACGAGCTCGAACCCCCGCTGAGTCTCGGCCAAGCCGAGCCGGTGGGTGACCATCGCCTCGACGTCCACGCGACCGGCCGAGATGAGATCGATCGCGGACTGCATGTCGGCCGGCGGGCCCGCGTAGGAGTGGACGATGTTGGTGCCGTTCGCCCAGACGTCGAGGAGCGGGAAGTCGAAGGTGACGCCGGGATCGGCCGGGGCGTACCACATCACCGTCCCGCCCCGGTCCACACACTCGAGCGCCTGCCGGATCGCCGGCAGGGCTCCTGTGCAGACGAACACCCGCTCCGCCAGCCGACCCTCGTTGGCGGCCCGGATGCCGGCCGGAACGTCGGCATCCGCCATCAGCGCGGCGGTCGCCCCGAAGCGCAGGGCCTCGGCCATACGGTGCTCGTCGATGTCCGTCGCGATGATCGGTCCGGCGCCGAGCGCCCGGGCGAGCTGGATGAACAGGATGCCGGAGATGCCGCTGCCCAGAACGGCCACACTCTGGCCGGCCTGCAGTCGCGCGATCCGGAGCGCCCGGACCGCGCAGGCGAGGGGCTCGACGAAGGAGGCCGCCTCGAAGCTCACGGCGTCCGGCAGCCTGAACGTCCCCCGATCCACGTTGATCGGCGGCAGGCGGACCAGCTCGGAGAAGCCGCCGGGGTCGAAGTGGGTCGCCTTGAGCGTATCGCAGACGCTGTGACGGTCCGTCAGGCAGTACCGGCACGTGTTGCAGGGCACGTGATGGGTGGTGACGACCCGGTCGCCGACGGTGAACCGCTCGACCCCCTTCCCCACCTCCTCCACGGTGCCCGCGACTTCGTGCCCCAGCACGATCGGGGCCTTGGGCACTCGGTACCACTCCATGATGTCGGAGCCGCAGATCCCGCTGGCCTCGATGCGAACGAGAAGCTCCCCGGGCCCGATCGTGGGGCGCGGCCGCTCCTCGAGCCGAATATCCCGGTTGTTGTAGTAGACGGCGACGCGCATCGCCTATCCGGGCACGCGGCGCGACCCGAGCCTGCGGCGCGCCCAGTCCGGCCCGACGCGGATCCGGAGGCCGCCGACCGAGGCAGAGGCGCTCAAGCCGGCTGCGGTTCCAGCGCGGACGCTCCGGCCTTCTCTTCCCGGTAGAGCTCGAACGCCTCCTCCACTCCGGCGCCCTCCTGGACGATCGAGCGCACGGCCTTGATCATCCCGACCGGACAGTCGGATTGGAAGATGTTGCGCCCCATGTCGACGCCCGAGGCGCCGCACTGGATCGCGTCGTAGGCCATCTGCAGGGCATCCGGCTCCGGCTGTTTCTTGCCGCCGGCGATCACGATCGGGACCGGCGTGTTCCGCACGACTTCCTCGAAGCCCTCGCAGTAGTAGGTCTTCACCATATGCGCCCCGAGCTCGGCCGAGATCCGGCAGGCCAGCCCAAGGTAGCGGGCATCCCGGTTCATGTTCTTGCCCACGGCCGTGACCGCGAGCACGGGAAGTCCGTGCGCCTGACCGGCGTCGATCAGCCGGGCGAGGTTGAGGAGCGTCTCCCGTTCCCCTTCCTCCCCGACGAAGATCGAGAGCGTGATGGCCGACGCGTTCAGCCGGATCGCGTCTTCGACCGCCACCGTCAGCCCCTCGTTGGAGAGCTCGGTCAGCACGCTGGTGCCGCCGGACATCCGGAGCACGATCGGGATCTCCGTCTCCGGCGGGATGCAGGAGCGCAGCACGCCGCGCGTGAGCATGAGGGAGTCGGCGTGCGGCAGCAGCTCCCTGACCGTCTCGTAGGGCGCTTCCAGTCCGGTCGTCGGGCCCAGGAAGTAGCCGTGATCGATCGCCAGCATGAGCGTCCTGCCGGTCGCCGGCCGAAAGATCCGGCTGAGCCGGTTGTTCATTCCCCAATCCATCTCGTCAGTCCTCCATCTCCGGCGAGTATTCCCCCTTCCGCGCCGCCGCCGTGAGCTGTGCGCGCTTGTAGAACGCCGACCGGGCCGCGTCGAGCTGGGACTCGACGCCTCCCCACACCTGGAGCGGGGTGGCCTGCAGGCCGCGTCCGTACGAGAAGGTGAGCTCCCAGGGACCGTGATCGTCCAGCTGGTTCATGGCGTTCAGGTTCTCGGTCGCTTCCCGGTCGCTCTGTCCTCCGGAGAGGAAGGCGATGCCCGGAACGGCCGCCGGCACGGAGCGGCGGAAGCACTTCACGGTAGCGGCGGCGACCTCCTCCGGCCCGGCGCGGTTCGACGCGCCCTTGCCGGAGAGCACCATGTTGGGCTTGAGCACCATGCCCTCGAGCACCACGCCCTGCGCGTCCAGCTCTTCGAACACCCGGTGGAGAGTGTTCTCGGTCACGTCGAAGCAGCGCCCGATGTCGTGGTCACCGTCCATGAGGACCTCGGGCTCCACGATCGGGACGAGGCCCGCCTCCTGGGAGAGTGCCGCGAAGCGTGCCAGGGCATGCGCGTTCGTGTCGATGCAGTACGGCGTCGGAATCCCCTCGCCGATGGTGATGACGGCCCGCCACTTCGTGAACCGCGCCCCGAGCTCACCGTACTCTTCGAGGCGCCCGCGAAGGCCGTCGAGGCCATCGGTGATCTTCTCCCTCGAGGCGTTCGCGAGCGGGTTGGTGCTCTTGTCGACCTTGATCCCGGGAATCACCCCCTCGGCCTCGATCACCTCGACGAACGTGCGGCCGTCATCGGCCGACTGACGTATCGTCTCGTCGAACAGGATCACTCCGCTGATGAACTCCCCGAACCCTTCGGTGGTGAACAGCAGCTGTCGCCAGCGGCGGCGATTCTCCTCGGTGTTCTCCGCTCCGATGCTGGCCAGGCGCTTGGCGATCGTCCCCGTGCTCTCATCGGCAGCGAGGATCCCCCTTCCCGGAGCCACCATGGCCCGGGCCGTCTCCGTGAGTGCCGCTATGTTCATGTCGCACTCCATCTCCGAGACTACCGGTCGACTCGAGGCGAATCCCTGTCGCATTCCGGGTTGAGTCGGTCCACACCACGTCCCGGACCGACTCCCAGGGAGATTACTGCGCCTGGAGGCAAAGAAAAAGGCGATCCGGAACGTGGCCGGTCGTCAGCGGTAGTTAGCTCCCATCGTGTCGATTCTCGCCCCACACGAGGAGGAACCCGGACGTGAGAGAGAAGATCACCCGCTCGTCGATGAAACCGATCCGCTCCGGCCCGTCGCTCCCTGCCGCGCTGGCGGCGATCGCGGCGCTGGCTGGCTTCCTGGGCAAGCCCGTCGCTGCAGGGGCGCAGACGGCCGCCTCGGAGCTCGAGGCGGGCGCCCGAGTCGAGTCCATCCGGACCGTGCCCGGCGGTCCCATCCGGCTCGGCATGGGCGACACGCTCGAGGTGAGCCTCGACTTCCTGGACGCCGACGGGGCTTCGGTCCGGGGTTTTCGCTGGGGCTTCCAGTTCGCTCCGCAGATCGCGGCGGCGTTACCCGATCGAGACCGCGGATCGGGCGCCTTCCGAATCTGGGGAGTGAAGCCCGGCCGGACGGCCCTCCAGATCGGCGTCCTGGTGGCGGATGACGACGGCAATCCCGTTCCGAAGATGGTCGACCAGGTCGAGATCGCCATCGAGGACTGGCCGGTTGCCCGGGTGGAGATCGAGCCCCCCGCGTTCACGGCCTATGCGGGTACGTCCTTCCCGCTGGAGGCCCGAGCGATCACCACCGCCGGAACCTCCCACGCCACCGCCCGGCCGCTCTGGCGCTCCGAGACCCCCGAGGTGGCGACCGTCACCTCCACGGGCGTGGTGACGGTCGTCCGGCCGGGGACGGCACGACTGACGGCCGAGATCGGAGGGTCCTCGGCCGCCATCTCCGTGGAGGTCGAGCAGAACCCGGTGGCCGAGGTCACGCTGACGCCGAACCCCGTCTCCGTGCGCACCGGGGACGTGGTGCGGCTCCGGGCCGAGGCCCGCGATGCGGCGGGACGGCCCGTGTCCGACGCGGCGCTGAGCTACGCCGTCCAGGCGATTCCCTCGGCGGCGACGCCGGGAGCCGTCGTCTACGAAGACGGGGCCTTCGTGGCGGAGCGGCCCGGCTCCTACCGCGTCTTCGTCTCCGCCGGGGGCGCCGGCACCTCCACCGTGATCGAGGCCTCGCCCCGACCCAGGCCGACGCCGGTGGAGATGCTGAGCCGGGGTGGCAACGTCTCCTCGGCGAGCAGCGACCTCTGGGTGTTCACCGGCGTGGACGGCCGTGACTACGCCTATCTGGGGACGATGCCATCCGGCGGCGGCGAGCGTCTCTACGTCTGGGATGTCACGGACCCGACGGCCGTGGTCCTCTCCGACTCGGTGGCGATCGATGCACGCCGGGTGAACGACGTCAAGGTGAACGAGGACGCGACGTGGGCCGTCGTCACCCGCGAGCAGAACAGCGCCCGCGGCAACGGGATCGTGGTCCTCGACCTGAGCGACCCCGGCCACCCGACGGTGCTCTCCGAGCTCACGGAAAACCTGACGGCGGGCGTGCACAACGTCTGGATCCACGGCGACGTCGTGTACGCCGTGAACGACGGCACCAACGCGCTCCACATCCTGGACCTCTCCGATCCCGCGAACCCGACCCACGTGGGAGTCTGGGAGGTCCGTCCGGGCGAGGAGGACAAGACGCTGCACGACGTGTGGGCCAAGGACGGGCTCGCCTACCTCTCCTACTGGGACGACGGCCTCGTCATTCTCGATGTGGGGGCCGGCATCAGGGGCGGTACGCCGAAGAACCCGAAGTTCGTATCGCAGCTCACGTACCGCGTGGACCACGGTGAGGAGTACGGCAACACCCACACCGCGTTTCGGTACGGGGACTATGTCTTCGTCGGTGACGAGATCTTCGGCTGCCGCGCCTGCATCAACGGGCCACGCGGGTACATCCACGTCATCGACGTCTCCGACATCGAGCATCCCCGGGAAGTCGCCAAGTACGAGGTGCCCGAAGCGGGGGCACACAACGTCTGGGTGGAAGACGACCTCTTGTACGTCGCCTACTACCAGGGCGGATTGAGGATCGTGGACATCTCGGGCGAGCTGCGGGGCGATCTGTACCGGCAGGGCCGGGAGGTCGGATCCTTCCACACCGCGGGCACGAAGGAGGATGCCTACCTGCCGAACCAGGCCATGGCCTGGGGACCGCAGCCGTTCAAGGGGAACATCTTCGTCAGCGACAACAACAGCGGGCTCTGGGTGCTCCATCACGAGCCGCCCCCGACGGCCGCCGCGGCTCCGTAGGACCCGGGTGTCGACCTCGCTACGGACGGCCGTGGGGCGCCGCAGCAGGGTAGGCCGGCGTCGCCCGCCGGCCCTGGTGCCGGCCGTGTTCACGGTCTTGGCCGTAACCGGGACCGTCCTTCCCCGACCCGCCGCTGCGCAGGCCGGGGAGGCGACGGGAGGCCGGCCACCGGAGACCGAAGGTTCCCGCCAGACGCCGTTGTCGCGCTACTGGGTCTACGTGGCCAACGAAGCCTCGGACGTCGTCTCGCGCGTACGCTTCGGGCCGGAGGGGCTGGTGGTGGAACACGGGACCGAGGTGGGCATCCGGCCGGCCGACATCGACGGCGCGCACGGCGTCAGCATCTCGCCGGATGGCCTGTATTGGTTCGTGTCGGTGGCCCACGGGACTCCCTTCGGTCAGGTGTGGAAGTACACGACCGGCAGCGACCGGCTGGTGGGCACGGCCACGGTCGGGATGTTCCCCGCCACCATGGCCGTGACGCCGGACGGCGTCTCCCTGTTCGCGGTCAACTTCAACCTCCACGGCAGGCCCATCCCCAGTTCCGTCTCGGTTATCTTCGTGCCCGGCATGCAGGAGGCGGCCAGGATCGAGACGTGCGTGAAGCCGCACGGAAGCGCGATCAATCGGGCCGGCAGCCGGCACTACTCCGTCTGCGTGGGAAGCGACCAGCTGGTGGAGATCGACGTCGCGGAGCTCGAGGTGACGCGCCGTCTGCTGCTGACGCCCGGAACCGAGCGACCCCTGGCCGCCGCCGGACCGGAGACCCCTTCCCCACCAACGGCAGGAGGCGCCGCCTGCAAGCCGACGTGGGTGGTCGTCTCCCCGGATGACCGACGCCTGTACGTCGCCTGCAACGGAAACGCCGAGGTGCTGGAGATCGACGCGATGGATTGGCGCGTGACCCGGCGATTCCCTACGGGTCGGGGCCCGTACAACCTGGCCATCGGCCCGGATGGACGGCGACTGGTGGCCACCCTCAAAGGCGAGGCGTCGGTGGCGATCTTCGACGCTCGCACCGGCGAGGAGCGTCGGGTGAAGGCCTCCGAGCCCGTCACCCACGGCGTCGTGATCTCCCCCGACGGGCGGTACGCCTTCGTGTCGAACGAGGCGGTCGGCTCGACGCGCGGCACCCTCGACGTGATCGACCTCGAGCGCGGGGAGCGAGTCGCCAGCACCCCGCTGGAGCTGCAGCCCGGAGGCATCGCGTTCTGGAAGCTGGAGTCCCCTCCCGAAGGCTCCTGACCGCTCGCATTGCCTTTCCCGGTCGGGCGCAGAAGCTTCGGTCGTGATGAACGATCGATCGCCCTGGGTCGACGACCGGAGCGCCGCCCTCCTCACGGACCACTACGAGCTGACCATGCTCCAGGCCTACCTGCGGGAAGGACTGGACGGGGAGGCCGTGTTCAGCCTCTTCGCGCGCCGGCTGCCGAAGAACCGAAACTTCCTGGTCGCGTGCGGCCTCGACGACGTGCTCCGCTACCTGGAGACGCTCCGCTTCGACGAGTCGGCCCTTGAACACCTGAGGACGCGGCCCGAGTTCTCGGTCGAGTTCATCGACTGGCTGGGAGGCATGCGGTTCACCGGGGAGGTCCACGCTCTGCCCGAAGGCACTCCGTTCTTTCCCCAGGAGCCGATTCTCGAGGTGGTCGCCCCGCTCCCGGAGGCGCAGCTCATCGAGACGTTCGTCATGAACCAGATCCACCTCCAGACCGTGCTCGCCACCAAGGCCGCCCGGGTCGTGCGGGCCGCGGCCGGGCGGCCCGTAGTGGACTTCGGCCTGCGGCGGATGCACGGCACGGACGCGGGCATCAAGTCGGCGCGTGCGTTCCACATCGCCGGCATCAGCGCCACCAGCAACGTCCTGGCGGGACGCGTCTACGGCATCCCGGTCACCGGCACCATGGCGCACAGCTACATCCAGGCGCACGAGAGCGAACTGGAGGCCTTTCGTGCCTTCACCAGGCTGTATCCGGAGACGATCCTGCTGGTCGATACGTACGACACGCTCGAGGGGGTGCGGAACGCGATCCGCCTCGCGGCGGAGATCGGCGACGACTTTCGGGTCTCGGCCATCCGGCTGGACTCCGGCGACCTCGAGGAGCTGGCCCGGACCAGCCGAACCATGCTGGACGAGGCCGGATTGGAGCGGGTCGAAATCTTCGCCAGCAGCGGGCTGGACGAGCACGAGATCGAGCGGCTCGTCGCCTCCGGGGCGCCGATCGCCGGCTTCGGGGTCGGCACGGCCCTGGGCGTCTCCCGGGATGCCCCGGCGATCGACCTCGCGTACAAGCTGGCCCGGTACGCCGGGCGCAGCCGGACGAAGCTCTCGCCCGGGAAGGAGATCATTCCGGGACGAAAGCAGGTGTTCCGGGTAGAGGTGAACGGGCGTGCGATCCGCGATGTCGTCGGGCGTGCGGAGGAGATCGGTGGGGGGCGGCCCCTGCTGCGGAAGGTGATGGAGCGAGGGGTCCGCACCGAGCACGGCAAGGTCGGCCTCGCGGCCGCTCGCGAGAAGGCGATGGAAGAGATCTCGCGGCTACCGGAGCGCGTACAGTCGTTCACCACGGTGGATCCTCCCTACTCCGTCTGGCTGAGCGAAAAGCTGGATACCGAGCGCTCCTCCGTGGCGGCCTGGGCGCGGCGCCGTTGACCTCGCGGCCCGGACCGGAGGCGGCGGAGCTGACCCCTGGCGTCCGCGAGCTCGACCACACGGCTGACGTCGGGATCGCGATCACGGCGGCGGATCCGGCGGAGCTCTTCCGGCGGGCGGCCGTCGGCATGGTCCGGCTGATGAGGGAGGTCGCGGCTGGCCGCGATGCGCCTCCGGCAGACGTGCGAGCCCTCGAGCTGACCGCCGGATCGATCGAGCTCCTGTTGGTCCGCTGGCTGTCGGAGCTCCTCTATCTCGACGAGGTGGAGGGTTTCGTGTTCGACGACGCGGTGTTCGACGCGCCCGTCGAGCTGGAGGCGGGCCGCCTGCGGGCGTCCGCCTCGGGGCACGTCGTCCCCGACCCCCCAGAGCGCCAGCTCAAGGGGGTCACCTACCACGGGCTGCATATCGAACGGGTGGGCGACGATTGGGAGGCAGAGGTGATCTTCGACATCTGAGCGGGTGACCTTCGACAGCGGAAGGGACCGGACGAGATGAGCGGCAGGCCACGGAGCAAGGCCGGGGGGCGCGGAGGAAGGGGCGCGGCGAGAAAGCGGCACGAGGGCGGAGCGCGGAACAGAGGCGCCGAAACGTCGGGGGGGGACGGATTCGGGGACCGCCTGCAGCTCCGACGGATCGACGAGTGCCGGTGGCTCATCCCCCGCCAGGGCCCGATGCGGGTGGACGGCCTCATCTACGCCGACCGCGCGCTGATGGAAAACATCCGGGGCGACGAGGCGGTGCGGCAGGTCGCCAACGTCGCCTGCCTTCCCGGCATCGTCGGCCGCTCGATCGGCATGCCGGACATCCACTGGGGGTACGGCTTCGCGATCGGTGGCGTCGCCGCCTTCGATCCCGAGCAGGAAGGGGTCGTCAGTCCCGGCGGCGTCGGCTACGACATCAACTGCGGTGTCCGCCTGCTGCGCTCCGACCTCACGGCCGATGAGCTGAAGCCGCGGATCGAGCCGCTCATGAATCAGGTCATGCGCGACATTCCGGCCGGCGTCGGGGCCGGCTACCGTGGGCCCGGCCTCTCCAAGGCGGAGCTCACGGACGTGCTCACCCGCGGCGCGGCCTGGGCGGTCGAGCAGGGCTTCGGGACGCCCGACGACCTCGAACACATCGAGAGCGGCGGAACGCTGAGCGATGCCGACCCGGGCGAGGTGAGCGAGCGTGCGCTGCAGCGTGGCCGGCCGCAGGTCGGTACGGTCGGATCGGGCAACCACTTCATCGAAGTAGGGGTGGTCGACGAGGTCTACGATCAGGCGGCCGCCGGGAGCCTGGGCCTCGTCCTCGGAACCGTGACGGTCTTCATCCACTCCGGCTCGCGGGGACTGGGGCATCAGGTCTGCACCGACTATCTGGACGTGATGCTGCGAGCGGCAAGCCGGCACGGAATCCGTCTTCCGGACCGGCAGCTGGCGTGTGCCCCGCTCACATCGCCCGAGGCGAAAAGCTACTTCGGTGCCATGTACGCCGCCGCGAACTATGCCTTCGCCAATCGACAGATGATGTCCCACCGCGTGCGGGAAGCGTTCGCTCGCGTCTTCGATCGTCGGTGGGAGGAGCTCGGCTTGCGGTTGGTGTACGATGTGGCCCACAACAACGCGAAGTGGGAGTCCCACGTCGTCGAGGGACGGAAGCGCCGCCTCTGCGTGCACCGCAAGGGAGCCACGCGGGCTTTTCCTCCCGGGCACGCCGATGTTCCCGCCGCCTATCGCACGATCGGCCAGCCGGTGCTCATCCCGGGCGACATGGCGCGCTACTCGTACGTCCTCGTCGGAACCGACGGCGCCTACTCGGAGACGTTCGGCTCGACCTGCCACGGGGCCGGACGGCGGATGAGCCGGCGGCAGGCGAAGCGAACCGCGCGTGACCGAAACCTCAAGCGGGAGTTTCGGGAGATGGGCATCGAGGTGCGGGCATCCTCGTTCGCCACCGTGGCCGAGGAGATACCGGAGGCCTACAAGGACGTCGCCGAGGTCGTGGATGTGGTGGACCGAGCCGGCATCGGGCGGAAGGTAGCCCGGTTGCGGCCGGTAGGCGTTCTCAAGGGCTGACGCGACAGCCGCTCGGCAGGATCAGCTCGGCAGGCCGATCCTGGCCGCGAGGGAACCGAAGCGCGGGTCGGAACGCAGGCGCTCGTACGCGGGGTCCACGCGCAGGAAGACGAGCACCCAGCAGCGCTCCTCGAACGCCGCCTCCAGCCACTCGAAGGCAGCGTCGTCCTCTCCCAACGCCGTGTGCACCAGGGCGCGGTAGTCGGGGAAGATCGGGGCCCGGTCCGCCGCCTTCTCCAGCCGATCCTGGGCGGCGCGGGCCTCGTCCTCGCGGCCGGCCAGGGCGTGAGCCTGCGCGAGAAGCGCCGCGAGGCCGGGGTGCTCGCGTAATCTTCCGAGCCATTCCTCGTAGAGCGCGACCGCATCGTCGTACCTGCCGGCCTGGACATAGGCGGGACCGAGGAACCAGGGAAGAATCACGAACCCCGGGTCCATGGCGGCGACGCCCTCGTACCGCTCGATGGCCTTCCGGTACTCCCCCAGAAAGTAGTGGGACCACCCGAGCCCCACGGCGATCGTGAGCGAAAGCGGATCCAGGACATGCGCCTGCAGCAGTTGCGCGTGGGCCTGCTCTAGCCGTCCCATCGCCATCAGGTACTCCCCGTACCAGTGGCGCACGGTCGAGTCGGCCGCGTTCAGCCCGAGGGCGCGGCGGAACTCGACCTCGGCGCCGGGGAAGTCCCACTCATAGATGAACTTCGCGTACGCATGCGATGTGAGGGCCTCGGGCAGGAACGCCTGGAGCTCGAGAGCCTTCTCGGAGTTCTGCCGGATGCGCTCGTACGCCTCCTCGGACGACAGGTAGCGGTACCAGCCGAGGAGGCTGTACGCGTCCGCCAGACCGGCATAGGCTCGTGCGTAGTCGGGATCGAGAGCGATCGATTCCTCCAAGCACTGGATGCTCGCCCGTAGCCCCTCCGCCGTGCGCTGGTTCCACAGGTACCGGCCCTTCAGGTACAGGGTGTACGCCTCCAGGATCTCCGTATGGCCGGTGACGATCGGCGACTCCGCCCGTTCTGCGGCGGCGACCAGCTCGGTCCGCAGATGGTCCACGATCTCGCAGGCGATCTCCTCCTGGACCGAGAAGATGTCCGCCAGCTGTCGATCGTACCGCTCACTCCAGATCTGGAAGCCGTCGCGGGCATCCACGAGCTGCACCGTGATCCGCACGCGATCGTCCCGCATGCGAACACTACCCTCGAGCACCGTGTCGACGGACAGTCGTTCGCCGATCTCCTTGACGTCCGCTCCCTTGCCCTTGAACTGGAAGGACGACGTGCGGGCCGCGACCCGGAGCCCCTCCACCCGCGCGAGCGCCGAGATCAGCTCCTCTGCGATCCCGTCCGCGAAGTACTCTCGGTCCACCCCGCCGCTGAGGTCCACGAACGGAAGGACGGCCACGGAGCGACGATCCACCTTCAGGTCCGCAACTCTCCCGCCGCCCGCCACTTGGCGCTCGGTCGCCGCGACGGCTGCCCCGGCGTCGAGCGCCTCCCAGATCTCGCCCAACCCGCTCGGGCGAGCGCCCGCCGTCCGCGGCATCGGCTGCCGATCGACGGATGGCCGGGGAGTGCCCGCGGGCCTGGATGCGGTCGCGTTGGCCGGCGGCGTCTGCCGATCTCGGATCGCTGCCGCCAGATCCTGCGTCTCCGGCGACGGCTCGACGCCGAGCTCGTCTCGCAGCCGAGCGGCAAACACCTCGTAGGCACGGACGGCGGACGCGCGATCCCCCACTCGATCCAGCACCGTTATCAGTCGGCGCAGGGCGGTCTCGTCTTCGAGCGAGTACGCGCACGCTCGCCTGGCCCACTCCGCCGCCTCTTCGTCGCGCCCGGCCATCTCTTCCTCAGCGGATACCGCCCAGGCCGACCGGGCGGCCAGACGTCGTAGCCTCGCGCGCTCGTTGTCGAGCCACTTCTCGAACTCCGGGGCATCGGAGATGAAGAAGCCGTCGAGCAGGTCGCCGCCGTAGAGATCCAGCGCGTCACGGTGTTGGCCCGCTTCGGCGGCGTCCGCGAACGCGGCGGCGTCGCACCAGATCGCATCCCGAGCGAGGGCGAGATCCTCGTCCCCCATCGAGATGAACACCGTGGGCCCGAGAGCCCGGCGCAAGACGTAGAGCGCCTGGTTCAGAGCATGGCGTCCGCGGGATTCGTCCAGATCCGGCCAGAAGAGCCCCAGCAGCGTGTCTCGACGGTGGGTATCGCCGGGGCCGCAAGCGGCCAGGTACGCCAGGAGGGCGACCCGCTTGGGCTGCGCCAGGACCGAGCTCAACTGGCGCCCATCGGACGCTCTGAGGTCCAGGGCGCCCAGAGTTGAAAAGCGTATCATCTACATATCTTGCTGAGGGTTACAGCATCCGTACCGATGCCGCGAACCCCCGGGTGATTTCGCGGAGATTCACAGGTGATGACACTCGACGAGCTTGGTCAACGTATGGAACCCAGGCACCACGTTCAACGTGCGGCCTGGGGCCTGGAGTTCCAGCGCGGCACGAAATCGACAACGACGCCATAGATGCGAAAGGCGGGAGGTGAGGTCGTGGGGATGCGGACGAGAGGACGGGGCCTTCGGGTTGCAGGAGGACAAGGAACCTTCTCGCTCGGTGGAGGCGGTCGGGGGAGGAAAGAAGAGAAGGAGAGCGACCGGGTCCTACCCGGGGTCCCGTTCTCGTTTGCCGAGGGGGCGGCCCCTGTGGACCGCCTGCAAGCGGACGCGAACGACGTCTTCAAGCGCAGCAGCGAGCGCAGAATCGCCATCGGGCTGATGCTGGCGGTGCTGGCGCACGTGGCGCTCGTCGAGCTCTTCCCGCGCATGCACGTCGACAGCCTCGGAGCAGCCGTGACGGCGCTGGAGACGATCGAGTTGCCGCCCGAGGTGCGGATCCCGCCGCCTCCGGAAGAGATCTCCCGGCCGGCGATGCCGAGGGTGGCGGCGGTGGATATCGACGAGGACGTGACGATCGCACCGACGACGTTCGAGTCGAATCCGGTGGAGAACCTGCCTCCGCCGCCGGAGACCGGCAGCCCGCAAGACAGGCCGGCGTTTATTCCCTACACGGTGGCGCCGGTGCTGAAGAACAAGGACGAGGTGCTCACCTTCCTCCAGCGGGTGTATCCGGCCAGCCTGCGGACCGCCGGTGTCGGCGGAGCCGTCGTGCTCTGGCTCTACATCGACGAGAACGGCGAGGTCCTGCGGACGGTCGTGGCCGAGTCGAGCGGCTTCGAGCAGCTGGACGAGGCCGCCCAGCAGGTGGCGTCGCGGATGCGCTGGAAGCCGGCCATGAACCGGGACAAGAAGACCGCGGTCTGGCTGTCGCAGGCGATCGACTTTTCGGTTACCTGAGCAACGTAGCTTGATGACTGATCACATAGATGGATCGATGGGAGGAATGGGAGGATTGAGATGGACAAGAAGAGAGCTCGCCCCGATTCGTTCATAGAGCGGCGCCCGACCGATCGGACGGCGCCCCGTGACAGCGAGAGATGGAACCGGCACGAGCCACGGAGCGGGGGCATCCTCCTCCGCGG
>CAZEBA010000009.1:77277-88360 GCA_964510615.1 uncultured Gemmatimonadota bacterium
CACGCGATCCTGCCGGCTACGCGATCCAGCCGGGCGCACGATTCTGCCGGGCGCGTGATCCAGCCGGACGCCTTACAGGCCACCGACGAGACCGCCCCTCTCTGGCGCCAACCTGCCGGGCGTGACTAGGCTCCGGTCGACCGACCACGCCCCGAACCGAAGCCAGGCGAAGCGACCCGTTCGATGCCGATCCGCGCGGCCGTGATGACGGAGCCCCGGGCTCCGATGGAAATCTGGTCCCTCGAAGATCCCACCATTGAGCCGGGCGGCGTGCTGCTCGAGACGATCGCCAGCGAGGTTTGCGGTACCGACGTCCACCTGCACCAAGGCAGGCTCGCCGGGGTTCCGTACCCGATTGTCCCTGGACATGTCAGTGTGGGCCGGGTGCTGGCGGTGAACGGAGTCGAGGCGGACGCGACGGGCGCTTCGTTGTCGGCCGGTGATGCCGTGACCTTCTACGATGTGCATGGCGTCTGCGGCACCTGTTGGTACTGTCTGGTCGCCGGCCAGCCGAACCGATGTCCCAACCGCCGGGTGTACGGAATCACGTACTCCGCCATCGACGGGCCGCTGGGCGGGTGGGCCGAGCGGATCTATCTCAAGCCGGGCGTGAAGATCCTGAAGCTGCCCGAGCCGCTTTCGGCGGAGGATGTCATCGGCGGCGGTTGCGGCCTGGTCACCGGCTTCGCCGCCGTCGAGCGCTCCGGCCTGGAGATGGCGGATACCGTGCTGATCCAGGGCGCGGGGCCGGTCGGGCTGGCGGCGGCGGCGTTCTCCGCTCTGCGCGGGGCCGCCCGCACGGTCGTCATCGGCGCCCCGGAGGACCGCCTCGCCTTGGCCCGCCTGCTGGGGGCGGACGTGACGCTCTCGCTGGAGCTCGCGCCGGCGGAGCGACTCCAGCACGTTCACGAACTGACCGGCGGACGCGGGGCGGACACGGTGATCGAGGCCAGCGGCAACCCGGCCGCGGTTACCGAGGGCTTCGCTCTGCTCCGGGACGGCGGAACCTACGTGATCGCCGGCCATTACACGGACGCCGGCGATGTGCGGCTCAACCCCCATCTGGCGATCAATCGACGGCACGCCGTCGTGCGTGGGCAGTGGGGCACCGAGTTCCGACACGTGATCCGCGCCCTCACGATGCTCGCCAAGCACCGCGAGCGACTGGATTTCGCACGCGTGATCGGCGGCCGCTACACGCTCGAGGAGACGAGCCGGGCGCTGGCCGACGTCGCGTCGCTCCGCGTGCCGAAGGCGGTGATCACCCCGAACGGCTAGGCCGGCTAGGCGGAGAGAACGCGCTCGACTTCCTCGCGGATCCTGCCGGGCTCCATCTCCTCGAGCTCGTAGCGCACCTTGACGATCGGCTTCGACGTCGTGAGAACCCGGGAGAGATCGATCGGCGTGCCCTCGACGATGACGTCGGCGGGCGCGGCCTCGATCGTCGCCTCCAGTTCGCGGATCTGCTCGTCCCCATAGCCCATCGCGGGCAGGATGCCGGCCGCGTTCGGGTAGTTCTCGTACGTCTCGGCGATCGTTCCGACCGCGTAGGGGCGCGGATCGACGATCTCGCTCGCACCCGCGCTCTCTGCTGCGTACCAGCCGGCCCCCCGGCTCATCCCGCCGTGCGTGAGCGTCGGCCCATCCTCCACCACCAGCGCTCTGGCGCCCGTGATCCGCTCGGCACCCTCCACGAAGATCTCGGACCGGCACAGCACGACCCGGGCCTCGGGATTGTTGCGCCGGGCGTTGTCCACCACCCGCTGGACATTGTCAGGATCGGCCGTCTGGACCTTATTGACCACGATGAGATCGGCCATCAGGAAGTTGGTCTCGCCCGGGTAGTAGCCGAGCTCGTGGCCGGGACGGTGAGGATCAGCCACGACCACGTGGAGGTCGGGTCGGTAGAAGGGCGTGTCGTTGTTCCCGCCGTCCCAGAGAATGACCTCCGCCTCCTGCTCCGCCTCCCGCAGGATGTGCTCGTAGTCGATGCCGGCGTAGACCACGAACCCGTTGTCGATGTGGGGCTGGTACTCCTCCCGCTCCTCGATCGTACAGTCGTGCCGGTCGAGATCCTCGTAGCTCGCGAAACGCTGGCAGGCCTGTGCCGTCAGGTCGCCGTACGGCATCGGGTGGCGGACGGCCACCACCCGCCTGCCGAGGTCCTTCAGGATGCGCGCGATAAAGCGCGTGGTCTGAGACTTCCCCGCCCCGGTACGCACCGCGGTGACCGCGATGACGGGCTTGGTGGACGTGAGCATGGTGCGGGTGGCCGAGCAGACGCCGAAGCTCGGACCCCAGCCAACCACCCGACTGGCTCGCTGCATGACGTAGTCGTGAGAGACGTCCGAGTAGGCGAACCACACCTCGTCGACCGCTCGCTCGCGGACGATGGACTCCAGATCCTCCTCGGGCTCGATCGCGATCCCCTGGGGATAGAGGGGACCAGCGAGGGACGGCGGGTAGGTTCGGTCTTCGATGTCGGGAATCTGGGCGGCGGTGAACGCCACGACCTCGTAGTCGGAATCGCCCCGGAAGAGCACGTTGAAGTTGTGGAAGTCGCGGCCCGCGGCTCCCATGATCACAACACGTCGGCGCGTCATGTCCCCTCCGGATTGTATCGTCCCGTCGGCTGTTGAGCTCCACGCCCGAGCCCTCTAGCTGGACAGTTGTACATGTAGAGGATTGCGGCCACCGGACCCTATCTCCGGCCGCCGCCCGCGAGAATAGCAGAGCCGACACCGGCGCAACAGGTCGCTTCGCGCCAGACGGGTCATAGCCAAGACGGGTCGTAGTTGATGGAAACAAAGAGGGCGGGCGGCCCCGGAGAGCCGCCCGCCGGTGGTACTCCTGTGGATTTACTAGCGCAAGCCGATCTCCACCGTCTCGATGTCAACGGTGATCTCGTCGAGCTTCTGCGCGATCTCGGGGCGCATCTCGCTCTGATAGCGACCGCCCATGTTCTCGGCCAGGAACCGCTCGATCGCGGCGTAGCTGGCCAGGTTGTTGATCTCGTTGGCGAAGCCGTGCCCCTCATCGGGCGCCACCAGGTACTCCACGGTCCGCCCGAGGTCGCGCAAGGCAGCCACGATCTGGTCGGACTCCGCCTGCTTCACTCGCGGGTCGTTGGCTCCCTGAATCACCATCAGCGGGGTCGTGATGTCGGCGGCCGAGTAGAGGGGGGATTGGGCCCGGAGCCTCTCCAGGTCCGAAGGATCCTCGGGATCGCCCACGCGCGCGTGGAAGATCTTCCTGATCGGCACCCAGTAGGGGGGAATCGAGTTCAGGAGCGTGATGATGCTCGAAGGGCCCACGATCGATACGCCCGCGGCGTACAGATCCGGCGTGAACGCCACCCCGGCCAGAGTCGCATAGCCGCCGTACGAGCCGCCCATGATGGCGATCCGATCCGGATTCGCGATCCCCTGCTCGATCAGCCACATGGCCCCGTCGGTGATGTCGTGCTGCATGGTGCCGGTACCCCACTGCTCGTTGCCCAGCTCCAGGAAGCGCTTTCCGTAGCCGGTCGAGCCGCGGAAGTTCGGCTGCAGCACCGCGTAGCCCCGATTGGCCAGCAGCTGCGTCAGCGGGTCCCAACCCCAGGTGTCACGCGCCCAGGGCCCGCCGTGCGGCAGGATGACGACCGCCAGGTTCTTCGGCTCCACTCCCTTCGGGAGCGTGAGGTACGCGGGTACCTCCACGCCATCTCTCGCCGTGTAGGAGACCGGCTCCATCTCGGCCATCTCTTCGACCGGGATGTTGGGGTAGGGCCGGTAGAGAAGCTCGACCGTGCCCGTGGCCCGGTCGTACAGGTAGTTGGGCCCGTTGTCGGTATCGAGGATCGGCTTCACGATCCAGAGCCGGTCGTCCCTGGACGGCTGACGGAAGATCAGATCCCCACGTGGGAGCGCTTTCCGGATGATCTCGAGGTCCCGCTCGAAGGTCGGGTCCTTGGGGTAGATGCGCAGGCGCGCTCCGTTGTAGCTCGTGGCGATCAGGTCATCGGTCGCGCGCGAGAAGATGGCGTTCGAGAAGTCCACCCGCCCATCGGGGTCCCGCTCGACGAACTCCATCTCGCCGGTCGCCGGATCCAGCAGGACCAGCTCGGCGAGGTCTCGGTCTCCGTGGTTCGTGGCCATGTAGACGCGCGTCCCATGCTTGTGAAACTGGATCGGATCGCAGGTCTCATCCACGGTGCAGGTGAGGATCGGGACCAGATCGGTGCCGTCGACCCGCAGGATCTCGCTTCCGCCGTCCTCGGTCACGCGGAATCCCAGGCGCAGGTTCCCCTCGAGATCGGCCAGCCAGCCCGCCACGTTGGCGTCGTTCTGGAACACGAGATCCCGCTCGCCGGTCTCGATGTCCAGCCGGTAGACATCGTGCAATTGGGGGTTCCGGTCGTTCATGCCGACGAGGATGTGTCCCGGGTCCTTCTCCGGCACGACGATGATCCGCGCCTGCATCTCGTCGTAGGGCGTCAGATCGCGGGCCGGTGGCACCTTCTCGCCCATGGCCGGCTTGGCGGACGGGTCCACGGCGTAGATGCGGAAGTTCTCGTCGCCGCCGTCATCCTGCGCGTACAGGATGTACTTCCCGTCCTGGCTCCAGAAGTAGTTGCCGAGGATCGGTCGGTCACGCTCGTTGGTGACCGGCCAGGCCTCGTCCCAGGTCTGGTCGGCGCGCCGGACCCAGACGTTCAGGATTCCGTCCAGCGGCTTGACGATCGATACGTACTTGCCATCCGGCGACAGTCCGCCGTAGGCCAGCACGGGGTTGCCGAAGAAGACCTCCCGATCCACCAGCGGCGGGAGCTCATCCAGATAACTCACGGGTTGAACCTGCCCCAGGGCAGCGCCGGCGAGGGCCAGCGAGAGCGTGCCGCCCATGAGCAGAGAACGCCCATGGAGGATGGGTGTGTGCTTCATCTCACAAGACTCCGGTGTGGGTGGTTGGTAGCAGATACGGCGGGGCATGCGGCCCAGGCCCCGACCAATGTAACGTGAGTCGACCTCCGAAGGTGTCAGGCGTGCTATCCCGCATGCACCGCGTGGGCGTAGCGATCTTCGGAAATCGATCGCGCCCAGCGGGTTCGATCTTGCCTGCCGCCGAGCCGCATCTCAGCTTTCGGGCGCGCTCCGGCCGAAGAGTTGCTCCGGCCGGCGAGAATCCTGGCTTGGGAGCGTCCGCGAAACATGGAAGATCTGGGTGTGGGCCTCGAGAACCGATCTGGGCAGAAGAAGGGCGGGCGTGGCCTGCTCATCTTCCTTATTGGCCTCGCCGTCGGTGTGGCCGGCGCTCTCCTCCTACCGCGCTACCTCGCGCCGTACCTGCCGGCCGGACTCGGTCGGGGCACCGAGACGGTGGAAGGACCCGTTCTCGGCAAGCGTATGGAGGGGGACCGGCTGCTGCTGACCGTGCGGGCCGAGCAGGGTGCGGCGCTCGCAACGTTCCGCGAGCGCGTCTCCGAGATCGACCTGCTCGTGGACGTCGGCGATACGATCACTCTCGGGGTCGCTCGCTACGAGCCGTTCATCGATGACCCGGCGTTCCGCGCGATCCGCAAGGCGGCGCCGACGCCGGCAGCCACGCAACGGGAGACCGAACGGGGCCCGAGCGAACGACCGGGAGATGCGGTGCTCGACACGGCGGCGGTGAGTGACACGGGGATGGTCGGTGATACGGGGACGGTGCGAGACGCCGCGCCGGGCAGCGCCTCGAGCGGCGGGGACACTCCCTAGCGCGAGTCAGGGCGAGAGCGGCAGCAGGTTCGCCTCCAGAAAGACGGTACGGACGTGGCACTCGTCCGCGGTCACGGTAACCCGCGCCGCGGTCCACGGCTCGTAGCCAGCTTTGGTGATCCGGACGTCGTACGTGCCTGCCCGCTCCCCGGCTCCTACCATCGTGTCGTCACCGAAGACCTGGAGTGATTCCACGTAGTCGCCATCCGTGAGCGTGCCCTCTGCTCCCACGGCTGCAGGCAATCCCGTCGAGCCATCCCTGACCTCGATCGAGATCCCGAACACGAACTCGTCGGTGCAGACGATCGGACCGGTCGAGCCGTCGCCGCAGCCGGCGAGCACGCCGGCCGCGAGGACCCCCAACAGCAGCGCCCTTGGACCCGTGGTGACCGTCCCGTCCGTGTTGCGACTCGATCGTCCAAGCCACATCCGCTCAGTCCCGTCCACTTGTCTGTTCCTCTCGCCGACCTCAGGCTGGCCCCGACCGCGACGGGACATCCATACTATATGACGTCCAGCATGCGACCCGCGTAACGCGGGAGGATCCTTTGGTCGAGTCACAGCCTGGAGCCCCCTCCCCACCCGTCCAGGGGTCGGCCGCGTTCGAGGACTACCCCCTGACGCGAAGCGAGTACATCGCGGCGCTCGTCCACTTCTACCGCGGTGAATTGAGCCGCGCCGACCATTGGCGTGCGCGACTGGATCCCACCACCAACTGGGCGATCGTCACGACGGGCGCCATGCTCTCGTTCGCGTTCAGCAGCCCGGAGCACTCGCATGTGACGCTGCTTCTCGCCCTGATCCTGGTATCCATCTTCCTCGGGTTCGAGGCACGCCGCTTCCGGTACTTCGACGTGTGGCGTTCCCGGGTCCGGATGATCGAGGAGAACTTCTGGATTCCGATGATCCGGCGCAGCTTGGTGAGCCCTCGGGCGGATTGGCGGGAGTTCGTGGCCGAGGATCTGGATCGCCCGACGTTCAAGATTACGGCGCTCGAGGCGGTCGGAATCCGACTCCGATACAACTACGTGTGGCTTTATCTGGCGATCCTGGCAGCCTGGTTGGCCAAGATCAACATCCATCCGACGCCCGCCTCCAGTTTTTCGGATGTGCTGTCGCGGATGGCGATCGGCCCGGTCCGGGGATGGATGGTGCTCGCCGGCGTCCTCGCCCTGCTCATCGGGGCGGCCACGCTGGCGGTGTGGGCCGGCCCCAGACATGCGGCCGTCGACGAGATCTACGGCCTCGAGAAGTCACCGGACCACTGGAAGACGTGAGTCCGGCGTCTCCTGCCTAGGGTTGCCTCGGCGGGTACGCGTCGGCGGGTACGGACGCGTCGTCCGCGAGCGCCTCGAGCACCTTGCGCAGGGCGCGCTTGCGTTCCTTCAGCATCTCCCTGAAGTCGTAGCTGTCGGTGTTGGCAATCTCCATCCGGAGATCCGACGCCGCCTCCTCCAGCACTTCCCGCAGGATGCGACGCTCTTCTCCGCTGAGCTCGAGTTCGATCATGACTCGGACCTTTCCGAACGTTCGATCTACTTCTGCAGCAGCGCGAGGTCGGAGCGCTGGAGCTTCTCCCCCAGTCCCACCGCCAGGTTGCGGTACAGGATCACGCCGATGTCCGGTCGCTGACGGATCAGGCTCGTCAGCGCCTCGTGCGACAGCACGGCGGTTTCGACGCCGCTGCGGGCAACGGCCGCCGCCGAATGGGTCTTGCCGGAGAGCGTTGAGACCTCGCCCAGGCACTCGCCGCTTCCCACCCGACCGATCGGCCTGGGAGGGTCCCCGAGGTAGACGTCGGCCTCGCCGGCCAGAACCAGATGCAGCTCCTCCGCGGGCGTTCCGGCCGAGAAGATCGTCTCGGACGCCCGGTACGCCCTCGGCTCGCAGAAGCCTGCCAGCCGCTGCTGCTGCTCCGGGTTGAGGCCCCGAAAGATCGAGATCCGGTCCACCGCCTCGAGGATCCGCGGTTCGATCTCCCGGCGCTGGAGGCTCGAGATCACGAGATCCGAGACCACCTGAACCTCCGGAATCAACACCTCGCGGCTCGTGTCCAACTTCGCGTACACCCGGCTCATCTTTACGACATCCAGGCGTTCCACCTTGTGGAAGACGAGGGCCGGCACGTAGGCGACGGGAAGGAAGCCGTACTCCAGGAAAGTGCGCTGCATGCGGGGAGCGTACGCGCTCACGTCCACCTCCACGTACTGTGCGCCCAGCTCCTCCTCGCACCGTCGGAGCAGCTCGGTGATGAGGAAGCGGACCACGTCGCCCTGGAGATAGATCATCTCGAACACGATGACGATCGCCTCCCTGACATCGTGCGTGTAGCCGATGGCCCCGACGATCTCGCCACGCTGTTTCGCCAGCAGGTAGTGGGAGTCCTTGGCTTTGAGTTTGAAGTATCCGTAGTGCAGCCGCATCGGACCGAAGACCTCCCGGTTCTTCAGCCGGCCTCGCTGGATGCGAAGCAGCGAGGCGTACCCTTCGGTCGTAAGCTCCTCCAGGACGAAGTCGTCGCGATGGGGATACGACGCAGACTCCTCATCGACGATCGCGTCGCACTCGAGGCCACAGCCCTTGAGCGAGGCGCACATGAGCAGGTACGCCTCGGGGATGACGCGCGGATGATTTCGACGGAGTTGCAGCGCATCGCCGAAGTGTCGCACGAGCAGCGACAGGTTCTCGCGCCACTCGATCACCAGCTTTCCGGGGAGGTAGCCGACCGGCGAGAACCCGTGCGACGTGGCGATCTTCGTCGAGTAGGGGTGAACGATCCGCGCCTCCATGATCCCGACGTGGAGGCGGTCCTTCACCAGCTCCAGCCTTCCCTCCATCAGGAGCTGTCCCACCCCGCGGTGGCGATACTCCGGATGGACCGCGAGCCGCCCGAACTCGCCGCCCAGATCCGTGTAGGCGCCCTTCTCCTCCAGCACCGAGGCGGTGCCGACAACGCGACCGCTCCGTGTCTCTTCCGCCACGCAGACGACCGTGTCGTCGGCGAAGATGAGTCGTTTCAGCTCGTAGGGGTCGTAGAATTGGGGATAGGCGTAGGCGGCACCGTACGTGGCTCGGAAGATATCGGCGATCGCCGCCGCGTCGGTGTCCCGGGCCTGGCGTACCCTGATCATGATCGCCGCTCTTCCGCGGCCTTCGGCCTGCCACTCCCCCGCCCACCGGTCCCCCGCCCGGCGGCTCTGCCGCGCCCACCCGCTCCGGCGCGGCCCGCGGCTTTCTGCCTCACGACCTGCCCCGCCCGTCGCGCCACGGCAGCCAGGTAGCCCGCCCCGGCGGGGAGCGCGTCTTCAGCGAAATCGAAGCGGCTGCTGTGCGCCGGGAACCCCTGGCGGCCGGGCACCTGAGCGCCGAACCGCACGTAGCAGCCGGGCACCTCCTCCATGTAGTAGGCGAAGTCCTCGCCACCCATGTTCGCGATCCTCAGGCGGGCGACGTTCTCCCGTCCCACGACCTCGATCGCGGCCTCCCGCGCCAGCTCGGCCATCTTCCGGGTGTTGACCAGCGGAGGCGTACCCGAGGTGAGCTCGACCCCGACCTCGGCGCCGTGCAGCTCGCCGATGGACTTCGCGATTCGAGCCACGCCCGCCCTGAGCTGCTCCCGGACGTCCGGGTGCTGGGCCCGGATGGTTCCGCGCAGGACCGCCTCGCCGGCGATCGCGTTCGGTGCCGTGCCGGCGGTGAACTGCCCCACGGACACCACGGAGGGGAAGGCCGGGTCGACCTCGCGCGAGACCAGGGTTTGGACGGCCATCACCATGAGGCTGCCGACGACCACCGCATCGGTGCTCTCGTGCGGCCGTGCACCGTGCCCGCCCTGACCGCGGATCGTGATGTGGAAGGCGTCGGTGGAGGCGTTCACCGTCCCCGGGCTCACGATGATCGTGCCGGGCGGATAGTGGCGGTCCAGGTGGCCCGCAAAGATCATCGCCACATCGTCGAGCGCGCCCGCATCGATCATCGCCCGGGCGCCGGACCCGAGCTCCTCGGCCGGCTGGAAGATCAGCCGCACGGGCAGCGGCGGCGGCTCTCCAAGCCTCAACAGCTCGGCCGCTCCCAGCAGCATGGTCATGTGTCCGTCATGACCGCAGGCGTGCATCACCCCGGGAACCTCGGAGGCGAACGGCAGGCCCGTCTCCTCCTGGATCGGGAGCGCGTCCATCTCGGCGCGCAGCGCGATCAGCGGCCCCGTGGTAAGTCCGGGGATCTCGGCGACCACGCCGTGGCCGGCCACCCCGTTACGCGCCGAGATGCCCATGGCGGCGAGGTACCGGCACACGGTCGCGGCGGTGGAGGATTCCTGGTTGCCGAGCTCGGGCCGACGGTGGAGCTCGCGCCGAATCTCGACGAGCTTCTCCCTCAGGTCGGGCGAGGTCGCCGTGGAGCTCATACCAAAGGCTACCCCATTGGCTCGGCGGTCGCGATCGGGAATCGCTCGTGATCCGCTGTGGGGGATTTCCTCCTGTCCAAGGCCCGGCTCGCGCCGGGAGTCGGGGTCGTGCCGGAAGCCGGGGTCGTGCCGGAAGCCGGGCTCGCGCCGCGAGCCGATGCGAGCCATTCTGTGCCACGACCGACCGGGGAGCTGGCTACGCCACCGGAGACCTCATCCAGGCGGTGATCCATGAACAAGTCCGACCGGCTACCCGAGGGGCGGGACCCCTCCCTGCGGGTGACCCCGATGCCCGCCGACGTCAACATCCACGGCGACGTCTTCGGCGGCTGGATCATGTCGCAGGCCGACATCGCCGGCGCGATCGTCGCGGAGCGCCGGGCGGGCGGCCGCGTCGTGACTGTCGCCGTGAACGAGTTCGTGTTCAAGCACCCGGTGGCGTTGGGAGACCTCGTCTCGTTCTACGGCGACGTCGTGCGGGTCGGGACCACCTCGCTCACCGTGGAGGTCGAGGTCTACGCCCAGCGCCGGCCCGAGGATGTCGAGACGTACAAGGTCACGGAAGCGTTGTTCACGTATGTGGCCATCGACAGGGCCGGACAGCCTCGGGCGGTTTCGCCAACGGGGTAGCAGACGGGTGCCGACAGCCTCCCGACTCCGCGTCGCCGAGAGCAGCCGCCTGCAGCAGAGTTGCGCCGGTCAGCGCGGGTGACCGCCCGACGGGCTCAGCGCTGTGCCAGCGGCACGTAGGGGCGCTCGGTAGCGCCGGTGTAGATCTGGCGCGGACGGCTGATCCGCATCTGCGGGTCCTCGGTCATCTCCTTCCACTGCGAGATCCAGCCCGGCAGCCTCCCGAGCGCGAACATCACCGTGAACATGTCGACAGGGATGCCCATCGCCCGGTAGATGATCCCGCTGTAGAAGTCCACGTTCGGATACA
>CAZEBA010000010.1:0-83701 GCA_964510615.1 uncultured Gemmatimonadota bacterium
GATCCGCGCGATGAACTCCTTCGTGCCGTCCAGGGGGTCTACGACCCAGAGCCGCTCTGTCGCCGCCCGATCCGCCGGTGGGCTGGCCTCCTCGCTGAGCACGGGATCAGTGGTGCTCGAGCCCAGGGAAGCGAGGATCGCCTCGTTCGACGCTCGATCAGCCCGTGTTACGGGATCCTCGATCTCGTCCGGTCCGCCTCCGTCGCCCTTGTCCCGGACGCCGAGATCGTCACTGCCGTAGTAGGCGGAGACCGCCCGGCCGCCGGCCAGGGCTGCCGCCGCCGCGGTCTCGAGATCCCGAGCGCGATCGCCCGCGCCCGGGAACCGGATACGCCATCCACGGAGGGACGGACCGGATCCGTGCCCGCGGGACCTGTTACCGCTCGGCGAATCGGCCACTGGGCGGGGACCTACGTGCGCACCCGGCCCAGCAACACGAGCCCGGCGCCGAGGAAGAGGAAGTTGGGAAGCCAGGCCGCCAAGGAAGGTTGTACCACGCCTCCGGCGCCGAGCGCCTGCGAGATTCGGACGAGCAGCAGGAAGAGGATCGTGGTCCCGAGAGCGATGCCGAGGGAGACGGGCGTCCCTCCGCGGCGCGTCGAGTGCGCGAGCGGGATGCCGAACAGCACGATGATGAAGCAGGTGAACGGATACGAGATCTTGAGGGCGCGTTCGACGATCAGCTCGCGGGCGGTGCCACCCGATCGCTGGATCGCATCGATGAAACGGCCGAGCTCGCTGTAGCGCATTTCGGCCGGGTCCTTCGGATCGGCAATCAGCTCCTGCGGCTCCTCGCGGAAGTCGACCTGCCACAGCTCGTCGAACAGGAAGCCGCGGTCCGCACCCGATCCGCCGAAGAACCGCAGCCTCCCCTCGCCCAGCTTCCACACCGCCAGGGCCGTATCCCAGCTGGCGGTCTTGGCCGTCAGCACGTACGTGGGATAGGTGTAGCCGGTTCCTTCGCGGCTGATCTCCAGGTCGCTGATCTCACCGGTGCGGGCGTCGAGGTGGGCGACCCGGTACACCAGGCCCTCGTTGCCCCGGAAGACGAAGTTCCTCCGCACGTTGCCGGCGCGCGACTCGTGCTCCCCGATCACCTCGGCCGCCCGGCGCGTGGTGATCGGAACGGCTTCCGTCAGGCCGAGCGCGATGAAGCTCAGAACGAGCGAGAGCAGGACGAGCGGGAGGGAGATGCGATAGAAGCTGATCCCGCTCGCCTTGGCGGCCGTCACCTCGAAATGGCGTGACAGGGTCGAGATGGTGAACACCGCCGCCAGAAACGAAGCGAGCGGAAAGGCGAGCAGCATCTGATTGGGAAACTGGTAAACGTAGTGGAGCAGAACGTCGAGCCGGCTGAGTCCCCTTCCCAGGTAGACGTCCAAGTTGTCCACCAGGTCGATCACGATAAACAGCAGCGGCACGCCGATCACGCAGGCTCCGAAGACGCGAAGAAACTGCGCCATGACGTAGCGGTCCAGAATCCGCAGCGAGCGGCCGGGCATCCTCACCGCTCCAGGTGCACCGCCCGCCACAGGGCGATCAGCCCGAGGGCCGCGAAGAGCGCGTTCGGGGCCCACATGGCCCAAAACGGCGACAGGATCAGCCGATCGGCCAGCTCTTCGCCTCCGATCAGCGAAATGTAGTACGCGCAAAACACGGTGAAGCTCACGGCCACGACCATGCCCATCCCGCCGCGCGGGTGCCGCACGGCGAACGGAGCACCGATGAGCACGAAGACGATGCAGGCGGCCGGGATCGAGAACTTCTTGTTGATCTCGACCAGGAAGCGGCTCTGTCGCTCGAACCCGGTGGTCGCCTGCGTCTCGTAGACCTCGTACTGGCGAACCGCGTCCTCGGCCGAGGCGAAGCGCATGGCACGCTGCAGGAGCTGGGATTTCTCCTCCCGATCGGTGGGCAGCGTGTCGTCCGGGGCGAGGCCGAGAAGATCCGGCGGGCCGCGGGCGCCGAGCAGGGCCTCGATCAGGCCGGCCGAATACCCGGCGCTCGCCTCCGCCGCACTGTCCGCGATCGCCACGCCCGCATCGGCCTCGAGGCGCATTCGGGCGACCGACATCTCTCGGTCGCTTCGGCCGATGTCGTCCAGCTCCAGCTCGTTGGTGACGTCCGAGACACGCATGATCAGCTGGTCGAAGTAGAGCCGCTGATACTCCTCGTCCTTGTCGGGCTCCCGCTCGTGGGTCACGCCGGAGTGCAACGTGAGGTAGAGATCGGTCTGACTCGGGCTGTATGCCATGGCGCCGCTGTCCGCATAGATCGTCCGCGGACGGTTTCGGTCCCGGCTATCGAACAATACGACGTCGGCCAGGGTGCTCCGGTCTCGGTCGATCCGTGCCACGCGGAGGAACAGCCGACCGGGAATCACCTGGTTGATCGTCCGCTCGCGCAGGACGAAGGTCGGCTTCTTGCGCGAGATGCTCGTGAGCAGGACCTGCAGCCGGTGGTTGGACTCGGGGAGGAGGCTGTTGTTCAGCCACACCATTCCGCCGGCCAGGATCACCGAGGCGACGCAAAGCGGAAGCAGCAAGCGGGTCATGCTGATGCCGCTGGCCTTCATGGCCGAGATCTCGTTGTCCGAGGCCAAGCGGTTGAAGGTGTACAGCACAGCCACCAAGACCGACATCGGCAGCGTCATGGCCAGGATGAACGGGATCGAGAGCAGGAACACCTGTGCGATCACCGTCCAGTGCAGCCCCTTGCCGACGAGGTCGCCGAAGCGCTTCGCTACCTCGCTCAGCAGCATCACCGTCGTCAACAGGGCGGTGGCGAAGATGAACGGAGCCAGGTGCAGCCTGAGGAGGTAGCGGCTCAGGATCCGCAGGCGGACCACACCCGCGAGCCGAGAGGCTGATGTCATCGATCTCCCCAGTTGAGGTCCACCGGACCGGTCATTTCTTCCCGAGCCCGCGCGCGATGTTCCCGACCGTGCTTCCAAGCGGTCGAAGCGGTGGGATCCCCGGTCCTGCCGTCCGGGTACCCGATCCTGCGGTTCGTTCGCTCCGCCGTCCACCCACGCGGCGACGCGGAGCCGCGGCGCTCGCTTCGACCTACGCAGGAAAGTAATCGATGGCGCTCGCAGACGGCGCAGGCACGGCCCGACCGACACAGCGTCCCGGTGGCGCTGCGAGAGGGACGAGTGCGCGTCCCGACCGGATTCTGTGGGTCGATGACGAGGTGGACCTCCTCAAGCCCCATCTGATGGCGCTCCGCAACGAGGGCTACGTCGTCGACGCCATCATGAACGGCAACGATGCGCTCGAGCTCCTCCTCACGGCATCCTACGACCTGGTTCTTCTGGACGAGCAGATGCCCGGCCTGCGCGGTCTCGATGTGCTCAAGGAACTGCGGCGGCGGGCGCCGCGCCTTCCGGTCGTGATGGTCACCAAGAGCGAGGCGGACTCGACCATGCACGAAGCGATTGGGCAGCGGGCCGATGACTACATCGTGAAGCCGACCAGTCCTCGCCAGGTCCTCTCGGTCGTGACCCGCCTGTTGGCCGGTCCGGCACTGAGGCATGAGCAGATCTCACGGGAGTTTGCCCTCCGCTTCGGCGAGCTACGCGAGAAGGTGTCCCGCGCCAGCAGCTGGAGGGAGTGGGCCGAGCTGTATTCGGAGATGGTGGACTGGGAGCTACGATTGGAGGAGTCCGACGAGTCCGGCTTGAAAGAGATCCTCGATTCACTGATGACGGACGTACGCCGGGGCTACTGCGACCTCGTGGTCGAAGAATACGAGGAATGGGTGCACGCGGGCGGGGAGCCGGGGCCGCCGCTGTCGGTGGACGTCCTGTCGCGCTTCCTGCTGCCGGTCCTTCGCGACGAGTCGGCGCTCCTGGTGATCATGGACTGCATGCGACTCGACCAGTGGCGAGCCATCGTCCCGCAGATCAGCGAGTACTTCGAGGTGGAAGAGGCCCTCTACTCATCGATCCTCCCGACGGCCACGCCGTTTTCTCGCAACGCCATTTTCAGCGGCCTGTTCCCGGACGAGCTCGCGGAGCGCTACGAGGGCTGGTGGGGGAGCGGCGAGGAGTCGGGCTACAACTGGTTCGAGGACGAGCTCCTGCAGGAGCATCTCGAAGAGCTGCTGGAGACTCCGGTCCGCACCCACTACGAGAAGATCTTCTCCAGCGAGGAGGGTGGAGCGATGATCGGCCGTCTGGCCGGCTACCTCTCCGAGGCCTCCGTCACCGCCCTGGTCTTCGGTTTCGTGGACCTGCTGACGCACGGCCGCAGCGAGTCGAAGCTGCTCTGGGAGATGGCTCGCGACGCGAGCGCCCTGCGGCGCCTCACCGTGACCTGGTTCGAGCGCTCCGCCGCGTTCGAGGCGCTCCGGCAGGCAGCGCGCCAGGGCGTGCGGGTGCTGTTCACCACCGATCACGGATCGCTGCACTGTCACCGGCCCGCGACCGTGTACGCCAAGCGCGATGCGACAGCGAACCTGCGCTACAAGTTCGGGGACGACCTGCGGGTCGAGAATCCCTCCGCCGTGTTCGCCAAGGGAGAGGCGGATGCGCTGCGGCTGCCACCGGGCGGAATCAAGACGAACTACATGATTTGCCGAGATGACTTCTTCTTCGTGTATCCGACGAAGCTCCGAGAGTATCAGCAGCGCTACCGGGACAGCTTTCTTCACGGGGGCATCAGCCCCGAGGAGATGATCTTGCCCGCAGCCCTCCTCACCCCGCGTTAGGATCGTGATCTACATCGGCGTACCGGCATACAACGAGCGGCGCACGATCGGGCTCCTCTTGTGGCGGGTTCGGGAGATCCTCACCGAGCTCGAGAGGGACTTCGAGATGCTCGTCGTGGACGATGCGTCGAGCGACGGGACCGCGGAGGTCCTGGAGCCGTACCGGCGCGTGCTGCCGCTCACGGTGCTGAAGCAGCCGAGACGGATCGGTTACGCGGCGTCGGTGGAACGCCTCGTGCGCGAGGCAGTCAGCAGGTCCAACTACCCCAAGCGGGATGCGCTCATCTGCCTGCAGGGCGACTTTACCGATCCACCCGAGGCGATCCCCGAGATGCTGAGGCGCTTCGAGGGCGGCGTGGATCTGGTGGCCGCCGCGTCCGGGAGCGACCAGCGCGAGCCGCGTCGGATTCGGCTGGCGCGAAGGGCCTCGGTCGTGCTAGCTCGCTCTCTTCCCACACCGCCGGAGATATCCGACCCCCTGCGCGGCTACAGGCTCTACCGGTTGTTCGTCCTCAAGCGCGCGCTGTCGAGGTCGACCGACAGCCGCCTGTTGAAGCACCGCGGGTGGGCGGCGAACGCCGAGCTGCTGATCTCGGTCTGGCCGCACGTGCGACGGGCGGAGGAGCTCGTGGTCGACCGTGACTACGCGCGCCGATTCCGTTCCAGCCGGTTTCGTGCCGCCGGGGAGCTGTGGGGCCTGTTTCGAGCTTCCCGGGACCGTGGGCTCCGGGGGCCGCGCCTCAGTCCGGAGGGCGAGGCGTAAGCTCTTTTGCGGGCAGGGTATCGGCCCGGTAATATGTGGGTGGCCGCCCGAGGGGCGGGCGTTGCCGCCATTTGACGCGATGATGCGAGTCCGAGCCGCCCGCACGGGCGACGATGGCCGAAGCGATAGCGGAGGTGAGCCGTTGGGAACGAACAGCTACAAGCCGACCTCGCTCGAGAGAGCCAGAGACGAACTATTCAGCCACATCCAGCGCTGCGGCGTGCTCGAGGCGGAGCTCGACCAGCGAGACGAGTGGCTCGCCGATACGGTGGGATACCTGGCTGAGCGGTATCCCGACCTGGGCGCGATAGAGCTCGAAGAGCTGCGCGAGATCGGGCAGCGCTACTGCATGCCGCCCGTACGCCACGGGGACGCGAACGCGCGGGATCGCACCGGGAATGCAAGGGGCACGAAGCCGGAAGGCGAGCGAGACGAGGTGAACGCAGCCTGAGCCCGATTCCGTTGCATCGGGGCCGCCGGCGCCTCCCGACGGCCCCGATTCCGGAGGCACTGACCCTCCCTCCGATCGAAGAGCGTGCACGCGCACGCTTGCTTTCGCATGGACACTGAACTGCTCCTGAAGCTGACGGCGGTCGCCGCGCTCGTCGGCGCGAATGCCTTCTTCGTTGCCATCGAGTTCGCGCTCGTCAGCGCGCGCCGTTCCCGGGTGAAGGAGCTGATCGACCGCGGAGACCGACTCGCCAGGATCGTTGGGAAGGCCCAGGACGACATCGATCTCTCGGTTTCCGGCGCGCAGCTTGGGATCACGCTCGCTTCGCTGGGTCTGGGTTGGATCGGCGAGACCACGATCGCCGACTCGCTCCACGAGGCGTTCGTCGGCCTCCCCGGCCCTTGGTCCGCCGTCGCCAGGCACGCGGCAGCGGTGGCCGTCGCTTTTCTCCTGATCACGTATCTGCACGTGGTGCTCGGCGAGCAGGTGCCGAAGATGGTCGCGATCCTCCGGCCGGTGAGGGTCGCCAGGTTCGGCTCGCCACTGCTCAACCTGTTCAACCTCCTCACCCGACCGGGAATCTGGATCATCAACGGCTCATCCAATCTCGTGCTGCGTATCCTGGGCCTGCACGTCGTCGAGGCGCACCACCGGGTGCACAGTCCCGAGGAGATTCAGATCCTCCTCCAGGAGAGCCTCCGGGAGGGCGCGGTCGAGCAGGACGAGGAGGCGATGATCCACGGCGTGTTCGAGCTCACGCATACGGTCGCGCGAGAGGTGATGACCCCGCGTCCCGATATCCGGGCCGTGCCGGCGGACGCCTCCCTCGACGAGGTGCTCACCGTCGCCGTGGAAACGGGCCACTCCAGGTTGCCGGTGTTCGAAGGCTCGATCGACCGAATCGTCGGGGTGTTGCTGGTGAAGGACCTTCTGCGGTACATCCGGCGGGAGGATCGGTCCGGCTTCGCGGCCGCCGCCCTGGCTCGCGAGCCGTACTTCGTGCCGGAGACCAAGCGGGTCGATGATCTGATCGGCGAAATGCGACGTCAGAAAGTGCATATGGCGGTCGTGGTCGATGAGTTCGGTGGCACGGACGGGATCGTGACGCTGGAAGATTTGCTCGAGGAGATCGTCGGCGACATCTACGATGAGCACGACGTGACCGCTCAGCCGGAGATCGCCGTCAAGCCGGGTGGTCGCGTGGAGGTGGACGGCGGAATGTCGCTTTCCGACCTCGTGGACGAGCTCGATCTGGTCAGCGTCGACGAGGAGTACGACACCGTCGCCGGGTACGTGATCGGTACCCTTGGGCGCATCCCGGAGGAGGGCGAGCGGGTGAAGCTCGGGGATGCGGAGCTCGAGGTACGGCAGGTGGCGGACAGGCGCGTCACCCTGCTCGAGCTTCACCATCCCAGTGTGTCGCTGGAGGAGGATGAGGACGCCGATGACGATGCCGAGTGACTCCGGCACAGGAGGTTTCATGCGATCGCTGGCAGGCAATCGACCCGGCATGGGCGAAGGGATGACGAGATGAGCGTCGAGGCCCTGGCAGACTTGCTCGCAAGGCGGCTCGAGGAGGCGGGTCGCTCCGCCGACCCGGTGGTCTCCGTTGCGGAGCTTCACCGGACGCTGCTCCCGTACCACATCTGCCGCGGCTCCCTCGGGTACGCCTCGAAGGCCGAATACGACCTCGAACTCCTGGAGCTGCTCGGCAGCGAGCGGTACCTGCTTCCGGCCGAGACCGAGCTCCGAGCCGCGGTTCGTGAGGAGCGTGGGTCCGCAGAGCCGGGCCTGGGCTTTCTCAAGAACTTCGCTGCCGCCCAGGTGCAGATTCAGTCCGGTCTCTCCGTCCAGCAGCCGGTGGCTGACGAGGCGGGACCTGCTCCGAGGGCGAGACGGGCGGAGGCCGGCCCGCCGCCGGCGTCCTCGCCACGGGTCGAGCCGTCCGCCGGACCTGGCGAGGGCGGTCAGTGCTGGCGATGCGGGCGCGGGCTTCCGCAACGATCGGGACTGCGCTTCTGCGTCTTCTGCGGTTCCGACCAGCGGCAGCCGCTCTGCCTGGGGTGTGACGAGGAGCTGGAGCCTGGCTGGGCCTACTGTCCCCGGTGCGGAAAGGAGCGAGCGCCGAGGCCCGATCTCGACTCGTGATCCGAGTCGCCCTCATTCCTGGGGACGGGATCGGTCCGGAGGTCCTGCGCGCGGCGCGGCGCGTCCTGGAAGCCGCTCAAGCGGCCGGGCTGCTATCCATCGAGTTCGAGGAGTTTCCCCACTCGGCCGATCACTACCTCGCGACGGGCGAGACCCTGGGCGAGGAGACGTTCGGTCGACTGCGCGACGAGTTCCGGGCGATTCTCCTCGGAGCGGTGGGGGATGTCCGCGTGCCCGATGGGATCCATGCGCGTGACATCCTCCTGGGTCTTCGCTTCGGGCTGGATCTGTTCGTCAACCTCCGTCCTGTGAGGTTGCGGGCTCGAGACCTCACTCCCCTGCGTCTCGCCGACGGGGAGGCCATCGACATCGCGATCGTCCGGGAGAACACGGAAGGCTTTTATACGGGCTCCGGCGGCTCGCTTCGCCAGGGGACGCCGCAGGAGGTGGCTATCAGCGAGTCGCTCGCGACGCGCTTCGGCGTCGAGCGGGTCGTGCGGGCGGCGTTCGAGCTGGCCCGTCGGACCGGGCGTCGCCGTGTGACCCTTGGCGACAAGGCGAACGCGGTTCCGCACGTCTACGGATTGTGGCGGCGCACGTTTCTCGAGATCGCCCAGGAGTATCCGGATCTGGAGGCCGAGACGCGCTACGTCGATGCCCTGGCCCTGGAGCTCGTCCGCGCGCCCGGCCGCTTCGAGGTGATCGTAACCGAAAACCTCCTCGGCGACATCCTGTCGGACCTCGGCGCCGGCCTGGTCGGCGGCCTGGGCCTGGCACCGTCCGCCAACCTGGATCTCCGCGGCCGCGGCCTGTACGAGCCGGTGCACGGGAGTGCCCCCGAACTGGCGGGCACCGGGGCGGCCAACCCGATGGCCGCCGTGCTGAGTGCCGCCATGCTCGCGCGAGACAACGGCGCCGTTGCGGCGGCTGACCGCATCGAGGCCGCCGTGGACCGGGCGCTGCGATCGGGCGTGCGGACGCCCGATCTCGGCGGCGACAGGACGACCGAGGAGGTGGGGCGTTGGATCGCTGAGGAGGTGGTCGCGGCCTCCTGAGGCTCCCGTGCGTGGGCGGGGGGTCGGTCGGGGCGGTGCCAAAACCCCCGTTTCGGTGTAGCCTTGCGGATGCCGGGGCATCACTTCCGGCTGGAAAGGCGGAACGAGCCTTGAAGACCATGGGCAGCGAAACGGACGTCGTGTTTCTCTCCGCCGTACGGACGCCGTTCGGCACCTTCGGGGGCAGCCTGCGGGATCTGTCCGCCACGGACCTCGGCGTGATCGCGGCCACGGCGGCCGTCGAGCGATCGGGCGCCGACCCGGGCTCCTTCGACCAGGTGTTCTTCGGCAACGTGATTCAGACCTCGACCGACGCGATCTACCTCGCTCGTCACGTCGGACTGCGGGCGGGTCTGCCGATCGAGGTCCCCGCCGCCACGGTGAACCGGCTGTGCGGATCCGGATTCCAGGCGGTTATCGACGGGGCGGCCGCCATCCTGCTCGGCGAGAGCAAGCTCTGCCTCGCCGGCGGGACCGAGTCGATGAGTCAGGCGCCGCACGTGGTCCGCGGCGTTCGCTGGGGGAAGCTCCGCCTCGGGCCGGCCGCGCCGTTCGAGGACACGCTCTGGGAGGCGCTCGTCGATCCCTACTGCGGTTGTTCGATGGCCGAAACAGCCGAGAATCTGGCGGCTGAGTACGAGATCAGCCGGCAGGAGGTGGATGAGTACGCGCTGCGGAGCCAGCGGCTCGCCAAGGCCGCCTGGGATGCCGGTCGCTTCGAGCAGGAGGTCGTGCCGGTAACGATCGAGCGCCGGGGAGGCACCACCGAGTTTCGCGTCGACGAGCACCTGCGTCCCGACACCACCCTCGAGGGTCTGTCCGAGCTGCGGCCCTACTTCAAGCGGGATGGACTGGTAACGGCCGGCAACGCGAGTGGGATCGGGGACGGAGCGGGGGCCATGGTCGTGGCCGACGCCGACTATGCAGAAGGCATGGGGCTCGATCCGCTGGGAAGGCTGCTGGCCTGGGCCGTGGTCGGCGTGCCGCCGCGCATCATGGGCCTCGGTCCGGCGCCGGCTGCGCGCGCCGCCCTGGACCGAGCCGGTCTCTCGCTCGGCGATATGGCGCTGATCGAGGTGAACGAGGCGTTCGCGCCGCAGTACGTGGCCGTGGAGAAGGAGCTCGGCCTGGACCGCGACATCGTCAACGTGGACGGAGGCGCGATCGCGCTCACGCACCCGCTGGCGGCGAGCGGCGCCCGCATCACGACGCACCTGCTGCACGAGCTCCGTCGGCGGGGTGGGGGCCTCGGGCTGGGCTCGGCGTGCATCGGCGGCGGGCAGGGAGTGGCGGTCATCGTAGAGGTCTGAGGTCGTAAGGAGGTAGCGTCGACATGGAACCGTTTCTTGCCCTCGTAGCCATCGGCGGAGCGGCCGCCCTGGCGACCAGCTTGAGGATCCTCAAGGAGTACGAGCGGGCGGTCGTGTTCCGCCTCGGGCGTGTGAGGCCGCTGCGTGGTCCTGGCCTCATCTTCCTCGTGCCGTTCGGGGTCGAGAGGATGCAGCGCGTCAGCCTCCGGATCATCGCGATGGACATCCCGCCGCAGGACGTGATCACGCGGGACAACGTGTCCGTGAAGGTGAACGCGGTGCTCTACTTCCGCGTCGCGGACGCCCGCCGCGCCGTGCTGGAGATCGAGGATTATCTGTTCGCGACCTCGCAGCTCGCCCAGACCACCCTGCGCTCGGTGATCGGCCAGGCGGAGCTGGACGAGTTGCTGGCGGAGCGCGAGAAGTTCAACGAGATCCTGCGGCAGATCATCGATGAGGGGACCGACGTGTGGGGAATCGACGTCACGGCCGTAGAGGTCAAGGATGTCGACCTTCCGCAGGAGATGAAGCGGATGATCGCCCGTCAGGCCGAGGCGGAGCGTGAGCGCCGGGCCAAGGTGATCAACGCGGAGGGCGAGCTGCAGGCCGCCGACAAACTGCGGCAGGCGGCGGGGCTGTTGAGCTCGCAGCCGGCCTCCCTCCAGCTCCGCTTCCTCCAGACGGCGGCCGAGATCGCCGCCGAGAACAACTCGACGACCCTCTTCCCTCTCCCGCTGGATTTCGCTCCGTTTCGGGATCTCGTGCGGGCGGTCGTCCGACCGGAGGAGGCCTCGGCCGAGGCCGGCGGCGAGCGTGCGGAGGCTTCCCTCGAAGCTACCGCTCCGGCGGCCGAGCTCGAGGGTGCGAGCTCCGGCCGGCCGCGGCTGGGAGCGGGTGCCGAAGGGACGAGCCGGGTCAAGCAGCGGGCAGCGGCTCGGATGAGGTCCTCCGGCAACGACCCGGATGCCTGAGAGGGAATCCGCCGCCCCACCCGTGCCCGCCGAGGTGGGGGGAGGAGAGCCCGGGTTTCCTGAGCGTCGCGTTACCTCGGGCGAGCTGGAGCGGGTCATCCGTCGGGCTGCGGAGCTTCAGTTCGACGAGGGCACGGACGTGGGCGACCTGGAAGTCCGCGAGGTGGTGCGGATCGGGGAGGAGGTCGGCCTCGATGCACGTCATGTCCGCCGCGCCCTGGCCGAGGTGCAGGCCGAGTCCCTTCTCCCGGCCCTTCCCGTCGACACCGGCGTGCCCGCCCGGCTGTGGGGAGCCGGAATCGTCAGGCATAGCCGAGCGGTTCGAGGGAGCGCCTCCGAGGTCCAGGAGCTGGTCGAGGGTTGGTTTTCGGACCGGGAGAGCCTGCGCTGTGTACGCAGGCAGCCCGGTCGCTCTCTATGGGAGCCGGCGGGCGGTCTCGTGAAACAGATGCAGCGGGCCCTCGACGTCGGCGGCCACGGGTACGTGCTCGCCAAGGCGCGGAACGTCCAGCTGGCGGTGGAGGACCTGGAGGAAGGCTGGTCGCTGGTGACGATCGCGGTCGATCTTCGGAACCTCCGGGCGGAACAGGCCACGGGCTGGCTTCTCGGTCTCGGACTGACGGGCACGGCGAGCGCCGTCGGCATGGCCGTCCTGGCCGGCGGGGCCATCGGCGTCATCGTGGTCCCCCTGGTGGCGGTCGGATCGTGGGGAGTGGCCACCTGGGCTGCGGGCCGGACGATCGCGAAGGTGCGGGGCCGGATCGAACTGGTGGTGCTCGGGCTCCTCGATCGACTCGAGCAGGGGGAGCTGGGTCGGGATCGCGGGGAGAAGGGGTGGCGCGACTGGCTCGGCTCGGGAGCGAAACCCGATCGCGCCAGCTGAGAACGTCGACCCTGCGTCGACCCTGCGCGCTGCCGACCGACGGGGTGTCACAGGGCGCCTCCGAGAGCCGGATTCTCGTTGCCGTATAAGGGTTTTCACCTTATCTTGCCAGGTCCGTACATGCCGTCCGCCGACCGACCGTCCGACGACCCGAGAAGAGGCCCATTCGCCGACTGAAAGAGCCGCTGTCAAGGCGCTCCGCCTCAGGCACTTTCGCAACTTCGCGGAACTCGAATGCGAGTTCCCTCCCTCCGGCGTCGCCATCATCGGCCCGAACGGCTCCGGGAAGACGAACCTGCTGGAGGCGGTCTACTACCTGGGCATCTTCCGCTCCTTTCGCGGCGCCCCCGATGCCGAGCTCGTGCGGCTCGGCGCCGATGCGTTCAGGATCGAGGCCACCGTCGAGGGTGCGGTGGGCGAGCGGTCGGTGGCGGCAGCGTATCAGAGGAGCACGCGGCGCAAGAAGGTCGAGGTCGATGGCCTGGAGGTCGAGCGCCTCTCCGAGGCGATCGGGACGCTCGGCGTCGTGGCTCTGAGCCTGACCGACGTAGAGCTGGTCAGCGGCCCGCCGGCGACCCGCCGTCGCTTCTTGGACATTCTGCTGTCGCTCGTGCGGCCGGGATATCTGGCGGCCCTGCAACGGTGTCGTTCGGCGATCGCGCAGCGAAACGGCGCCCTCCGCGAGGCGGCCTCGGGTGAGGAGCTGGCCCCCTGGACCGACCTCCTCGCACAGGCGGGCGCGTGGATCATGAAGGCGCGGGCCGAATGGGTAACGGAGAGAGCGGACGCCTTCTCCGGCTACCACCGGGAGATCTCCGGTGGAGCCGGCGCTCGACTCGCGTACCGACCATCGATCGGGCCGACGGACGCCGAAGCAACGGACGAGGTCTGGGAGGCCGGTCTTCGCGAGGCGCTCGCCTCGGCGGAGGAGAGGGAGAGGTCGCAGGGGCGAACGCTGGTGGGGCCGCATCGCGACGACCTCGTCTTGAGCGCTACGGTGGCGGACGACGAGGACCGGGCCATCCGACGGTTCGGCTCCGGAGGCCAGCAGCGAACGGCCGCGCTGGCGCTGCGCCTGGTCGAGGCGGACACGCTGCGCGACAGCTCGGGAATCGAGCCGGTATACCTGCTCGACGACGTCTTCGCGGAGCTCGATCGGGCGCGCTGCGCGAGCCTGATGAGCCTGCTGGAGGGCGGGTGCCCGGGCCAGGTCATTCTCACGGCTCCCAAGCCGGCCGATTCGGCGTTTCGAGAGGTTCTCGAGGAGTGGAGGATCGAGAGGGGCAGGCTGGAGACGTGATCGGAGAGGAGAGTCCTCCGAGGCAGCCGAGGAGGCGTCGAACGCCGGTCGCCCGGGATCGTGGTCCCGAGCGCGTGAGCGACCTGGTCGATGGACTCCTGCAGCGGCTGGGAGTCGCCGAGCGCGTCGATCGGGCGGGCGTGGCTCGGGACTGGCGGGAGCTGGTCGGGCCGCACATCGCTCGCGTGACGGTGGACGCGCGCGTGAGCGGGAGCACGCTCTTCGTCGAGGTCGTGAGCGCCGCCTGGCTGGCCGAACTGAACATGATGCGCCACGAGCTGCTCAGGCGGATCAACGCCGGCCGGCGCCGCGGCCGGATCGAGAAGATCGTATTCGTGCAGGCAGGAAAGGGATAGATGACCAAGACAGCGGCAGCGGCGGGCAAGACGCGATCGGCGAAGAAGCCGGCGAACAAGAAGTCGAACGACTACACCTCCAGGCAGATCCAGGTCTTGAAGGGCCTGGAGGCCGTACGGAAGCGGCCGGGCATGTACGTGGGCTCGACGTCGGCGCGCGGCCTGCACCATCTCGTCTACGAAGTCGTCGACAACGCGATCGATGAGGCGATGGCCGGCTTCTGCAACGAGATCGAGGTCGAGCTGGGCGACGACGGCTCGGTCACCGTTCGGGACGACGGCCGCGGGATTCCGGTCGACAATCATCCGACGGAGAAGGTCCCCGGCGTCGAGGTCGCGCTCACGACCCTCCATGCCGGCGGCAAGTTCGACAAGAGCAGCTACAAGGTCAGCGGCGGCCTTCACGGGGTCGGCGTCTCGGTCGTGAACGCCCTCTCCGAGTGGTTGGCGGTGGAGGTCGCACGCGACGGCCACGTGTGGAGGCAGCGATTCGAGCGAGGGCTCAAGACGAGCGAGCTCGAGAAGGGCGAGCAGACGACCGGGACCGGGACGAAGGTGAGCTTCAAGCCCGATCCTCAGATCTTCACCGAGCTTCGGTACAACTTCGACGTGCTCGCCGGCCGCTTGCGGGAGCTCGCCTACCTGAATCGCGGCGTGCGGATCACGCTCAGCGACGAGCGAGAGTCGGAGGAGATCGAGCCACGGGAGGAGCTGTTCCACTTCGAGGGCGGGATCTCCGAGTTCGTCGTCTACCTGCGCGGCAAAAAGACGCCGCTCCATGACGACGTCATCTACATCTCCGGCTCCCAGGAGGACGTCGAAGTGGAGCTGGCGATGCAGTACAACGATGGCTACAACGAGGACACCTTCACCTTCGTCAACAACATCAACACCCACGAAGGAGGGACCCATCTCACGGGCTTCAAGGCGGCGCTGACGCGGACGATCAACACATACGGAGACAAGAACGGCCTCCTGAAGAAGGGCGACCCCGGCCTCTCGGGCGACGACGTGCGGGAAGGGTTGACGGCGATCCTGTCGGCGAAGGTGCTGGAGCCCCAGTTCGAGGGTCAGACCAAGACGAAGCTCGGCAACAGCGAAGTTCGCGGGATCGTGGAGAGCCTGGTCAACGAGAAGCTCAACACCTGGCTCGAGGAGCATCCGTCGGCCGGCCGCTCCGTGATCGAGAAGGCCGTCCAGGCAGCTCGCGCCCGGGATGCCGCCAGGAAAGCGCGGGACCTGACCCGCAAGCGCTCCGCGCTGGAGACCGGAATCCTTCCCGGCAAGCTGGCGGACTGCTCGATCACCGATTCGTCGATCTCCGAGCTGTACCTGGTCGAGGGGGACTCCGCAGGCGGCACGGCGAAGCAGGGCAGGGACCGGACCTTCCAGGCGATTCTCCCCCTGCGCGGCAAGATCCTCAACGTGGAGAAGGCGCGGATCGACAAGGTGCTCTCGAACGAGGAGATCCGGGCGATCATCACGGCCATCGGCACGGGGATCGGCGACGACTTCGACATCGAGCAGGCGCGGTATCACAAGACCATCATCATGACGGACGCGGACGTCGACGGCGCTCACATCCGCACGCTTCTGCTCACCTTCTTCTTCCGGCAGATGAAGGAGCTGATCGAGGCCGGATACGTGTACATCGCCCAGCCTCCCCTGTACCGCATCCAGAAGGGCAAGCAGGAGTTTTACTGCTATTCGGATGACGAGCGCGATGAGGTGCTAGCCCGCCTGGACGGTGCCAGGGGCTCCGTGAACGTGCAGCGCTACAAGGGACTGGGGGAGATGAACGCCGACCAGCTCTGGGACACGACGATGAATCCCGAAAAGCGCACGCTGCTCAGGGTCACGATCGACGAGGCGACCGAGGCCTCCCTGCTGTTCGAGAGGCTCATGGGCGAGGATGTGGAGCCGCGGCGCGAGTTCATCGAGAACAACGCGCGCTTCGTGCGAAACCTCGACGTCTGAGTCGGAAGGGCCGGGTCCGGGCCTCGCCCTCACCCAGGGAGCGGAGCCCCGGAGATCGGCCCGCCTTTCCGGGAAGGAAATGGAGACCAAGCGACCGACGGTACCTGCCGCCGAGGAGATCCTCGGCCTCTATCATCCGGTGCTCGATCACGGCTTCGTGGCGCTGATCGACTACATGGGCTGCGACGACAGCATCGAGCGGGCGGCGCGGGTCAGCTACGGATATGGCACTCGAAAGCGAAGCCAGACGCGGGGACTGATCCGGTACCTTCGCCGGCACCTGCACACGACGCCGAGCGAGATGGTGGAGTTCAAGTTCCACTGCGCGATGCCGATCTTCGTGGCCCGCCAGTGGATCCGACACCGTACGGCCTGTCTGGCTGAGGGTACCGACGTCTATTTCGACCTGCCGGGCGGCATTCGACGTCGTGGCAACCAGCTCTACAAGCTGAAGATCGAAGAGATTTGGCACCGGTTTCAGCCTACCCGGAATCGAACCCGACCCGACAAGCAGAAGAATCCCCACGTGCGGCGTGATCGCATACGGGCCATGCGGGTGCGGCAGGTGGACGAGCAGACCCTGATGATTCGACATACCCGGATACGCGACGTGTTTCGTAACGGCCCGAAACCTGTCTTTCGAATGCTGCTGGAGGACGGGAAAGGGATCGAGGCCACCGCCGATCACAGGTTCATGTTCTCGGACGGTTGGCGGACGCTGAGGGAAGCCGTCGGCCTCCATGAGAGGGCGGGGAGGGCCGTCTGGCTTGCCGGTGACTACTACGTGCACGTCAACGGAACGACGGTCGAGCCGGCGATTCAGCACCGGCACAAGGAGTGGCTCGCACGGCGCTACCACGACGATGGCGTGACGATCCGCGAAATGGCCGCGGAGGCCGGAGTATCCTACCACACGATCCGGAAGTGGCTTCGGTTCCACGGGCTACAGCGGCATCACAGGTGGGATCGTGGCCACAAACCATGGAATAAAGGGAGGAAATACAGGCTCGGACCACGGGAGCTGAGCGAGTCGTGGATTGATGCCAACAGGAAAGCGCGTTCGGGCCCCGCTTCGAACTTCTGGCGAGGTGGAGTGAGTTCGGAGCGCGAGGCTATCGGCCGCTGGACGACCCAAGTCTCTGGCAAGGTACACCGCCGGAACGGCTGGACCTGCCAACTGTGCTTTGCGCACGGTGGTGAGCTTCACTGCCACCACGTCATTCCGGTTTGGGCCGACCCGACGTTAGCTCGCGATCCGCGTAATCTCCGCACGCTCTGTGCTCGATGTCATCGGGAGATCTCGGGACGGGAGCTGGAGTACGCGGAGCGTCTCGGTGCTACGCCCGTCAAGGCTCTCTCGAGGCCCCGGGTGAGGCGGGCCTGGAACCAGCTAAGGTTCGCGAAGCTCGTGAGGATCGTCGGCTTCGAATACGTGGGCGTGAAGGAGACTTACGACCTCGAGGTCGAAGGCCCTGATCACAACTTCATCGCGAACGGGATCGTGACCCACAACTCCGTGAACGAGTACAGCGGTCGCTACAGCCTGATGCCGCTGCTCTTCTATCGACCCGGGCAGATGCAGGTGGCAGCGCAGAGCGAGGCCAACCGCCAGGGTCGCGCGGCCGAGGGAGTGGACGACGAGATCTACCGGCTCGCTCTCGAGCGGTGGGAGGAGGCGCGGGCGGCGGCGGCCGATGCCTACGAGTGGCTGTTGGCGGAGGATGTGGCCCGCGAGCTGGCGCGCATCGATCTTCCGCTCTCCACCTACACGCAGTGGTACTGGAAGATCGACCTGCACAACCTCGTTCATTTCCTCACCCTCCGCGTCGATCCGCACGCACAGTGGGAGATCCGGGAGTACGGCAAGGTCATGGCCGGCATGCTGAAACGGGTCGCGCCACTGAGCTACGAGGCATGGATCGACTATCAGGTGTGCGGCGGCCGCCTGAGCCATGCGGAGCTTGAGGCGCTGAGGCGCCTGCTCGAGGTCCGAGACGGCGGCCTGGCCGCGCGAGCCGATGCACCGCCGTTGGGACCGGAGGCGCTGACGGCGCTCGGGCTCTCCAAGCGCGAGATCCGGGAGCTGCTCGAGAAGCTGGACCCGGTCGAGCGACCGGACTTCGAGCTCGAGCTGAACGACTTCCGGACGGCGGAGGAATTCGAGGAGCGGCTCGCTCGCGCGGTCCCCAGCCAGTACGAGTAGAAGTTGGAATCAGGCCTCCGGCGCTGCCGGAGTCCTGCGATCAGCGATAGCAGCCCGGTGCAAGCTGGCGTGGCGTGAGGGAGCAGGTGTAGAGGTTCACCAGGAAAGCGACGGGCGCGGTTCTCGGCTCCGCGGCCATGCGCGGCACGTAATACCGGACGAGCCAATCGATCACGGCGCGGTCGCGTAGCTCGCGCTGCGCCGCCACTCCGCTGACTCCCATGCTAAAGCTGATCCGGGCATAGAAGCGGGTGGATTCCAGGACGCGGCGCGTGTCGGGTGAGACTACCACCCGGGAATCGACCTGCTGCGGGAGTCGCCCCGGGGGAACGAGGTCCGGCAGGAAGTACGTTACCCAGCGACCGTCGTTCTCGCGGAAGACGTGCGGGTAGAACGTGATGCGCGGTGGCTCGAACGCGTTCAGGGCGGTGATCAGGGCCATCGCCGCGCCGGAGACGAAATCATCCGCCGGCACGTCTTCCGGATGGCTGGTGACCACGAAGGTCTCGCTCTCCGGGGATTCCTGGGTCGCCTCGTACGCGACCATGAAGCGCTGGTTGGTGAAATCCAGCGAACCGAAGTATACGCGCCAGAGTCCGTCATCTCGGCGGTCGGTGATGTACAGCGTGACGCGGCTCGGCTCCGGGCTTACCCGCTCCAGCGCCTGAAGAGCCTGCCGGAGGGCGAAGTTCTGCTCCGCGATGCGCAGCCCCTCGGCCGCCGGTCGCTGCACGGTGGGAGGGGCAGCGACGTCATGGACTTCCTGGCCGACGCCGTGAGACGCCAGGAAGAAGATCCCGGCGATCGCCGGCGCCAACGCGGCGCGGCCCGGCGGACCGGCCCCGCACCTGCTCGACGACTCCGCGTTCATGAAGCGCCCGACCGCTGCAAAGCTCGCGCCCAGCCCCCCTTACCTGCCAATCTCGCACAACCCGAACCCGGAGAAAGAATAGGCGACGACCCGTTGTCGGACAACGTTCGTCGGGCCGGTCGTCCGGTGTCACTTCTCGGCCGTGAGCTCCAGCTGGGCTTGCCTCGGCCGGTCGGCATCGGCCGGCTCGCGCGCAGGCTCCCCGTCCCCTTCCGCCGCAGCCATCGGCGGCTGCTTCTCCTGCACCGGCGTCACCGCGCCCGCCGCGGATGATACGGCACGAACTTTCACGCCATCCGTCCGTCCAAGGACCGGCACGCTCGCGGCACGCCTGGACCGGGCCTTGAGGCCGTCGCCATCGGTGAATACGAGCTCACCGGAGTCGAGCTCCCAGGCCAGCCGGTCCCTTCCGTGCATCTCCACCAACGACACCAGCTCACCGGCCGTGTCGATGTCCGGAAGCACGGAGACACCCTTGCCGGCGCGGGACTGGAGGCGAAGCTCGGTGACCGGCAGCCGCTTGGCGCGCCCGAGGCGGGTGGCGAGGCAGTAGCTGGCGTCTCGCCGCCCCACCGTGGCCCCTACCACCTCGTCGCCGGCCGCCAGATCGATGGCGCGCACTCCACGCGCGTTGCGTCCCATCGGCCGCACCTCCTGCTCCGCGAAACGGATCGCCTGGCCCCGGCGGCTGGCGAGGACCAGCTCTGCCGATCCGTCGGTGACCAGAACGGCGACCACCCTGTCACCCTTCGCGAGGCCGGCACCGAGGATCCCTCCGGCACGCGCGTTGGAGTAGTCCGCCAGTCGGGTGCGCTTGACCTGTCCCGCCCGCGTCACCGTCACCAGGTACCCTCTGTCCCAGTCGTCGACCAGCGTCACGGCCACCAACCGATCGCCCTCGCCCAGGTCCGCGAAGTCGGTGATCGTCCGCCCTCGCGAGCTCCGCGTATCGAGCGGGAGATCGGACACACGTAGGGCATGAGCGGACCCGCCGGCGGTCACGAGCAGGAGATGGTCGTTGCCGCGGCAGAGAAACGCCCGACGGGCGAAGTCGCCGACGCGGTCCTCCAGCGCTTCCGCACCGGACAGCCCCGCCCCCGCGCGGACCGGGAGCGCCTTCACGTAGCCCAGCCGGCTGACCAGGACGAGAACGGCACCCGCACCGCCGCCGGAGGGGAGGGGGAACGTCCCGCCGTCGAGAATCTCCGTGCGGCGCGTATCGCCATAGAGCATGGAGAGCTCCGACAGCTCGCCGCGCAGGTGGAGCTTCCGCGCCTCTTCCACCTCGACGAGCTCGCGCAGCTCCACGATCAGCCGGGCCAGGTCCTCCAGCTCCGCGCCGAGCTTCTTGTGCTCCAGGGCCGTCAGCCTCGCGAGCCGCATGGCCAGGATGGCCTCCGCCTGCGGTTCCGTGAGCCTGAGTTCCCTCTGCAGCTTGTTGGACGCCGAGGCGGCGTTGCGAGACCCGCGGATGATCTCGACGACGCGCTCGATCTCATCCAGGGCGCTGAGCAGTCCCCGCACTACGTGGGCGCGCTCCTCGGACCTCTTCAGCTGGAAAGCAGCCCGCCGGCGAATCACGTCGAGCCGGAACTCCACGAACGCCTGTAGCGCCTCCTTCAGGTTCATCTCGCACGGACGACCGTCTCGAAGCGCCAGCATGATGACGCCGAACGTCGTCCGTAGCTGGGTCTTCTTGAACAGGGTCTCGATCACCCTGCGCGGGTCAGCATCCCGCTTGAGCTCGATCACCAAGCGGACGCCGTCCCTGTCCGACTCGTCGCGGAGGTCGCTGATCGCGTCGGAGCGTCCCTGTCGGACCATCTTCGTGATCTGCTCGATGACCCGGGTCTTGTTCACCTGGTACGGCAGCTCCGTGACGACGAGCAGGCGCTTTCCGTATCCGCCCTCCTCCACGTGCATGCGGGCCCGCATCTCCACCAACCCCCGGCCCGTCTCGTATGCCTGGCGGATTGCGGCCCGACCCCAGATGTAGCCCCCTGTCGGGAAATCGGGGCCATGCAGATGATCCACCAGGTCCTCCGTCGCACACTCCGGATGCGCCACCAGGTGGTCCGTGGCCGCCAGCAGCTCACGCAGGTTGTGGGGCGGGATCTTGGTCGCCATGCCGACGGCGATCCCGTCCGAGCCGTTGAGCAGCAGGTGCGGCAACCTGGCCGGAAGGGTGTCGGGCTCCTCCAGGCGGCCGTCGAAGTTGGGTCGCCAGTTGGCGGTGTCGAGCTGGATCTCGGCGAGAAGCTCCAGCGCGATGCGGGCGAGCCGGACCTCCGTGTACCGGTAGGCGGCCGGGCTGTCGCCGTCGATCGATCCGAAGTTCCCCTGGCCGTCCAGGAGCGGATAGCGAAGGGAGAACTCCTGAACCATGCGCACGATCGTGTCGTAGACGGCGGAGTCGCCGTGCGGGTGGTACTTGCCGAGCACGTCGCCGACGACCGTGGCGCTCTTCTTGTACGGCTTGTCGGGTCGAAGTCCCAGCTCGTGCATCGCGTAGAGGATGCGCCGATGGACCGGCTTCAACCCGTCGCGGGCGTCGGGAAGGGCGCGCTGGACGATCACGCTCATCGAGTAGTCGATGAAGGAGTCCCTCATCTCCTGCTCGATGAGACGGGGGAGGATTCGCTCCTGCTGCAGGGACGGCTTGACCACGGTGCTCAGCTCGGCGTGGGGGTCACGGGTTCCTTTCGGTTGCTATTCGGTATAGCGGAAGATCCCGACGGGCGCAAATCTTCTACGACCTCGACCCGTGACAAGGAGAAGGTCCGTGGCCGACAGCTACGATCTGCCGCTGGTGTCGTCGGTTCTGCATCCGACCGATTGCTCCGAGGCCAGCGCCAAGGCGTTCGCGCACGCCTTGGCCATCGCGCTGATTCGCAAGACGAAGCTCACGATTCTGCATGCCGGCGGCGAGAAGTCCGCCCGCTGGGAGGAGTTTCCCTCCGTGCGGGGGACGCTGGAACGGTGGGGGCTGCTGGAGGCCGGGAGCTCCCGCTCCGCCGTCTTCGATCAGCTTTCGGTGCGCGTCAAGAAGGTCGTGTCGCGCCACAAGGATCCTGTCGAAGCCTGTCTTGTCTACCTGGCCGACCACCCCGCCGATCTCATCGTCCTGGCCTCGCGCAGCCGGCAGGGCCCGGTGAGGTGGATCAAGGGATCGGTGGCCGAGGACGTTGCCCGGCACTCCGATGCGATGTCGCTCTTCGTGCCGTCCGATGGTCGAGGCTTCGTCTCCCCGGCCAGCGGCACGCTCACGCTCCAGCGCCTGCTGGTTCCGATCGCCCATGTACCGAGCGCTCAGCCCGCCATCCTGTTCGCCGCTCGCGTGGCCCGAGTCGTCGGAGGGGAGGTGAGCGTAACCCTGCTGCACGTGGGCGATCCCGAGGACGTTCCGGACGTGGAAATCCCGGACGATTCGGCCATCCGGTGGACCGTGGAGGTTCGCAGCGGCGATCCGCCGAGTCGGATCGTGGAGGAGGCGGACCGCATCTCCGCCAACCTCATCGTGATGACGACGGATGGGCGTGACGTGCTGATCGATGCCCTGCGCGGCAGCCATACGGAGCGCGTGATCCGCCGCGGCGTCTGTCCCGTGCTCGCCCTGCCTGTCAGCTGGAGCGACGAGAAGCTGGCCGGTCGAGCGATCGACGACGTCGTGCTCGAGCAGGAGCAAAGGGACGCCAGGGCGCTGAAGCAGGCCTTCCGGGACGCCGCCCTCGACCTCCACCCGGATCGCGTCGGCGAGGTCGAGAGGGAATACCACACGGACCTCATGGCGAGGGCGAACGAGGCTCACCGGGAAGGGGACATCGCGAAGCTCGAGAAGCTTCGGAAACGGTCCCGACGGTCGGAGTAGCGGGCCTCGAGCCTCGTCCACCGGCGGAGGGCCCGGATCAGCTCGCGCCGGGGCCCGGGTCAGCTCGCGCCGGGGCCCGGATCAGCTCGCGCCGTGGCCCGGGTCGTCGGTGGTCGGAAACGCCGGCTCCTCCCGAACGCGGGCGGCCTGCCAGAGGTGACGACGCTCGTGCGCGGCGTTGATGGCGAAGCAGTCACCGAGGCTGAAGCGAAGGACCGGTGCGACGGGTGAACGGAGCCGGATGCCTGCCAGGTCCAGACCATCGGCCTCCGCCGCGAGCTCGATCCATCGATCCTGGAGCGTGAAGAAACCGGTGAGGGTCGCATCCGCATCCAGATCCGCCGGCGGGAGAAGCGCGCGCGACGTCTTGATGCGGAGTCGGGGCGGCGGCTCCATGGAACGGGCGAACCACCGTCCGATCAAGCCGTGGTGGAACGGACCGGTGCCCATCCTCCCGTTCGCTCGGGCGTCCCGAATCGCTTCGGCCATCTTCGGATGGTAGAGTTCGCTCCCCGTCACCCGCAGGTGCTCGACGCACTCGAGGATCGACCACCGATCGGGTCGAGGGCGCCAGGCGAGCTGAGCCGGCGTCAGGCCATCGAGCAGGTCGTGCGCGGCATCGCGTATCGCCGCGAACTGTTCCTGCACTCCGCGAAGCTCCGGTTCGGCCGCCCACCGCATGGGCACCGAAGTTATGCTCCTGGTCGCTCGCGCAACACGTGGTTACCGGTGGTGGCCTTCGTTCTTGCCTTCGTTCCTGCCTTCGTTCCGCAGGCTGGCGCCTCGCGAGAACCCCCGAATTCGGGAGCCGCCTTCCCGGTTCCCGCGTCGCAGAGCTGCGCGGACAGCGAGGGCTTTCGACAGGGGGTGCGGTACTCGATCGAGGCCATCCTGGACGAGGATGCCGACATTCTCCGGTCCGCGGCCATCCTGGAGTACGCCAACCGCTCGCCGGACACGCTTCGCGTGCTCTACCTGCACCTCCATCTGAACGCCTTTCGGCCGAACAGTCTGTGGGCCCGAACCGAGCGACGTCCCGCCTATGACTTCCAGGCCCTGCTGGAGCCTGATACGGGCTTCGAGCGCCTGCTCTCCGCCAGGCTGGACGGCCGCCCACTGGCGGCGCAGTATCCGTACGCCCCCGACTCGACGGTCGTCCGCCTTACGCTGCCCGCGCCGCTCCTTCCCGGAGACAGCCTCACCCTGTCGCTCGAGTGGGAAGCGAGACCGTCCACCCTCTGCCGTCGGCAGTGTCGGTCGGGCCGCCACTACGACTTCGCTCAGTGGTATCCGCGCATCGCGGTCTACGATCGTGATGGCTGGCGACCCCACCCGCTTCTTCCTCAGGGCGAGTTCTACGGCGAGTTCGCCACCTACGATGTGACCCTCGAGCTGGCGGCCGACCAGGTCGTCGGCGCGACCGGCGTGCCGCTGTCGGGTGATCCGGGGTGGCGACTGCCGGCCGGGAGCTCCGGCATGCCCGTGTACCGTCGGGACGCCTACGGCCACGTTCCACGCGGCCGCTCGCCGGGGCTGCTGCCGTCCCGGCTTCCCGCGGGCCGCAAGCGGGTGCGCTTCTACGCCGAGGAGGTCCACCACTTTGCATGGAGCGTCGATCCGGACTACCGCTACGAGGGCGCCGTGCTCGAACGAGCCGGCTCCGATCGGTCGGGTGACGTTGCGATCCGCGTCCTCTATCGGCCGGGGGAGGAAGCGAGCTGGGGGGGTGGAGTGGTGGTGGACCGAACGATCGCCGCCCTCGGTTGGGTGGAGGAGATCTTCGGTCGCTACCCCTATCCACAACTCACCAACCTGAGTCGCCTGGAGGCAGGCGGAACCGAATTCCCGATGCTGGTGATGAACGGCTCTGCCGGCGAGGGCTTGATCTTCCATGAGGTCGCGCACCAGTTCGCCCACGGCATCCTGGCCAACAACGAGTGGCTCGAGGCGTGGCTGGACGAGGGCATGGCCGATTTCCTGACCACCTGGCACCGCGAGCGGTCGGAGGGTCCGGAGGCGTGGCGGAGCACGGTACTCGGATTGGCGCAACTCGAGCGGCTCGGGTTAGCGCAGCCGGTGAGCACGCCCGCCGAGGAGTTCGCGAGCTTCGAGCTGTACGGCGCGATGACGTACGCCAAGGCGTCGGTGATCTACCGCATGCTGAGGGAGCTGATGGGCGAGGCTCGATTCCGCCGATTCCTCGAGGAGTACTATGGACGCTGCCGGTTCCACCACGTGAGCGAATCGGATGTGCGTCGGATCGCGGAGGAGGTGCACGGTGGCCCGCTCGGCTGGTTCTTCGACGCCTGGCTCCACGGTACCGGCGTCCTCGACTACGCGGTCGAGGACGTCAGCTTGGAGAGGCGGCTCGACGGCAGCTGGAGCACGACCGTGGAGATCGGACGCCGCGGCGAGATCTGGATGCCGATCGTTCTCCGGGTCGATGACGTCCTGGCCGTGGCCGAATCCCCCGATCGACGTCAGCTGCTGGAGATCGTGACGCCCCACCGCCCGAGGGTGGTCGAGCTCGACCCGGAGTTCGTGCTTCTGGACGCCGACCGCGCCAACAACCGCGTCGAGCTCCCGCCGTGACGCGAACCGATTCCTAGCCGCAGAGCAGCTGCCGCGTCGCCTGCTGGGCGGCGCTCGGCTCGACCGGCTCGGCGATCGGGATGCCCGCCGCCCCCTTTTCTTCGGGAAGGAACAGGAGCAGAGGCCCGAGCGGGGGTGGTCCCACGGCGGTGCGGGCCCTTCCCTCCCCGTCGATCGCCACCAGCCTTCCGGCTGCCAGTCGACCGGCCAGCCAGGTCCCGTACTCGATCCAGCGAAGCAGCGGGTCGGAACCCGGGTCGTCGGGGGCGCTCACATCCGTCCGGTAGCGCTCGACGGCCTCGTCGTAGGCGTCGGGATCGTCGGCCTTGAGGCGACGAAGGAGCTGTCGGTAGGTCGGCTGCACGTCGCGAACGGCGTGACGGTCGAGCGCCGCCTGGTACGCCTCGGCGTCGGGATCGAGGTTCTCGTCGGGCGTCATCACGATCCGCCTGTCGTCACCCTTCGCCTGCGACTAGGCGCCCGCCGTCATCGAATCGAGGAACTCCTGGTTGGTCTTGGTGCGGTTCAAACGCTCGATCAGGAACTGGACGGCCTCCGCCGGCGGCATGTCGGAGAGGAAATTCCGGAGCAGGTACATCCGGTTCAGCTCCGTCTCGGTCAGCAACAGTTCCTCCTTACGCGTGCTCGAGCGGTTGAGGTCGAGGGCGGGGTAGATGCGCTTGTCGGCGATCTGGCGGTCCAGAATCACTTCGCTGTTCCCGGTGCCCTTGAACTCCTCGAAGATCACCTCGTCCATCCGGCTGCCGGTGTCGACGAGCGCGGTGGCGCAGATGGTGAGGCTGCCCCCCTCCTCGATGTTCCGCGCCGCCCCGAAGAATCGCTTCGGTTTGTGGAGCGCGTTGGCGTCCACGCCCCCGGAGAGGATCTTGCCCGAATGCGGCACGGTGGTGTTGTATGCTCGCGCGAGCCGGGTGATCGAGTCGAGCAGGATCACCACATCCTGCTGATACTCCACCAACCGCTTCGCCTTTTCGAGCACCATCTCGGCCACCTGCGTATGCCGGTCCGCCGGCTCGTCGAACGTCGAGGCGATGATCTCGGCCGCCACGTTCTCCTCCATGTCCGTGACCTCCTCCGGTCGTTCATCGATCAGGAGAACGATGAGCTTGCATTCCGGGTGATTGGCCAGGATGGAGTTCGCGATCTTCTGGAGCAGGATCGTCTTGCCGGCCTTCGGCGGAGACACGATGAGGCTCCGTTGTCCCTTGCCGATGGGCGCGATCAGATCGAGGATCCGCATCGAGATGTCCCCCGTGTCCCGCTCCAGTCGCAGCCGCTCCTCGGGATAGCGGGGGCGGAGATTGTCGAAGCCGATCCGGTGCTTGGCCTTCTCCGGATCCGCGCCGTTGACCGCCTCGACCTTCAGCAGGGCGAGGTACTTCTCACCCTCCTTCGGCGGGCGTACCTGGCCGAGCACCGTGTCACCGGTGCGCATGTCGAATCGTTTGATCTGCGACGGGGAGACGTAGATGTCGTCGGGGCCGTACAGGTAGTTCCAATCCTGACTTCGCAGGAAGCCGTAGCCTTCGGGAAGGATCTCGAGCACGCCCTCCCCGCGGAGAACCACGTCCGAGTCGAGCAGGTTCTGCTCGATACGGAAGATGAGATCCTGTTTCCGCAGGCCCGAGTAGTTGTGGATGCTCAACTCTTCCGCCATCTCGTGAAGATCGGCGATGGACTTGGACTTCAGCTCGGCAATGTCCACGGAATGAACTCCGACTCGCAGTGAAGGCCCGTCACGGGCTCAGGTTCGCGTCAGGATTTCCAGGATTGTATCAAGAGGTCGCGGGAGCGGGGTGGATTCGAGAGAATGAATAACTGCGGTCGAGAAACGGGTCAAGCCGGGAGGAGCAGATGGCGCGCCACAATCGCGAAGCTCGCGGGGTCGACCAGCGCGGCGAGCTGTGGATCATTGGTTACCAGCCGGACTGGTTGAGCCGGGTCAAGATCTCCCGCAAGCTACCGCGAGGACGCCGTCGCTCGCGCCTCACCATCTTCCGGAATCCGTCGCGGCAGGCGCAGGCGAAGCCCGGAAAGGTGGTGCGGACGCGAATCGCGGCCGCGGACGGCTCGGCCGAGTTCACCGTCGCGCTGGAGGACCGCAAGGGAGTCGTCGAGTCGATCATCGTCACGACGCGCCGTGGCAAGCAGCAGAAGGAGCGGGTGGATTTCGTGCTGCAGGGCCGCATGCCGCCGCCGACCCCACGGTAGGGTGGCCCGTCCGCCTCGACGGGTTCGCTAGAACAGCCGCACGCGCAACCAGCGGAAGGGAGTCGAGGCCAGCTCCGCCCGTACGGTGTCGGCGCGGGCGCGAAACAGCCGAACCTGGTTCTCGATCTCACGGTCGTGCAGGGCCCGGCCGGCGCTTCCACGAGCGGCGGAAAGGTGGTCCTGCAGCGACTCCACGCTCGCCGCCAGCGCCTCGAACCGGGATCCGAGGCGCACCCGGAGCCGCTCCGAGGCGCGTGACTCCAGCACCGACAGTTGCTCACGCGTGCGTCGGAGCCGAGAGGCCAGCGCGGTGTCGGTCAGGAGCTTGCCCAGAGTGCCGGAGCGTGCGTTGAGCCGATTGAGCTCCGAGAAGCCGGCAAGCACCTCCCGGAGCTCAAGGCCGGAGCGCGAGAGCCCGGCGATCGGCCCCTCCGCCTCGTGCAGGCTTTCCGCCAGGCGCGAGGCGATCGGCCGCAGTTCGTCGGCCACGATCCGGAGGCTGTCGGCGAACTTCTCGACTTCTCGCATCGTCACCGACAGCCGAGCGGTCAGGGTGTCGCCAAAGTCGTACGGAGGCGCGCCGGCTCCGCCGGGCTCGATGTCGACCACGAACGGGGCCAGCAGACCCGATGGCTTGATGGTCGCCCGCGCATCGCGCCGCAGCGCTCGGGCCGGCACCCGATCGAGCACGGCCCGGATCTCGAGGCTGGGGGACCGCGACTCGGCGCCGACGAAACGGATGTCGGTGATTCTGCCGGCCTTCACCCCGGCCACCCAGACATCGCCCCCTGGTCGGAGCTCGCCCGCCTCCGCCGCCACCAGCACGAGAACGGCCCCGCTCTCGACCGCCAGGCGGGCCTCGTCCATGAAGAAGATGGCCGCGGCGGCGCCTGCGAGAACGCCCAGTTGCAGGACGCCTCTCCGCAGATCGAGCCACCTACGCGGTCTCCGATCCGAGCGCATGCCGGATCTTGAGGAGAGCGGAAGCTCGAGGCAAATGCGCACGACCGCTCGTGTGCCAAACCGAGATCTGGCACATGCCCCGTTGGAGATCGCCTTCGGAAGGACATACTGGGTTCGGCGCCGCTGCGCTCGCCGATGGTCCGTCCGCAGGATTCCAACGAGGAGACTCCCATGGCCCGATCGATCAACCGCGTCATTCTGGTAGGCAACGCCGGCTCGGACCCCGACGTCCGCGAGACGAAGGATGGTACGCCGGTGGCTCACCTCTCGCTTGCCACCGACCGCCGCTTTCGGCAGAACGGGGAGGAGCAGCGGCGGACGGAGTGGCACCGCCTGACCTTCTGGGGCAAGGCCTCCGATATCGTCGCGCGCTTCGTCCGCCGGGGCAGTCGCCTGTACGTCGAGGGGCGCCTGGAGTACGGGTCGTACGAACGTGACGGTGTGGCGATTCCGACCGTGGATGTCATCGTCCAGGACTTCGTCCTGCTGGACGGCTCGGCCGCCGGCGCGATCTCCGAAGCGGACGCGGAGGCATCGATGCTGGCCTGACCGCGGGCGGCGGGATCCAGCCGCCGCCCCTTGGTTGCATCCCCCCCGGGAGCCCGAGATCTTCCCCCTTCGTGACTTGCGAGCCGAACGCGGGTCCTCTGACCGGCCCGCTCTTCGCATGGGGTCCCGTCTCGACGCAGGAGCCGCGGGTGAAGGCGGCCCCTGATCCGCTACTGGCGGGTCCTGACCGGGCCCTCCGCGTCCTGGTGACCGGAGCGACCGGCTTCGTCGGCCGCCATCTGATCCCCCGGCTGCTACGCCGCGGCCACTCCCTGCGAGCCGTGGCGCGGCGATCCTTGCCGGAGGACTGGAAGGGTGGGGTGGAGTGGTTCCCGTCGGATGTGACCGACGCCACCACCCTGCGACATGCGGCGGATGCGTGCGACGTGGTCGTCCACCTGGTAGGGATCGGAGGACCGGACCCGGAACGCAGGTACCGTGAGATCCATGTCGGCGGCACGAGCAACCTGCTGGCCGCGGCCGGACGGGCCGGCGTGGACCGGTTCGTCTACATCAGCACCGTCGGGGCTTCGACGGCCGGAGGGCCCTATTTTCGGACGAAGCACGCGGCGGAGCGGCTCGTGCGCGACTCTGGACTGGATTTCGTGATCTTCCGACCATCGATCATCTACGGACCCGGAGATCACTTCACGACGGCCCTCGTGCAGCTGCTCACCCGACTGCCGGTGTTTCCGGTCCTCGATCTCCGTCGCTCGAGGCTCCAGCCAGTAGCGATCGAGGACGTCGCCGACGCTCTGGTTCAGGCGGTCGAGCGCCCCGACGTTACCGGACAGACGTTCGAGATCGCCGGCCCGGAGCGACTCGAGTTCGCCAAGATCGTGAGGATCGTGGCGCGGGCTGCCGGAGTGATGCGGCCGGTGGTGAAGCTGCCCCGCGCACTGAGCCGCCCGGCCCTCTCGATGGCCGCGCGTCTCGGCCTTCCGCAGCCGATCACGCCGGATCAGCTCGAGATGTTTCGGGGAGCCAGCGTCCTGCGCCGGCGGTCGAACCCGCTGCGGACCGTCTTCCGGCTCGAGCCGCTGACCTTCGCGGCCACCGTGCGGGACTACCTTTGATCGATCCGGCCGCGGGGCACGGGCACCGCCACGACCCGGGGTTCCTCACCGTATCCAATCTGCTCTCGCTGGGGAGAATCCCCCTCGGCGTCATGTTCCTGGTCACGAACGATCCGAGAACGCTCGCGCTGATCGTCTTCGGCGGCGCCCTGACGGACCTGCTGGATGGCCTGATCGCCAGGATCAGCGGCACCACCTCGGAGGTCGGGATCCTGCTGGATCCGTTCTGCGACAAGCTCTTCGTGCTGCTGGGATTGGTCTCGTTCCTACCATCGGGTCGTCTGGGCTGGGCCGGGTTCGTGATCCTGATCCTGCGGGATGTCTTCACGGGCGGCTCCTACCTGGTCAGTCGACTCGTCGGGCGCGACATGCATCCCCGCTCGCGCATGGGCGGCAAGGTGACCACGTTCTTTCAGCTGTTGACGCTCCTCGCGCTCATCTTCTGGCCGGTCGCCGTCCCGGTGCTCATCCTGGTGGTCGGCATCGCTTCCGTGTACGCCATCATCGACTACGGCGTGTTCCTCATCCGGCAGGAGCAGCTCGCCAGATCGTGATTCGCCTCCTCCACCTCGCCGATGCACACCTCGGGGCTGCCTACTCGGGCTTCGAGCCGGTGGCCGAGGCACGCCGAGACGAAGTGGTCGGCGCCTTCCGGGGGCTGCCCGACGCGGCCGAGAAGGCGGGGGCGCACGCCGTGGTGCTCTGTGGCGACCTGTTCGATGGACCCCGACCTGGGGAACGCTTGCTGGCGGCCGTTCGGGAGGTGTCGCGTCGCCTGCAGGAGTCAGGTCGGCCGGTGCTCGCGATTCCGGGCAACCACGACGCGATCTCGCTCAACCCGTCACTGTACGCGGACGCTCTGCCGGAGGCCCACCTTTTCCTCGAGCCGAGCTTCGGACCGGCTCGCCGGGTCGAGACCGTCGCGGGCAGCCTCAACGCCTACGGCATAGCCTATGACCGCACGCGCGACGAGAATCCGCTCTCCTCGTTCCGGAGGTCCCAGGAGCCGGGCGTACACGTCGTGCTGCTGCACGGCGCCGTTCCCGATGCGCCGCACTGGAGCGAGCCGGCATCGCTCAGCCTGCCGCCGGAACGGTTGGCCGAGCTGGAGGCCGATTACGTAGCGCTCGGGGACTATCACCGGTTCCGCCCGCCGGACGCGTTCGGATCCGCGAGCCGGGCCTGCTACGCGGGTTCTTTCGCCGCGGTCGACATCGCCGAAGACGGACCCCGCGGGTACGTGATCGCGGACGTCGGGGAGGGGGAGCCGCCGCGGGTGCGGCACGTGTCGTCCGGCGTGCGCGAGGTCGCACGACTGGGCGACGTCGATGTCGGCGCCGTCCCGAACGAGCTCGCGGTGGCGGAGCTGCTGAGGAGCCGGATTCCGCCGGATACGGTGCCTGTGGTTCGCCTGGTCGGAGAGCCCGCCTTTCCGCTCGATGCGGAGAAGGTCCGGCTCGACCTGCAGGAGCGGTACGGCTGTGTTCGTCTCGAGGATGCGACCCGATTCTACGCCTCGGCCCGGCTAGCGGAGATCGCTCGGGAGAGGACCGTCGCCGGCCACGTAGCCCGGCTCGGCCTGTGTCGGGCGGAGGCGGCGGAGGACCCCGAGGGGCGTCTGGATGCGGAACGGGCGCTGCGGATCGTGCTTCGGAGCCTCGGGGTCCAATGAGCAAGCTGCGCTTCGAGTCTCTGGAGCTCGATTACGGCTGTCTCCACGGCCGCTATCGGTTTCCGTCCAAGGGCGAACCGATCGTGGTGGTGGGATCCAACGGGTCGGGAAAGTCGACGCTCGTCGACGGGCTGGTGCGCACCCTGTTCGGGTTCAATCGCCGGGAGCCCGATGCCCGCCAGCAGCAGGAGCACCGGCGGCCCTGGAAGGGAGGAGCGTTTCGGGCCGTTCTGGAGCTGGCCGATGCCGCTGGCCGACTGTCGATCACGCGCGACTTCGAGACCCACGAGGTCATCGTCTCTCGACCCGCCACCGGAGAGGAGTTGCTGCGCGGCGAGGCGAACCCGGCGGCTCCGACGAGCTCGAACCAGCGAGAGTACCGGCAGCTGCTGGAGACCGTGGTCGGGCTCGTCGAGCTGTCGGACTACGAGCGAACGGCGTGCATTCACCAGGGCCGGCTTCTCGAGACCGCCCTCGCCCAGGACCTGCTGCGAATCGCGGCGGGGGGACACGCCGACGTCGAGGCGGCTCGGGTGGCGATTCGCGGTCGCTATCACGAGTTGACCCTGGCGCCGATCGAGCCCGGGGGCAGCCGCCGGCGCAAGGCCGGCGCGCTCGAGCGGCTCGAAGCCGAGCTCGAGAAGCTCGACTCGCGGCTCGAGGCGACCCGGCGGGCGGAGGACGAGCGGGCGCCGCTCCTCCACGCGGGCGCGGCGCTCGCCGCCGACCTGGATCGCCTTCGCGAGGACGTGCGGCGGCTCGAAGAGAGGCATGCGGCCCTGGCCCGGCTGCGCGTGCTACAGGGGCGTGAGGAGACATCGCTACAGCGCATCCAGCACCTGGAGGAGGCGGAGAAGGAGCTCCGGGAGACGATCTGGAAGGTGGAGGCCGCCGACGACCGGTCGGACGTCCGCGCGTTCCCGCCCGACTACCTGGAGAGACTGGCCTCGCTCGAGGAGCTGTGGCCACGGCTCGATGAGGTACGAGCTGCGCAGGCGATCGCTGAACGGGAGCCGGTGCAGACGGAAGCTGCCACGGGTCGGGCGGCGAGCGGCCGTCTTGCCGCAGGAGCCGTGCTGGTGGCGGTGGGGGCGGTCCTTGTCGGACTGGGGGAGGGATGGGTGAGGGCGTGGGGAGCGGCGCTTGCTCTCGCGGGGGTTGGCCTCGTGGGGCTCGCGCTCCGGTCGCGCGCCGTCGACCAGCCGCCCGGCGACAGGGTGGTGGTCGAGCGGGGGAGAGGGGACCTGAACATCGAGGCCATCGAAAGCCGCATCGAGAGCAGGTTGGAGGGACTCCCCGGGAGAGAGGAGCTCACGCCGGAGACGCTGGCGGATCGGCGCCGCGAGTTCGCGGCCTGGCGATCGAACCGGGATCGGCTGGAAGAGACGGAGCGGCGGCTGCGGGAGGCGACTGGCCGGGCGATCCGAACCCTGGGCTCCGGGCGCCCGAACGGGCCGGCCGAGCTTCCGGATCCTTCGGCCTCCGGGCGCGCGGACGAGCCGGCCGAGCTTCCGGAGCCTTCGCCTTCCGCGCCGGACGGGAGCCGCGAGGGAGCCATCGCAGCCGGGAGAAGACTCCTGTCGCAGCTGGAGGCCACGCTTTCGTGCGAGCGAAACGACGTGCTGGCGCCCACCCGGATCGAGCTCGAGCGCGAGCGCTCGGCAGTCGGAGAGACGGAGACGGATGCCCGGGAGGCCTTTGGACTGGCCGACAGAGAGCTGCAGGAGCGGCGCCTGCAGCTGACGGCCAAGGTGGAGGACGAGCGGGATATACAGCGTCGGCTGTTGGACCTCGGGCGGCCCGAGGAGAGTTCGGTGGCGCTGATGGGAGCGCGACGGGCCGTCGAGTCGTCGCTCATCGAGGCTCGGCGCGAAGCGGCGGCGTATGCGGGCGCCTGGGCGCTGCTGGAAGAGGCCTACGAGGAGTTCCGCGAGACCGATCAGGAGCGCCTGGTAGGCCATATCGACGCCCATCTCGCCGTTCTGGGCGGTGGCAGGCTGGGGCCGCTCGTCGTGCCGGGCGATCTCGACTCGGCGAGCCTCCTGTATGCCGGACGGCCGGTGGCGCTCAGCTCCCCGCCGCTGAGCTACGGAGAGCTGCACGTCGTCCTGTTCGCTGTGCGCATCGGAGCGGCCGATTTCCTCGCCGGCCTCGGGGTGGGGCTACCGCTCCTGGTGGACGATCCCTTCGTTCACCTGGACGTCCCGAGGGCAGGGCAGGTCTGGCAGCTGCTGCGGACGATCGCTCGCGATCGGCAGGTGCTGGTGACCACGCAGGATCGCCTGGTCGTCGAGCACCTCGGGATCCGGCCGGACCACGATCTCGACGGGCCGCGGCGGCCTCTCTCGACCCAGATGGAGCTTCCGGTCGACGGCGGGGACTCTGATTGACTCCGCGGGTCGGCGGGGTCGACCTATGCCGAGCCGCCGGGCAGCAGCTGCGCGTGCCAGCTCTCGCCGGCTGGCAGCTCCCAGCGGCCGGAGCGCAGCTCGGCCAGGCTCTGTACGCCGAGGTCGAAGACGATGCTCTCGCGCGACACTTCGCCCCGCTTCGCGCGCTCGTGGAACTCGGTTCGCCCGACGCAGCGGATCGCTCCGTCGCCACGATACCAGACGCGGGATCCGTCCAGCAGCTCGATACGGAACGCTCGCTCCAGCTCGCGGACGTGGTGCGTGAGAGCGTCGATCGAGCAACCCGACGCGGCCGCGCGACGTTCGTCGACCGCGATGAGAAGGAACCGGTCGTAGCGCCACTCGAAGCTCGCGGTCAATCCTTCTCCATGCGCGGCCCAATCTCGGACGAAGGTCTCGGTCGCATCGGCCAGTCGCCTCGCTTCCGGACCCACGAGCGTACGGTTCGAGCCGAAGATCCAGAGACGGGCATCATCGGACAGGTCCTGCAGCGACGGTCGGTCCTCCGGCCGGGCCGGACGGGCTAGGGTCATGGTGCGCCTACTCGTACCGAAGGGCGACGATCGGATCGAGCTTCGCCGCGCGGCGGGCCGGCCACATGCCGAAGAAGAGGCCAACGGAAGCGGAGAAGAGGACGGCGAGCAGGATCGCCTCGCCGGACACGGCCGTGTTCCAGTTGGCCAGCCGCGACAGGACGCTGGAGCCGGTCACGCCGACGGCGATGCCCAGCGCGCCCCCCACGAGGCAGAGCACCAGCGCCTCCAGCAGAAACTGCATGAGCACGACTCGTCGGGTGGCGCCCATGGCCTTTCGGACACCGATCTCTCGGGTTCGCTCGGTCACCGAAACGAGCATGATGTTCATGATGCCGATGCCGCCGACGAGCAGACTCACCGCCGCGATGCCGGCAAGCAGAATGGAGAACGTCCGCGTCGTCTCCTCCTGGGTGCCCATGAGCTCGGCCCGATCCTGGATCCAGAAGTCGTTCTCATCGCCCACGCGCAGCCGGTGCTGCCGGCGCAGGATCTCCTCGACCTGGCTCATGGCGACGGACTGTGCGGTGCCCGCCGCCATCTGGATGTTGAACGATGAGAGCTCATCCGTGCCCATGAGGCGGAAGCGGGCGGTCTGGAGAGGAACGTAGATCTGCTCGTCGTAGTTGAACCAGCTGAAGCTTCCCTTCTCCTCCAGCACGCCCACCACTTCGAAGGTGATGTTTCGGATCCGGATCTGTCGGCCCACGAGCTGCTCGGCGGATACGCCGAGGGTCGCGGGCACCGCGCCGCCCAGCACCGCCACCCGTCGCCTTCCCTCGTTCTCCTCCTGGCCGAAGAAGCGACCTAGCGCGACGGCGTACCCGTTGATCTCTGCGTACTCGGGGCTCGTGCCTACGACCCGCATGTTCGCGTTCGTGGCTCCGGCCTCGACCTGGAGGCTCGAGCGCATCTCCGGGGCGACCGCGACGACGGACGGAGCGTCACGCAGCACGGTTTCGGCGTCCTCGGGCGTCAGTTCGGCTGAGGCCCCCGATCTCACGCCGTGGAACCAGAGCTGGCCCGGGCGGACGGTGAGTACGTTCGTTCCCAGCCGGGCGATCTGCGCCTGGACGGCGCGCTGCGCTCCCTCGCCGAGCGCGACCATCGCGATCACGGCCGCCACGCCGATCACGATCCCGAGCATGGTCAGGAGGGATCGGAGCTTGTGGGCTCGGATCGCCGTGAGCGCGACCCGCATCGTCTCGAGAAGCAGCATGCGATCGTCCCCTTCTACCGTCTACTGCCGTTGCACGCCGGGCAGGGCGGATCGTGACCGGACCCTCTCCAGCAACTGGCGCTGCTGGATCAGGGAGAGGGGCACCTGGAGCACCTCGTCCCCTTCCTCCAGGCCGGCCAGGACCTCGGTGTACTCCCAGCTGCTCAGTCCGATCATCACCGGCCTGAGGGTGAGGGCGCCCGCCCGATCTTCCTGGAACACGAACGCGGGCTTCGGCCGCGCCGGGTTGGCGCGATCGGCCTGTTCCTGCTGCTCTCGCGCGGCGTGCATCGCCTGGAAGAGCCGCTGTCGCTCCGCCGGGTCGAGGCCCTGGAAGTAGGCCCGCCGCTCGTCCTCGGACATCGAACGGATCTGCTCCAGCGCCACGTCGTCGCTCCCGACCTCCGCTCCTTCCGGCCCGGCGGCTCCCTCCTCCCGGGCGACCTCCACCCGCGCCTCGAGCAGGGAAGGATCGAGGCCCAGAGCCTCGACGAGCTGCCGGGCCTCGTCCGGCGTCTTGACCGCTCCGTTGTCGAGCGTCAGCGCCGCGTCCCGTCTTCCGATCACGATCTGCACGTCGGCGTTCATTCCGGGCCGGAGCAGGTCGCCCTCGTTCACGATCCGCGTCAGGACCGCGAACATCGTCACGCTCTGCTCGACGACCGCTTGCGGCTCCACCTTGAGCACGCTTCCGCGAAACGTCCGGTCCGGGTAAGCCTCGACCGTGATCTCCGCCGGCAGGCCCGTCTCGATGCTTCCGATGTCGGTCTCATCGACCATGGTGCGCACCTGCACCTCGCTCAGGTCCGCCATCCGCATCAGCAGCGTGCCGCCGGTGACCTCCCGGGTGGAGGTGACGATCTGCCCCTCCTCGATCTCGCGCTCCACCACCGTGCCCGAGATCGGGGACCGCACGACGACGTCGTTCAGCCGATCCGTGGCCAGCTCGAGGCTCGCTTCCGCCCGCACCAAGGCGGCGCGGGCGTTCGCATGCTCCAGCATCTCGTTCTCGAGCTCTTCCGAGGTCACGACCGATGAGTCGTACAGCGTCTGGGTCCTCGCCAGCCGACGCTCGGCCACCTGAAAGCGGGCCCTCGCCACCTCGAGATCCGCCTCGGCCTGCTCGAAGTCGTTTCGGACATCCCGGGGGTCGATACGCACGAGCACCACTCCGCGCTCGACGTAGTCCCCGAGCTCGGCGTTGATCTCGAGGATTTCACCGGACGCCTGCGATTTGACGTCGACGACCCGTATCGGCTCGATCGTTCCGGTCGCCACCACGCTGGAGACCAGACTCCGCACCTCGACCACCGCCGTCTCGAAGTTCGGCACCGACTCGCTCGCGGGGCTACGGCCGCACGACGCGGCCACCACGGAGAGGACGGCCGTGGCGGAGGGTGCAATCTGCCTCAGGACCCGCGTGCTGTTCGGCATGGGTCTGATGGTACCATTCCCGTTAACGGAGGTTCAACCCCGACGCGTGGGTACGACGAGCCGTGTCTTGGACAAGCCGGCCCGGGAGTTCATTCCCTCCGGGGACAGCGAGAGGTCGGCTACGGTCGCGCTGAACGGTTGCTGAACGGCTGCTGAACGGCTTAGGGTGCCGAGGACTCCAGCTCCGCCAGCGTGCCTCCAAGCAGGGACTCCAGCGACGCCAGGCCGATCTGGTACTCGACCCGCCGGCGGATGAGGTCCACCTCGGCCTGCGAGACCGCGATCTGGGCCGACTGGAGGTCCAGGATGGTGGCGAGCCCCAGCCGGTAGCGCTCCGAGCTCACCCGCAGATCCTCGCGGCTCAGCTCCACGCTCTGCTCCGCCAGCGCGGTGGAGGCCGTGGCGACCTGGATGGTGTTGTAGGCCGCGTCGAGATCGACCACCAGCTGAAGCTCGGCGGCCCGCTGCTCCGAGGCCGCCGCGTCGGCTGCCGCCTGGGCACGGTAGACGGTGCTTTCGCGCTGGAAGCCGTTGAAGAGCGGGTAGGATCCGGTGATCGCCAGGCTCCAGCTCCGGCTCTGCGGAGGAAACTCGGCGTTCGCCCACGCCCAGCCGCCCGCGAAGCTCAGGGTCGGGAGGTAGGCCGATTTGGCCGTCGACACCCGGGACGCGGCTGCCTCCGCGGCCGCCTCCGCGCTCACGACCGCCGGGGCGCTGCGGAGCCCGATCCGGTACACCTCGTCCCGACCGAGCTGCAGCGGCGCACCCTCCAGCGTCGCCTCGGGCGCCGGTTCTACTCGTCCTTGCAGGCCGAGCGTCCGGCCGAGATTGAAGGTGGCGGCGCGCAGGTCGTTCTCGGCGTTCAGAAGCGCGATCTTGGCGTTGTTCAGGTCGACCTGCGACCGGAGCACGTCGGAGCGGGTCGATCGCCCCAGCTCGAGCTGCTGGGTCACGAATTCGAGCTGGAGCTCCTGGCGCCTCACTCGATCCTGCTCCACCGAGACGAGGTCGCGAAAGGCCAGGGCGTCGTAGAACGCCTGCTTGACGGCGAGGACGAGCTGGAATTCATCCTGCCGGTACTGGGCCTGTCGGGAGGCGAGGTCGAGCTGGGCGCTGTTGAGCTCCGTGAACTTCCGAAATCCCTGAAACAGGTCGTACCGTCCGGTGAGTTGGAAGAAATAGCTCGTCGTGGTGATCGCCTGGCCGGTCTGGTCGAGCCGGCCCGTGCTCGAGTTCGAGTAGCCGAAGCCCGCGTCGAAGCGGGGGAGGAAGTTGCCCCAGGCGTCGAGCCGATTGTACTCGGCGACGTCGACGCCAGTCTCCGAGATTCGCAGCTCGGGGTTGAGAGCTCGCGCGATCCGTATCGCGTCGTCGAGGGTCACCTGGCGAACGGAATCCGCACCGGCCGGAGTCAACCCGGCCTCCTGGCCGCGGGCGGTGGCCGTCCATACCAGGGACACGAGGCAGAGGACGACGGCTGGTAGCCACTCGCGTTTCATCGTTTCTCCCTTGCTCTTTCGCGATGTCCGGTGCTCTTTCGCGATGTCCGGCCCATCGGGCGCTGGACGACACCGTATTGCGACGGCAACCTTGGTTAACGTTTCCGCGCGCCGCGCCGTCCATACGATCGACGGAAAGGGCGGTTTCGGCCGCCCGGGCGCCGTCCAGGTCATGAACTGGCTGCGACAGATGCTAGACGAGCGGCAAGCGGTCGAGCAAGCACGCCGCGGTCACGAAGTGGCCTGGCGGTATCTTTACGAGGGCCATGCGGATTTTGTTTTCCGGTTGGCGGTGCGGACTACTGGCGAGCGGGCGGCGGCGCTCGACATCGTGCAGGAGACGTTCGCCAAGGCCGCGGCCGGCATCGATCGGTTCCGCGGCGAGTCCACATTCCGCAGCTGGCTCGCGCGCATCGCCATCAACGAGACGACCAACTGGATACGCCGCCGGGCACGGCGCCGGGAGTCGACGCTCGAAGCCGCAGGTCAGCTCGCCGGCGATCATCGGCCGGACGAGGAAGCCGCGCGCCTCGACCTCGCACGGCGTGCGCTCGCGTTCGCGCGCACGCTTCCGCCGCAACAGCGGGACGTGCTGATCCTTCGAGCGACCGAAGGGTTTACGTACGGAGAGATCGCCAGGGCGCTGCGCACGAGCGAGGGCTCTGTCCGGGTGAGTTACCATCACGCGATCAGGAAGCTGCGGGAGCACTTCGGGGTGGGCGCAACGGCGTCGAGCGGCGTCTCGGAACGTGCCGGGGGGACGAATGAGCCTGGATGATCGAAGCGGCGGCGGGCTGCATCCGACGGACCGGCTGCCCGATTACATCGGCGGCGGGCTTTCCGAGCAGGAGCGGGTGGCTGTGGAGGGCCACGTCGCGACCTGTCCGTCTTGCCGCGCGGAGCTGGAGTTGCTCGACGCGCTTCGGGGCGGCCCTGCGCCACGCCTGGAGCCCGGAGAGGCGGAGCGCCTCTATACGCCGCTCCCGCGCCGTCGTGGCGCCTGGAAGGTCGGTGTGTGGCGCGCCGCGGCCGGGGTGGTGATCGTGCTCACGAGCTACGGCATCTGGCTGACGACACGGGCCGGTAGCGGGAGCGAAGAGACCTGGTCCGCGGACGATGCGCTGGCCGGCTGGGACTCGGATCTGATGGAGCTTCAGCCCGGTGTCCTGGATCTTCGAGTCGCGCTGGGGGGCAACGGCGATCCCGTCTGGCCCGAGCTCGCGAGCGACGATCTGGTCGAGGTCGACGCTCCGGCCGACCTATGGGAGGATCAGGAGCGATGACGATCGATGGCGCGAGACGGTGCCGGATGGTGTCGGCGGCCGTCATGGTGTCGGCAGCCGTCACGGTATCGGCATTCGTCGGGAGGGCGACACCTGCCTCCGCCCAGGACCTGGGAGCCGGCGAGCGAGCGGTCGAGCTTACCGACCGCTTCTCGCAGCGGGTGGCGCAGGCCCTCCGGCTCGACGCCGACCGGACGCGCAGACTGCGTGAGGAGCTCCAGACGAGCCGCGAGCTGCGGCAGGAGCTCGCCGCTCGTCGTCGCTCTCTCATGGTCGAGCTGAACGAATTGGCGCATCGGGAGCGCGTCGACCAAGCACGCGTGGCGCAGCTTCTGGACGAGCTCCTCGGCATGCAGGTGCGAGAGGCCGAGATCAACGTGGACGAGCAGCGGAGGCTCTCCGAGTTCATGGCCCCGCTTGAAAGAGCGCGATTCCTCTGGCTCAGGCAGCGCTTCCTGCAGCAGGCACGGCAGCGCGGCGGACAGCCGCCGGGGAGCGATTTCGATCGGGGCAACCAGATGCCGCAGGACCGACGCCCGCCGCCGGCCGAGCAGCGGAGCGTTCCCGACCGGCCGCCTAACCGACCGTAGGGCGTCAGCCGCTCGCCGAGCGCGCCGTGCTTCCGCCGCTCGGGGCGCACGTTTCCACGGCTGGAGGGGTGCAGCTGGCGCCAGCCCGAGCCGCCGAGCTCGGAGCCGACGCCCTCCAGCTGTTCACGAAACCGCCGCGCCGCTGGGCGGAGGGCGAGATCACCGACGAGGCGGCAGTCGCGTTCCGCCGGGCCCGAGAGTCGGCCGGGATCCGAATCGCGGCCGCTCACGACAGCTACCTGATCAACCTCGCGACCCGCGACCGACGACTTCTGACCAGGTCGGCTCGGGCCTTCCGGTCCGAGCTCGAGCGCTGCGAGCGGCTGGGCCTGGAGTTCCTGGTCACGCACCCCGGACACGCGACTGGAGGCGACCGTGAGCGCGCCCTGCGGCGAAACGCGGAGCAGCTCGGGATGGCCCTGGAGGCGGTGCCGGGGCGCACCCGCGTCCTGATCGAGACGACGGCAGGCGGCGGCTCGGCTCTCGGAGGGTCGTTCGAGGAGATCGCGGCGCTGATCGAGGGGCAGTCGGCGGCGAGCCGCGCCCGTCTCGCCGTCTGTCTGGACACGGCGCACGTGTTCGCGGCCGGCCATGATCTACGGGACGAGTACGACGCGGTGATGCGTGCGTTCGACGAGGTGATTGGCCTCGACCTCCTGGCAATGATCCACTGCAACGATTCGGCCGCACCCCTGGGGAGCCATCGTGACCGGCACGCCGGGATCGGCATGGGGGAATTGGGCGAGGGGGCGTTCGCAACGTTGATGCGGGACCGCCGGCTTCGAGCGGTCCCCCGCGTGCTGGAGACGCCGAAGGGCGACGATGCGGCGGCGGCCGATCGAAGGAACCTCGCCACGTTACGCCGTCTGGCCCTCCACTGAGAGCTTGTTCTCTCGCGATGTCAACCTCATTATCCTCCCAACGGTTCATCGAGGCGAACAGGAGAGGTCAGATGTCGGACGACGCGCAGCTTTCCGCGCCCCGCGAGGCTGTCTTGCCGGAGGGCGGGATGCGGATCGCGGCCGAGACCCTGGTGCTCGAGCGGCTCAGGGCCCTCCGGCGGGCGTTGGGTCGGAACGTCGGCCCGCGGGACGTCGTCGTCCGTCGGACGAATCCGGCGGCCCGCAAGCACCTGTTCGAGGAGGCGTGCGAGCTGTACTGGAACGAGTTGAGCTGGGAGGAGACGACCGACGAGGAGATGATCGGCGATCGTGAGCTCACCGAGATGGTCTTCCCCGGCCTGCTCGCCTTCATGAACGCGCTTCTGCCCAGCGGAGAGGGCGGCGAGCCGGACCGCAAACGGGAGCATCGCGACGTGGCGCACGACTTCCTGCTCTGGCTGGCCGCCCGCCTCGTCGAGCTGCGCAACGCGAGGGCGTCGGAGAACGGTCACCACTCGCGCATTCGCCGAGAGGTCCAGGTCACCGATGAGTTGATCGACCTGGTCGCCTACCGCCTCTACTCGCTGACCTCCGAAGAGATCGAGGATCTGCAGATCCGCTGATCCGTCGGGCACCGGTCCGGACACCACCAGAAAGAGCGCTCGAAACGTGAAGTCGATCGTCTGCATCAAACGCGTCCCGGACTCGGAGACCCGGATTCGTATCGCCAGTGACCGAGGCAGCATCGATCCGGCCGGGGTCAAGTACGTCATGAACCCCTACGACGAGTTCGCCCTGGAGGAGGCACTGCGGCTCAAGGAGTCGGCGGGTGATGGGCGCGTGACCGTCCTCTCCGTGGGGCCCGAGGAGACGAAGGAGATCCTGAGGACGGCGCTCGCCATGGGAGCGGACGAGGCCGTGCTGCTCAAGTCGGCGGACACCGGCGACGGACTCTCGGTAGCCAGGGCCCTGGCAGCAGAGATCGCGGGCCGCGAGTACGACATCGTCATCTGTGGCAAGCAGGCGATCGACGTCGACGACATGCAGGTTCCCGCCATGCTGGCCGAGCTGCTCGGCGTGCCATGCGCCACCGTCGTCGTTCGGCTGGAGATCGATGAACGGCGGGCCGCGGCGCACCGCGAGGTAGAGGGCGGGCACGAGATCGTGGAGTTCGACCTGCCGGCCGTGGTGGCGGCGCAAAAGGGGCTGAACGAGCCGCGGTACCCCAGCCTGAAGGGCATCATGGCGGCGAAGAAGAAGCCGCTGGAGGAAAAGGAGATTCGGCTCGGCGAGGCGAAGGTTCGGATCGTGGCGCTGAGCGAGCCGCAGCAGAGGGCCGGCGGCGAAATCGTCGGGGAGGGGCCGGAGGCCGTGCCGGACCTCGTCCGTCGGCTGCGAGAGCGAGCCCTGCTCTGAACGGACCGGCTCGACCCGACTCGGGCCGTGCCGAGGTGAGATAAGATGCGAAACGTACTCGTCTTTGCAGAGACCCGGGACGGTGAGCTTCGTCCCGTGGCCCGCGAGGCCGTGACGGCGGGCCGGGAGCTCGCCGATGCCCTTGGCGGCACGGTGGACGCCTTCCTGCTCGGTCCCCCCGGAACCGGCGAGAAGGCCGCGGACCTGGGCACGGTCGGTGCGGACCGCGTATTCGTGGCGGAGGACCCGGGTTTCGCGCTCTATGCCCCCGAGGCGACCGTTCGCATGTGCGAGGACCTGGCCGGCCGCGAGGAGTACGCGGCCATCGTCTTCCCCGCCTCCGCCCAGGGCAAGGACCTGGCGCCCCGGGTAGCCGCCCGGCTGGACCGCGGCCTGGCGACCGAGGTGATCTCGGTCGCCGTCGAGGGAGATCGTCCGGTCGCGACCCGGCCGATGTACGCCGGCAAGGCGATCGCCACCGTGACGTTCTCGGAGCTGCCGGCGCTGATCAGCGTACGCCCCAACGTCTTCCGGCCCGCGGAGCGGCACGCGGCGGGCACGGTCGAGCCTGTCGAGATCGCCGCCGAGCACGCGAGGCAGCGGGTGGTTCGAATGGAGACCGGCGACCGGACGGCCCTCGACGTTTCGGAGGCGAGCATCGTCGTGTCGGGTGGGCGCGGGATGAAGGATCCGGCGAACTGGGCGATCCTCCAGGAGCTGGTGGACGCGCTCGGGGAACAGGCGACGCTCGGTGCGAGCCGGGCGGTCGTCGACGCTGGCTGGCGGCCTCATGCGGAGCAGGTGGGGCAGACCGGGAAGGTGGTCTCGCCGGACCTCTACTTCGCGGTCGGGATCAGCGGTGCCATCCAGCATCTCGCCGGCATGCGCACCGCCAAGACGATCGTGGCGATCAACCGCGATGCCGAGGCGCCGATCTTCAACGTCGCGGACTTCGGGCTCGTCGGCGATCTGTTCGACGTCGTGCCGGCCCTGAGCGCGGAGATTCGCCGGGTTCGCGACGAAGCGTGACCGGCTGCCGGACATCTTATGAGCCGGATGAGCCTGCGCGAGGTACTCGAGCCCCTGGCCCGCTGGAGTCGGGAGGGAAAGGCCGCAGGCCTGGCTACGCTGATCCGGGCCGAGCGCTCGGCTCCCCGGCGGCCGGGGGCCCGCTTCGCCGTGAGCGACGCCGGCGACCTGGCCGGTTCCGTCTCCTCCGGCTGCATCGAGGCTGATCTCCACGAGCATCTCCTGCAGATTCTGGCCGGAGGCGACGCCCGGCAGCTGAGCTACGGGATCACCGACGAGATGGCGGCCGAGGTCGGCCTGGCGTGCGGCGGCGAGATCGAGGTGTTCGCGGAGCGGTACGACCCGGACGACCCCGCTTGGACCGCGACGCGTCAGGCCGTGGAGGAAGGCCGGCCGGCGCTCCTGCTCACGGGAGTTTCCGGCACCGTTCGCGGCCGGCGAATGCTGGCCCCCGAGGACGGGAAACCCATCGGTTCGCTCGGCTCTCCACGGATGGACGCGCGGCTGCTCGAGCGTCTGCGGCCGATCCTGGACACGGGCTCGAACGAGCTGGTGGAAGCGGGCCCGGAGCCGGAGGCCGGAGCGGTGTTTGCCGAGACCCTCCTTCCTCCGCCGCAGGTCGCGATCGTCGGGGCGACGCCGGTCGGCGCCGCGCTGTGCGAGCTGGCGGCTCTGCTCGGCTTCGAGGTCCACGTCGTCGACCCGCGCCCGGCTTTCCTGTCGCGGGAGCGGTTTCCGGCAGCCACCCGCCTGGTGGGCGAGTGGCCCGACGAAGGCCTCGCCGCGGTGGGCATCGATCGCCACTCTAGCGTCGTCGTGCTCGCCCACGACCGCAAGCTGGACGTTCCGGCTCTCTCCTCGGCGCTGCGCGCCGGCTGCCGCTACGTGGGCCAAATCGGGGGAGGGCGGACGCAGAGGCTGCGCCGCGAGGCGCTGGCCGAGCTGGGGCACGAGACCTCCGAGATCTCGGCCATCCGGGGCCCGGTCGGCCTCGACATCGGCTCCGAGACGCCGGAAGAGATCGCCCTGTCGATTCTGGCCGAGATCGTCGCCGTCCGGCATGGGCGCGCATGAGCGGAAGGCCGGCCCGTTCGCCGGCCTCGTGCTCGCGGCCGGAGGCTCCCTCAGGTACGGACGCGAATCCAAGCTCCTCTTGCCGTTCGGAGACCTGACCGTGGTCGGCGCCTCGGTCAGGGCCGCCGTTACGGCAGGTCTGGAGCCCGTCGTGGTCGTGGTCGGCGATGACGCCGAGGAGGTACGGGCGGCCGTGAGTCGGGCCGTGGGCGAGCGGGCGGCTCGAGTGGTGGAGAACCGGCGCTGGCCCGAGGGGATCGGCACATCTCTGGCCGTCGGGGCCACGGAGCTGGCCGCCGATCCCGTTCCCGCAGCGATCGCGATCCTGCTCGCGGACGAGCCGGACGTGTCGCCCTCGATCATCCGCGCCGTAACGCGGGCGTGGGCGGCCGCCCGGCTCCCGGTGGCCGCGGCCGTCTATCGCGACCGTCCCGGACACCCCGTCGTAGCGGACCGCTCGCTCCTGCCCCTGCTCGAGCGCGCCGCCGGGGATTTCGGTTTGCGCACCGTCCTGGCGACGGAGAAGATCGCCATCCACGCGGTCGCGATCGACCGTCCGGCGCCCACGGACATCGATGAGCCGGACGACTACGAGCGCGCCCTTCGCCGGTTCGGCGAGTGACCCCCGGCGATGAGGGAGGAGCGCGACGGCGGCCGGTCGCCGGAGTCGCGATCGCCCCGTCGGTGCTTTGCGCCGCCCTGTGGACGGCGGGCCTTGCGGGTTGCCGACAGGTGGCCTCCGAGAACGATCCGGTGGACACCATCTTCGCCGCGTCGCTCACGGCCACCATGGGACGGCTCGAGGCGCGGTTCAGCCAGCTGGGTGGCAGGGCGGTTCGAGGAGACCCACGGGGCTCGGTGGCGGGCGCCCACCTCATCCGTGAGGGCGTCTGGCGACCGGACGCCTACATCACCGCGGACATCGCCACCGTTCCCCTGCTCGGACCGAACGATCCGGGCTGGGCCGTGGCCTTCGCCCGCAGCGAGGTCGTTCTCGCCTACGCGGACGGGAGCGCGTTCAAGGCGGCCCTGGACAGCGCGAGTCGCGGCGAGCTGGCCTGGGAGGATGTCGTCCTGCGCTCCGGCTTCCGCCTCGGACGGACCGATCCGGGACTCGATCCGAAAGGATACCGGGCGATCTTTGCGTTTCGGCTCGTCGAGGAGCAGGGTGGCCGGCCGGGGTTGGCGGAGAGTCTCCTCTCCGGGCCGGCCGATGCGGAGAGCGTGTTCCCGGAGGAGCAGCTGGGTACCCGGCTGCACACGGGAAATCTGGACGCGGGCGTATTCTATCTGGCCGAGGCCAAAGCTCAGGGATTCCACACCATCCGGCTGCCGCGCCTGGCCGGCCAGGGCGATCCGCGTGACGCCGGCCGCCTTGCCCGCATGCAGTACCGGGCGGCGGACGGCCGCACCTTCCGAGGAGCACCTATCCTGTACGCCGCCACCATTCCCGTCAACAGCCGCGACACCGCCGCCGGGGCGGAGTTCATCGCGTTTCTCTTGAGCGAGGAGGGAAGGGTGATACTGGAGGCCGATGGGTTCTGGTCGGAGAGGATTCCGATGGGCGACGCGAAACGGATTCCGGGTTCGCTCCGGGCCCTGCTGGAGCGCTAGAGGGCGGCCCGCGCAGCAGCCTGGCGGCGGAACGTCTCCAGGCGTGTCCGCGCGCTCTGGATCTCCTCCTCGGTGAACAGCCCGGCCTGCTGGACGGCAAGCAGCTCGTCCAGCTGCTCCTCCGTGATGTAGCTGAGCTCGATCGCGATCTCGCCGAAGCGCTTCTTGGGGAACTTTCGCTGCTCCTCCAGCACTCGCGCCACCTGGGCCGGGTCGAGCGCGCGGCGAATGATCGCGACCGTCCCCAGTGCGAACTTGCGAGGAATCGGCAATTCGGGTACCCCTTTCTGGCCCGCCTCGTCGAGCTGGGCTCTGTCGCTTTCGACCGGCAGAAACTCCGGCTCGTCCTCCGGATCGGAGAGTCGCACCATCCAGCTGGAGTCGTCCGTCGCCGGCCTCGGTCTCTCGGCAGGGGCCGGGCTCTCCGGGGCCCGTGGCGACACGGCGTTCGCGGACGGACCGAAACGCGTAAGCGCCCGCAGACTCAGCAGATGGAGGATGTACAGACCCAGTACGGCCGTGGCCATCGTGACCATGCTGTCCCGCCGTACGATCGCCGTAATGCCCACGATGCCCGTTACGGCCGCGAACACCAGAGTATAGGGTCCGCTGTACATCGCGCTTTTTTGCATACTGCCGTCCGCACCGTCGGCCTGCCACGCCCACGGCGCACCCCGTGCCATCGGCGAAGCCCGCATGGTACCTCGGTCGATGTCACCGGACGCGGCGTCGAGGGCTTCGATCAGGCTGTGCAAGCAGCAAGCGGTGTGCCTGTCCGCGGTGCAGCGGGCGATCCGGGGGCAGGCGGCGCGCTACGCGTCCTCCGGGCACGAGGAGACCGACTTCCCCTGCTCATCGGTCGCGATGTCGCGACCCGACCAGATCGGCCAGCGATCCACCACACGATCCCCGTCGGTGACCCAGTAACTGCCAAAATTCGCGACAGTTAAGCAGGAGTGGTTCGGCAAGACCCGCAGGCGCGTGCCCAAAGGGTATCGCCGGTCGACCATACCGTGCTCCTGCGAGAGGGCGGTGAGACGGGCCTCGGAAGCCAGACGGCCTTCCCGGTAGTTCTCGTAGATCCCGCCCATGGCTGGCGGGGCCGACCCGGGCCCCCGGTCGGCGGAAAGCGCCAGGGCTCCCGCATCGACCACACAGTGCGACGCCCCCGGCTGGCTGGAAACGACGCTGGTGAGAACCGTCGCGGCGCAGTCACGGTAGTCACAGGATCCGAGCCAGGCCTGCGTACGGTCATAGAGAGCGTAGTTTCCGGGGCGTGCCTCTGTAACGCCCGTCAGATTCCGTACTTGCGACATCGTCGGTGTCGAGCCGACGCTCACCCCCGGCACATCGACCCCGGCCGCCCGCAGCCGCTCGGCCAGGGCGACCATGAGCCGGCGTTCCTCCTCGCTGACGGCCCGAATCTCCTGCGGGGATGCGGCAGAGTAGGCGTGCCCGGAGTGGGACAGGATACCGGCAAACGTCAATCCTGGAACGGCTTGTATCGCTCGGATCACCTCTCCTGCCACCGGCCCGTTCGGATCCACACCGGCTCGATGATAGCCGCAGTCCACCTTCAGCCAGACGGGTGCTCGGATCCCGTGCCCTTCGAGCGTCCCGACCGCCTCCGCCGAATCCACCACCACGCCGAGCCGGATCCGGTCGCAGATCGCCGCCAGCTGGCGCATCCGGCTCGGGATGATCGGAAACGCCCAGGTTTGGTCCGAGAAGCCCGCGTCCGCGAATCGCTCGGCCTCATGAAGGGTGGAGACCGTGATTCCGCGAGCTCCGAGCGCCCGCTGGCGCTCGGCGATCGGCGCGCACTTGTGGGTCTTGACGTGGGGACGGAGTGCGACCCCCAGCGAGCGCGCACGCGCCGCCATCCGGGAGAGGTTCGACTCCAGTACGGAGAGCTCCAGCAACAGGGCCGGGGTCGGAAGGTCCTCCAAGCGCACGTCATCCTCCGGATCGCCGTCTGCCGAGGTCCGACTGCTGAGAGCCGGATCCGCCGAGCAGCTTGCTCGAGGCCGGTGCGCACCGCAATCCGCCGGCCGGCATCCGCTGCGCCTCAGGGTAGCTGCGGGCGACGCTCCGCCGCATCGTCAGAGCATGTCACGAGCACCATCGGGCCGCAGGCCACCGGATCCCAGCAGGCCGTCCGATCGCACGAGCCCGTCCGATCGCAGGACCTGGCCGTCTCTGCCGGCGGTCTTCGGCCTGCTCGCCGGCGTGCTCCTGCTGACGTTCCTGCTTCCCCTGCTCGCCTTTCTTCCGGACGTGGACGCGAACGAACTGGTGCGGCAAGTGGAGAGCGCGGGGCTGGTTCGAGCCGTGTCGATTTCGGCCGTGAGCGCCTCCGTCGCCACCCTGTTCGCTGCGCTCGGCGGTGTGCCGCTGGGGTACCTTCTGGCCAGGGACAGGGTCCCGTACCCGGGGCTCGCCCGAACGCTCGTCCTGCTGCCGCTCGTGCTGCCTCCCGTGGCCGCCGGCGTGCTTCTTCTCAACGTGTATGGCCCGGGTGGATGGGTGGGCGGGTGGCTGGAAGCGGCGGGTTGGACGGTCGCGAACGCCCTGGGCGGCATCGTCATCGCCCAGGTGTTCATCATATCGCCGTTCGTCATCCTGACGGCCGAGGCGGCGTTTCGAGGCGTGGATCCCCGGCTGGAGGCGGTGGCCGCCACTCTGGGCCGCCCTCCGGTCATCGTGTTCCGACGGGTCTCGCTGCCGCTGGCGCGCTACGGCCTGCTCGCCGGTCTGGCGCTGGCGTGGATGCGGGCGGTCGGCGAGTTCGGCGCCACCGTCGTCCTGGCGTACCATCCCAGGTCGCTCCCGGTCCACCTCTGGGTGGAGCTCACCGGACGGGGCCTACGAGCCGCGCTGCCGGTGGCGTTGGTAGCGCTGGCCCTCGCCGCCGGGATTCTGCTGCTGGCGCAGCGCTTCGCCTCACGGACCCGCCAGCCGGTGTCGGAAACCGGACTCCGCGGTCCGGCGCGCGAGGCGACCGATGAGCCGGATCTCGCCCTCGATGGCTCGGTATCGTCTCCGGCCGGGCCCGGCCCGGTGATCGAGGCGGATTTTCGCCTCGGCCTGGGCGGATTCCGGCTCGAGGTCCGCTTGGAGGCCCGCCGCGAGATCCTCTCCCTCTTCGGTCCCTCGGGCGCGGGCAAGAGCACTCTTCTGCGGGCGATCGCCGGGCTGGTGGATCCCGATGCAGGCCTGCTGCGCCTGGCCGGCGCTACCGTGTTCGGCGACGGAGTCCGCGTTCCGCCCGAGTCGCGGTCGGTGGGTCTCGTGCTCCAGGGGCCCAGTCTGTTTCCGCACCTGACCGTCCGGGACAACGTGCGGTTCGCGGCCGATGGAGCCGAGGCGGAGGACCGCTTCCGTCGGCTGCTGGCGGTGACGCGGCTGCAGGGACTGGAGGGCCGATACCCGGCCGAGCTGTCCGGCGGACAGCAGCAACGCGTCGCTTTGGCCCGGGCCCTCATGCAGCAACCTCGCATCCTGCTGCTGGACGAGCCGTTCTCCTCCCTTGACACCAACATGCGGGAGCGGCTTCATCGGGACGTCAAGCGAATCCGGGCGACGTTCGGGCTCTGCGTGATCTACGTGACCCACGAGCTGCGGGACGCATGCGCGATGGGCGATCGCCTGGCGGTGATCGTGGACGGTCGCATCGAACAGGTCGGCGAGCCGCTGGCCGTGATCCGTCATCCGGCCACGTTCGACGTGGCTCGTTTCGTAGGGGTGAGAAACCTGTACCGGGGCATCGTGCGGCGCTCGGCAGGGAAGGAGTTGGAGATCGGCATCGGCGGCTTCACGCTGCAGGCGGCGCCGGTTCCCGGTGTCGCCGACGGGAGCTCGGTGTACGCCTGTGTTCGACCCGAGGACTTCGAGCTGACCCATGTCGGCTCGGAGCGAGGAGCGATCGGAGCCAACTCCGTTCCGGTGACGATTCTCGACCGACAGCTGCGCGGACCGACGGTGACCCTGGAGGCGGCCGTGCGGGGAGCAAATCCGGAACTCCGGCTCGAGATCGAGATTCCGGTCCGGACGTACGAGACCCTCGGATTGGGGATCGGCGACGAGGCCGAGGTGACGGTGGCGCCGGATGCGATCCACTTGATCGCGGTCCAGCGCCCGCAACCTCCGCTGGCGAGCACCGAAGGGTGTGACGACGATGCGTCACGCGTCGTCTTACGAGCGGAACGGAGAGCCACATAGACCGACACGGCGAGGAGCGCTCGGTTGGCGGTTCGCAGCGTTCCCAAGGTGGTTTTCCCCATCGACCGGAGGGCGGGAGCCCGGGCGACGAAGAGGTTGTCCGGGCCGTCCTGGACGGCCGGGCGGAGCAGTATGCCGTGCTGGTGCGGCGATACCAGGATGTCCTGTATCGCTACGCCGAGCGGATGACCGGACGGCCCGACGAAGCCGAGGACATCGTGCAGCAGACCTTCGTCCGTGGCTACCGGCGCCTCGCGAGCTGCCGTGATCCGCACCGGGTGGGCGGCTGGCTGTTCCGGATCGCCGCGAACCTGTGCAAGGATCAGGTGAAGGGCCGCCGGCGCCGCGAGCGTCCGCTGGAGGAAGCTCGCGAGGTCAGCACGGCGGGACCGGTGACGCACGACGCAGCGGAGCGAGGGGAGATCCGGGACCGTATCGAGGGGGCGCTGCACCAGCTTCCGGTCGAGCAGCGGGAGGCGTTCCTTCTGAAGCACGTGGAGGGGTGGTCCTACCAGGAGATGGCCGAACGACTCGACGTCTCGGTGCCCGCGCTCAAGATGCGGGTCTACCGGGCGCGTGAGGCGTTGCAGCATCTGCTGGCCGGCTACTACGCGGAGTGAGCGAGGGACGAGTGGAGTCCCCGGTTGCGAGGTAAGTCGTGGACGAGACGGGATCGCGCGAGATGCGAGAAGAGTTACAGCGGTACCTGGATGGCGAGCTGCCCCCGGCGGAGTTGACGCCGGAGCTTCGGCGAGAGGCCGCCGCCTGGGAGGCGCTGCTCGAGGATGTGCGGAGCACGGCGGTTGTCGGCGCTCCATCGTGGCTGGAAGGCCGCGTCATGTCCACGGTCCAGGCCGCACGCCCGGCCTGGCGCAGGTGGCTGGAGTGGCTCCTGCGGCCGCGCACGGTCCGGATCGCGCCGGCGCCCGCGTTTGCCGGTCTGGTGCTGTTGGTGGCGCTCGCCGTCCTCCCCCGGATGGGGGAGTTCGCGGGCTCCGCCGAGGATGGTCGCGTCTACGTCCAGCTTTTCCTGGAGGCTCCGGCCGCTTCTTCGGTGGCGATCGCGGGCGACTTCAACCGCTGGGACCCGATCGAGCTGGAGGATCCGGACGGAGACGGAGTCTGGTCGGCTCGACTGGCGGTCCAACCGGGCGTTTACGAGTATATGTTCCTGCTGGACGGCTCCCGCTGGGTGACCGATCCCCATGCCGAGCGGTATTCGGATGACGGGTTCGGGAATCGGAACGCGGTACTCGCCATCCTTCCGGAGGGAACGGGCACCTGAGGTCAGGAGCACGGGCGATGCTTGCCACCAGGGAGAGGATTCTGGTCGACGCCCGCGAGGCCTACGGGCGTGGTCCTTCTCCGTGGCGAAGCCGGTCTCCGCTTGCGGCCCTGGTCCTTCTCCTGCTTGCGTCGGCAGCGCCCCTCCGCGCTCAGACCGATCTCCGGCGGGTACTGTCCGCGTACCCTCCAGCCGAGGCCGCCCGCCTGGAGGCCGTGATCCTGCAGCCCCGCTGGGATGGGTTCCCGACGGACCTCCTCGTGGAACACACGGCCGAGGGGATGGCCAAGGGCGTGAGCCTGGAGCGTTTGCTTTCTTCGCTCGAGGGATACGCTCGGCGCCTCGGACGGGCGCACGAGATCCTGGGCAAGCGCGCGACGGCGACGTCTCTGAAGGCCACGGCCGATGTCCTCTCCCGCGATGCCCCGGACGACGTGGTCCGTACGATCGCCGGCGTGAACCCGAGGGACGACCAGCTGACGGCCGCGATGGTCGCATTGGGCGACCTGTTGGAGGCGGGCGTGCCCGCGAACGAGGCCGAGAACCTGCTGCTCGACGCAGCCTACCAGCGCCAGAACAACGATGACGTGCTCCAGATCCCGGCCCGCGTGCGCCGCTGGATTCGGCAGGGGTACCAGCCGATCGATGCGGCGGCGGAGGTCAAGCGCACGATGGAGCCGCCCCTCCAACCCGGTGGCGGCCTGATCGACCGCTACACGAAGCCGCCGCCCGACCGCCCCTACGACTGAAGAGCGGCCATCCGGCCCGCGCTCCGGCACCGGCGGGCGGGTGATCGCGGCGAGCGCCGTTCATTGAGCCGCTCCGGCTCCCTCCCTATGTTCGCACGGATTCCGTGGCGCCGGATCGGGTGGCGGCGCCATCTCATCCCGGGCAAAGGCAGGCAGCACCCCTGGACAAGGAGCGCGAGTGACCAGCTCACCGTCGGCGGTAAGGGTCGTCGGCACGGGCAGCTACCTGCCCGATAACGTCCTCGACAACTTCGCGCTCTACGAGCAGGAGGGCATCCGCACGGCCTTCGACGTCGAGCGGGCACGCGGGGCGCTTCGCGACGTGGACGATCCGTCCTCGCTGTCGCCCGCCGAGGTGTTTCACGCCTGGTCTCTCCAGGTGACCGGCATCAGCGAGCGCAGAATCATTCCCTGGGATCAGGACGCGACCACCGAGGTCCTGAGCACGGAGGCCTGCCGGAGGGCGCTCGCGGACGCCGGCATGCAGGTCGAGGAGGTCGATCTCCTGATCGCGTCCTCCGTATCGCCGTCCGACACGGTGCCGAACATGGCCTGCACGATCGCGGCGCAGCTCGGGATCCCCAAGGTAGCCGGCTACACGGTGAACGCGGCCTGCGCCGGGTTCGTGTATCTGATCGCCAACGCGTACGCGATGATCCTGAGCAGGCTGGCTCGCAACGTGCTCGTCGTCTCCGGCGATGCGCTCTCGCGGGTGACGGACTACGATGATCCGAAGACCGCCGTGCTGTTCGCCGACGGAGCCGGTGCGGCCGTGCTCACCCCGGGATCCGAGAAGGACAACGGCCTCATCGTCGCCGCTCCGTACCTGGACGCCGACTACTCCTACGAGCACCTGAACATGCGGAGCGGCGGCTGGGAGTGGGATTGGGAGGGCAGCCCGAAGCTCCGCATGGGCGGCGGTCCTCACGTTCTCCGGGCCGCGATCAACGCGATGTCCAACGCGGCGAAGCAGGCAGTGGCGCGAAGCGGCTTGGGCTGGGATCAGATTCACTACGTGATCCCCCACCAGGCGAACGAGCGCATCACACGCGGCCTGGAGAGACAGCTGGACCTGCCGAACGGGCGGGTGGTGCACACGATCGACCGGTACGGCAACAACTCGGCGGGGTCGGTCGGGATCGGCTTCGACGAGGTGCTGCGGGGAATGCACGGTCCGCTCCCGGACCCCACCTACGTGCTGCTTACCGCGGTGGGAGGGGGCTACACGAGCGGAGCCACCATCGTCCGCTGGCACCCGGCGGATCGCGGCTAGGGCGGACACCCCACCGTAGGGCGGACACCCACCGTCCGGGCGGGGCGACCGACGATGCTGGCGGGCGACGATGCCCGGCTCGAGGGCCGTGGGCGCCTCAGGCGATCCGCGCCGCCGTCACCGACAGGATCTTGGGAAGGTGGGTCGCGATCGGCGTCCAGCTCCGCCCCTCGCGGCTGGCATAGAGGTGGCCCGTGGAAGTCCCGAAGTAGACGCCGCACGGATCACAGCCGTCCGTGTCCAGGGCCTCCCGGAGGATCGAGACGTACGCGTGTTCCTGCGGCAGGCCCGATGATCGGGCCGTCCACGACCGCCCCGCATCCGACGTCTCGTAGACCCGCAGCCTGGCATCGCAGACCGATCTCATGTGGCTGCTGGCCTCCGGGATGACCCAGGCGCGGTCCGGGTCCGCCGGATCGATCCCGATCACATACCCGAAGTCGCTCGGAAGCCCGCCGCTGATCTCCTCCCAGGCGTCCCCCCGGTCATCGCTCCGGTACGTGCCGCAGTGGTTCTGCTGGTAGAGTCGGTCCGGCCGGGCAGGGTGGAGCCGGACGCTGTGCACGCACTGGCCCGCCTCCGGGACTGACTCCGGGAGGAAGTCCGCGCGGACGCCGCGGTTGGCCGTGGTCCACGAGGCGCCCGCGTCGTCCGTGCGGTAGCAGCCGCCGGCCGAGAGCGCGACGTAGATCCGGCGGCGCTCCCGAGGATCGACGAGGATGGAGTGGAGCGCGAGCCCGCCCTTGGCGGGCTGCCAGCTCGACCTCGCGGGATGAGCCTCCAGCGCCGTGTTCCACTCCCAGGTCTCGCCGCGGTCGGGGCTGACGAACAGCGCTCCAGGCTGTACGCCGGCATAGAGCACATCCGGGGTCGAGGCGTGTGCCGGGGCCAGGTGCCAGATCGCCTTCAGCTCCTGCCCGCTCTCCGGCGGAAAGGCAGGTCGGCCGCCCGCAGGTCCCCAGCTCGAGCCGCCATCCTCGCTGCGATAGAGGTGGCTTCCCCAGACGACGTGCGTGGCGGCCGCGAACCCGAGAGACGGCTCCCGCGGATCCAGAAGGGCGTGATAGACCTCGTGGCCTTCGATGAACGGACCCTCCAGGCGCCACCGGTCGCGCCCCGGGCTCGAGAGAGCCCGGAAGAGGCCTTTCCTCGTCCCGACCAGCAGGCAGACACGCTCCGTCAACCGGTCGTCTCCCCGGCACGAGCGGCAGGAGCCACGCTCGCCGCCGGGCCGAGCTCGATCGTCTCCGCCACCGCGCCTGGATCCAGGCGGTCGACGCCCTCGGGTACGATGAGGAGCGCATCCGCCGTCGCCATCGAGGTCAGGATGCCCGAGCCCTGGGGGCCGGTGAGGTGGGCGGCCGGCAGGTCATCGACCGAGCCTTCCAGCCGAACGCGCAGGAAGTGGGTGAACTCGGCCGTCGAGTGGATCGGCTCGGCGACTCGAGCCGCCGATCTGGCTTCCAGTCGGGCGTGGCCGGCGAGCTTTCGAACTCCCGGCCGGACGAACGCCTCGAACGTCACCATCGCCGAAACGGGGTTGCCGGGAAGGGCCCAGAACGGCTTGCCGGCCAGGAGGCCGAACGCGATCGGACTCCCGGGGCGGATCCTGGCACGCCAGAAAACGCGCTCGAGCCCGAGCTCCGCCAGCGCCTGCCTCACCCTGTCATGTTCGCCGACGCTCACGCCGGCTGTCGACACGATCCCGTCGCACGCCAGCCCGCGCCGGAGTCGCCTGACGATCTCGGCCTGATCGTCCCGCGCGATGCCGAGCGCAACGGGCTCCGCCCCGGCGGTACGCAACTGGGCGGCCAGGGCGTGGCTGTTCGAGTTCATGATCTTCCGGCCGGCAACGACCTCGTCGATCCCATCGAGGTCGGCGAGCTCGTCTCCGGTCGCCAGCACCGCGATCCGGGGCTGCCGTCCCACCAGGACACTCGCATGTCCGGCGAGTGCCAGCAGCCCGATCGCCGCGGGCGTGATCTCCTCTCCCTGGCGCAGGACGACGGCGCCGCCCCGAACGTCTTCGCCCCGTCGTCGAATGTTCCTCCGCGCGTCGGACGCGTCTCGGATCTCGACGAATCCGCCGCTTCCCCCGATCCCTCCGTCCGTGTGCTCGATCCGGATCACGCCCGTCGCTCCGGCAGGGACGGGTGCGCCGGTCATCACCCTGACGGCGGTGCCGGCTCGGAGCGGTCCCGCCGGGAACGAGCCGGCCGGCACGTCATCCGAGATGGGCAGGGTCACGGGATGGCCGGCCGACAGGTCCTGCAGGTCGTCGAAAAGGACGGCAAACCCGTCCATGGCGCTGTTGTCCCACGGAGGATGGTCGACCCGGCTGTGCACGTCCGCGGCGAGGGCGAGCCCGAGCGCGTCGTCGACCGGAAGCGACCGGGAGCCCAGGAACTCGCAGCGCTCGAGCATCCGTCCGAGGGCGTCGCGGTAGGAGAGCCAGTCGGCTGCGTCGGCCATTTCAGTCGTCGTCCCGGCGAAAGAGCGCCAGCTGCTCGACCACGAGATCCTCTATCGCCCGGGCAGCCGAATCCGCGGCGTCGTAGTGATTCGCCAGGAAGGTGAAGATCAGGGTCTCACCGTCACGGCTGTCGACGTAACCCGACAGGGCGCGCACGGCCTCCAGGGATCCGGTCTTCGCTCTCGCGTTGTTCTCGGCGGCCGTGCCGCGCATCCGCCACTGGAGGGTCCCATCCACGCCGGCGATCGGTAGGGCGTCGAGGAAGATCTCGCGCGACGGGTGGGTCCACATCGCGGACAGGATGCGGTTGAGCGCGGCCGGCGTGAGCTGGTTGTAGCGGGAGAGGCCGGATCCATCGGCCAGGATCGCCGCCTCTGGCCGGACTCCCCAGCGGGAGAGCAGCCGGGCCTCCACCTCCAGCCCCGCCTCGGCAGACCCTTCGCCCGCGCCCTCTCGGCCCACCGTGCGGAGGATCGACTCGGCGATCTGGTTGTCGCTCGGCTTGAGGAATTCGCGCAGGATAAGTCCCAGAGAGTCGGAGCGGATCTCTCCGAGGAGCGAGCCCCGTGCCGGTGTCCTCTCATCCGGCTCGGCGCGCCTGAGCTGACCGCCGACGGTCACGCCCGAGTCGGCCAACACGGCGCCGAAGTAGGAGAGGACGTAGAGCGTCGGATGGGCCGGCGCCAGCGAGAGCTGGAACGAGCGCCCGCGCGGCAGCCGCCCGACGATCCGCCGCTCGCTGCCCCCGGGAAGCGGCAGCACCTGGAGCTCGACCTTCGATCCGGTCGGGCCGGTTCGCACATCGACCAGGATGGGCAGAGCCGGTCCAGGCTCCATGTACCGCAGACGGACCGGCGCTCCCACCGCCGCTCCGGCCACCAGGGTCGCCGGCACGCGCCCCGGGCTGAGCTGCAGCCCGCTGACCCCGCCGGCGAAGCCGATGTGCAGCTCATCCCACATCCAGCCGCGCCCCCACGGAGCCTCCTCGAAGGCCCGATCGTCCCCGACGACGTCCCCGTCGATCTCCCGGATCCCGTGGAGCCTCAGCATGGGGATGATGCCCCGCAGCTCGTCGCGTGTCAGGCTCGGATCGCCACTGCCGATCAGCCACAGGTTGCCCTCGAGGCGTCCATCCGCCACGGGTCCGACCGCCACCACTCGGGTCGTCCAGCGGTAGGATGGTCCCAGCACCTGGAGTCCGACCACCGCCGTCGCCAGCTTCACGGTGCTGCCCGGCGTAAAGCGCTTTTCGGCCGTGCGTTCGTACAGGATCTCTCCGCTCCCGGCGGCCTGCACGATCAGGCCGACGTGCGCGCGCCGGAAGGTCGGCCGCGCCAGCAGGTCATCCAGCCGGCTGCCGAGTCGGAGAACGCTGGCCGATGCCACCGACTGCGCCGGATTGCGCTCTTCCACCGAGGTGGGCTGGGCCGCCAGGACGGAGGTGCCTCCGACGGCGATCGTCGCGGCGAAGCACGACGCACGGGCCAAACCGGAGCTCGGACCGAGCCGGGCCATCAGTGCCCTTCCCGCACGGCGGCCCCGGCGGCCGCCAACACCGCCTCGGCGCGCTCCCGGTCCGCCCGCCGATTGACGTTGAGGAAAAGGATGGCCGGGTCTCCGTAGGTCGCGACCGACTCCAGCGGCAGGATGGAACGGGCCACGCCGGCGAGGGCCGATACCACCGTCCGCTCTCCACGCACCAGCGCCCGCTCGAACTCGCCCAGGCATTCGACGCCGTAGGCCGCGCACAGGGGCTCGAATCCCCGTGGCCCCTCGCTCGCCGGCAGGCACACGGCAGCTGGCGTGGCACCCGCCGCCAGCTCGCGCAGGAGCGCCGGGCTCAGGAACGGCATGTCGCAGGCGACGACGAGGGCAGCGCGACATCCCCGCTCGGCCGCCCAGGCCATCGCGGTGAAGATCCCCCCCAGCACCCCGCAACCCGGTACCAGGTCGGAGCGCAGCTCGAGGCCGAGCGCCCCGTAACGCTCCCGGTCGTTCGCGACGATCACCACCTCCTCGACAGCCTCCTTCAGCGCGCCGATGACATGGTCGACGATCCGCCGGTTCCCGAGGCGGGCCAGCGCCTTGTGGTCTCCGTAGCGGCGGTTCTCCCCTCCCGCCAGGACCACCCCGAGGACGCCGCTCTCGCCGAGCACGCCCTTCCCAAGCACGCGGCTCTCGCCGGTCGGCTCAGCGGGCATCGTCTCCCCCCGGCTCGTAGACGAACGGTGAGCCCCGCAGCGAGCGACCGATGAGCCAGAGGCCCGCCCGGGAGGCGACCTGGCGAGCGAGCGACGTGGGGACGGAGAGGGTGGCGATGCCTCCGAGCCCGGCCCGCCACGCCTTGACGGCGATCTCGGCCGACACCCTTCCCGTGATCAGCGCCACGACGTCGTCCAGCGGTATCTCCGCCAGCGCCGCCGCGCCGATGAGCTTGTCCAGCAGGTTGTGCCGCCCGACATCCTCCGTCACGTGCACGACCCCGGTGTCGCAGAGCAGGGCCCCGGAGTGCACGCCTCCGCCCGCGGCACGCAGCGGGCAACCCTGAAACATCTCCTGAAAGGCGGCTCGCAGGTTGCCGGAGTCGATGAGCCGGCGTGGGTCGGGGATCGCCTTCGCCGGTACCGCCGGAATCCGGTCGGCCGCGAACCCGGCCTCGCCCGGTCCGGCGGAGAGCGAACCCGGCCCCGTGGCCGCGCCCGCCGCCTCGCCCGTGGCCGTCCGGACCCGAACGAACCCTTCACGCCGGCGGACCTCCAACAGCAGCACGTCGTGGCGATCGCGGATGCGGCCGGTCCCGATCAACCAACCGCAGGCGAGGGCATCCAGGTCGGCCGGCGTGCAGAGCCAGGTGCAGGCCCGGCGCCCGTTCAGCTCGAGCCAGACCGGTGCCTCGGCCGGCGAGGGGAGATCTGCAGTCGTCACGAGCACGGCGCGGCGGCCGCGCGCCGCCGGATGGCGGTTTCCGCCGGAGATGCCGCCGGCGGGCTCAGGGGTAGTACCAGAAAGTGACGCTCAGCTCGAGGTTGTTCGTCCATTCGCTCTCGCTCGGGGCGGCGCCACCGCTATCGATGATGATCTCCAGGACCTCGGGGAGGAAGAACCCCTCGGGTGCCGTGAGACGCCAGATGTGGTCCCGGGCCTCGAAGCTCAACCCCACGGAACGGGAGATCAGCCATTCGAAGCCGGCGGCGGCGAGGAAGTCCGGAGCGCTTCCCATCTCGTAGATGAAGTCCTGCAGCTCCAACTCGTCCACCACCGAGCTGACCTCCTCGCTCAGAGCGAAGACCCCGCCGCCGCCGAACACCAGGTAGGGCTGGATTCCATGCCAGGTACGGGAACCGGTGAAGGTGAACTGGACGGCGGCCTCCGCCAGTAGCCAGCTGGAGCTGACCGTGTCCACGATCGCAGGGCCGCCGGCGGCGTACGGATTCACGATGTGTCGTTTGGAGCGCCCGTAGGTCGTGCTGATCTCGAAGCTGAGCGGGTTGCTCACGCGAATTCGGAAGCGACCAGCCCCCGTAAAGGTGGAGCCGGGGCCGAGGTCCAGGCTGCCGGTGTGAGTGAGGACGTAGCCCGGCGAGACGCCGAAGCGAAGTCCCTTCTCGATCCACCGGTACGGCGTGTCGATCGTCGGCTGCTGCGCTGTCAGAGCCGCGGTCGTGCCGACGAGCAGCCATGGCAGGATGAAGGCGACTCGCATCCCGACGTGCGCCGGAGCGCCGCGTTGGCCTGTTTTCAACCAGGTGCCTTTCAGAATCGGCCGCCGGCCGTGGCGGCGCGAGGGTCGCACGGTCGATAGTATACGTGAAGATACGCGCGGTTCTTGCGCTTCTTATTGTCGAGACCACAGCAGGTTCCGGGAGATGAATACTCCAGCGGTGCGAGCCGGGCCAGCGCGTCGGCGCACGGGATCGCTCCGTTGTCGGCCGCGTTTCCCCGGCCGGGCGGCTCCGGTCCTGATGGTTCTGGCGGGGGTGGCATCCCCCTGGGCCGGGCCGTCGCTGCACGCGCAGCCGGCGAGCGTGACGTCGACCGCCAACTTTCTCCAGACTGCGAGTGGCCGGCGTCTGGGCGTGCTCCGTCCAGGTGCCACCGTGCAGCGAACGGGGAACGTCTCCGGCAGCTGGAGCGAAGTCGTCCTGGAGGGGTGGATCTGGACGGGCTCGGTCGTGCGTACGAATCGTGACGGCTTCGACCTGTCGGTCTCGGTCGCAGGGGGAGAGAACTTCCGCGATGCCCCGAGCACCGACGGCATGGTCCAGGCCCGCCTGCTCCGCGGGTTCCTTCTCGAGCGGCTCGGGGAATCGGGTCGGTGGACCCGTGCGCGGCGTACCGGGTGGGTGTCGACGGCGGCGCTGTCGGAGATCGTGGCCGGCGACCAGGGAGAGCGGCCGAGTCCCACAGCGGAATCCGCCGCCAAGGCCCCCGCGACCGTGGCTCCTGGAACGACCGGCGACGAGCGGCTGGTGGTCGCCGGCCGCTCGGCGCGACTCTACCTGTCGCCCGATGGGGACACCATCGGGGTGGTGCGGCCGGGCGTCGATCTGTCGGTCGTCGCACGCGATGGGGCGTGGGCCCGGGTGCGCCTGAACGGCTGGGTTCGGGTCGCGGACCTCCTGCCCGCGGATTCGGCGGGCGGCGGGACCGCTGTCTCGGCCGAGGACCTGCGAGCCAATCCGGATGAGTTTCGCGGTCGTCAGGTTCGCTGGAGCGTCCAGTTCGTCTCGCTGGAACGAGCGGAGGCCGTGCGCACGGACTTCTACGAGGGCGAGCCGTTCATCCTTGCCCGGGCGCCGGATCCCGCGCACGGCTTCGTCTATCTCGCTGTCCCTCCCGAGCTTCTGTCGGCGGCCGAGGAGCTGAAGCCGCTCGAGATGATCGAGGTCCTGGCGCGGGTTCGAACGGGTCGTTCGGCCATCATGGGCGCGCCGGTCCTCGATCTGCTGGCTTTCTATTAGGTTGCGGCTCCCCGCCGGGCCGATCGGCGAGGCCCGGTCCCCGTCTTGCGTCGGACCTTTTCTTTGCCCACTCCGGTACCACGCACGCGTCGGCCCGAACAGAGACGGAACGAACCAGGCGAACGATGGCGAAGTGGCGACTGCCTGAGTTGCTCAGCAGCCTCTCCGCCCGGGTCCCCTCATCCGAGGCGGCGGCGGGCAAGGACGAGCCGGAAGTTGCGGCGGCGGAGGAGTCGAGCCGTTTCGCCGAGCGACCGGTGGACCGGTCGGTGCTCTGGCTGCCCGGTGGTTGGGGGGAGCACGACAGCTCCCGACCGTACCCCTACGAGCTCTTCGTCGAGCAGGATCTGCTCCGGGCCGTCGCGGCTCATGCGCAGGAGGAGGTCGACGGGAGCTATGGCCTTCTGACCGGCCGCCTGCTCACCTGCCGGCGTACCCGAATCCCGTTCGTCCACGTCGAGGCTGCCCATCGCTCGGAAAACCCGCTTCCGACCGACGAAGACGTCGCGAGCTTTCGGGAGTTCTTTTGGTCGGTGCGCGAGAAGGCCGGTCGGCGCGGGCGAGTGCTGGTCGGCTGGTATCATACCCACTCCCTGCTTGGCCTCCAGCTCTCCGAGCGCGACCGGCAGCTCCACGTGACCCACTTCCACGACGACTGGTGCTGCGCGCTCGTCGTGGTGACCCGCCACGGAAGAGCCGAAGGCGGCTTCTTTCAACGTGACCGCGGCGACATCCTGTTTCGCCGATCCACTCGTCCGTTCCACGAGGTCGTCAACCAGAAGGTCCGGGCAGGCGGCGGCCCGTACGTGACGACCGTCTCGTGGGAGAATTACTGGACTCACGAGCCCGTACTGTTCGCGAGAAAGCCGGGTGAGCCGGAATCCCGCGGCGGCCGGTGGTACTGGCGCCGACGCGATCCGTCCAGCCGGACGACCACGCACCTGCCGGGGCTGGGTTCCGGGACCATCGCAAGCGAGAAACTGGACGGCCTTCGCGATCAACCTGCCCCACCCGACGAGGCCACGAGCCGGAAGCCGGAGAAGCCGAGCTACCAGCCGGCGCTGGGTCGTCCGCGGCGGGCCGAGGACGACGCCGCCTTACCGGAACAGGCCAGGCACCAGGGTCCGCCGTCGGCCGACGCGTGGGCCCAGTGGGAGCAGGGACGGGAAGTCCGCCGAGCTCGCACAGAGAAGCGACTGAAGCCGGACAGGCAGCAGGCGGCCGCCGACGCGACTCAGACTGAGGCCGATGCGGATCGGCGTGCGCGGGCGAGGCTGGCCGCGCGGGCGGCGGCGGAAGCGGCAGCTCGGGCGGCGGCGGAGGCGCTGGGCATCGAGAGCGAGACCGATGCGGTCACTGCGGAGGCCGTGTCGCGGGCAGAGAGGGAGGCGGCCGCCCTGGCATCGAGGCGGCGCCCTCCGCCCGAAGTCGAGCCCGCGCACGAGGTGTCGGAAGCCGTCGAGGCGGATGTTGCGGGCACGGCTGTCTCGGCGACCGAGGTGGACACGACCCGGGCGGCCGAGGTGGCGGCGGAAGTCGAGGTGGCGGAAGTCGAGGTGGCGGAAGTCGAGGTGGCGGATGGGTCCGAGGTGGCGGACGAGTCCGAGGCACCGACCGAGGTAGAGGCAGTCCCCGAAGCCGAAGGCGTGCCAGAGAGCCAGATCGCAGCTGCCGAGTCTCCGCCGGGCGAGACGGTTCGGAGGCCGTCCGGTGACCAGGAGACTCGCGCGGCGCAGCTCGAGCTGAAGGAGCCGACGGAGCCTACGGAGGTCGCCCGCGTGCCTGCCGAGCCGGACGGCGTTGCGGAGGCCGAGGTAGCCGAAGTCGAGTCTCGCGCCGAGCCGGCTCCGGCCGGGAAGCTCGCGATTCCGGGGCGCAAAGCAGACGTTGAAGCCGCCGACAAGCGGTCACCGAGCGAAGCCGACTTCGTGATGCCGCCGATGATCATTCCTGATCCTCCTTCGCGCGTGTCGTCACGGAAGTACGCGCTTTTGATCGGAATTGCGGTGCCGATTGCCGCCCTGCTGTGGTGGCTCTTGGTTTGATCCACTGAGCGGATTCGTCGACGCCCGTCGGGGCTTTGTCCGTGTACCAACCGGCCGCGATGCGATGACCTGCTCCCCCACCTGTTGCTGGAATTCCGTTCCCGAAGGGACCCGCGAACACGGCGGTGCTTCTGTTGCCGATACTCTTCCCCCCAAAGCCAGGGCGCCATGACGAATCAGATCCGGAGCGTGGATAGGAGAGGGGACGCTGCGCGACCACAGGTTTCCGTTGTGGTTCCCATGCACAACGAGGCGGCCAACATACCGATCTTCTACGAGCGGTGCTCCGGCTCGCTCGAGCAGCTGGCGGTCGATTGGGAGATGATCTGCATCAACGATGGGAGCACGGACGGCACGGTCGAGTGCGTCCTCCGACTACGAGAATCCGATTCTCGCGTGAAGCTCGTCGATCTGACGAAAAACTTCGGCAAGGAAGTGGCGCTGGCGGCCGGCCTCGATCACGCCCTCGGCGATGCCGTGATCGAGATCGACGCAGACCTCGAGCATCCGCCCGAAGTGATCGAGGACATGTTGCGAGTCTGGGGCGACGGTGCGGAGATAGTCTTCGCCGTCCGTCGGAACCGGCGTTCCGAAACGAGGACGAAGCGTTTCCTGGCAAACAGCTTTTATCGGGTGTTTGGAAAGCTGACGAGAATGGAAAAGGCCGAGGAGCTGAGCGATTTCTGCCTCCTGGATCGGAAGGCAGTCGATGCCCTCCGCCAGGTTCGCGAGCGCAGCCGGTTTACGAAGGGTCTGGTGGCTTGGATGGGCTATCGCCGCGGACTCGTCTATTACGACCTCGGAGCGAGGCAGGCGGGAGGTTCCAATTGGAGCTACTGGCGGCTTTGGAATCACGCGATCGATGGCATCACCGCGTTTAGCAGTGCCCCCCTCAAGTCCTGGACGTACGTGGGTACCTCGATCGCCGTGCTCTGCCTGTTTTACGCGGCTTTTATTGTCATGCGTACACTCATTCTGGGGATCGCGGTACCGGGATACGCCTCGTTGATGGTGGGTGTTCTCTTCATGGGCGGGGTGCAGTTGATCAGCCTCGGCGTGCTTGGAGAGTACATGAGCCGAGTCTACAGCGAGGTCAAGCAACGGCCTCTCTACCTGGTCCGAGAGCGTTACGGGATCGCTGTGAGCGGCGAAGAGTCCCAGGAGCGGCAGCCGGTTGCGAGCCCCCGCATCCATTGATCCAGTAGGCAGCCCGGCAACCGCGCCATGCGTCTGGACTTTCAAGCGGATGATTTCGGCGCCACGTCAACCGTAACGTCCAACATCGCAGCAGCTTGGCGGGAGGGCGTACTGACTGGCTGTAGCGTCCTGGCGAACGGTGAGGCACTGGAAGAGGCGGCTCGGGTGGCCAAGTCTTCACCGGCCGGATATCCTCGCATTGCAGTACATCTCAATCTGTCGGAGGGAGCTCCGTTGCTCGATCCGGCGGAGGTGTCCGCCCTGGTGGACTCTGCGGGCCGGTTTCACCTTGGGTTCCTCGGTCTTTGGGGGCTTTGGTTCCGATCGCGTCGTCGCGAGAGACAGGCCCTTCTCCGCCAGGTAGAAGACGAATGGCGAGCACAGATTCAGCGGGTGTGCGACGTCTTCTCGCCATGTCCGGTGATCGGCATCGACGGACACATCCACGTCCACATGCTGCCATTCCTCTTTCCTATCGCCGCCGAGCTGGCACGGGTTTTCAACATCTCGGAGATCCGCGTCTCGCACGAGGTGCTGGACCTCAGATACGCGCGCACGCTCCACCCTGGACTGGCCGGGAACCTCGTCAAGCATCTCCTCCTGGCTTTCCTCTCGCGCCAGGCGCGGCGAACGGCGCAAGATGCCGGACTGGGCGGCTCAGAGAGAATCGCCGGCATCCTGCATGTGGGGCGCTTGGAGGTAGACACGCTCCAGGCGGCTATCGGCGCAGCGCGTCGCCGGCACGTGAGCTGGCTGGAGATCGTTTGCCACCCGGGGCGCGCCGCGCCAAGCGAGGCGGGGCGATGGAAGCGACAACCATGGCTTCTACGCTTTTACCTGGATCAGCGACGAGATGTGGAGCGGGATGCGCTGATCCGCTTGCGCTCCCTTCTCGACGAGGAAGCACGCGACCGATGAGCCGCACCCGCCATCTTGGGTGCTGCCAGCCGCCGGCACGCGGTCAACCAATGCTTGCTTGCACCGGACAGTGTGCTCAAACTCACAACTCCGCAACGCCGTTCGGCTGGCGAAAAAGCTGGAACGGCGGCTGCGGGAGCTCCGGCAAACTTGACTGGTTGCTCAGGACCCAGTGCTATGTGGTCGACAGGTAGATCAGCTCGGAGGTGGACCAAGCATCATGACGGTCCCTCTGCCGCCGCGACCGGGCTCCCAGCTTGACTCTCGCCAGGCTTCCCCACATACGATGGCCGCAAGTGCTATCTGTCCTGTTGGTGCTGATCCTCCTGTTTTTCTACGCTGTTCCGTTCTCGCGCCCCCCGGGAGGCTGGCCGCTAGGTGAGCTGCTGGTCAACTATCAGGGAGGCTTTGTTCGCCGAGGTTTGTTGGGCGAAGTCGTTTTTCGTATCTCGCTGGCTCTAGACCTTTCTCCGCTCTTCCTGCTCCGCTGGCTGTTTGTTGCCCTGTCGGTCGTCAACATCCTCGTGTTTGTTTCTCTAAGCGCCGTCGAAGAGCGGCTGCTGAAGCGGGCCACCCTCCTTCTCGCCCCCGTATTGCTGCTATTCCCAGTGTATGACTTGGCCGCCTACGGTCGGAAGGACCTCATCACCACTGCGCTCCTCGGCGTCCATGCATTGATTGCGCAGCAAACGTTCCGTCGCCGATTGAGCTTCGGCACGTACGGTACATTACTCGCAGCTCTCATCGCTCCCCTCTTGATGGTGCAAATCCTGACTCACGACGTACAGATCTTTTTCATTCCCTTCCACCTCGCCATCACTGTTGCCGTGCTGCAAGATTGTGATGACGCCACCCCACGTCGGGTGCTCTGGCCGTATGTGCCGGTAGCCGCTGTTTCGGTTCTACCCGTCCTGTTCAACGGTACGAAGGAGACGGCGATTGCAGTCTGCAATTCATGGCATGCCCTGATCGATCAGTTCGGGTATTGTCGTGTCAACAGCGATAGCTTCAGCGACCTGGTGCACAGCGGAATGAAGGCGCTGGGGTGGGATTTGCGGAAGCCGATCGGGTACACTCTTCGAACCGTTCGGAATCGCGAGGCGGCAAGCCTGTTCTTCGTCGCAGCAGCGCTCAGTCTGGTTCCGTATTTCATTTTCTACAGGATGTCCGATGTTTGCCGTGCCGGCGCACCGGTTCCAGATCGGCTACAGCGGCTGTTGCGGTTCTCCCTGCTGGCGCCGCTGGCGCTGTTCATCATCGGCGGATGGGACTTCGGGAGGTGGCTGCACCTGATTACCAGTGGCCTGTTCGCGTTGACGTACTGCAGACCGCGACTCGTGCAGAGCCGCGTGCGGTTCGACTCGGTGCTGGAGGGAGCCGGATTCCGGGGGCTGCTTCCGTACCTACTATTGATCGGTTTGTACGTCGGTTTCTGGTACGTCCCGCATTGCTGCGAGCCGAGCAGCCTGCAGGGTGGGATGTTCGAGGCCGCCAGTGCCTCATTCCGACTTCTGTTCGGTGGTTAGTTGGGTACACAGGCGTCGAGTCGATAGATCAAGTAATAGGCGCTCGCCGCGATCCGATCGCACTCGGCCTCGACGAATGCCAGAAGGTCGTCGTGGCGGCGCTTGAACTCTTCGAGGTCCGTGACGACCAGGTAGTCGGCCTCCGAGTCGAGGGCGGCGAACCGAAGGAACAGGTCCGGCGGACCCGCGTCAGGTTGCGGATCACGACCTCGGGACGACGCGCGCCGCCAGAAGTCCCCGGCCAGCTCGCCGTAGTATGAGAGCGGCACGCCGTAATAGGGGGAGATGAACACGACGTCCGTGCTGTGATCTACGATCTCTCCGATTTCTCGAGCCAGTTCTGGTGATTCGATCGTGCCGCCCCTCTCGCGATGCTCCCGGACTTCGCCGAGGACGGCACGCAGCCCTATGCCCGAGGTAGCTACGAGAAGGGCCACGACGATTCGGCGATCTACTCGGTCCGCAAGGTAGGTGGCGATGACTTCCAGCACGGGGGTCGTGGCAATGCCAATCGCCGGGAGTAGCACCAGGTGGTAGTAACCAGCGAACCGAACGTGATAGGCGAACACCGCCAGGAACATGGCGTAGCCGGCGATGAGGCCGTATACGAGTTCCCTCGGCTGCTCCTTCCGAAGCCCGGGCAAACCGATAAGGGCGAGCAGGCAGGGCACGACACCGAGAGCGTGTATGGCGGTCGAGGGCCACGACCGCCAGAAGCCGCTCGTAAGCAGGAGGTGGGGGAAGAAGGTCTTACTCGCCTTTTGGGCGAGCATGTCGGAAAGGAAGATGCCGTACACGTAGTACGTCGTCCCGACGGCGAGGGCGGTCGATAGGAAAAGCGCGGCGTCGGCATAGCGGGGCGTGCGGGTCCGTAGTGCCCGCGCCAGCCAGAGGGCGAGGAAAGCGGCCAAGAGGCCGAAAAGGCACAGGGGCTTCACCAGTATGGCGACGCCTGACACGAAGGCGGCGAGCAACAGGCGCGCCGTCGTGGGCTGCTCGTGATGGCGAAGGATCAGGAGCAAACCGGCCATGAACACCAACATCATGAGGGGCTCGGGAACGAAGACGGCACTGATCTCGATGCCCAGCGGCAAGAACAGGTAATAGGCGGTCACCGCCAAGGCGACGCCTGCCCGCGCGAAGCGGCGCAGGATCTGAAAGAATAGGATGCCCCCGACGAGCCAGAAGCCGGTCGACAGCGTGCTCGGAATCCTGAGTTGCTCCCGTCCGACAAGCCCGTAGACTCGGGCGACCAGCGCCTCGAAGATCGGAGGTTCCAAGACATCCTGGCGGGCCACGGCCGCCGCCGCTGCTCGAGTCCGCCACTGCGGCACGGGACGGTCGGCGAAGAAATAGCTCCTGGCGATCAATGCCGAGCGATACTGCCGCTCGGCGATGATGGTGGGCCGTTCGATGTCCAACCTCGCGCCGAGCGCCGCCGCGAGGAGCGCAACGAGAAAGATGGTCGAGATCTTCTCCGACGAGACTGGCATGGCAGAATGGTACAACATGAGGGTCGGCCGCGCGTGCGCCGCCGGCGCGTTGCGGCACCATGGGTACGTCCAGCGACCGGATGAAGAGTCTGCGGCCGTCTAACGCGGCGGTTCTGATCGTCGCAACGGTCCTCTCTCTCGCCCTGGTCGAGCTCACCGCCCGGCTGCTCGTGGAGCCATCCGATGTGTCGGCAGGGCGACTGCTCGGAGTGGAGCTTCCTCCGCTCGAGGCATTTGCGAAATCGCCGACGGCCTGGGACACGTCGGGAGAGAGAGCCGAGCGACTCGTCGATGACGGTCCGCTCACGTACGGCGATCTATACGGTATCCAGCGGGAGGATTCGCTGCTCGGATATACGGCTCTCGAGGGTACGCGCTCCCGAAATGGCTGGTGGGAGTCCAACGAGATCGGCGCGCGAGCCAGGGTCTCTTCAGCCCACGCCGAGCGAGGCCGTCTCCTCGTGTTTGGCGAGTCGTTCGCCCAGGGAAGCCGCGTCAAGCAGGAGGATGCCTGGGCCTCGGTACTGGACTCCCTGTGCGCCGAGTACGAGGTCATGAACTTCGGCGTTGACGGCTACAGCATGGGGCAGGCATACCTTCGCTACCGTGTCGTGGCATCGCGCATCGAACACGAGGCTGTACTTCTGATGTTCACCCCGAGCGTGGATCTGTGGCGCGATCTGAATTCTCTCAGAGCCCTTCGTGGATGGATAGGCGTCCCGCTGGTGCCGCGCTTCGTGCTCGACGGCGAGGGCCTCAGGGTAGCAGAAAGGCCCTACCCGAACCTGGCGACCGCCCTCGAAGCGAACCAGGGGGCGATCTCGCCGCCCCTGCACGCTTATCTACTTCGATACGACCGGTTCTATTGTGTACCGTTGTACAAGGTGCCGCCCGTGGTGGGTGACTTCATGCTCTACAAGATCGCGGCGGCTGGATGGTGTCGCATTCGACTGATCCGCTTGAAGTCGGAGCTTCTCGAGCCGAAGGGGGAAGCCGTGCGGCTCGTGCAGGAGATCTTCGCGGCTGCGCGTCGCGAGGCAGAAGAGAACGGGGCGCGCTTCGTCCTGGCGATCCTGCCGGCACCGAACGACTTGAGTACTCGTGTGGCCAGCAAAGCGTACGCCAAGCAGCTCGACGAACTGGGGCAGCTCTTCTGCTCGGAGACTCCATGTATCGACCTGACCGAGGATCTGTCCTCGCTCCCGCCCGGGCAGCTTGATTTCGGTGCCGACGGGACGCACTACGGCCCCCTGGCGAATCGGCGGATCGCGGAGAGCATAGCCGCGAGGTTCGGCTGTCACCAAGCGATTGGCGGGCGGCCAGCGCATGAGCCGGTCGAGGAGTGATGCCACGTCACGCTGGTCGAACCGCCCAATGGCTGCACGCGGTGGTCATCGTCGTGGTCATGAACGCGATCTTCGCCGTCGTCGGCATGTTGGTGGCCACGGTGCAACGCGGGCCCCTAAGAGATCGAGTCAGGGACGCTTTTGAATCCGGCGATCTGATTCAAGCGGACTGGTCATCGTTCGACATCCGGAGAGGCTCGAATCAGTACGTTGAGTGCATCGTCCTCCAGATGGTCACCAATCCCGTCGACTCTCCGCTTCGATATGTCGCGGGGCCGATCGTGCGTTCGGTCGATCTGAGCGGGGCCGATCAGTGCCGGACGCTCTACCGATTGACCGTGCGGGCGGAACCACCAGACGAGTTCCGGAGCTTTCGTTACACGCGCTACTGGCACGGATACAACGTATTCGCCGCTCTCTACCTGAGAGTCGCCAGCCTTCGAAGCGCCAGGCTCATGCTTGGAATCGGGCTGTTTGGCAGCCTGGTTCTGCTTGTTCTGGTGTCCATCAGGCAGCAAAACTCTCGATTACGTTCACTTGGCCTGGCAATAGGTATCTTCGGCCTCTTCTGCTGGGCCATCCCGTACTTCGGCCAGGCCTTCAGTCACGGTCCCGGCGACACGATCGTCGTCATGGGGCTGGCCGGTCTCATTGCGTTCCCCGGTATTTGCTCGAACCCGCGGCGGCTGACCCTCTTCTGCGCACTCTACGGAACGCTGGTCGTCTACCTCGAGTTCATGACGGGACCGTTGCCAACGGCTGCCGGGTTCCTCTTTCCAGCGGTCTACGCTGCAAGGGGAACTGCGGTAGGCATCGATTCGAAGGAACAGTGGCTCACGTCGATCCGAGCCTTGACGGCGTTCGGGCTCGGAGCGGGCCTTACGGTGGTCCTCAAGCTCTTGCTCTCGGTCGCGGTCTTCGGTCCCGGCGCTCTCGATTCGTTTGTCAGCAACTTCGTTTACTATGCAAGACCGGCAAGCTCAGACGCGCCGCTGCCGACGTTCTTGTTGCCTTTCGGCCGACTGTATCGGAAGGGCACCACACTGACCTACGGCAGCGAGGTGGGTGCCCAGCTCTTGTTTGCCTCGGCTGTTGGATCGTGGGTGGCGTCGGCCCTGCTCGTCGCCCTAAGGAGAAGGCCGAGGAGTACCGACGATCTGCTCGCGCCCCTGACCGGTGTCCTGATCGTGATCATCTGGATCATGCTCTTCCAGACACACACCTTCGGCCACGCCGTGTTCATGGTTCGCATGATGATCGTGCCGATATCTCTCGGTTGGACAGCCGTGGCCTGGCAGCTCGGTCGAGAGCATCCCCCCTTGCCTCCTTCCCGTCCCGCGTAGTACGTTTCGGTTACTTTCGGGTTTTATTCGGTTTCAGTCCGGGACCGGGGTTTTCTGACCGTCGGGTGCTCAGGAGGGGAAGGTGTCTCGCGCGGTCGCGCTCCAGGAGCTCGAGCGGAGGATCGAGGGGGTAGAGGGCCGCCCGGCGGCCGGGGTGGATACGGTGCCGACGGGCCTGGTCCCGCTGGACGCGTTGCTGCCGGAGGGAGGGCTGCCGCGCGGGCGGGCGACGGAGTGGTCCGGTCCGCGCTCCTGCGGGAAGCTGGCCCTTCTCCGCCGTGCCTTGAGCGGGTTTCACGCGCTCGGGGAGCCGGTGGTGCTGATCGATGCCCTCCATCTGGCCCACGCGCCGGATTGGCTGGAGCTGTCGGAGCGCGGCCCGGCGTTCTGGGTCATCCGCCCGCCTCCCGGAGAGGCAGCCTGGTGTGCCGATCTGGTGCTTCGCAGCGGGGCGTTCGGGGCGGTCGTTCTCGACGTGGTCGATGGTCCGCCGTCGGGAGTCGAGGTGCGTCGGAGCGTGGGCGTGCGGCTCCAGCGACTGGCCGAGGAGGCGGGCTCCGTCCTGATCCTGCTCGCGGAGCTTCCCGTGGCCGGCCTCCGGCTCCGTTTCCGGCCGGGCCAGGTCCGACCCGATGACGGCTCTCCCTTCGGCCCGTTCCTCCCGTCGAGCCGTCCCGTGCGGGTGCAGGTGGGCAGGGGAAGGTGGGTGGAGCTTCCCGTGGCGTGCCCGCCACCGGCCCTGCGGAGCTCGGAAACCGTGGACCTCGGCCGGGATCGGAAAGGGCCGTTGTGAGCCGGATCGCCTCGGTACGGGTGGAGCGTTCCGGGGCCGGGGCACGGGATCTCATGGGGCCGCTGCTGCGGGGGAGCCCCCGTGTCATGCTCGTGGGACCGGAGTCCGGTCGGGTCGATGCGCGCGGGTGGGAGCGTCTGGGCGGCGAGCCGGCGCTCGGCCGGGTTCTCATCGAGGCGCTCGAGGAAGCCGGGATGCGCGGCATCGGCGTCGGGATCGGGGATGTGGCGGTGGTGGCCGATGCCGCGGCCCGGCTGGCTGCTCCGGGTCCGATCATCGTTCCATCCGGCGGGGGGCGGGAGTTCCTCGCCCCGCTGCCCCTTGGGATCCTGCCGATCTCCGAGGAGCTGTGCGAGGAATTTCGAGCCCTCGGGTGGGTGCGGATCGGCCAGCTGGCCGAGCGGGAGCGGAGTGAGCTGGAAGCGCGCTTCGGTCCGGCCGGACTCGAGGCGCACCGGTGGGCGTGTGGGGAGGACGAGCGCGCCTTCCGTCCCCTCCCGCCGCCGGAGCGACCGGAGGTGTCGCTGGAGCTGGAAGGCGCGGTGACGGCCCTGGAGCCGTTGCTGTTCGCACTTCGCCATCTGCTGGCCAGGCTCTGCGCCGGCCTGACCGGAGGGTCGTGCGTCTCCGAGCTCCGACTTCGCCTGGAGCTGGATGGAGGTGGCCGTCGCGAGGCGACGGTCGTGCCGGCGCGGCCGACCCGTCGGGAGCCGTTGCTGTTCGATCTCTGCCGAGCGGCGCTGGAGCGCTCGGAGGAGGGGGGAAGGCTGGCAGCCCCGGTGGTCGGCCTCGCGCTGGAGCTCCGCGAGACCGCGCCCGCGGAGGCCCGGCAGGGAGACCTGTTCCGGCGTGACTGGCGGGTGGGGGGAGGATGGGACGACCCGCTCGGGGCGGCGATCGCGCTCGCGCGACTTCAGGCACGGTTGGGGGAGAACGTGGTCGTCACGCCCGGCGTCCGCGCGGATCACCGACCCGAGAGCCGTAGCGCCTGGATCTCCGTGACGCCAGAGGTTCTCGGAGCCCGGAACGGCGCGTCCGGAGCCCGGGTCGGTCCGTCCGGAGCCCGGGTCGGTCCGTCCGGGGCGCATGCCGGCATGCCCGAAGCCGCCACGGCTGCCCTGCCCGAAGCCGCCACAGCCGGCCTGCCCGCCGTCCTCCGGCTGCTGCCCGAGCCCGAGCCCGTTCGCGTGCGGTCGGAGGCGGACCGGCCCATCGAGCTGTGGGACGACCGGGGCCGGCACGAGGTGGTCGCGGCCGAGGGACCGGAGCGGCTGTCGGGGGACTGGTGGAAGGATCCGTACCGGCGCGAGTACTTCCGCGTCTGCACCTCGGGGGGAGAGCTGCTCTGGCTCTTCCGCGAGTACCGCCGCAGCGGGGAGCTGCGATGGTGGCTGCACGGATGGTGGGACTGAGGGCGCAGTTCACCCGCGTGGAGGCACCCACCTACGTGGAGTTGGCCGCACGCTCGGCGTTCTCGCTCCTCATCGGGGCGTCCACGCCCGAGGCCCTGGCCGAGCGAGCGGCCGAGCTGGGAATGCCGGCGCTGGCGCTGGCCGACCTGTTCGATCTCGGGGGGATCGTCCGCTTCACCCGCTGCTGCGACCGGGTCGGCGTCCGCCCGATCATCGGCGCCACGGTCCGGGTCGTCCCGCCCCCTGCGGTCATCCCGCCTTCGGCGGGCGGGCCGCACACCGCCACACTGGCCCGGCTTCACCTCGTTCTGCTGTGCAGGAATCGAGGGGGATACCACAACCTCTGCGGGCTGATCACGCGGGCGCGGCTCTCGAACCCGCGCGGCCACCCGCGGCTCGGCCTCGGGGATCTAGAGGGACGGACGGACGGGCTGATCTGTCTGTTCGGGACGACGGATCTTCCGGATCCGCACCCGCAGGCTGCGATTCTTGCCCGCATCGGGAGCGCCTTTCCGGGCCGGTTCCACCCGGTTCTCGAGCACCACGGTCTGCCGGAGGACGCGCGCCGCTGCGCGGCGTGGATCGCCTACTCGCGAGCGACGGGCCTTCCCTGGCTCCCCGCGAACGCTCCGCGGTACGCGCGGCCATCCGACCGGATCGTGCACGACGTGCTCACCTGCATCCGCTACGACACCACCCTGGACGAGGCCGGCGACCGCCTCCTGCCGAACGGCGAGTGGTATCTGAAGTCGGCCGTGCAGATGAAGCGTCGCTGGTGTCAGGCACAGGGCGTCTCCCTCCGTGAAGGGCGACGAGGTCCTCTTCCGCAAGCTGGCGGACGGCTGGTCTTCGGAGCCTCCGACGGGAGTCTCCTCAGGCCGTCCAAGGCTTGCTCCGGAGGATCTCGCTCGCCACTTGCGGAGACACCCTCGGGTCCTCGGTCCGGCGATGGTCCGCCGCCAGCTCGCGAAGCGGGTTTCCCGCTACCGGCCGAGTGCGACTGTCTCGGCTGCGAGGGGTTGCGGCGAACGGCCGAGGTCGCGGCGCGCTGCCGCTTCCGGGTCGAGGGACTCAAGCCGCCACTCCCGGTCTTCCGGGGCTTCGGCGAGCGGCAGCCGATGCCCGGGGACGGCCGGTCCGGTTCCCGCGACTCCCACGCCCTGCTGCGGGGGCTGGTGGAGGAGGGGGCGCGAAGACGGTACGGTGACCGCTTCGGGCCCGAGCACCGGCGCCAGATCGACCACGAGCTCGGCATCATCGGCCGCCTCGGCCTCAGCGACTACTTCCTGATCATCCACGACATCGTCCGCTTCGCCAACCAGCGGGACATCCTTGTCCAGGGGCGTGGCTCGGCCGCCAACTCGGCGGTCTGCTACTGCCTGGGCATCACGGCCGTGGACCCGGTGGGGCTGGACCTCCTGTTCGAGCGCTTCCTCTCGGAGGAGCGGGACGAGGCGCCGGACATCGACCTGGATATCGCCCACAACGACCGGGAGGAGGTGCTCCAGTACGTCTACCGGAAGTACGGCCGCGAGCACGCGGCGATGGTATGCGAGGCGATCACCTACCGGGGACGGATGGCCGTACGGGACGCGGCCCGGGTGCTGGGCTTCTCGACGACCCAGGCGGACCGTCTGGCAGCGGAAGCCGACCGGAGCGAAGCGGCCGACGCGGCCGACCGCCTGGCCGACGGAGGCGTGGTCCGGGCCGGGCTCGATCCTCGGCACCCCCGCGTGCCGGCGCTGATCCGGGCCGTACGAGGCCTGAACGAGCTCCCCCGCCACCGCTCGATCCACGTCGGAGGCTTCGTCCTCTCGGGGCGGCCGATCGGCGAGGTGGTGCCGGTGGAGGCCGCCTCGATGCCCGGCCGCACCGTGATCCAGTGGGACAAGGACGACCTGGACCTTCCGGGCCTCATCAAGGTCGACCTCCTGGGCCTCGGCATGCTCACCGTCCTCCAGGCGGCGATCCGTCACATTCGGGAGACGCGCGGGGTGGAGCTCGACCTGGCCCGGCTTCCTCCCGATGATCCGGTCGTCTACGACATGATCTGCGAGGCCGACACCATCGGCGTGTTCCAGATCGAGTCGCGCGCCCAGATGAACACCCTGCCGCGTGTCCGCCCGCGCTGCTTCTACGACCTGGTCATCGAGGTGGCGCTCATCCGGCCCGGTCCGATCCAGGGTGACATGGTGCACCCTTACCTGCGGCGCCGGAACGGCGAGGAGCCGGTCGCCTACCTGGATCCGCGGCTGGAACCGGTGCTGAAGCGAACGCTCGGCGTCCCGCTCTTTCAGGAGCAGGGGATGAAGGTGGCCGTGGTGCTGGCCGGCTTCACCCCCGCGCAGGCGGACAAGCTCCGGCGGGCGATGGGGTTCAAGCGCTCGCACCAGGCGATGACCGAGGTGGGCGAGGAGCTGGCCGCGGGGCTGGCGAGGAACGGCGTCCGGCCGGACGTTGCCGCCCAGATCTTCAAGCAGCTCACGGCGTTCGCCAACTACGGCTTCCCCGAGAGCCACTCCGCCAGCTTCGCCCTGCTCGTGTACGCCTCCGCCTGGCTGAAGCGCTACTACGCGCCGGAGTTCTTCGCCGCGATGCTGAACGCCCAGCCGATGGGCTTTTACGCGCCCGCCACCCTGATCCGGGACGCCCAGCGGCACGGGGTTCGGGTGCTCCCCGTCGATCTGGCCTGTTCGGCCTGGGACTGCACGTTGGAGCCTGCGTCCGGCAGCGAGGGGCAAGCGCCCGCCCTGCGGCTCGGGCTCCGGCTCGTTCGGGGTCTGGGCGCGCGGGCGCGCGACCGGCTGCAGCGAGCGACCGAAGAGGAGCCCTTCTCCTCGGTAGAGGATGTGGTGCGCCGGAGCGGCCTCGAGCGGGCGGCCCTCCGTCTGCTGGCCGAGGCGGGTGCGTTCCGGACTCTGTGGCCAGGACGTCGCGAAGCTCTCTGGGAGCTGCTGCGCCAGTTTCGGGGCGATGCGGGTCCGCTGGCCCCCCATCGCGCTCCCCGCCGCAGAGGCCGCCGACTTCCACGCATGAGCCGATTCGAGCGGGTGCTCGCTGACTACCGCACCCTCGGGCTCTCGACCGAGGGGCATCCGATGGAGTTCGTGCGGCCGATGCTGCGCACACGGGGCGTGCTGAGCGCCGCGGAGGTGCGAAAGTGCTCGGCCGGCACCGAGGTGACCGTGGCGGGACTTGCCATCACCCGGCAGAGGCCGAGCACCGCGAAGGGCATCATGTTCCTCACGCTGGAGGATGAGACAGGGCTGGCGAACTTCGTCGTGATGCCGGATGTGCAGGCTCGCTACCGAGACGCCCTGCTGGCGCACGTTCCGATCCTGCGGGGGGTGGTGGAGAGCGAGAGCGGCGTCGTGAACGTGCTCGTCACCCGCGCAGGGGTCCTGCCGTTGGGCGACCGCACACCGGTCGTGCGAAGCCGAGACTTCCGGTAGCCGCGATGCCCGAGTGAGTCGCCTCGCGGCGAGGGATTCTATGGGCTCGAGTCGAGACTACCCTGCTCAGCGCTTCGCGTGTGGCGAGATCGCAGGACGAACGCCGCAACCACCAGGAGAATGCCCACCACGGCACCCGCTATTTGCCGAATGCCGATTCCGGGCCACCTCCCGAGGCCAAGATAGTCAGCCAGGATCGAGATACCGAACAGCACGACTCCGAGGACTATGAGTACCCTGCTCGTGACTGGCATCTCCCATCTCCTTGTCTGACTGTGGAGGCTATGGAATCCTCAACCAAGCTATCGATCAGGAATCGTGGACTACAAGCGGCGCGCTTGCCATGGTTGACCCAGAGGACCTTGCCGCTCTGCCGTTCCGCCTCTATTCAACAGCGGGACGGAAGGCGAATGGACACCAGCGAACCCAAGATCGTCGACAAGCCGTGGGGGCGCGAGATCTGGTACGCCCACACGGACCGTTACGCCGGTAAGGTGCTCGAGGTCGACCGCGGGCACGTGCTCTCGCTCCAGAAGCACCAGGTGAAGCACGAGACGCTGTACCTGCAGAGCGGCCGCATGCGGTTTACCCTCGGGGAGAGGGTATTCGAATGGCTCCCGGGCCAGTGCGTCGAGATCCCGCCCGGCACGATCCACCGCATGGAGGCGCTCGAGGACAGCGTGATCCTGGAAACGAGCACGCCAGAGCTGGATGACGTGGTCCGGCTGGAGGACAGGTACGGTCGTGTCTGACCGCGTCGCCTCGCCCTCATTGGGCTCGCCCTCATGATGCCGGGGCCGGAGGCCGCCCTGATCGGGACGCGCGCCTACCCGCAGACCTGGTTCCTGCTCGACGTCGTCGGGCGCCAGCCGCGGCTACTGGGCCACGAGGTGGTCGACCTCTCGCCCGGTGCCATCGAACTCCGCTCGGTCACCCGGACGTTGAGGGAGCATGCGGAAGCCAGGGAGCGCTGGATCCCGTTTCGTGACGGAAGGACGCTCGAACGTCTGAGGAGAGAGTACCAGGCCCGGCTCTCCTTCGGGCCGGAGATCGGCTACTGCATCGAGCACGATGAGTCCCGGGGGGTCCACGAAGGCCGTCCCGTGCGTCACCTGGCGGTTCGGTTTTCGTCGCGAGTGCTCACTCCCGCGACCGCGGCCGAGATCGGTCTCTATTTCTACGGCCGACGCGCGGCCACGTTCGCCTTCACGGCCCCGGACGAGGCGCACGGTTTCATCGGCGTGGAATGGGAGCCGATCGGGATGAGCGATCTGCACGTGCTGCTCTCGCGAGAGCTCGGCTGACCTCGGGTCGCGCCGCCGGAGGGAGCCGTCGGCAATCCGCCGCGCCCCGGAGCCGAGCAGGCGGTGAAACCGGTGAATCGGCGCGATGAGAGAACCCCCTTAGCCACGGGCTGACTGCGGGGATAGGATCCGAAGGTAGGATTACCGTGGCTTCGGGGGTCGTCTCACCCTCTAAAACGCGCCGGCAGCCCATCGGGTTTCCGGCTGCGCACGAAGGTCGGGACCGGCGGCCGAAGGCTCGACCGAACGGTGGAGCCCGATCGGGCAGGGCAGAGCGCAATCGGAAGGAGCAGAGAGCCCATGAGCCGCCATGGCAACGGAGAGGTCGAGCAGGCCGGACCGTCGAGCCCACGGGAGGCCGGCACAGCCGATTCGCGCAGGATCCTCACCACGATCTACGTGGCGCTCGCGCTCGGCGTGGCGATGCTGGCGATCGTGTTCTATGCCGTCGGCCCCGCCGCAGGCGTGACCGGTAGCTCCCTGTTGCGCTGGATCTGGCTCGCGGCCGCGGTCGTCTGCTCGGTCGGAGCGGGGTTCCTGAGGGGTCGATCGAGAGTCGCCTCGTCCGACCTCCGCTCCGTGCTGCCGGCGGCGGTGGTCGCCTGGTCGCTCGCCGAGGCGCAAGCCCTGCTGGCGGCGATCGGCTTCTTCCTCACCGGCGACCTGCTTCTGCTCGCCGCCGGCCTGGTGCTCTTCGTGTTCCTGATGGCGCGCCACCGGCCCGGCGTCTTCCTGGATCGGAGCTGAGTGGGGCAGTCCGGCACGCCCTCGGGCAACGATCGAGCAGTTCCCACCGACGCGCTCGTGCGGGTGCTCTGCGCATCGGCACGGCGTGACCCGGACCATCGATCGGAGATGGTGACCCAGTGGATGTGCGGCGAGCCGGTCCGGCTCCTCGACCGACGCGAGGGTTGGGCGCGTGCGGTGGGGGAGGATGGCTACGCCGCCTGGGCGCCATCGGCGGCCGTCATGCCGACCCGAGCGGAGGGTCCGGTCGATTCTGTCTGGGTGCCCGTCCGGTCGCTCGGTACTCCGGTCGTGACCGCGGAGGGAGGACGTGGGTATCTGCCGTGGGGCTCGCGCGTGCACCGGATCGAGGGAGGTCGCGTGCGGCTTCCGGGTGGAGTGGGGGCGGTCGTCGCCGACCCTGATCGGATCCTGAGCGTCGAGGAGCTCCTGGACCGGTTTCCCCGCGATCCGCTCGCGGTCGTGGCTACGGCCCGGGGCTGGATCGGCGTGCCCTATCTCTGGGGAGGCCGCTCGGACACGGGCTGCGACTGCTCGGGCTTCGTGCAGGCGATTCTCGCCGTGCACGGGCTCGCGATCCCCCGGGACAGCCACCAGCAGGCAGATGCCGGCCCAGCGGTTCCCGGCTTCGAGGCCTCCGAGCCCCGCCTGGAGGCTGGCGACCTCCTCTTCTTCGCCCCGGAAGGGGCCGGCATCACGCACGTCGCCCTGTCGGTCGGCGGCAGCCGGATGATTCACTGCTCGGCTGGGCGCGGCGCCGTGGCGGAGGACGATTTGGCTGCGGATGGAACGCTGGAGAGGCGGTTGCGAAGCAGCCTGGTGACCGCCGCTCGGCCGCTGGCACGCCAAGTCCCGGGCCAGTGATCGCATTGCCCCCCTCTTCGCCGGTGAGCTAACGTCATTCCCGTGCCCCCGGTCACCGGGGACCCGACAGGGTCAACCGGGATCGAACAGGGTCAACCGGGACCAGCAACCGACCTCGAGCCGCGGATCATGGAGCACGGGACCGCCACGCTGGATCGCCTGGAGCGTGTGCTGAGGCGCCTCGCCGCCGACTCGTCCGGCCCTGCCTCGCCTGGTGCCGCTTCGCCCGGTGCGGCTGCGCCCGGCGCCGCTTCGCCGGTGGGGGAGTTCGCCCGCCTGCTGCTGGCGCGGGCCCCGGCGGACTACTTCGACGAGTTCTCCGCCGATGAGATCGGCGCGGAGGTGAAGAACGTCTTCGGTCTGCTGGAGGAGACCGGCCGCGACGAGATCTCCGTCCGCGTTCGTTCCCTGGGCGAGGGAGCGAGGACGGTCCTCGAGACCGTGATGCCGGATTGCTCCTTCATCGTGAACACCCTTCGCGAGTATGCGCACGGCCGGGATCTCGAGATCGCGCACCTGCTGCACCCGGTGCTCGTTCCACGGCGGGCGGCCGACGGACGAATCACCGGGATCGAGGGACGAGGCGCGGCGGGCGGCGCGACCTCGGTGGTCTACCTCGTCCTGGAGGACCTCCAGCCGGAGGCCCGGACGGAGCTGGAGGCCGCGGTCGCCCAGCGGCTGGAAAAGGTCCGTGTCGTCAACGCGGATTTCCACGCCATGCTCGCCCGGTCGGCCGAGACCGTCGCCGAGCTGGAGCGGGAGAAGCGGGAGATGCCGTGGCGTGCGGACGAGCTGCAGGAGACACAGGACCTCCTCGCCTGGCTCGACGACGGCAATTACGTCTTCCTCGGCTACCGCTCCTACGACCTGACGACCGATCCAGACGGCGAGCGCTGGATCCGGCTCGTGCCTGACTCGGGTCTAGGCATCCTCCGCGACGAGAGAGACTCGACCTTCCGGCAACGGCGAAAGGTGAGCGAGCTGCCGCCGGCTCTCCGCGCCCGCGCGCTCGGCGGACCGCCCCTGATCGTCTCCAAGACGAACGCCGAGTCGCCCATCCACCGGCGGTCCCGGATGGACTACATCGGCCTCAAGCGGTTCGGGAGCAACGGGGAGATCTCGGGCGAGCGGCGGTTCCTGGGACTCTTCACCTCCAAGGCCTACAACCAGGATCCGTCCGAGATCCCGATTCTGCGACGCAAGCTTCGAGAGATCCTGGAGGCGGAGGGGGCCGCCAAGGGCTCCCACGACTACCGAATCATCTTCGACTTCTTCGGGAGCATGCCGATCGAGGAGCTCTTCCTCGCCTCCGTCGCGGAGCTCTCGGCCCTCCTCTCCGAGATCCTCGAGGCAGAGGGTGCGGACGAGGTGCGCGTGACCGCGCGGCCCGACCCGCTGGCGCGCGGAGTGAACGTGATGGTCGTTCTGCCGAAGGAGCGCTTCTCCGGCGAAGCGCGGCAGAGGATACAGGAGGCGCTGGTCTCCGCCTACGGCGGCACCCTGCTCAACTACCACTTGGCGCTGGGCGAGGGCGATCAGGCGCGGCTCCACTTCTACGTCGCCGCGGATCCCGTCGACGTGTCCGGCGTCGATCTTGGCGCCCTGGAGCGCGAGGTGCACGAGTCCGTTCGCACATGGAAGGAGCGGCTGAGCGACTGCCTTCGCGAGGTCCACGGGCTCGAGGAGGCCCGTCGCCTCGAGGAGAGGCACATGGAGGGCTTCTCGGCCGAGTATGAGGCGGCCGTTCGGCCGGAGGTGGCGCTGGCGGACATCGCGCGCCTGGAGATGCTGCTGGATTCCGGGCGGCCCCAGATCGTGTTCGAGGAGCTGGCGGAGCCCAGGCCGCACGCGATCGGACTGAAGGTCTTCGCCCCTAAGGGACGGCTCGTCCTGAGCGATGCGATGCCGGTGCTCGAGAACTTCGGCTTCCGCGTCATCCAGGCGGACAAGTTCGAGGTCGGAGCGCCGGGCGGACCGTGCCATACGATCCATACGTTCGAGGTCGAGACTCCACCGGAGTGGGCGTTCGATCCGCAGGAGACGGAACCGCGAATCCAGCGGGCGGTGTGGGCCATCATCGGCAGGCAGACCGAGAGCGATGCCCTGAGTTCGCTCGTCCTCTCGGCCGGGCTGGATTGGAGAGAGGTGGCGGTGCTGAGGGCGTACGCGGGATATGCCTTCCGCTGCGGCGCGGCCAGCAGCCGAACCGGCGTTCGCGAACCGCTCGTCCGCCATCCGGAGGCGGCCCGCATCCTCGTCTCCCTCTTCCGAGCCCGGTTCGATCCGGAGCGGGCGGGCGATGCCGAGACCTGGGAGCGCCTGCTGGCCGACTTCGAGGAGGCGTTGGGCTCCGTACGGAGCATCGAGCACGACCGCACGCTGCGGCGGTTGCTCGCCCTGCTGACCGCGACGGTTCGCACCAACTTCTTCCAGCCCCGAACCCGGCGGCCGCGAGGCACGATCGCGTTGAAGCTCGAGCCTTCCCGACTCGACTTCCTGCCTCGGCCCCGTCCTCGCGTCGAGGTCTACGTCAACAGCCCGCACACGGAGGGCGCACATCTTCGAATGGACCTCGTGGCCCGTGGCGGGATCCGCTGGAGCGATCGGTACGAGGACTTCCGCGCCGAGGTGCTCGGGCTGGTGAAGACCCAGCAGGTGAAGAACGCTCTGATCGTTCCCGCCGGCGCCAAGGGGGCGTTCATCGTCAAGGGACCGCTCCCTCCCGGTGTCGACCAGAGGGAAGCTGCGGTGGAGAGCTACAAGGAGTTCATCGGATCCCTGCTCGACCTCTCGGACGACCTGCGCGACGGCGAGCTCCGCCACCCGAGCGGCGTCGTGCGGCTGGATGGCGACGACCCCTACCTGGTGGTGGCCGCGGACAAGGGCACCGCCACCCTCTCCGACACTGCCAACGAGCTGGCCGCGGCGAGGGGATACTGGCTCGGCGATGCGTTCGCCTCCGGGGGCTCGAGGGGCTACGACCACAAGGAACTCGGCATCACCGCCAAGGGCGCCTGGGAATGCGTTCGCCGCCATTTCCGGGAGCTCGGCAAGGACATTCAGAAGGAGCCGGTCACGGTCGCCGGCATCGGGGACATGAGCGGCGATGTCTTCGGCAACGGCATGCTGCTCAGCCGACAGATCCGGCTGGTGGCGGCGTTCGACCACCGCCACATCTTCCTCGATCCGAGTCCCGATCCCGAGCGGAGCTGGGAGGAGCGTAAGCGCCTGTTCGAGACGCCCGGCTCCTCGTGGACCGACTACGATCGCGCGCTGTTGAGCGAGGGCGGGGGGGTGTTCGAGCGGGGGGCGAAGCGCATCGACCTCTCGCCGCAGGCGTCGGTCGCGCTGGGCCTGGCGGGGTCG
>CAZEBA010000011.1:0-83585 GCA_964510615.1 uncultured Gemmatimonadota bacterium
CTCGCCCTGTATTCAGCGGATACGAGGGGATGAATCCCCGAATGGAGTGGGCCCCGCGACGGGCTCTCCCGGCCCGCGGGCAGGCCCGGAAGACCCCGGTCCGACCGGGTGGAAATCTAACCGCGGCGCTGGGGCGGCGCGAACGTCCGCCGGGGCTGGTGACGCCGCTCCGTGCCTGCGTTTTCAGCCGTTCGCTGGCGCGGCGGCGGGATGCTGCAGGCGGGACACGACGGCGGCGTCCCTAGGCGAGCGCCCGGTAGTCGACCCTCTCTTCGTAGCCCATTCCGTCCAGCGACTCGCGGATCTCCTCCCTCGCACCGGGCGATCCGACGGCCGCGAGCACGAACGGGCGCGGGCTCTGCCGGTCGCTCAGCCAGGCGGGAGGGTGCACCACGGCCCCGTGGATCTCCTCTCCGATCTTTCGCGGGTCCAGATCCACGAACGCCGCCGGCTGAAGCTGATGTCGAAGAAGCTCACGGGCCAGGGGCTTCCCGACGCGGCCCGCACCCCACACCACCACCGGCCGTCCCGGCGGCAGGTAGCCCCGGAGAAGGTGGTGCACCTTGCAGCGGCGAAACGCGGCGGCAGAGTAGCGGCTCGACCGCATCGAAAGGCGGTCGGCCACGATACGCCAGCGCAGCAGGACCTCCGGCAGGTTGGCCAGCCGCCGACCCGCCCGATGGAGGCGGAGCACCAGGTCGTAGTCCTCGGGCCACCCGCATTCCCGATACCCGCCGACCTCGCCAAGCGCCTCGGCCCGGATCATCAAGGTGGGATGGGCCAGCGGACACTCGACGAACAGGTCCCGGTCGATCGCTTCGGGATCGTGGAGCGAGTTCAGCCAGGCTTCGTACCGACGGTAGCCGGATCCCATACGGTGGCGCGGGAAGTACCGGACGCCGGTGCCGCACGCTGCCACGTCGGTCCGCTGCTCGAGAAAGCGCCACTGAAGCTCGAGGCGCCGCGGGTGCGCCATGTCGTCCGCATCCATCCTCGCCAGCATTCCCGTCGCCGCTCGATCCGCCGCCAGGGTGAGGGCGGCCGTGATGCCGCGCCCCTCGCCGGCGAGCACCCGGACCCGTGCATCCCGGCGGGCCCAACGCTCGAGGCAACGGCGCGTCCCATCGGTGGACGCATCGTCGACGGCGAGAACCTCGAACTCCGCCAGCGTTTGAGCGCGGAGGCTGGCCAGGCAGCCGCCCAGAAAGGCGTGCGAGTCGCGGCAGGGCAGGAGGATCGAGAGACGGGGCCGGGTCAACCGGCGTGCCCGTCGCGGGACCGGCTCGTAGCGGCGCGGCCCGCGGCTGCTGCCGGAGCTCGCCCCGCCTGGAGGAAGGCGCGAAGGTGACGGCCCGTGTGGGATCCCTCCACACCGGCGACGGCCTCCGGAGGACCCTCGGCGACCAGGCGCCCTCCGCCGGCGGCCGCCTCCGGGCCGAGGTCGATCACCCAATCGGCCCGCGAGACCACCTCCAGATTGTGCTCCACGACCAGGACGGAGCCCCCGACATCCACCAGCTCCTCCAGAACGTCGACCAGCCGGCCCACCTCGCTCACGCCGAGACCTACCGTCGGCTCGTCCAGGATATACAGGCGCCTCGCGACCGCGCGTCTGGCCGCCAGCTCTCGCGCCACCTTCAGCCGCTGGGCCTCGCCGCCGGACAGCGTGGTCGCCGGCTGCCCGAGGCGCAGATAGCCCAACCCGACCCGCTGCAGCTGCCACAGCCGTTCCCCGATCCGGTCCTGTCGAAGGAAGAAGCGAATCGCTTCGTCGACCGTCAGATCCAGTACCTCGCGGATGCTCAGCCCCCGATAGCGCACCTCCAGGATCTCGCTGCGGTAGCGGGACCCGCGGCAGACGTCGCACTCCAGGGCCACGTCGGCCAGGAACACCATCTCGACCAGCTCCTGGCCCGCCCCCTTGCAGGCTTCGCATCGGCCGCCGGCCGTGTTGAAGCTGAAGTCGCGGGGTCGATACCCCATCCTGCGGGCCAGCGGCTGCTCGGCGAACAGACGGCGGATGTCGGCGAAGCCCTTGATGTAGGTGACCGGGTTCGAGCGCGGGGTACGCCCGATCGGCGTCTGATCGACCAGGACGACATCGTCCAGGGCCGAGGCGCCTTCCAGCGAATCGAAGGTCCCGACGCGCTCCCCCAAGTGCAACTTGGCCGACGTCGCGCGTCCGAGCTCGCTCTCCAGGCCCCGGAAGAGCAGGTCATGGACGAGAGTCGACTTCCCGGAACCGGAGACGCCGGTCACCGCGGTGAGCACGCCGAGCGGCACATCGACGTCCAGCCCCCGGAGGTTGTGGAGGCACCCGCCGCGAAGCCGCAGCCGGCCGCTGGGGCTCCGCCGACGGGCCCGTTGGCGAAGCGGAGCCCGGAGCGACTGCCCGGTGAGGGTGTCGGAGGTCAGCAGCGCCGCCCAATCGCCTTCGAACACGACCTCGCCACCCCGCTCACCGGCGCCGGGGCCGAGCTCGACGATGTGATCCGACGCCGCGAGCACCGCCGGCTCGTGCTCGACCACGAGCACGGTGTTGCCGAGATCCCGTAGCCGGACGAGCACATCGAGGAATCTGCCCACGTCCCGCGGGTGGAGTCCGATCGTCGGCTCGTCCAGCACGTACAGCGTGTCGACCAACCGGCTCGCCAGGCAGCTGGCCAGCCGCAGACGCTGCATCTCGCCGCCCGAGAGCGTGCGGGCCTGCCGGTTCAGCGTCAGGTACCCCAGGCCGACCTCGTCGAGGAAGCGCAGCCTGCCCGCCAGCTCTTCCAGAACCGTGCGCGCCACGCCGCGCTCGAACGGGCCGAGCTCGAGGCCGATCAGCCACTGCCGCAGCTCGGCGACCTCCAGCGCCGCTGCAGCGGCGATATCGAGGCCGCCCACCCGCACGAACAGGGGTTCCGGGCGAAGCCGCCTGCCGCCGCAGGCAGGGCAGGATCGCGGCCGCTGGTACTGGCGGAGGAACACGCGGATGTACTGCTTGTATCGCTTTCGCTCACGGGAGCGCAGAAACGGCAACACCCCTCGGAAGTCGCGGCCGCCGTGAACGAGCTCCTGACGAGCGGGTTCGGGCAGATCCCTCCATGGCGCCGTAAGGTCGAGGCGATGGCGGCGGGCGTAGCGCTCGACCTCGGCTCGCTCTCGCTCGTAGCGCGGCTTCGTCCAGGGATCGAGCGCACCGTCCGCCAGGCTCCGATGCGGATCCGGAACGATGAGATCGAGGTCGTACTCCAGCGTTGCCCCGAAACCGTTGCATTCCGGGCAGGCGCCGGATGGATGGTTGAAGCTGAACAGCCGCGGGTCCGGCACCGGGAACTCGCGACCGCAACCCGAGCACCGATGGGTCTCGCTGAACGACAGCCGATCGGCTGCCGCACGGGCGTCGGCGGCCGGCAGCACGACGGCCCGGCCTTCTCCCTCGGCGAACGCGGCCGCGAGCGAGTCGGTGAGCCGCTCACGCTCGGCCGGATCGACACGGAACCGGTCCACGACGACGAGGAGCTCCCGCGCCGAGGTCAGCGCCGGCCGCTCCGCCTCGTCCGCGAGGTCCGGCAGATACACCTCCCGACCGTCGGCGATCACCCTCAGGTAGCCCTGGGCGAGGAGATTGGCCGCCGCCAGCTCGTGGGAGACCCGATCGCTGAACCGGAACGGGAACGCTATCTGCCATCCGGTGCCCGGCTCCAGGGCCAGGATGCGATCCGCCGCCGAGGCCACCGTGTCGGGTCGAACGGCCACCTCGCAATCCGGGCAGTAGGTCGTCCCGATCCTGGACCAGAGAAGGCGCATGAAGTCGTACGCCTCGCTCACCGTGCCCACGGTGGAGCGGCTCGTCCGGACCGAGTTGCGCTGGTCGATGGCAACGGCGGGGCTCACCCCCTCCAGCCGGTCGACGGCGGGCTTCTCCATCCGTTCCAGGAACTGCTTGGCGTACGTGGAGAGCGACTCCACGTAGCGGCGCTGACCCTCGGCGTAGAGGGTGTCGAACGCCAGGCTGGACTTCCCGGACCCGGATGGCCCGGTGACCACCGTGAGGCTCGTCCGGGGAAGGTCGAGATCGATCCCCTTCAGGTTGTGCTGTCGGGCACCTCGGACTCGGATCGGCTCCTTCATGTGGCGATGATGGGGTGAGGCAGCGGCCGGAGCCAGGCGGTCGCCCGCGGTCAGGCGAGGCTGCGCGCGAACCTTCGGATGGCCACACCGACGCCGGCGACCCCCAGAGCGAGGATCGCCGCGAACTGGGGCCACAACTCCACCCAGCCCACTCCCTTCAGGAAGACGGCGCGCACGATCACCAGGAAGTAGCGCAGCGGGTTCAGGTAGCTGAGCCATTGGAACATCCCGGGCATCGACTGGATCGGAAAGAAGAAGCCGGAGAGGATGATCGAGGGCAGGAGCACCAGGTACATGGTCAGAAACGCCTCCTGCTGCGTCTTGGAGATGGTCGAGATGAGGAGACCCGCGGCGAGCCCGGTGAGGATGAACAGCAGGCTCGCGGCCAGCAGGACGAGAAAGGAGCCGCGGAGCGGGATCCGAAACCAGGCGGTGCCGACGGCGACGATCACGACCAGATCGATCAGCGCCACGACGGTCACCGGGATCGTCTTTCCGAGAATCAGCTCCGCCGGCCGCACGGGGCTGACCCGCAGCTGGTCCAGGGTGCCCAGCTCCCGCTCGCGGACCACGCTGAAGGAGGTGAGCAGCAGGGACATGAGCAGAATCAGGACCCCGATGACCCCGGGGACGTTGTACACGCGGCTCTCCAGCGCGGGGTTGAACCAGGCGCGCGGCTCCAGCGCGGGACCACCGCCGGCTGCGGAGGGAGCACGCGACCTCGATCCGAAGTCGGTGAGGATCCGGCGGGCGTGGCCGAGGGCGATCGTCCCGGTGTTCGAGTCAGTGCCGTCCACCAACAGCTGGACGCGCGCTCCGCGCCCGGCGGCGAGGTCACGGCTGAAGGTCGGCGGGATCTCCAGCGCCACCGTGGCGTCACCTCGCTCCAGGCTCGCGACCAGGCCGGCCGGCGAGTCGACGCGGCGCACGACGCGGAAGTACCCGGCGGCGGTCATCCGGTCGATCAACTCGCGGGAGGCGGCGGTGCGGTCGTGATCCAGCAGTGCCAGGCGCGTGTCGCGCACGTCGGTGTTCACCGCGTATCCGAAGAGGAGAAGCTGGACCACCGGGGCCACGAAGAGGATCGGCCGGGAGCGCGGATCGCGAAGCAGCTGGCGCACCTCCTTGCGCACGATGTGACGGATGCGGAAGGCCGAGGGCAGGTTCATGCGATCTCCTTGCGGAAGGCGCGGACGGCCAGACCGAGACCGATCAGCGAGTAGGCCGCCAGGCCGAGCGTGGCGCCCAGCAGCTCCTCGAGGCCGACGCCTTTCAGGAAAACGCCGCGGGTGACCTCGATGAAGTAGCGCGCCGGCACGGCGTAGGAGATCACGCGCAGCACCACCGGCATGTTGGCGATCGCGAAGATGAACCCGGAGAGCAGGAGAGCCGGGACGTAGGTCACCATGATCGCGGCCTGGGTGGCGAGCACCTGGGACCGGAGGGCGGCTGAGAGGTAGATGCCGAGGCCCTGCGCTCCGAGGAGGAAGAGGAGCGTCGTCAGCAGCAGCACGCCGATGCTGCCCCGCAAGGGAACGTCGAACAGCACCACTCCGATGGCGGAGGCCAGGGCCACATCTGTGAGCCCGATGCCGACATAGGGCAGGAGCTTGCCGAAGATGACCTCGAGGCGGTGCACCGGCGTGGCGATCAACTGCTCCATCGTCCCCCGCTCCCACTCGCGGGCGATCGTGAGGGAGGTGAGCATGGCCGCAATGATCGACATCAGGACCGCAATGAGGCCCGGAACGATCATGTTCCGGCTCTCGAGCGTCTGGTTGTACCAGACGCGCGCATCGATCACCAGCGGGATCGGTGAACTCCGATCCGGACGCCGATCGGCCCCGTTTCGGGCCACGATCGCATCCGCGTACCCCGCGGCGATCGTGGCGGTGTTGGCGTCGCTTCCGTCGAGGAGGAGCTGAACGGGCGCGGAGCGAGCGGCAGCCAGATCGGCCGCGAAATCCCTCGGTACTACCAGCACGGCCGTTACCTCGCCGCGGAGCAGCAGCCCATCCACGTCACCATACCGCCCGGACCGCCGCGCGACCGAGAAGTACCCCGACTTCTCGAACCGGTCGACCAACCGACGGCTCTCCTGCGTCCCGTCCAGATCGAGCACGCCGAGCCGGATGTCCCGAACGTCGAGGGTGATGGCGTAGCCGAAGACGAGGACGAGCAGCACGGGGAGCAGGAACGCCAGGACGAGGCTGCGCGGGTCGCGTGCGAGCTGCGTCAGCTCCTTGCGAGCGATGGCGAGCAGGCGCCGTCGGCTCATGCCGACTCCTCCGCCTGCCGAACCCGGGCCACGAACACATCCTCGAGCGCCGGCTCGATGCGGCGGATCCGTGCCTCGAGGCCGGCGTGGTCCAGCGCCTCCCGCAGGGTCGAGCGGGCGCTCGCCTCGTCCGCCGCAAGGACGTGCACCTCCCGGCCGAACATCGAGGCCTCGAGGATCCCGGGGAGACCGGTCACGGCCTCCACCGCGCGCGGCGCCTCGGCCGTCTCGAGCTCGAGGAGCGGCTCGGTCATCGCGCGGCGCAACCCGGCGGGCGTGTCGAGGGCGATCAGGCGGCCACGGTTCATCAGCGCCAGCCGGTGGCAGTACTCCGCCTCCTCCATGTGATGGGTACTGACGATGGCCGTGGTTCCCGACTCGGACAGCTCGTAGATCAGGCCCCAGAAGGATCGGCGGGCCAAGGGATCCACGCCGGAGGTCGGTTCGTCGAGAAACAGGATCTCGGGTCGGTGAACCACCGCACAGCCGAGCGCCAGCCTCTGCTTGAAGCCCAGCGCCAGCTCCGCCGTGAGCCGCCGCCGGTGTGCGCCGAGCCCGGCCATATCGAGAATCCAGGCCTTGCGCTCGGCCAGGCGGTCTCCCCGGACGCCGTAGAGTCCGGCGAACAGATCGATGTTCTCCTCGACCGTGAGGTCGGCGTACAGCGAGAACAGCTGGGACATGTAGCCGATGCTCGTCTTCAGCTTTTCCCGGTCGCCCAGGATGCTGTGGCCGGCGATCTCGGCCTCCCCCGACGACGGCCGGAGCAGCCCGGCCAGCATCTTGATGGTCGTCGTCTTGCCCGCGCCGTTCGGTCCGAGGAAGCCGAAGATCTCCCCCTCGCTCACCTCGAAGGAAACCTCATCCACCGCGGTGAACGAGCCGAAACGCTTGGTGAGGCGCGAGACGGAGACAGCGGCGGCCGCCGCGGCCGGGCGGGTCGGTTCGGTCGGCTCGGGCACGCGGTCACCCCGAACCGGGCCCTGTCGGCCCGGAGCCGGAGACGGGAGCTACGGCGCCGGATCGGCGCGCCTGCCCCACGAGCTCGACGAACACATCCTCGAGCGATGGACGCGCGCGCTCGATGCCGGCCACGGCGAGGCCGGAGTGCTCGAGCTCGGCTGCATACACCGCCGGATCGGCGCCCGGCTCCAGAACGAGCCGGACACCCTCACCGAACGGCGACGCGCTCTTCACGCCCGGCGCCCCCGCCAGACGCTCCGTCGCGCGCCGCGGCCGGTCGACCCGGAGCTCGATCACCTCGGCCTTCAGTGACGCCTGCAGAAGCTGCGGCGGATCGAGGCCCACAAGCGATCCTTCGTGGAGGAGGGCCACCCGGTCGCAGCGCTCGGCTTCCTCCAGGTAGGCCGTGCTCACGACGGCGGTGGTTCCGCGGGCCACCATCTCGTGGACGATGAGCCAGAGGTCGCGACGCGAGATCGGGTCGACCCCGAAGGTGGGCTCGTCGAGGAGGAGGATACGGGGCTCGTGCACGAGGGCGCAGCAGAGCCCGAGCTTCTGCTTCATGCCGCCCGAGAGGGCCCCGGCCAGCCGGCGCTCGTACGCGCCCAGCCCGGAGAACCGGTAGAGGCGCTCGAGCCGGGCCGGCAGGTCATCACGCAGCACCCGGTACAGGTCGGCGTAGAAGAGGATGTTCTCGCGGACGGTGAGCTCCTCGTAGAGGCCGAAACGCTGTGACATGTAGGCGATGTGCGGCCTGATCGTCTCGGGACGATCGGTGACCGACGCCCCCTGGACGATCGCATCTCCCTCGCTGGGTCGGAGCACGCCCGCCAGCATGCGGAGGGTCGTCGTCTTGCCCGCGCCATCCGGACCGACGATCCCGAACAGCTCACCGGACAGGATGTCGAACCGGAGATCACGAACCGCGAGGTTCTCTCCGAACCGCCGCGTGAGGCCGCGGAGCGAGATCGCCGGGCTGCCCATCCTGCCGCCGGTCCTCCGAGGCTTTCGCGGCGCTCAGCGCTCGTCCGTATCGAACCGGACGTCCGCCGCCAGCCCGGGCTTGAGGTCGAGGTCGGGATCGCCCTCCACCCTGACCTTGACCCGGTAGACGAGCTTTACGCGCTCCTCGGCCGTCTGGACATCGCGAGGGGTGAATTCGGCCTCGCTGGCGATGAACGCGACGCGGCCCGTGTACGAACGGTCCGGGTAGGCGTCGGCGGTGATGCGGGCGACCTGACCGATCGACAGCCGGCCGACACGGTCGGCCCGAACGTAGATCCGAACCCACCGGTCCCCAGGGTTCATCAGGGTAAGGACCGGCGCTCCGGCGGCCACCACCTCCCCCGGCTCGCGATGGCGGATGGTGATGACGCCGGCGAAGGGCGCCATGATTCGGGTGTACGCCAGGAGGGCCGCCACCCGCTCGACCTCGGCCTCCGCGGCCGACAGCGTCGCGCGCTGCGCCGCGACGCGTTCCGACCGAATCCCGCTCTCCAGCAGGCGCAGTCGCTCGCCGGCCCCCTCGGCCTCCGCGTCCGCCAGCGTCAGCGCCGTCTCCCGGTCGTCCAGCGCCTGCTGACTGATGGCGCCATCGGAGAACAGGTTCCTGGCCCGCTCCAGGTCCCTGCGCGCGTCGTCGAGCCGGCGCGACGCCGCCCGCATCGCCGCGCGGGCTTCCTCGATCTCCTCGGTCCGGAAGCCTCGGGTCAGCTCGTCCAGGGTGGCCCGCGCTGCCGACGCCTGAGCTCGGGCGACCGCCAACCCGGCCTCCAGTTCCGTGTCGTCGAGCGCCGCCAGCAGCTCGCCTGCCGTAACCACCTCGCCCTCGTCCACGGCCATGAGCTCGATTCGGCCGGCGGTCCGAAAGCCGAGATCCGACTCGCGCGCCTCCACCGTCCCGGCAGCCAGGATCGTGGAGACCGCCGCGGCCGGCCGCAGGAGGAGCCAGCCCGCCAGCGCTACGAGGAGAAGCACCGTCACTACGACCGCGGCTGCCCGGTGCCTCATCCGTCGCCCCCGCCGCTCGCCGGCGCCGCGAGCCCGGCAAGCACGAACCGAATCGCATTGTCCACGAGCCGCGCACGGGCCTCGGGGCTCGTGAAGCTCACGGCGCCCGCCTGCTCCAGGACCGGCCGCACGAGATTCAGCGCCACCGGCTGGGTGGCCGACGCCAGGGCGAGGAGGGCCGGCTCGCCCGACCGGATCTCGCCCTCGGCCTGGCCCTCCTCCACGAGGCGCGTCAGCACGCCGAAGTTCATTTGGACCGTCCGGAGAACGGGCTCGGGGACCGGACCCGGCACGGCCAGTTCCTGGAGAACCAGCCCCCGCAGCTCCTCGTGATCGAACAGGTACTCGAAGAAGGCGCGGATGAACGCCTCCACGCGCTCCAGCGGGCGGCCGTCCTCTGCCGCCGCCGCGCGCAGCCTGGCTCGAAACGGAGCGAACGCCTCCTCCAGCACGGTATGGTACAGCTTCGCCTTCGAGCCGAAGTGGTACGTCACCGCGCCCAGGTTCGCCCCCGCCTCACCCGTGATGGCCCGGATCGACGCTCCCCGGTACCCGCGGGCAGCGAACAGCCGGCGCGCGGTCGCGAGCAGCGCCATTCGCGTATCGGAAACCTCGTTGACCGTGTCATTCATACGTTTGTATGATACCCTGCCGCCGGCTTCCCGTCAACCTCCATCGTCCGCCCGGCACGGGGGACCGCGCGTGTGGAGCGCCGCCGCCAGGCCAGATGGCCGCGGGCTGGAGGGCGTGCTATTGTTTTCGCCATGCAGCTGGCGCCGGAGGGCCCGATTCGGGAGGAAGACCCGCTAGGAAAGGCGTACGACGCGCGGCTCATGCGGCGGCTCCTCGGTCACCTTCGACCCTACCGCCGCAACGTCGTCGTCGCCGTCGTGATGCTCGTCCTGGCATCCGGACTCGAGCTGGTCGGTCCGTGGCTCACCAAGATCGCGATCGACGAGGCGATCCCGCGCGGTGACTTCCGTCTGCTGGTCGGGCTGGCGGGCGCCTACGCAGCGGCGTTGGCGCTCTCCGCCGCCCTGGAGTATGCGAGAACGCTGCTGACGACGTGGATCGGCCAGCGCGTGATGAAGGACCTGCGCGGCGAGATCTTCGGCCACCTGCAACGTCTGCAGCTCGCCTACTTCGATGGCCACCCGGTCGGCCGGATCATGACGCGGGTCACCAGCGACGTGGAGGTGCTGAACGAGATGTTCACCACCGGAGTGGTGACCATCTTCGGGGACGTCTTCACCCTGCTGTTCATCGTCGGCGCTATGCTCGCCCTCGACTGGCGCCTGGCGTTGGTCACGTTCGCCGTGCTTCCCGCCGTCTTCCTCTCGGCCTGGTTCTTCCGCGTCAAGGTACGAGAGGCGTACCGGGATATCCGGCTCCGTCTCGCCCGCATCAACGCCTTCCTTCAAGAGCGGATCAGCGGCATGTCGGTGGTGCAGCTGTTCGGGATCGAGCAGCCGACGAAGGGGCGCTTCGCCGAGCTCAACCAGGACCATCTGGAAGCCCATCTGCGCTCGATCACCTACTACGCGCTCTTCTTCCCGGTCGTCGAGCTTCTGGCATCCGTGGCGCTGGCGCTCATCATCTGGTACGGCGGAGCACAGGCCCTGGAAGGCACGGTCACCATCGGAGTGATCGCGGCCTTCCTGCAGTACGCTCGTCGGTTCTTCCGCCCGATCCAGGACCTGTCCGAGAAGTACAACATCCTGCAGAGCGCCATGGCCAGCTCCGAACGAATCTTTCGGCTGCTCGATGAGGAACCGGGCATCCCGGAGCCGACCCGTCCCGTACGACTCCCGCGTCGCGCGCAGGGCCGGATCGAGTTCCAGAACGTCTGGTTTCGCTATCGCGACCGACGGATCGAGGATGCCCCGGCCCTCGGAGCGCCGAGCTCGGCGGCGTCCGAGGACCGCACGGAGACGCCTGGCCTGGGGCGGGAAGAGCCGGCGCTGGTGGATCCCGACACGCCGGAGGCGCTCGACGCGGAGACCCCCGACGGCACGCCGCTCTCCGCCCCGGAGATGAGGACGCTCGAACCGGGAGGTGCGGAGCCCGCGGACGAGGTGCCGGAGTGGGTGCTCGAAGACGTGAGCTTCGTGGCCGAACCGGGGGAGCGCCTGGCGATCGTCGGGCCGACCGGCGCCGGCAAGTCCACGATCATCAACCTGATCATGCGCTTCTACGAGCCGCAGCGGGGCAGGATCCTGCTCGATGGCACCGACATCCGGCAGATTCCGACGCGCGACCTCCGATCCCACATGGGGCTGGTACTTCAGGATGTCTATCTGTTCACGGGAAGCGCCGCCGACAACATCCGGCTCGACCGAGCCCACGTCACCGAAGCGAAGATGCGCGACGCGGCCGCGCGGGTCGGGATCGATCGCCACCTGACGCGGCTTCCCGCCGGATACCGGCAGGAGTTGGGCGAGCGGGGCAGCAAGCTCTCGGTGGGCGAGCGTCAGCTGCTCAGCTTCGCGCGCGCTCTCGCCGGCGACCCACAGGTGCTGCTGCTCGATGAGGCGACGAGCTCGGTGGATTCGGAGATCGAGGCCCAGATCGAGCGTGCTCTCGAAGAGCTGATGAAGGGGCGCACCAGCATCGTGGTGGCGCACCGCCTGTCGACGATCCAGAACGCCGATCGCATCCTGGTCATCCACCACGGCCGGATCCGGGAGGCCGGGACGCACGCCGAGCTTCTGCGCACGGGCGGGCTTTACGCCCGCTTGCACAAGCTGCAGTTCGCCCCCGCCACGGCCGCCGCATCATGAGCGACCTGCTCGACGCCGCATCGCGCATCGATGCACGGGTCGTCCTGGTGGCTGCGCTGCTCGTCCTCGACATCTGGGCGATCGGCATGACGCTCTCCTCGAACGCCAGCCGCCGGGAGAAGACCCTCTGGTCGGTGGTCGTGCTCCTCTGCCCGATCATCGGCTGCCTCTTCTGGTTCAGCCTCGGCCCGAAGCCCGACCTCATCGGGCGCACGGCATCGTCGACCGGGAGCGGAGAGGCCGGCGACGCGGCCCGAACCATCCCTCGGACCGGCTCCTAGGCCCGAGACGCGGTGCGGTATATCGGCAACAAGACCCGCCTGATCCCCTTCATCCTCGAAACGGTGCGGCGGCTGCAGCCGTCGGGCGGCATCGCCTGCGACCCGTTCGCGGGGACCGCGAGCGTGAGCCGTGCGCTGAAGAGCGACGGCTGGACGGTGCACGCCGGGGACCTGATGGCGTTCTCGTACGCGCTCCAGGTGGCTCGCGTGGAGCTCGACCGCACCCCGCGGTTCCCTGCCCGGCTGCTGGACGGGTCGGAGGGCGCGGGTCCGAAGGCAACGATCACGTACGCACGAATCCGGGCCCACCTGTCCGATCTTCCCGGCGCGCGCGGCTTCATCAGCGAGCACTACTCGCCCGCCGGCCGAGCCGGGCGTCGTCATGGGAGAATGTACTTCACGCCCGAGAACGCGGGATCCATCGATGCGATACGTCACCGGATCGCCGACTGGGCGGCGGATCGCCGGTTGGGCGACGCCGAATCCCAGTTTCTGATCGCCACCCTGGTCGAGGCGGCCGACCGGGTCGCCAACACCACCGGTGTCTATGCCTCGTTCGTCAAGTCCTGGCAGCCCAACGCGCTGCGGCCGCTGGACCTGCGACCGCTCCGCCCGGCGCCCCGGCGTGATGGCACGCCCGCCTCCACGGCGTTCCTGGGCGACGCCGTGCGGCGGGTGGCGAGCGTCGGGACGGTTGACCTGCTCTACCTGGATCCACCCTACAACGCGAGGCAGTATCCGGCTTACTACCACATCCCGGAGCTCATCGCCTCGGGCTGGAGCCACGCACCGCAGCTGCGTGGCAAGACCGGTCTCATCCCCGACGATGCTCTGCGGTCGGATTGGTGCCGCCGGGATCGGTGCGAAGCGGCGTTGCGGGAGCTGCTGGACCGGGCGGACGCCAGGCACGTGCTGCTGAGCTACAACGACGAAGGACTCCTCGGGCCCGACGTCATCGAGGGCGTGTTCCGAGGAGCGGGGGTGAGCGACAGTTACCGTCGGGTCGGAAGGCCGTACAAGCGGTATCGCAGCGACGGGGACGGACCGGACCGGACGTATCGGCGGGATCGGGTCCGAGAGCAGCTACACTACGTCAGGCGCGCCTGAGCCTTCCCGAGGCGTCAGATCGACCCATCCCCATCCTCGTCCCGACGGTCGACCTCGAACGAGCGCCCCCACTCCTCCGCCAACTCCTGCTCCCGCGATCGTGCCTCACGAACGATCTTGCGCGATTCCCGCTCCAACGGGTCTTCGATCGGCAGAAGCCGCTCGGTGACCCGGACCTCGTAGTCGAACAGCACTCGTCGCAGATCGCCTAGACGCCGGAGCAGCAGCGGGATCGCGCGCAGCAGCGCCCCCTCCTCCTCCAGCCGCCGGATGAGGTTCGCCAGGTGGAGCAGTTGAGCGCGCACGGTGTCGGCATCCGGTGGCCGGTTCCTGCCCGCATCCTTGTCCATCTTCTCGCACTCCCGCATCCGGCACAGCTCACCGCGCGCTTCGGGGACCCCTCGGATACCCCGCGTCCAGGATCCGGTTCGTCCCCTTCCGCGCGGGGATCCGTCGCAGCCGCCGGCTGTAGGAGCACGAATGAACCGCTCCGTCACCAGGACGCCCTCCGCCCTTTCGATCTCGGCCGCCTGCCTGGCCGTGCTGCCGGCGGTGTTCGGGGCCTGCTCTCCCGGATACGTGCTCCGGGCCGGGTGGGAGGAGGCCAAGATCCTCCGCGACCGCCGACCGATCCCCGATGTCGTGCACGACACGACGACGCCGCCCGTCATGCGCGCGAAGCTTCGTCTGGTGGAGGACGCGCGTGCGTTCGCCCAGCGAGGGCTGGGGCTGGACGCCGGCAAGAGCTTCACCAGCTACGCTCCGGTCCGCTCCGATACCCTGCTGCTCGTCGTCTCGGCCGCGCCCGAGTTCCAGCTGATCTGGAAGACCTGGTGGTTTCCCATCGTCGGCCGAGTGCCCTACCGCGGCTACTTCCACTTCGATCGTGCCCTGACGGATGCCGCTCGGCTGGAGGAGCAGGGGTTCGATGTCTGGGTGCGCCCTTCTTCCGCCTTCAGCACGCTCGGCTGGCTGCCGGACCCGCTGCTGTCGACGACGCTGCGCGCAGACAGTCTGGCCCTCGTCGACACGGTGATCCACGAGATCACCCATACCACCTTCTTCCCGGCCGGTCAGGCTCACTTCAACGAGAGCTTCGCCAACTTCGTCGGCCACCGGGGCGCGATCGCCTTCTACTGCCGTGCCGTCCAGGATGAGGACAGCTGCCAGCTGGCTCGTGACCGCTGGCACGACACCAGGGTGTTTGGGCGGTTCTTCAACCGGCTCGTCGACAGCCTGGAGGCGGTGTACGGGATGCCGCTGCCGCCGGAGCGAATGAGGGAACGCAAGGCCGCCGCCCTCCGCTGGGGAGCGCTGGAGTTCGAAAGGATCAAGCCCGAGCTGAGGTCGGATCGATACGGCTCCCTCGACAGCGAGCGACTGAACAACGCCTGGCTTCTCGCCCGCGTCCTCTACTACTCTCGCCTCGACGATTTCGAGGCGATCTACGAAGCGAGCGGTGATCTGCGCGGCGCCATCGCCGAGGTGATCGAGTCGGCGCGCCGCATGCCTCCCTGGGAGGCGGTGGACAGCCTGCTGGCGAGGAGTGCGCGAACGGGTGCGGAAGCCGAGGCGGAACGGTAACTTGGCTCGCCGCCATGTACGATCGCATCCTCGTCGTCATCGACTTTTCGAAACGGTCCGTCCGCTCGCTGCGCTGGACCGTGACGGCCTTTCCGCAGGCCGAGATCATCCTGTTTCACCCGCTGCCGGAAGTCCACTCCTCGTCGGAAGTGCGCCAGTCCCTGACGGGAAAGGTGGATCCCGGGGAAGCAGAGCAGGACGCGCAGGCCAACCTCGAGCTGCTGTCACAGGAGATCTGCCCGACCGCGGAGGTCGTGGTGCGTTCCGGCGACTTCGTGGAGGAGCTCGCCGGCGCCGCGGCCGGCTCGGAGGCCCAGCTCGTCGTGCTGGCCGCTCACGAGAAGCGGATCTGGCCCTGGGAGCGGTACGATGCGGTGGCGGAGAGGGTGTGCGACTGCGTGGACCTCCCGATCCTCATCTTCCGGCCCACCGAGGTCACCGGCGAGTTCACGGTGCTGGCACCTCTCGACCTCAGGGAGGGATCCGAGCCCGTCGGTCGCGTGGCGGGCTGGATCACGACCCACCTGGGCGGCCGTCTGGTCGTGCTGCACGTGCTGCCGAAGACCTTCCAGGGCTTCCTGCGCGCCGCCAGCTCCCCCTATCAGACGGAGGAGACGCTGCGAAAGGCAGAGTCGAGCGCCCGCAGGGAGGCGCTCGGACGGATTCCGGCCGAGTATCGTGACGAGATCGACATCCAGGTCAGGGTGGCCAGGGGTCAGCCGGCGCGACAGATCCTGGCCACGCTGCAGAGCGAGCAGGCGGACCTGATCGTGATCGGCAAGACCCACCTGAGGAAGAGAACCGAGCGGGCTCTCATGGGACACGTGACCGGGATGGCGCTGCGTAGCGCGCCATGCTCGGTGCTCACGGTACCGATCTGAGAGCCGACGCCCGCCAGACCCGGAGAAGAGAGGGATGACCGAGATCAGCCCGGAGGCAACGGCCCCGATCCGATGCGCCCGCTGCGAGCGAGACGCGGTGGCGGCGCTGGGTACCGCCCCGTTCCCGGACGAGCTCGGCCAGCGCATCGCCAGGGAGATCTGCCGCGAGTGCTGGGAGGCCTGGAAGCACCATCAGATGCTGCTGATCAACCACTACGGCCTGAACGTCCAGGACCGGAACGCCCGCACCTTCCTCATCACCAATCTCAAGTCGTTCCTGTTCGGCGAGGGGCCGAGCGGGGCGGCGATCGACACCTCGCAGGAGGGGAAGGTCTCCTGGTAGGGGGAGGGCGGCGGTAGCTGGCTCGGCGGCGCCCGGCTCGGGGCGCGCCTAGCCGACCACGAGGTTGATCAGACGGTCCGGCACGTGGACCACCTTGCGGATCGCGTTTCCCTCGAGGTGGCGGCGGACGTTCTCCTCCCGCAGGGCCGCCTCCCGGACGGCATCCTCGCTCGCTCCGCGGATCACCCGGACCGTCGCGCGAAGCTTACCGTTGACCTGGACGGGAAGGTCGACCTCATCCTCCTCCAGCAGGGCCGGCTCGTACGCCGGCCAGCGACCGTGGGCGAACAGGCTGGGCGGCTCGCCGATGCGTTCCCAGAGCTCTTCCGCTATGTGCGGCGCGAACGGCGCCAGCATGACGATCAGCGGGCGCACCTCTGCCAGGCTCGGCGTGCGACCCTCCGCCCGGATCACGTTCACATAGTCCATGAGCGCCGCGATGGCGGTGTTGTACGCGAGGTCGTCGAGGTCGCCGGTCACCTTCCGGATCGTACGGTGGAGCGCCTTGCGCACCTCGGGGTCCTCCGCCTCCGAGCTCGCGGCCTCGGCCGCGACCGCCGCCATCACGCTGTCCCAGACCCGGTGGAGGAAGCGCTCGGGACCGGCGATGCCGCGGTCGCGGAAGTCCCCTCCCTCCTGGTACGGGCCGAGGAACATCAGGTAGGTCCGGAACGTGTCGGCCCCGTAGCGATCGATGTAGTCGTCGGGCAGGACGACGTTGCCCCTCGACTTCGAGATCTTCGAGCCCTCCCTGACCAGCAGGCCGTGCTTCCGGAACCGGCTATACGGCTCCTCGAACTCCAGCAGCCCGAGGTCGTGCAGCACCATCGTGATGAAGCGCGAATAGAGCAGGTGGAGGACGGAATGCTCCTCGCCGCCGATGTAGCTCGCGACCGGCAGCCATTTTCGCGTCCGGACCGCATCGAACGGCCGGTCATCGAACTCGGTGCTGGGATACCGCAGGAAGTACCAGGCGCTGTCCAGGAAGGTGTCGGAGACGTCCGTCTCGCGGCGGGCATCCGCTCCGCACTCCGGACAGCTCGCGCGACCGAATTGCGCCGCCCGCGCGAGCGGCGACACCCCGCCTTCATGAGGCCGAAAGTCCTCTACGTACGGCAGCAGGACGGGTAGGTCCTCCTCCGGGACGGGCACGGTGCCACAGCGGTCACAGTAAATGACCGGAATCGGCGGCCCCCAGTAGCGCTGCCGCGAGATGCACCAGTCGTGAAGGCGATAGTTCACGGCGGGCTCCGCCAGCTCGCTCTCCGCCAGCCAATCGATGATGGCCCGACCGCCGTCCTCCGCCGTCATGCCGCTGAAGCGGCCGGAGTTGATGAGCACCTCGTCGGGCGTGTGCTGCACGAACGCCTCCGAACCGAGCTCCAGCCCCACGCGAGCCAGGTCGGTCTCTCCCTCCACGCTCCACCCGGGAGCCACCACGGGCACGATGGGAAGATCGAACGCGGTGGCGAACTCGAAGTCTCGCTGATCGTGCGCGGGGACGCTCATGATCGCCCCCGTTCCGTAATCCATCAGCACATAGTCCGCGATCCAGATCGGAATCCGCTCTCCCGTCGCCGGGTTGCGGGCAAAACCGCCCGTGAACACGCCGGTCTTCGCCTTGTCGGTCTTGCGCCGCTCCGTCAGGTCCTGCGCGGCGGTGGCTGCCCTGTAGGCGTCCACCTCCTCCCGGCGTCCCGGTTCCGTGACCGCATCCACGAGAGGGTGTTCGGGGGAGAGCACCAGGAAGGTGGCGCCGAAGACCGTGTCCGCCCGCGTGGTGAACACCTCGATCGCCTGCTCTCGGCCGGCCGCCCCCCCGGCCCCGGCCGCCCCACCAGCTCCGATCGGAAACCAGAGCCTCGCACCGTCCGAGCGGCCGATCCAGTTGCGCTGGGCCGTCTTGGTCGTCTCCGACCAGTCGATCCAATCCAGGTTGTCCAGAAGGCGGTCGGCGTACGCGGTGATCCGGAAGAACCACTGGCTGAGCAGCCTCTGACCGACGGCGGCGCCGCAGCGCTCGCAGCGTCCGCCGATCACCTGCTCGTTGGCCAACACCGTCTTGCAGGAGGGGCACCAGTTGACGGGCGCCTCCTTCTTCTCCGCCAGCCCTGCCTTCAAGAGCTGAATGAAGATCCACTGCGTCCACCGGTAGTAGTGGGGATCGGTGGTGTCGACGGTCCGGGTCCAATCGTACATGAGACCGGCCCGCCGGAGCTGGCGCTCGAAGTTCGCGATGTTGGCCGGGATGAGCTTCATCGGGTGGACGCCGACCTTCAGGGCGTGGTTCTCCGAGTGGATCCCGAACGCATCGAACCCGATCGGCTCGAAGACATCCTCGCCGGCGAGCCTTCGATACCGCCCGTTGATGTCGGCCCCGGTGAAGGCGTACAGGTTGCCGACGTGCAACCCCTCGGCCGAGGGGTAGGGATACATCATCAGGTTGAAGTACGGACGCTCGGCCCCATCCAGGTCGATTTCGTTCGTGCCCTCGACCTCCCAGTACGCCTGCCACTTGGCCTCGACCCGCTCGGCAGCGTACGTGGTGTCCGCGCCCGTCGGCGTCATGCTATCGCCTTTTCTCCCCGTTGATGGCGTGCCGTTCCCGTCCTCCAGGTCCGACGGCCCGAATTACACCGCGCCACCGGCCAACGTTCGAGTCTTCCTCACCCCGTGCCCAGCGCCCAGCCGAGCAGCCCCCCGATCACCGTGCAGCCGACGTTCACGCCATCGTTGTTTAGCAGCCCGAGGCGGCCCTCGAGGGTCGCCCCGAGGAGGGAGTCGGCCCAGATGCCGGCCATGCCCGCCAACCCTGCCAGCCCCACCCAGCCGAGATCGGGAGCGGCGACCGGCTCCGCCGCGAGGGCGGCCAGGAGCCCGATGCCCACCGCCCCGGCCGCGGCGGCCAACGTGCCCGGGAGGGAGACTCCGCCCGAGGTCCCGGTCGGGACGCGACCTCGCCCGATCACGGACCAGACCGGCCAGCCGCCGGCCGACCCGACCTCGGTCGCCCACGTGTCGGCCGTGGCGGCGGCCACCGCACCGGCGAGCGCATACTGTGCCTCGGGAACCCAGCCGGCCAGGGCGGCCAGAGAGGCCACGGCCGCCACGCCCCCGTTGGCTACCACCTGAGCCCCATTCCGACCCTCCCGGTCGGCGGTTCGGGCCGTGCGGGCCGCCCGCAGACGGACGAGGACGGAAGAGGTGAGGAAGAAGAACAGGAGCAGAACGACTCCGAACGGGCCCGCGCCGACCAGGACGGCGAGGCCGACGGCCGCGGCAGCCATCGTGCCGGATGGCGTGAGCCAGCGAAAGAACCGGGCGGCCGTCAGCACGAGGGTGCCCAGGGCCAGCGCCAGGAGGTGGCTCACGCTTGCCGCCCCGGATCACTCTCGGTAGGGTTCCGCCTCAATATGAGCACGGTCACGTGGGTCGCAGCCGAGGTCGCCCCGGAAGTGGGTTTGGCGCTCCTGGAATCTCTACGTGACGCCGACATCCCGGCCGAGCACCTCAAGAACGAGGACATCCACCAGTCCCTTCCCCGCAGGTTGGGGCTGAGCCCGGTGGTGGAGGCGAACATTCGTCGTTATGCCGCCCTGTCCAGGGACGGGGGATCGATTTCGGCCCGCGAGGTCGGAGAGCTCTTCCAGCTGGTCAGCCGGCGGCCCGATGCCCGGCAGGTGTTCACCGCGGCCGGTCGGCGGCTGGCGCAGAGCGAGGCGACCCGACGACGCCGCAAGGCTCGAACGATCTCTCCGGCCCTTCCCGCGGCGGTGCGCCGACGGCTGGGGCTGCGGGGCATCTATCGGATCGCGCGGCAGCTGGCTCCCGACGGAACCGTGCACCTCGAGGTCCGGCCGCCCGGCCTCGTGATGGACGGCGGCCTCCTCGCCCGAGCGTGCCGCTCGGACACGGGCTGCCTGCTGCTCAATGCGGCGTTCGAGCGATGCATGGAGCTTTACCGTGCGGCCGAAGGCCCGATCTCCCACGTCGAGTGCGAAGGCCGGGGCGACCGCCGGTGTCTCTGGAGGTCGGCCGAAGACGGGCACTGACCGCAGCCCGTTCAGCAACGCGAAGTCACTCCGCTTCGGGCTCGACGTGGACCACGACGTCGTAGAAGCCCTCGACCGCCCTCAGCCGCCGCTCCACCGAATCGGCGATCGCGTGCGCCTCGCCCACGTTCTTGCGCGGATCGACGCGGATCGTGAGCTCCGCGAACGCCTCGCCAGGCCTTCCCCTGGACCGGATCTCGGTCGCCCCTTCAACGCCGGGCATCGCCGTGACGATCTGCCGAATCGTCTCGGGGTGCAGGGCCCTCCGGTCCACGAGGACCGGTACCGTTCGGCGCAGAATCTGCCAGCCGCTGCGTGCGATCACGCCGGCCACCACGATCGCGAGCCAGGCATCGGCCGAGGTCCAGCCGAGCCGTACCAGGACGAGCCCTCCCAGCACGGAGGCGGTCACCAGCACATCTGCCAGCGTGTGCCGTGCGTCGGCCGCCAGCATCTCGCTCCTCAGGCGAACGGCGAACCGTCGCTCGGCCACCGCTACGGCTACGTTGACCGGCATGGTGGTGGCCAGCACCGCGAAGGTGAGCGGCTCGAGCCGCGGAGGCGACACGCCGGCCACGAGGCGACCGACGGCGCCCGTGAGCAGCTCGAAGCACGTGATGGACAGGAAGCTCACGATCGCCAGCGCGCCGAGCGTCTCGAACTTGCCGTGACCGTAGGGGTGTTCCGCGTCCGGCGGCTCGGACGCCAGCCGGATGGCGAGCAGCGCCACGACGTTGTTCAGCGCGTCGACGCCCGAGTGCGCCGCATCCCCCAGGATGGCGATCGAGCCGGAACGCAGCCCCACGGCCAGCTTCGCCACGATCACCACGAGGTTGGCCGCCAGCACCCACCAGAGAACCCGACGGGCGGTGGCACGTCTCCCCTCCGTCCAGCTCTTCGCCCGCGACGTATGGGCCGTCATCGCCTCCGTCAGCGCCGGCGTCGTCGTTCACGGTCCAGGAACCGGCGGCGGTTCCCGGTATGGGAGTGCCGGCCCGGAGGCCGTGGTCGGCCGAGTCCCCACCCCAGCCGCTCGAGAAGCATGGCGAACGGCGATTTGCGCGGGGCCTTTCCGGTCCGCTCGTACTTCTCGTACAGGCCCGGGTAGCCGAGACCGATCCATATCCCCAGCGCGAACGCGAGAATCATCCCGGCGATGACCAGAACCAGCAGCGTCTCTTCGCTCATCGGCTTGCGGCTGCGCCGAACCGCTTGCGCTCCATCTTCACGACGTTCAATGTCTGCTACCGGCGTGGATCTGTCAGCCCTCGAACGCCTAAGGTAGTCGTCAGCGAGCGTTCGAAGCGCTGCCGACGCGCCACCGTGATCCCGTTCCGAGACCGACGATTCCGAACCTTTGGCAGATAGAGAGGCGTATCGTGACCGCCGCCCAGCGACGAGAGATCGCCGTCCTTCTCAGCGAGGAGCGCACGTTCGAGCCTCCCTCCGGGTTCCGTGAGCGAGCGCACGTGGTCGGCGAAGAGCCGTACCTGCTGGCCGCCCATGATCGAACCGGCTACTGGGAGTCATGGGCACGGGAGCTCGACTGGTTCGAGCCCTGGGAGCGCGTACTGGAGTGGAATCCGCCCGACGCCCGCTGGTTCGTGGGGGGAAAACTCAACGCCGCCTTCAACTGCCTCGACCGCCACCTGGACGGAGCCCGGGCCGACAAGCGTGCCCTGATCTGGGAGGGCGAGCCGGGAGACGTGAGGACGTACACCTACCGCGAGCTGCACGCGGAGGTCGCGCGGTTCGCCTCCGCGCTGAAGGGCCTCGGTGTCGGTAGGGGCGACCGGGTGGCGATCTACCTGCCGATGATCCCCGAGGCGGTCATCGCCATGCTGGCCTGCGCGAGAATCGGCGCCCCTCACTCGGTGGTGTTCGGCGGCTTCTCGCCCCAGTCGCTCCGCGACCGGATCGAGGACGCGGGCGCCAGGATCCTCATCACCGCGGACGGCGGATACCGCCGCGGAGGCGTCGTCCCTCTCAAGCGGAACGCCGACGAGGCGGTGGGTGGGCTCGACCTGGTGGAGCACGTCGTCGTGGTGCGCCGCCACCCGGAGGGAGAGGTCCTCGGGGATGCCCGGCTGGGCGAGCGGGATCTCTGGTACCACGAACTGGTGGCCGAGGCGGACGCCGAATGCCCGGCCGAGCCGATGGACGCCGAAGACCTCCTGTACATCCTCTACACCTCCGGCACCACCGGAAAGCCGAAGGGCGTCGTCCACACGACCGGCGGCTACATGACCCAGGTTCTCGCCACCACCCGTTGGGTCTTCGATCTCAAGGATGAGGACATCTTCTGGTGCACGGCGGACGTGGGCTGGGTCACCGGCCACTCCTACATCGTGTACGGCCCGCTGGCCAACGGCGCGACGCAGCTCATGTACGAGGGCGCGCCCGACTGGCCCGATCGGGGCCGCTTCTGGACGCTGTGCGAGAAGTACGGGGTGACGATCCTCTACACCGCGCCGACAGCGATCCGGGCGTTCATGAAGTGGGGGGCCGAATGGCCCGCGAAGCACGACCTTTCGCGTCTTCGTCTCCTCGGGACCGTCGGCGAGCCGATCAACCCGGAGGCCTGGATCTGGTACCGGGAGCACATCGGCGGCGAGAGGTGTCCGATCGTGGACACGTGGTGGCAGACGGAGACCGGCGCGATCATGATCACGCCGCTTCCGGGGGCCATCCCCGCCAAGCCGGGCTCGGCGACAGTGCCCTTCCCCGGCATCGACGCGATGATCCTGGACAGCGAGGGGAACGAGGCGGAGAGCGGACTCCTCGCGATCACCTCCCCGTGGCCGTCGATGCTGAGGGGGATTTACGGGGACCCGGAGCGCTACCGTACGACCTACTGGTCCCGGTGGGAGAACCGGTACTTCACCGGCGATGCGGCGCGGCGCGACGAGGACGGCTACTTCTGGATCTCGGGACGGGTCGACGACGTGCTCAACGTCGCGGGACATCGGATCGGGACGATGGAGGTCGAATCGGCTCTGGTCGATCACCCCGCGGTCGCCGAAGCCGCTGTGGTCGGCCGCCCGGACGAGCTCAAGGGCCAGGCGATCGCGGCCTTCGTCTCGGTGGTGGAGGGGACCGCCGTGTCCGACGAGCTCGTCGCGGATCTGCGCGACCACGTGGCGCGGGAGATCGGTGCGATCGCCAAGCCCGCCGATGTCATCTTCACCGCGGATCTCCCGAAGACGAGAAGCGGGAAGATCATGCGACGGCTGCTGCGCGACATCGCCGAGGGGCGGACGCTCGGAGACACGACGACCCTCGCCGACCCGGCCGTGGTGGAGCAGCTCCGCAAGCGGTACGGAGACGCGGAAGGCTAGCAGGAGCCCATCCGAGCCATGGTGCGGGCCGCGTGACGGGCACCGGACGCGTCTGCGGCGGCCGGTGAGAGCCGAGCAGCGCCGGGCGCTGTTTCGCCTCGCGCTTGCCGAGCTGCTCGCGATGTCGCTCTGGTTCAGCGCCAGCGCGGTCGTTCCCGAGCTGACCGAGGAGTGGAGTCTGGACTCCGGCGCCGCGGCCTGGCTCACCATGTCGGTCCAGCTGGGTTTCGTGGCAGGCGCTCTCCTTTCCGCCGCCACGACGCTCTCCGACCTAGTGAATCCGAGAAGGCTGGTAGCGGGCTCCGCCCTGCTGGGTGCGGCTGCCACCGCGGCGATCGCCTCGCTCGCGTCGGGTGCCCTCTCTGCCAGCCTGCTGCGTTTCCTTACGGGAATGGCGCTCGCCGGGGTCTATCCGCCCGGCATGAAGATCATGGCGGGCTGGTTCCGCGACCGGCGGGGGCTGGCGATCGGCATCCTGGTTGGCGCGCTCACGGTGGGGTCGGCGGCACCGCACCTGTTGAGGGCCGCAGGCGGAGTCGGGAACTGGCGGCTGGTCCTCTACCTGGCCGCGGGTCTCGCCGCGGTCGGTGGGCTGATCGCCCTCTTCGGCCTCAGGACGGGTCCATTCGAGGCCCCCACCGCTCCGTTCGACCCGCGTGCGGTGGGCCGGATGATGCGCGACCGCGCGACGATGCTCGCCAACGCCGGCTACTTCGGGCACATGTGGGAGCTGTACGCCGTCTGGACCTGGGTCCCTCTCTACCTTGCCGCCTCGTTTCAGCTGGACGCTAGCGGGCTCACCACGCCCCGAACCGCCAGCCTGGCGGCGTTTGCCGCCATCGCGGTCGGCGGCGCGGGCGCCTGGGCGGCCGGCCTGGCCGCTGACCGCAGCGGCCGAACGACCGTTACCAGCCTCAGCATGGCGGTCAGCGGCGCCTGCTGCCTCGCCGCCGGCCTCGTTTACGGGTCCCCCGGCTGGGTGGTCGTGCCGTTCTGCCTGCTCTGGGGCTTCGCGGTCGTCGCCGACTCCGCGCAGTTCTCCACCTGTGTCACCGAGTTGGGAGAGCCGGCCTACGTCGGCACGGCCCTCACCCTGCAGACCGCCGTCGGCTTTCTGCTCACGAACGTGACGATCCGCATGCTCCCGGTGTGGCAGCAGAGCTGGGGATGGGAGTGGGCCTTCGCCCCGTTGGCGATCGGGCCGGCGATCGGCACGCTGGCTATGCTTCGCCTCAGGCGCCTGCCCGAGGCGAGGCGGCTGGCGGGAGGTCGGCGCTGACGGCGGGCACGATGAAGCGGTCCAGCAGCTGGTGGATCTCCGCCCGGTGACGCCTTCCGCCCCTGGCGAGGCTGGAGGTCGCGACGACGACGAGCTGGAGTTCCGGCACCACGAACAGGTACTGTCCGCCGTACCCCCAGGCGAAGTGCACGTCGTAGCTGCCCGAGCGGCGATACCACCAGAAGTAGCCGTATCCGTACCCGTTCCAGGATGATCGGCGGTAGGGGCGCCACGACTCCTCGATCCAGGACTCCGTCAGCACGTGACGGCCCGCCACCGATCCGCCCGAGACGTACAGCTCCCCGATCCTGACCAGGTCCCGCGGCGTGAGAGCCATGTTGTTTCCCCCCACGTAGAACCCCCGCGGATCCCGATCCCAGGCCGGCGATGCGATGCCCAACGGGCCGAACAGGTAGCGCCGGGCGAACGCTGCCGTGCTCATGCCGGTCGCCCTCGTCAGGATGGCCGAGACCAGGTGTGAGCTGCCTGTGCTGTAGATCATGCGCCCGCCGGGCCGGTCGACCATCGGCCGGTCGATCGCCGCTCGCACCCAGTCGTGGTTCGCGACCCAGCGTCCGTAATTCCGGAAGCTCGTAGTACGGAGGCCGGAGGTCATCGTGAGCAGGTGCCGGAGCGTGATCTCCCGGTGTGCCGCCGATGCATCCGCCGGGAAGTCATCGGGAAGCAGCTCCGGGAGCCGCTGATCCAGGCTCTCGAGGTACCCTTCGTCCAGGGCGATGCCGACCAGGGCCGAGAGGATCGTCTTGGACGCGGACTTGATGTTCACCTGCCGGTCCGCCCGCATCCTGCCAAAGTACTCCTCGGCGGCGATCGCACCGCCCTGCCAGACGATGAGGCTGGAGAGCGCCGGGAGCTCCGCCGCTCGCTCGAACGCCGCGGCAAGCCGATCGGGATCGACCGATGGACTCCGCGGGCGTGCCTCGGCCCCGGAGCCGGCCCGGCCGGCGTCCGCCGCCGGACCGCCACCCGGCCGAGTGAGCGTTGCCGGCATGGAGACCGGCGCCAGCACGCCCAGGAGCACCACCGCCGCGATGAGCCACCCCAGCCGGACGAGGCGGGGCCGGCGACCAATCGAGGTTGGCCCGCTACCGTGCGAATCTGCCAAGGGTCTCTCCATCTCCCCTCCCTCCCCCTCCGGGCTCTCGTCCCGATATGCCGTCCATTCTAGGTTGCGCCAACCGGTGTTGGCGATCCTTCCGATCTCGATCGTGTCAGGATAATGCAAGAGCAGCTCGGCTTCGAGTTCCCGCCGTCCGAAGCGACCACCGCCTCCGGCCGTGACTCCTTCGCGATCGACCGCCACCGGAAGGATGAGGTCGGCTCCCATCTTCTGGATTGGTTGGCCGACGTCGCCCGACGCTATCCGCGGGAGCGCAAGCTCGTCGTCGGACGGACGCGGGGCGAAGTGCACGAGATCCTTCGCCAGCTCGCCCGCGCGCGTGCTCCCTGGATCGGTTTCGAGGCGACCACGGTCCGACCGCTGGCGATCGAGCTCGCCGGCCCCGTGCTGGCCGCCGGACGGATCTCGCTGCTGGACGAGTTCCAGGAGCTCGCCCTGATGGACGACGCCATCGACCGCGTCCTCCTCCCCGATCCCCCGGACCGGTTCGCGCGGCTGGCAGACAGCGTGGGTTTTCGGGATGCGCTCAAACAGAGCCTGCGGGCCCTGCGCCTGGTCGGGATCAAGCCCGAGCGAATGCACCGTGCCCGGGTGTCGGACCCCGACAAGATCCGGGTGGTGGCCGAGGTGCTCGACGCGTACGAGGCCCGTCTGCGGGCGGATCGGCGGGGGGACCATGCGACCGTGCTGGCGAGCGCGGTGGCCGTGCTGGAGGAAGCGAGAAGCGGGCGAGCCTCCTCTCCCCTCGCCGACCGCAAGGTGTTTCTCCTGCCCGGTCTCCACCTGCGAGGCCTGGCCGGCGAGCTCGTCCGCCTGCTCGGCGAGCTGGGTGGGGCCACGGCGGTCACCGACCCGGTGGCCGGCCTGGATCCCCCTCGGGCAACGCTCTGGACGGCAGGTCCGGCGCGGTCCGGCACCTCCTTCCTCCACTCACCCGCGGCCGCCCCCGAGGTGGCGTCCGAGTTCCTCCAGCTGTTCGCCGCCGGGAGCATCGACGACGAGCTGCGGGAGGTCCTCCGCCGCATCATCGCCTCCGGCCGGAGGTGGGACGAAGCGGAGATCGTGGCCACGGACCCGCAAGCGTACGGCTCCGCTCTGCACGCCCTGGCGGAGAGGCTGGAGATCCCGGTCACCTACGCCGTCGGTCTCCCCGTGGAGCGGACTCGTCCCGGCCGCGCCGTGGCCGCCTACTTCCGCTGGCTCGACGGAGGCTTCGAGGCCGACGTCGTCCGGCGCCTGCTGGAGGCCGGCGACCTGCGGCCACCGGGGCGCGGCGCGCGGCTGCACGAGGTCCCCCTGGCCCGCCGATTTCGCGCCCTGCGGATCGGCTGGGGCCGTGACCGCTACCTGCCGGCTCTCGAGCGCGGACTGGCGGCCGCTCGAGGATCCGAGGCACGAGCGGCGTACGGGTCCGGGAAACCCGGGCGTGGACCGCAGAAGTCTCGGCTGGAGCTGGAGGCGCTCGAGTCCATCCTCGCACCCATCCTCCGGCGCGTGCCCCCGGTGCCGGACGGGCCGGAACAGGAAGCCGCATCGGTCTCGCCGGCCGCGATCGCTCGAGGCCTTGTCGCCTTCCTGCGCTTCGTGCCGGCGCGCAACGACGTCGACGCCACCGCCAAGGATCGGATCGAACGGATTCTGAGCCGGGTGGCGGCCACCCTGACTCGCGAGACCGGGTACGGCGCTGCCGCCGCCGTGCTCAAGGCGCACCTGCAGATCCGCGTACCGGCGCCGCGAGCGGAAGGGCGGGCCCCGTGGAGCTCCGCCGGCGGACACCTCTACCTCACCGACCTGGAGCACGGCGGGGTGACCGGCCGGCCGCTCACGTATGTCGTCGGGCTCGACTCGGACCGGTTTCCGGGCGGGAAACTGGTGGATCCGATCCTCCTCGACGGGGACCGACGGGCGCTCTCCGGGGATCTCCCCACATCGACCGATCGGCTGGACGAGCGCCAGTTCCAGCTGGCCGCCCTCCTCGGCCGCCTGCGCGGCACCGTCACCCTCAGCTACGCGGCCTGGAGCCCTGCCGAGGCGCGGGAGATCTCGCCGGCGGCCGTTCTGCTCGACGCGCTCCGCCTGGGTCGACGGCAGGCCGAGCTGACGTTCGAGGACCTCCATCGCCAGCTCCGCCCGCTGGCCGGACCGGTGCCGCGGGGCCCCGGGACGCTGGACGGTAGGGATGCCTGGCTGCGGGTGCTCGAAAGGGAGGGGCGACTGCTGGCCGGACGGCCGCTCGTACGTGCCCTGTATCCCCGCCTGGATGCGGGCCTCCGCGGCCACGAGGCGATCCTGGAGGAAGCAGGGAACCCGCATCACGGGGTCCTTCGTCCGCGAGCGGACCTGGATCCGCGTCGGAATGCCTCCCGGACCCTCTCCGCCAGCGCTCTCGAAGGTCTCGGTGCCTGCCCGCGCCGCTACTTCTTGCGCCGAATCCTCGTCCTGAAGCCGCCGGATGACCCCGTCCGGGATCCGGACCGATGGCTGGACGCGTTGGAGCGCGGCAACCTGCTTCACGCCGTGTACGAGCGCATCCTGCGCCGGCGGACCGAAGTTCCGGAGATCGACGCGGAGACGCTCGAGGCCGAGGCAATGGAGATCCTCGCGGCGGAAGCGGAAGAAAAGCTCCGGGAGATCCCCACTCCGAGCCACGCCGTCATGCGACGGGAGGTCGCCGACCTTCGGGAAGATCTCCGGTCGTTCCTCGGCCTGGCGCGTTCGGCCCCCTCACCGCTCGCCCTGGAGTTCAAGTTCGGCCTCGGCCAGGACGATCCGGTCGCGATCGACGTCCCCGGCGGCACCGTCCTGATGCGAGGGGCGGTCGACCGTATCGACGACAGGGAGGAGGGCCTGGTCATCGTCGACTACAAGACCGGTCGACCGCGACGGTTCGGGGGTGACAGCGGAGCGTTCGACGGCGGCCGCAGACTACAGCACGTCGTATACACGAAGGCCGTCGAGATGCTGCTCGGCCGACGGGTCGTTGCCGTCGAGTATCACTTCCCGTCGAGACGGGGAGAGAACGCCGTCCACCGCTACGAGCGGGCCGCCTACGCCTCGGGGGAGGAGCTGATCGCCCGACTGCTGGACGGCGTGGCCGCCGGTCGCTTCGTACCGACCGAGGATGTGGAAGACTGCTGGTACTGCGACTTCCGGTCCATCTGCCGGATCCCGGAAGGCACCACCGCGGCCGATCCGCCACCGCTGATCCGTTGGGCGAGCGATCGCTGGTTGCAGGGAGAGGAGTACGAGGCCGTGCGGGTCGCACGCCAGTGGGAAGAGGAGTGAGCGAGGCCGGCCTCGCCGGGCGGGTGAGCGAGCTCCCGCTGGCCGATCGGGAGGCCCGCGATCGTATCAACCACGACCTGCAGACGAACCTGCTCGTCGAGGCCGGCGCCGGATCCGGCAAGACCACCGCCCTCACGCACCGAATGGTCGCCCTCATCCGGGCCGGAGCGACGAGCGTCGAGCAGATCGCCGCCGTCACCTTCACCCGCAAGGCGGCAGCCGAACTGCGAGAGCGCTTCCAGGGCGCGCTGGAGAGAACCCTCGCCGACTGCCCGTCGACCGGCGACGAGCATGCCCGGCTGAACGAAGCGCTGCGCACGATCGACCGCGCGTTCATCGGCACCATCCACGCCTTCTGCGCCCGGCTCCTGCGTGAGCGACCGCTGGAGGCCGGCATCGACCCGACCTTTGAGGAGACGTCGGAAGCCGAGATGTTCCGGCTGCGGAAGCGGTACTGGCATGCCTTCCTCGAGCGGCTCGTGGCCACCGACGATCCGATGCTGGCGGAGCTCGCGGAGGTGGGTCTGCGGCCGGATGCGCTGGAGTCCGCCTTCGAGACGGTCTCCGACAACCTGGACGTCCCGTTTCCGGCTCGGGAGAGAGCCGCCCCTGATGCGGAGTCGGTCGAGAACGTACGGCGGGAGCTGCTGGCGTTGCTGGAGCGGGGGCTCCGGTTGATGCCCGAGACCGAGCCGGCGAAAGGCTGGGATGATCTCCAGAAGCGCCTGCGGGCGCTCGCCTATCGGCGGGACGTCCAGGATTGGGAGGATCGCCGCTCCCTCTTCGGTGCGCTCTCGCTCCTGCTTCGAAGCCGGTCGTACCGAGTCACCCAGAACCGCTGGTCCGACACAGCTTCCGGCAGGTCGGAGGCGAAGCGGCTCCGGGACGACCTCAACGTCTTCATCGCCGACGGCGGGCCGGCGCGGCGGCTCCACGAGCGCTGGCTCGCGCACCGGTACGAGATATCGATCCGTCTCGTCACGCGTGCCGCCGCAGAACTGGCGGAGCACCGTCGTCGACACGGAAGTCTCGACTTCCAGGACCTGCTGATCCTGGCCGCGGAGCTGCTGCGACGAAGCCCGTCGGCGCGACGGGAGCTCGGACTCCGCTACCGGCGGATCCTGGTCGACGAATTCCAGGACACCGATCCCGTCCAGGCGGAGGTGCTCCTCCTGCTGGCGTCGGAGCCCACGGGTTCTGCCGAACAGGGCAACTGGCGGACCGCCGTGCCCCGAGACGGCGCGCTCTTCGTCGTCGGCGACCCGAAGCAGAGCATCTACCGCTTCCGGCGCGCCGACATCGTCGTCTACGACTTCGTGAAGCGCCGCTTCGCGGAGTTCGGCGAGGTGCTCGAGCTGGTGACCAACTTCAGGTCCCGCCAAGGAATCGCCGACCTCGTGAACGGCACCTTCGGCGGAGATGCCGGATTGTTCCCGAAGCTGGCCACGCCGCAACAGGCCGCCTTCTCTCCGCTGCTGATCGTAGAGGGACACGAGCCCGCCCCGCGCGAGGGCGTGTTCCGCTACCGTCTCGACGGCAGCGGGAAGCAGCGGGTTCGGGCCGGCCGGGAGGCCGAGATCCTGGCGGAGTGGATCGCATCCCGCGTCGGGACGGAAGGCGACCGCAAGCCGGGCGACTTTCTCATCCTGACCCGCTACCGTGGGAACCTCGACCTCTACGCGCGCGCCCTCGAGGCTCGGGACGTGCCGGTGGATGTCTCGGGAGCGCGGGTGGGCGTGGAAGCGGAGATCACGGAGATGATGAACCTGCTTCGGGCTCTCTCCGATCCCGAGGACCCGGTTGGCATCGTGTCGGTGCTCACGGGCCTGTTCTTTGGCCTCGATCTGGAGATGCTGGCCGAGCACAAGCTCCAGGGCGGTCGATTCCGGTACACGGACTCTCCGAAGGCCCGAACCGGCGGGGTGCGAGAGGTGAACGACGCCCTGGAGCGGTTGAGAGCCTGGTGGCTGAGGGGCATCCGCCTGCCGGCCGACGTGCTGCTCGGCGGCCTGGTCGCCGAGTTCGGCCTCTATCCGTATGCCTCCACAGGAGAGCTGGGCACGGTCCGAGCCGGCGCGCTGGGCTACGCCCTCGACGCCGTCCGGGCGCGCGCCCTCAGCGGCGATGCCTCGCTGACCGGAGCCGTCGAGGCGATCGATTCCGCCCTCGACTGGGAGGACGCGGAGACCCCGTTCGAGCCCGGCCGCACCGACCTGGTGCGGGTGATGAACATCCACCGGGCCAAAGGGCTGGAGGCGCCCGTGGTCATTCTGACCGGCGCCGAGACGGAGGGCTCGCACCCGGTACGCCTGCAGGTGGAACGCCCGCCGACGGGACCGGCCTCGGCCTATCTCGCCGTCACGATGATGGAGGGGTGGGCCACGGTGCCGCTGGCGCGGCCCCTGGATTGGGATGCCCGAGCCGAGGGGGAGCGGCGGTTCGATGTGGCCGAGCGAGACCGGCTCCAGTACGTGGCGGCCACCCGGGCGAAGGACGAGCTCGTGATCGGGGGGATTCCCGGCAAGGAAGGGTCATCGCCCTGGCGGGGCCTCCACCCCGCGCTCGCCCGGCTCGCGTCGGACCTCGACCTGCTCCCGGGCGCGCCGCCGACCCGCGAGGAGCCGGCCGAGACGCCCGACGACCTCGGAAGGTCCGTGGCCGACGCGCGCGCGTCGCGCCTGGCGCTCGCGACCCCCACCTACCGGATGGATTCGGTGACCGCTCTCGCAAAGGAAGCGCCCGCCGCCGGGGCGGCGGCGAAAGGGCGCCAGGCCACCGGGGCGGCGGCGCATGGCGGTAGGACCGCCCGTCGGTCGGCCCCGGATCGGCCGGCCGGCAAGTCGTCTCTCGCGACCCCCACCGCCCGCGGCTACGAGTGGGGCTCGGCCGTGCACGCGGCCCTGGCCGCGGCGGCTCGTGGCGTCGAAGGCGAGGCATTCCGTCTGCTCTGCCGCGCGCTGCTGGCGGAGTTCGAGCTGCCAGTCGACGATGAGGGTGAGCCCAGGCACCTCCCTGACCTGTTGGACCTCGTGCGACGGGTGCGGGAGTCGGAGCTCTGGCGTCGCGCCCTGCCCGCGGACGAGCGCCACGTGGAGGTGCCGTTCGCCGCACCTCTCCCGCCGCGGGATGCGGTTCCCCTGACGGTCGAAGGCGTGGTGGATCTGGCGTTCCGCGAGGCCGACGGCTGGGTCATCGCGGACTACAAGACCGATCGAGGCGATGATCCGGAGTTCGAGCGCCGGGTGGAGGCCTACCGCCGGCAGGTCGAGATCTACGCCCGCTGTTGGGGCGAGTTGACCGGAGAGCCGGTCAAGGAGCGGATTCTGCTGTTTACGGCGACGGGAGAGGCGCAGCGGTGGTGAGGACCCGTCCGTCGAGCCCTTCGGGCATCGGGATGCCGGCGAGACGCGCGAGCGTGGGCGCCAGGTCGAGGGTCGCCGCGTGCCCGTTCGTGCGACCCGGCTCCACGCCCCGGCCCATGAAGATCATCGGGACGTGGCGATCGTATCCGTACGGCGATCCGTGCGAGGTGGTCGCCTCAGCCGCCACGTAGCCCTCGCGGAGCCGCAGCAGGATCCCCCGCTCCCCCGGGCTGATGCGTCGGTTCGGCCGGAAGGAGCGGCGGTACAGGACGGCGAAGCTGTCGACCTCGGCCCCCGGCGAAGCCGCGGGATCCACGGCCTCCAGCTCCTCCACCGGCATCGCGTCGGCGACGAAATCGAACGCCTCCAGCACCGTCGCCCGCCGCGCATTCCGCACCGAGTCGGTTCCGGCGACGACCTCGTCCACGGCTGCGAGGGCCCGGCGTACCTCCTCTGCCGAGACCCGCCCACTCGACTTTCCCTGCTCGCTCAGGTACTCGGGTGCCGGCATCACGCCGTGGTCCGATGAGAGGGCGAAGACGAGCCGCTCCGGGCCGATCGTCTCCTCCAGAAACGCGAGCAGCCGGCCCAGCTCGCGGTCGAGCCTGAGGAGGTTGTCGAGTTGCTCGCGGCTGTAGGGTCCGTAGGCGTGCCCGATCGGATCCGTGGCTGACAGCCCGAGGGCGAGCAGGTCGAGGCTTCCTCGCTGGCCGAGCTCGAGCGCTTCCACGCCCGCCAGCGCGAACTCGATCGTGGCTTCGTCCAGCATTGGCGTGTGCCAGAACCAGCGCAGGAAGCCGTTCGAGCGGTCCCCCCAGATCGCTTCCTCATCCTTGTAGCGATGGGGAAAGGCCCAGTGCGCCCCGCGACGCTCGTACCGTGAGCTGTCGGGCCTCGAGAGGACGGCGGCGGACGTCGGGACCGTGCTCTCCCAAACCGAGTCGGCCAGGAGCTCCCGCAGCCGGCCCTCGTTGAAGCCACGGACCCAGCCGGGCAACCGGCGGCGATAATAGGTGGAGGTCACGAACGCCGGGCCGTAATCATCGCTCAGCACGTAGACGTGCTCCTGCCCGTGACCCGCGAGCGGCACCGCTCCGCGCACCTTTCCGGAGATGCTGAGCACCCGGGCCTCGGGATCGGACGCCACCAGCCAGTCGGCCAGCGCCTCGACCTCCAGCTTGCGGGGAGAGAAGCCGCGACCACCGCGCCAACCGACCACGGCCTCCCTCGAGTCGAGGAAGTTGTCGACAAGTGCCCAGTCGCGCCCGGTGGGCTCGCGCCACGAGTTGTCGACGATCCCGTGACGGTATGGGTAGACGCCGGTCGCGATCGTGGTGTGCCCGGGAGCGGTGGTGGTCCTGGCGTGATCGTGGGACGCGTCGGAGAAGACGCGACCTTCGTCCAGAAACCTGCGGAAGCCACCGCGGAACAGCGGATCGTAGCGCTCGAGCAGGTCGCCCGGCAGCTGATCGACCACCACCAGGACGAGGAGCCCCTCGAACTCCGGTCCCGAGGCTCCATCGCGGATCTCGGGAGCCACCCGTTCGCCGGCGCAGGAGGCGCAGAGAAGAAGGGCCAGCAGCGCCGAGCCGTGGGCGACGGCGGCGCCCGCCGTTCTCTCGCTCACGAGCCGGGAGGCGTCGCTCCCTTCCCCAGGTGCAGGGTGACGAAGTCGGTCAACATCCCGAACAGGTTCACGCGTGCATCGGCCCCGGCGATGGCGTGTGCCTTGTTCGGGTAGATGCGCAGCGAGAACTGGCGGTCGGCGGCTTCGAGCGCCTGGGCCAGCTGGACGGTGTTCTGGAAGTGGACGTTGTCATCCCCCGTGCCGTGCACGAGCAGCAGGGGGATCTCCAGCTTGGGGGCGTGCGTGATCGGAGAGCCCTGCCGGTACCCCTCCGGGTTTTCCGCCGGCGTCCGCATGTAGCGCTCGGTGTAGATCGTGTCGTAGAGCTCCCAGGCCGTTACCGGGGCGACCGAGACGCCCATCGCGATCTCCCCCTGGCCGAGAAACGAGGTCAGCAGGGTCATGTAGCCCCCGTAGCTCCACCCCCAGATACCGATCCTCGACGCGTCCACGTACGAACGGGCGCCGAGCTGCCGGGCGGCGGCCAGCTGATCCTCCGTCTCCAGCTGGCCCAGCCGCCGGTACACCTGCTTCTTGAAGGCCCGACCGCGCCCGCCGGTGCCCCGGTTGTCCACGCTCGCCACCAGGAACCCCCGCCGGGCAAGCAGCTGGTGCCAGAGGTAGCGGGTCCCTCCCCACTGATCGAGCACCGTCTGCGAGCCGGGCCCGCCATAGACGTACAGAAGCAGCGGATAGGTGCGGGCCGGATCGAAGTCGGCCGGCTTGATCATGTAGGCGTCGAGAGGCGTGCCATCGGCCGACCGCAGCTCGAAGAACTCCGGCTCGTCGAGAGCGGCGGAGTCGAGCCGCGCCACCAGCGCGGCGTTCATCTCCAACTCTCTCATCGTGGAGCCGTCTGCACTTCGCAGTGTGTAGGTCGGCGGCGTCGAGCTGGTGGAGTGGACATCGATGAACCATCCCGCATCGGGGCTGAACTCCGCCTCGTGCGCGCCGCGCCCGCCGGCGACCAGCCGGACTTCACCGCCGGTCAGGGGAACCGAGAAGACCGAGCGGTTCCGCGGGCTCGGGGCCGCCGCAGTGAAGTAGACGCGCCCTTCCGGCTCGGCTACCCCATCGCACTGCGTGACCTCCCACTCGCCGCGGGTGAGCTGCCGCACGAGGGTGCCGCTCCGGTCGTACAGGTACAGGTGCAGGTATCCATCCCGCTCGCTGGCCCACAGGAAGCGACGGCCGCCGTCCAGCCAGGTCAGGCAGTCCTCGACGTCGACCCACGCCTCGTCGGTCTCGACCAGAACGGTCCGCGTCCGGCCGGTCGTCGCATCGCCGAGTCGCAGCTCGAGGCGGTTCTGGTGCCGGTTGAGCACCTGGATCGCCACTTCGGTCGAGGACGCCGCCCAATCCATGCGGGCGACGTACACGTCCCCCTCCGGCGCGATGTCGAACCAGACGGTCTCGCCGGTTGCCAGATCGAGGGATCCGACCCGCACGCGGGAGTTCGCCGTGCCGGCCTTCGGGTACCGCACGGGCACCGGTTCGGGGTACAGCCGGAGGTCGTCAATCATGTAGAAGGGGCGGATCGGACTCTGATCGAATCTCCAGTACGCGATCCTCCGGCCGTCCGGGCTCCAGCGGTACGCATCGAAGAACGACAGCTCCTCCTCGTATACCCAGTCGGTCGTGCCGTTGATGATGTTCTCGTCGCCATCGGTGGTGAGCGGCCGCTCTTCCCCGCTGACGAGGTCGGTCAGGAAGAGATCGTGATCCCGCACGAAGGATACGTAGCGGCCATCGGGCGAGAACTTGCCGAGCAGCTGGCGGCCCGGCCGCCGGCTGACCGGCCGCAGCTGCCGCGTGCCCAGGTCGAAGACCCAGTAGGTGCCGTGCTCGCTTCGCCGCCAGATCGGCTCGGCATCGGAGAGGATCAGGACCTTGGAACCGTCGCCGGAGAACTGGTGGCCGTCGATCGAGATCGGCGCGGACGCGCCCGGGGGAATGAGCTCCGACGAAGAGATCAGCCGCTCCTCCCGGCCGGTGGCCGCCTCGACGTACCAGAGCTCCGATTGTCCCTGGGCATCGGCACGCACCGAGGTCCAGCCATCGCCGTCGGTCCGCCAGCTGACCTCGTAGGTGGCAGGGGTGAGGTCGGTCGAGCCGAAGATCGACTCGAGCGTCAGCTCCTGAGCCGCCGCCGGCCGCAGCCCGGTCGGACCGGCGACGGAGACGAGCAGGACCGCCACCCCGAGCGCGCTCGTCGCCCGAAAGGCCCGGCCGGCGAGGTTCGTCGCCGAGTTCATACGGCTGTCAGCGTGCGAATGGTCTCAACGCCGCGGTGAATCCGTACCCAGACGTCGCCGCAGCGAGTTCCGTGATAGACGCTCCCCCCGCCCGTGGCGACGAACGCCCCTTCCGGGTCCTCTCGATCCACCGAGATCACCGGGTAGACATGTCGCCGGTAGCGCTGGGCACCGACCGATGCCTCCCTCCACGACTCTCCCGCATCCCGGCTCACGTGCAGCCGGGCCTGCGCGCCCTGGCGCGTCCAGGTGGCCGGCGTGCCGCCCGCGGTGGCCAGATAGAGCACGGTCGACCCGGTGCGATCCGCCCGGGCGAGCAGGGCCGTGCTGAACAGCGAGCCGACTTCATCCGAGGTCTGCTGCCACGTCAATCCCCGATTGTCGCTCGAGTAGAGGCCGCCGCCGGTTGCCGCGTAGACGCGGGAGCCTTTCTGGGGGTCCACCGCCAGCACGTGGACGTCCTCGTAGAGCCCGTCGCCGATCACGTGCCAGCTCCGTCCGTGATCCTCGCTCGCGTAGGCTCCTCCGACCTCCACGCCGGCGTAGAGCCGCTGGTCCGCGTGCGGATCGACCTGGATCGTCTGCACATGGGCCCGGCGATCCGCATAGCCGCGCCAATCCTCGCTCTTCTCCATGGCACGGAACGACTCCAGCTCCTGCCAGCTGGCCGACCGATCGTCCAGCACGAAGATGGCCGCGGGCTCGGCTCCCGCGTAGAGCCGTGCGCCGTGCCCTCTGCCGGCTGCCAAGCTGCAGACGGCCTCGCACTCCAACCCGTCGGGGATCGGCTCCCAGGACGTGCCCCTGTCCCGGGAAACGAACACCTTCCCGCTGCCGGTGCCGACGAACACCTCCGAGCCTCGGACGGTGGCGGCCTGAATTCGCTCGGCCTCCAGGGCCCGGGCCTGCAGGCCGGCGGCACGCTCCCCCTTGAGCCAGCGCAGCACACGGACCCCTCTATCCGTCCCCGCGATCACTCGCATGCTCCGGTTTCCTTTCGATGCTGCCGGCCGCGTCGTCGATCGCGGCCGCACTCCATGGCTCGGATTGGCTCCCTAGCGGATCCCGGGTTCCGTCATGGCGCGGAAGTCGAGCAGGCGCTCCAGATCCTCTTCCGAAAGCAGCCCTTCCTCGATCACGACCTCGCGCAGCGTCTTCTCCTCCTTCAACGACCTCTTGGCGACCTCGGCCGCCTTGTCGTAGCCGATCGAGGGGGCGAGCGCCGTGGCCAGAGCGGCGGTGGACTCCGCGAGCCGCCGGCAACGTTCCCGATTCACCGTGATGCCCTCCACACACCGGTCCGCGAACTCCCGACTCACGGACCCGAGGATGTGAATCGACTCGAGGAGGTTGTGCGTCATCAGTGGCTGCATGACGTTGAGCTCCAGGTGGCCGTGCTGCCCTCCGAGCGTGATGGCCGTGTCGTTCCCGGTGACCTGCGCGGCCACCTGGCATACGGACTCGACCATCACCGGATTGACCTTTCCCGGCATGATCGAGGATCCCGGCTGTACCGCCGGCAGGTTGATCTCCCCGAACCCGGTGCGGGGCCCGGTGGCGAGCAGACGGATGTCTCCCGCGATCTTGGTGAGGCTCGAGGCGATCGTCTTCAGCATCCCGCTTGCCTCGATCACGGCGTCGCGAGCCCCCTGGGCCTCGAAGTGGTTCTCGGCCTCACGGAAACCGGCGCCGAACTCGCGCGACAGCCGCTCCACCATTCGTGGTGCGAACTCGGGATGGGTGTTGATGCCGGTGCCTACGGCGGTGCCTCCGATCGCCAGTTCCTGGAGGGCTTGCGAGGCCGCTTCCGCCCGGCGGATGCCGTGCTCCACCTGCGCGACGTAGCCCGCGAACTCCTGCCCGAGTCGGACGGGCGTGGCATCCTGCAGATGGGTGCGGCCGGCCTTGGCGACGTCATCGAACTCCTCCGCCTTCTTCGCCAGAGCCTCGGCCAGGCAGCGCAAGCCGGGCAGGAGCTCCTCGCGTAGGGCGGCCACGGCCGCTACATGCGTGGCCGTAGGGATCACATCGTTGCTCGACTGGCCGAGATTCACGTCGTCGTTCGGGTGCACCGGCTCCTTGGAGCCGACCTCACCACCCAGCAGCTGGATGGCCCGGTTCGCGATCACCTCGTTGGCGTTCATGTTCGTGGAGGTGCCCGATCCCGTCTGGAAGATGTCCAGCACGAAATGCTCGTCGAGCCTTCCGTCCATCACCTCTTCGGCTGCCCGCCGGATCGCGTCGGCCTTCTCGGGGTCGATCAGGCCGAGATCCCGGTTCACTTCGGCAGCCGCCTTCTTGATCGCGCCCAGGGCCTGGATGAACCGGCGGCCGAACCGGATTCCGCTGATCGGAAAGTTCCTGCGGGCCCGCTCCGTCTGGGCGCCGTAGAGCATCCCCTCCGGAATCCGGACCTCTCCCATCGAGTCCCTCTCGACCCGCTCCGCTGGCGCGCTCCGCGCCGGCGGCGAGTCTGCCGTCTTCGTGCTCATCGTTCTCAGAACTCCACTCGGTCGCCCGCCTCCACTCCGTGATCCTCGAACCATCCCTGCCTCAGCTCGAGCGCGTACATCGCCGGCTGGCTGGAGGCGTGCGATCTCTCATCGTGGGGCTCCATCTGCTGGATCTCCAGGATGAAGCCGCTTCGGTCAAGGAAGGCGATGTCCAGCGGAATCCGCGTGTTCCGCATCCAGAAGGAGAGGATCTGCTCCTCCGGATAGACGAACAGCATGCCATGGTCCTCCGGAATCGAGTCACGGTTCATCAATCCACGGCCGCGGGTCTCCGGATCGTCGGCGATCTCCACCATCACCTCGTTCCCTTCGACCCGGATCGTGGTCTGGCGCGTCACCGATCCGCCCTGGGCATCGACGCTCAGTCCGCTTTCCTGGGCGGAGCCCTGGCCCGCCGCCGAGGGCTGCGCTTCCGCCCCTCGCGTCCCGACCTCTCCCGTCGGCCCGCAAGCCTGCCACGCACTGGCGCCGACGGCCAGCAACAGGGCCATCGATCCGCGGCGCAGCTGATCGTCGAACCCGCTCACATCGCCTCCGCATGTGACATGACCGCTCCCTCCCGGCCCGGCGGCCGGGTATGTCGGAGTACCCCGGCGCCCGACAGCATTTCCTCTCCGTATCTGTTTAGCGGGCCGCTCGGAAAGGGTCAACGCCCGAGTACCGCCCGCAGCCCGAAGAGGAGATTTTGTGGCCGCTCCGCCATCCGCCGCATCAGGTACGAATACCACTGCGATCCATACGGAACGTAGATCCGCATCGCGTATCCGTCCTCCACCAGCTGTCGCTGATAGTCGCGGCGGACGCCATAGAGCATCTGGAACTCGAACGCGTCCCGATCGATGTCGTTCCGGACGACGTGCTTCAACGTGGCGTCGATCATCCGGTCATCGTGGGTGGCGATCGCCGTGGGCGCCCCGCCATCGAGCAGCAGCCGCATGAGGGCGACGAAGTTGCCGTCGACCTCGCTTCGCGTCTGGAACGCTACGGACGCCGGCTCCTGATACGCGCCCTTGCACAGCCTCACCGGAGCGCCCAGCGACACGAGGTTCCGAACGTCCCGCTCGCTGCGGCGAAGATAGGACTGAATGACGACCCCTGCGTTGCGGTGGTCGCGGAAGACCCGGCGGAAGAGCCTCAGCGTACGCTCCGTGTGCGCCGAGCTCTCCATGTCGATGCGAACGAAGTTGTGCAGCCCGTCGGCGTGGGAGACGATCGAGCGCAGGTTCTGCTCGCAGAATCCCTCGTCGATGTCGAGGCCCAGCTGGGTCAGCTTCAGCGAGATCGTGGAGCGCGCCTCCGAGTCGTGGATGCCATCGAGACTCGTGCGATAGGCGCGGGCGGCAGCCGCCGCCTCCTGTCGATCGGAAACGCTCTCGCCGAGGAAATCCAGGGTGACGCGGAGGCCCGACCGGTTCAGCTCGGTCGCCACTCGGATCGCGTCCGCGAGCCCATCGCCGGCCACGAACCGAAGCGAGACGGCACGTGAGCCCGGAAGCCGGAAGAGGATGTGCTTGAACTCGTCCCGCTCGCTCAGATGGAGGAGCGTCCTCCGAATCACGAAGTCGCGGCCGCCCGGAGCTCCTCGGGCGTGTAGAGCGATTCGACGCGAAGGCCCGTGCTCTCGATCGCCTGCCGGCCGCCTTCGCACCGATCCACGAGCGCGAGCACGCCTACGACCTGTCCCCCCGCCTGCGCGATCACATCGCAGACCTGAAGCGCCGATCCGCCGCTGGTGATTACATCCTCCACCACGACGACCCTGGCGCCGGGCTCGAAGCAGCCCTCGATCCGCTGCCCGGTGCCGTGGCGCTTCGGCTGCTTGCGGACCGAGAACGCGTGAATGGGCTTCCCTCGACGCCAGCTTTCAGCAGCCATCGCGTACGCGATCGGATCGGCGCCCATGGTGAGTCCGCCGACGAGATCCGGTTCCCAGCCCAGCTCCTCCATCGCCTCGAGGCCCGCCTCTCCCAGCAACGCGAGCCCCTCGGCGTGCATCGTGGTGGCCCGACAGTCGATGTAGTAGTCGCTCTCGACGCCCGAGGCGAGCGTAAAGGTGCCCGTCCGGAACGAGCGCTCGGCCAGCAGCTGGCGCAGCCGCTCCCGTGCGCTCATCCGGTGCCTGCTGCGTCCTCAGCCGGCGCGCAGCAGCTCGACATCGGTCGACTCCTCGCAAACCGGGCAGACGCCGTAGAGCTTCACCTGTCGGGTGAGGACGTGGAAGCCGTGCGACCCCGCCACCTCCGCCTGAATCTCGTCCAGGCCCGGATTCTGGAACTCGACCACCGATCCGCAGGAGGTGCAGATGAGGTGGTCGTGGCGCGAGGGTCCGGCGCTCATCTCGTACCGCTTGAAACCCTCGTCGAAGTCATGCTCGACGGCGAGGCCGACCTTGACCAACAGGTTTAGCGTTCGGTAGACCGTGGCCTTGCCGACGCCCTCCCCATGCTCCCGCAGCTTCTCGACGATGTCCTCGGCCGAGAGGTGGCGACCGGACTCGAAGAGCACCTGCGCGATGGCCTCCCGCTGCTGTGTCACCGGCAGGCGGTGTTCCTGGAGGGCGGCGCGGAAGACGCCCAGCATCACGGCGGCGCAGCCCAGCGGCGGGCCGGTTTCGACAGCCTTCATCGGGTCCGGTTCTTCATTCTCACCATGGTGAGAACAAGATAGGCGCGTCGGACCCGCGCTTCAATCGCTACGGTTCAGGCCGGAGACCCTTGGTCGAAGCCGTCCGCTGTCTGCCGGAGGAAGCGGTCCACCGGGGAGGACGGGACCGGAAACAGGCTCCGATCCGCGACCAGGTTGAGGGCCCGCCTGACCACCGGAAACGTCTCGGCGGCATCCTCGTACAGGCTCCTCAAGGAACGATGGCCCGCGTGCGGATCCTCGGCCGCGAGCCGGAAGCCCGTTCGTCCCATCTCCTCGTAGTAGTCGAGTCCGGGCCCGCCCCTGCGGTGAACCCGCGAGACGATGTAGTCGGGAAACAGGCCGGAGAGCCAGAGGGCGAAGTTGCCGAGGTGTGCCCGGAGCAGGAACGCTCGCCGACCCCGGGCGTCGACCAGATCGGCCAGCAGGTCCACGACGTAGTGATACTCCTTGTCGTCGTGATCGGCGATCCGGTAGGAGCGGCCCCGCCGGCCGAACTCGAACACCAGGGCCGTGGTGTAGTCCGCCAGCATTCGGCTGTCGAGCCCGCGCTCGAGGAAGGCCCGCCGGATCAGGACGTAGAGCACCATGCGGGGTGGCGCGAGCAGGAGCCCCCGACACTGGATGGCGTCCGCGGCGCGCGGCTCATCGAGCAAAGCATCGATTCCGCGATCCGCCAGCACCCCCTCCCAGTGCCGCTCGCGGCCCGTGTCCCCGTCCGAGAGAAGCCGGACGAGCCACCGGGCCTCGTCCCTTCCAAAGGACATCCGCACGTTCGGTAGAATCACGCGAACCCTCCTTCAGGAACATTCCGGTTCTCAACCCGCGTTCCGCCACGCGATCGTATCCTAACTACTTTTCCCGGTTGCCGATGTGCCGCCGAACCGGGGCTTCCCGGGGAACGGCAGATCGGGCGAAACGCCCGCTCCGAACGCGTATTGCTAGCGGAGCACGGCAGCGACCCCGGTATCGGTTGGCATCCGCTCCGGCGAGAGCACCAACGCGTTGCCGCCCTTCAGGATGACCACCTCCGCCAGCTCGTCGAGCAGCTCCACCGCGTTGTTGCCGGGGTCGTTCCCCGACTCCCGTACGATCTCGACGGTCCCGGTCGCTCGATCGAGCCGTCCCCAGAACCGGCGGCCGCGCTCCGTCATCAGGAGCCGCACCCGGCCGCCGACGGCCAGCCTCCCGGCCGCGGACAGGTCGGCCTCGGTCTTGTCCGCTTTGAACGCCGCTTCCCACAGCTCGCCGGCCAACCGGACCTTTCGCTGCGCCTCCTGCTCGACGATCGGCCAGGCGACCTCGTGCAGCCTCTCATCGCTCCAGGCGCTCACGTTCCCCTCGATGCCCTGGGCGGTCAGGTTGTCCAGCCGGCTGATCGCGCGATAGATCGGGTGGTAGTAGTCGACGGCCGCAAGCACGAGCGGCGACAGATCGTCTCCCAGCAGCTCGCGCAGGCCCGCGTCGATCTGCCGGAAGAACCGCTCGAGCTCGGGCTTCGAGTCGTCCTTCCCCGCCCCGTAGCCGTGGAAGATCGGGCCCTTCGAGCGGCCGGACGGCCTGTGGTACGTCAGCGAGGGCCGCACCAGCTCCGTGCCGAGCGCCTCTTGCAGGCTGGCCGGGACTCCGGAAAGGTCGACCGGGGTCAGGCCGCGAGCCGTGCCCTGCTTGAGGGTCACCTCGTTCTGGCTCAGCGCCAGCAACCAGTAGCGCTCCGGCGTCTGGAGCAGATCCAAGAGCGGGCGGGTGTGGAACGAGGGCCCGACGACCACGATCTCCTCGAACGGCACGGGCAGCCGATAACATCGCCGCAGTCCCGGAGAGGCGAACAGCGCGAGCCCGTCCGATTGATAGAGCCAGAAGTCCTGGTCGCCGACCAAGGGGACGAGACCCTCCACCAGCGGCGCGACTACCTCCGGGCCGTGCGTCTCTTCCAACAGCCGGCGAGCCCCACCCAGCGCGGCCCGGAAGCGCAGGCGGTTGGCCTCCCAGCCGGTGCTCGCACGCTCCATCGGCAGGTAGATCGACACGGCGGGACGCTGGTCCCTCAGCAGGAGCTCGCGAAAGTTCTCTTTTCCGAAGTAGTCCAACCTCAGACCTCTCTATTCCGTTCTATTCCGGCGGCGTCGGCCGGTGGCCGCGAACGCCGCCACGGTGCCCGTCGCCATGATCAGCGCTGCGACGACGTACCCTGCCGGCCCCGCGAAGCCGAAACCCGGGAAGAAGGCCGCCGCCAGCGCCAGTAGCAGGATGTCGAGGAGAACGTACAGAGCCGCAAGCGCGGCCAACGGCAGGGGAAACGGCAGAGAGGCCACCATGGGGCGGAGACCCGCGTTTACCGCCGCGATCCCGAGCGCGGTCAGCCCGAGCGCGACCCCATCCCCTCTCTGCCACCCCGGCGCCACCACCACGGCGATCCCCACGATGAGGGCCGACGCGAGCCAGAACCCGAGGGCCTTTATGATCGCCACATCCCGAAGCTGCGCCACGTCCGGCCGGATCACAAGTTGTCGGTACGGGTGATCCACGAACGACGGGATCACCGGACGGTAGACCGCGGACGGTACGGACCGCCCGTTCGGGTGGTCGGGTCAGGACGGAGGCGAAAAAGCGATGAGGGCACGAACAGGAGCGGTCGTGATCGAGTGCGTCCGGGAAGACATCACCAACCAGCCGGAGTTCGACGCGATCGTCAACGCGGCCAACGCGCAGCTGCTTCCCGGCGGCGGCGTGGCCGGCGCCATTCACCGGGCAGCAGGTCCCGGCCTCGTCTCCGAGGCGGCGCCGTTGGGGCCGATCGCCCCCGGCGAGGCCGTAGTTACCGGCGCCTACCGACTTCCCAACCGGTATGTCATTCACTGCCTCGGCCCCGTCTACGGCCGGGATGAGCCGGCGGCGGAGCTTCTGGGCGCCTGCTATCGAAACGCGCTCGCCCGGGCCGATGAACTGGAGCTCACCTCGATCGCCTTCCCGGCCATCTCGACCGGCGCCTTCGGCTACCCGCTCGAGGAAGCCGCCGAGGTGGCCATCGGGGCGATCGCGGCGGCGGCTCCCGGGCTCGCCACCGTACGCCGCGTACGCTTCGCCCTCTTCGGCGCCGACGCTCTCGAGGCGCACGAGCGCGCCCTGCGCCGGCTGGACCTCGATCTCGACGACGGGTAGGGGGCCGAGGCCGCCGACGGAGCCGGTTCCCGCGTCAGAAACCCCCGTTGGCCACGAACTGGAAGAACCAGCTCTTGTCAGGCCGCTGAAGCGGGTTGACCAGATCGCCCTCCAGGATGATGAGGCCAAACAGGTTGAGGCGCATGCCGAACCCGACGCTCGAGATCGGCTCCCGCACGCAGGTGTCGCAGCCGAAGATGCTCGGCTTGACGTCGTTCGTCCACGCCACGCCCACGTCGAAGAAGGTGATGAGGTCGAGCGGCGGGAACGCGCCCCGCCCCAGCACGCCGAGGGGACCGAGCAGCGGGAGTCGTGGCTCCAGGTTGAACACCGCCACCTTGCTTCCCAGCAGATCCTCGATCTCCTGGCAGCGGTTGATCTGATCCGGGTCGAACTCCGGGATGGTGCACTCGTTGACGGTGAAGCTGTTCGACTCGTACCCGCGCACCAGCGCCGGCCACCCGACATAGATCTGCGACAGCCGGGGGTCGTCGGCGTCGGCGCCGTAGCGGCCCGACGTCAATCCGCGGAAGGCAATGGTGAACGGGAACACCGGCATGAAGTACTTCCGGTAGTCGAAGGTGAAGTTGTAGATGGCGATCGAGCCGATCGCCGGTGATACCTCAAGGCGGTAGCGCTGCCCGACAACCGGACCGTTGCCCCCGAAGATCGAGTTGTCGTAAACCAGCGCCACGCTTGCCCGGCCGAGGTACAGCGACGAGGGGGCGTCGAGGTCGGTCGTCTCATCGAAGATCCGCTGGCCGGCGAGCGTAAAGATCTGGGTGTTTAGCGTGCGCGCGAAGTCGATCGCCTGCAGACCGCCGCCAAACTCCAACCGCTGCGAGCGGTTCAGCGGATAGGTGACGCCGCCGAGGAGCAGCCGGTTGATCTGGTAGAACCGGTCGGTGGTGTACACCTGCACGGGCACCCCGTCGATCTCGCCGATCCCGAAGCCGACGGCCTCGCTGATCAGCGGCACCTGGGAGATCTGTCCGCCGACGTTCCAGCGCCCGCGCCGGTTCTCGTACGCCAGCACGAGGCTCGTCGACCGGTCGATGCTCCCGGCCCCCGTGTTCACCTGGAGCGCCGCGGCCAGGTTCCGGTTGCCCAGCATGTCGCTGAAGAAGAGCTGCGCCCCGGCACCCACGAAGAACCCGAACTGGTCCGCCCCGACGGCGAGCGACGGCTGCGAGACGAAGTCCAGGCCGAGCTTGGGATTGTAGTCGCCGAAGTCGAAGGTCAGGGCATCGGCCAGGCCGATCTGGGGGTTCTCGATCAGCGCCAGCAGATCCGTCGCCCGCTCCTCGGGCGGGAGGATGGCCGCGTACACGCCGGCCTCCCTGTCCTGGGCCGCCAGCTCCTGCTCCCGTGCCTGCGTCGCCTCCGCGTAGGCCCGCGCCAGCGCCTCGTGCGATTCCGCCGTGTAGATGTTCCAGCGAAACGGGCCGTGCCAGTAGAGGCTGAAGGCGATCTCGCCGGTGCGGCTCGCGACCGTCAGCGCCGGGCTGGCGCCGGTGATCCCGGCGATCCCGGTCTGGACGTTCGTGAGCTGGTCGATCCGTCCTGTCTGGAGCTCCAGCCGGTAGATGTTCGGGATCCCCGTCTCATCCGACAGGAAGAGCACGTACTGGCCGTCCGGGGTGAAGGAGGGATTGATGTTCTTCCCCTCCAGGTTCGGCAGTCGCTCGATCTCGCCTGTTGTCAGGTCGTAGAGGGCGAGCTGGTTGCGGCCGAAGTCGAGCCGGCCGAGATCGGTATCGAAGCGATCGGTCACGAAGACGAGCTTCGTCCCATCGGGAGAGAACTCGGGCTCGAGGTCGGTGAACGGGTCGTCGGTGAGGCGCGTCGTCTGCTTCGTCGCCGGGTCGTAGAGCCAGAGGTCGGAGAAACCGCCCTGCATGGCCGAGAAGGCGATGCGCCCGTCGTCGGCCCAGGACGGGTTGGTGATCTCGTCCAGCTCGTCGAACCGGTACTCGTCCACCCGCTTCTTCCTCTCGACATCGATGATCGAGATCACCGGGCGTCCCTTGTTGATCCCGGCGAGGGCGAATCGATCGCCGTCCGGATGCCAGGAGCCCGAGGAGAGGATGAACTGCAACGCCTCGAAGTGTGGATCGAGGGCCGTCTTGGTGACCTTCTTGAGCGTCTCCCCGGTGTTGGCGTCGGCGAGGAAGAGATCGATCGAGAACAGGCCCGCCTCCGACAGATAGAGGATCTGCTGCCCATCCGGGCTGAGGGAGGGCGAGACGTTCTGACGGCCGCCGAAGCGGCCAGGTTCGCCGCCGATAATCAGCTTGCCGTAGGTTTCCGGTGGGTCTGTCTGGGCCAGGATCGGCTCGTAGGCTTCCCGCGTCGTCTCGTGCCAGTTCGCCGACAGCGAGTCGATCGTCATCCCGAGCACGGCCTGGAAGGCCCCGATCGCGCTCCCGGTCCGACCGGCGACCTTGAGGATGCGGCCGACGATCTCGTCGCCGTACGTTCCCGCCACGTAGGACCAGAGCGCCTGGCCGTAGCGGTAGGGGAAGAAGCGGGGATCGTTCAGCTGGCTGATCGAGGGCAGGCACTCGCACTCGATCCCATCGCGCATCCACATCGCGGTGTTCGGATCGATCGGGCCGATCGACAGGTATTCGGCCATCCCCTCGATGAACCAGAGCGGGAGGCGGATGGCCCCCGGGATGTCGACCCCCGCCGCGTTCGGGCCCTGACCGGTAATGTCGAACTGGAAGGCGTGCACCAACTCGTGGCCGAGGACGTGGTCGCTCTCTGACAGCCCGTTCTGCAGCGGCAGCACGACCCGGCGCTTGAGGATCTCGGTGAAGCCGCCGGTGGCCTCGCCCACCTGCTCGGGAGTGGTGTTCGTCTGCTCGAAGTCCGGGTGCGACGCGTACAGCACCAGCGGCTGTCTGGCCCGGATCTCGTGGTTGAGGATCCGCGAGAGCCTCGAGTACCAGCGCTCCGCCATCCGGCCGGCCATCAGCGCCGCCGGCCTCTCCTCCTCGTAGAAGTAGATGTCGAAGTGCTCGGTGCGGATGATCTCCCAGTCGAACGCGTCGTAGTTAACCTTGTTGCGGCCGAAGTACTGCGCGCTCGCGCTCGAAGCGGCTGGCCCGAGCAAGGTGACCACGACGCCGCCCAGTAGCAGGAAGGCGCGAAATGAAGGAAACCGCATCAGACCTCCGTTCCCCGAGCTGCCGGCAGACGAGGTTCGCCCGAGTCGAACCACCCCTGCACTACGTATGATCTTCGCCCATGCGGCTCATGAGCCCATGCTGTAATGACTGGAGGTATCCGCCTGCCGTTACATCATGCAGACCACAGCGGAGATTACGGCGTTGGCCCGCACTCTACAACGTCTCGCCGGCGAGAAACCGAACGACAGGTCTGCCACGCCTCCGGCACGCCCCGGTCGGGACTCGCGAGCCGCCGGGGCCGGATCGGCCGTCGATCGCAACGATCCGGACCTCGACCGACCACGGTCCGGGAACCTCGGCCGACCACGGTGGCTCCCAACCGGGGGAAGCGTTACCGGCACGAAGAACACGAGGAGATGGAAATGCAGACCGTGGACTACGCGTTCGGAAGGAAGTTGCATGGTGTCACCTACGAACAGGCGATCGCGCGCGTCGAGGCCGCGCTCAAGGAGCAGGGGTTCGGTGTCCTCACCCGGATCGACGTGAAGGAGACCCTGAAACAGAAGCTCGACGTCGAATTCAGACCCTACGCCATTCTTGGCGCCTGCAATCCCGGCCTTGCGCACCGCGCGCTGAACGCCGACGAGACCATCGGCCTTCTGCTGCCGTGCAACGTGGTCGTGACGGAGGGGGCTGACGGAGCGGAGGTCGCGTTCGCGAGCCCGAAATCGATGCTCGACCTTGCCGGCCGCGAGGAGCTGCGCCCGATCGCCGAGGAAGCCGAGCGCCTGCTGCGCCTGGCCCGGGACGCTCTCTAGAACAGGAGCCGGATCCATCACTCCGGCCGGGCGAGGCCGTCGCCGAGGCTCTCCCGCAGGAACCGGAGCACGCGCGGCCACGAGTCCCGCTCGGCCGCCGCGTAGGCGGGCGGCGTCCCGCCGAGAGCGAAGTTCGGCGTCGCCGACAGACCGGTCGTCGGCCGAAACGGGCGTCCGATCGCGTGGCCGGCCCCCTCGTAGTAGAGATGGGTGACCGGATGGGAGGACCCGGCCTCGCTCAGTCGATCCACGATCTGTTCCGCCATGTAGGTGGATGGCCAGAGGAGGTCGTTCCCGCCTGACACGAGCAGGCTGGGCCCGTTGATCCGCTCGACCGGGATCGCGGCCTTGTTGACCGCGTCCTGGTCTTCGAGGCTGGCGCGATAGAGATGAACGATGTACCGCGGGCCTCCCCGCGTGTAGTCGCGGATCCGGTCCTCGTCGGAGGTAAACGGAACGAATGGCACCGGGCTTCCGTCCCGGGACCATGACGAGCGTCGGGCCCCGCGGAAGTCGAGCCCCTGCCAGACGACGTGGCTCGGCGCGTAGGCCACGACTGCGTGAACGGAAGAGTCTTCCGAAGCCACCAGCAGCGCCAGCTCCGCTCCCTTCGACCCGCCCCAGATCCCGATCCGGAAGGAGTCCACCTCCGGCCGACGCTCCAGCCACCGAAGTCCACGCTGCGCGGACTCCACCGGCACGAGCCACAGGCCCTGCGGCAGCTCCTCCATGCCCGGGACCGGGCTACCATCCGTATTCGGCCAGGAGCAGTAGGCGAGGGCCAGGGCGGCGAAGCCGTGCGAGGCGAGGGCTGCGGCCGTCGCCTCCGCACTCTGGAGCCCGCATTCCGATCCGCCCAGAACGAGCAGGGCCGGGTAGGGACCGCGACCGGACCGCGGTGCCGGAAGAAAGAACGTACCTATCACTGCATCGGTCCGTATCGGCACGACCTGGACCCCGGTTCTCACGATGTGGCGCACCAGCTCCGTTTCCGCCACCGGGGCCCCATCCACTTCCGCGATCAGGCGAACCAGCTGCGTGTTCGGCGGGCCCGGCGTACCGGGGACGGCGGCCGTGTCAGGAACGGCCGACCAGAAAAGCCCCATCCCGTCCACACCCTCGTAGGAGCCCGCGAGCGCGGGATCGGCGGCGACGTCGACCCGGCCGTCGGCACCTGCCATGAACTCGGCGCCGGACACCCAGTTGCCGAGCTGCGAGGCGGCGACCATGCGCAGGAATACCCGGCTCCCGGGAGCCAGGCCGGAGAGGGTGACGTCCACCGCCTCGTCGATCATGACCTCAAACGCAGACAGGTGGATGGCCGGCTGGGCCTGGACGGCGTCTAACGTCGAGATCGCCGCCAGCGCCCACAGGAGGAACCCCGATTTCGATGGGGACGGCCTCATCGCGGACTCGTGCATCATGGAGCCTCTTCGAAACCCTTTTTGCGGACGCCGGTCCACTACAGATTCCCCGGCGCCACACCGCCACGCAAGCTAGACCTTCATCGATCCGAGACGCGACATGAGCGAAGGGCCCGACCCCTGGGTGGATGGACTGACGATCGGCCAGGTGCTGAGGGAGTCCGCCTCCCGGTATCCAGCTGGCGAGGCCCTCGTGTTTCCCGGCGCCGGGTACCGGTGCACGTACGCCGAGTACGAGCGGCAGGTCGACCGGGCCGCCGCCGGGCTCGTCGCCCTCGGCATTCGCCGCGGCGACCACGTCGCGATCTGGGCCACCAACTGGCCCCAGTGGCCGATCCTGCAGCTGGCCACCGGCCGGATCGGCGCCGTGCTGGTGACGATCAACCCGGCCTATCGGCCCGAGGAACTGGCGTACGTGCTCCGGCAGGCGGACGTGCGGGCCCTTGTCCTCATCGACCGCTTCAAGACGTCAGACTACTTCCGCATGATCACCGAAGCCTGCCCCGAGCTGACGGGCAGCACTCCCGGCGACTTGCGGTCCGTCCGCTTTCCCGAGCTGAGGTGGGTGATCTCGCTCCCGGACGAGCACCCGACGGGGATGATCTCGTGGGACGACATGCTGAACCGCGGCCTGGCGGTGCGGCCGGGCGAACTCGAGGATCGAGCCCGCCAGTTGTCGCCGTCCGACCCGATCAACCTGCAGTTCACCTCGGGGACGACGGGCTTCCCCAAGGGCGCCCTGCTGTCGCACCGGAACATCCTCCTGAACGCCTACTACTTCGCCACCGGTCTTCGCGCCACGCAGCAGGACCGGATCTGCGTGCCGGTCCCGTTCTACCACTGCTTCGGCTGCGTGATCGGAACGCTCGGCACGCTCGTCGCCGGTGCGACCATGCTCGTCCCGGGAGAGTACTTCGAGCCCGCCGCCACCCTGGACTGCATCGAGAGCGAGCGGGCCACCATCATTTACGGCGTGCCGACGATGTTCATCGCCCAGCTCGCGGACGAGTCCTTCCCGAGACGCGACCTCTCTTCGCTCCGAACCGGAATCATGGCTGGCAGCCCCTGTCCGATCGAGCTGATGAACCGGGTGATCGAGGAGATGGGGGTTCACCAGATCGCCATCGGATACGGGCTGACCGAAGCCTCGCCCGGCGTGACGCTCACCGGGATCGACGATCCGGTCGAATGGAGGGTCGAAACGGTGGGCCGTCCGTTCCCGGGAGTCGAGATCAAGATCGCCGACGGCGAGGGGCATCCGCTTCTGGACGGTGCCCAGGGAGAGCTCTGCGTGCGGGGCCACAACGTCATGCTGGGCTACTACAAGATGCCCGAAGAGACGGCGGAGGCGATCGATGACGAGGGCTGGCTCCACACGGGCGACCTGTCGATGCGGGACGAGAACGGCAACTATCGCATCACCGGACGGATCAAGGACATGATCATCCGGGGGGGCGAGAACGTCTACCCGCGCGAGATAGAGGAGGTGCTGCATCGGCATCCCGCCATCGCGGACGCGCAGGTGGTCGGGGTGCCCGATCAGAGACTGGGGGAGGAGGTGGTGGCGTTCGTCAGGCGGCGACGCGCGAGCACCGCCACCGAGGAGGAGATCCGGGAGTTCTGCCGCCGTCAGCTGGCGCATTATAAGGTGCCCCGCCACGTGATCTTCGTGGAGGAGTTTCCGCAGACCGTGACGGGAAAGGTTCAGAAATTCAAGATGCGGGAGGAGGCGATCGCGGCGCTCGGACTCTGAGCGCCCCAGCGCCCACCCAACAGGAGCGACGACACTATGCTGACCGATCCCCGAAGACGCCGCACCGGCGTCAGCCATTTCCTGCGCCTGCCGGTTCTGTTCCTGCTCGCGGGCCCGCTGACCCTCGGCCTCCGGCCAGCGCAGGCCCAGCAGGCTCGCCACCCGCTCGATCCGCTCACCTGGGACGAGCACTGGATCGTTCTGGACGCGCTCGACGCCGCTGGGCACCTGCCCGATTCGACCAGCTTCTCGCTGGTCACGCTCCAGCCACCGGAGAAGGAGCTCGTTCGGGGTTGGCGTCCGGGCGCTCCGATCCCGCGGGCCGCGTTCGCGATCGTCCGGGAGGGGCGGCTGACCTTCGAGGCCGTGATCGACCTCCAGGCCGAGGCGGTGCGGGAGTGGCGACAGGTCGCGGGCGTGCAGCCCAACTCGCTGGAAGCGGAGTACGGGCGGGCGGCGGAGATCGCGCTCGAGAGCGCGGAGTTTCGGGAAGCGCTGGCACGTCGGGACATTCCGCTGTACGCGGTGGAATGCTTCGGGGCGCCACTCGGCTACTTCGGCACGGCGGAGGAGCAGGGTCGCAGGATCGCGACCGTGGAGTGCACCGACGTGCGAGTATCGCGCAACGCGTTCGGCCGCGGGATCGGGGGTCTGCTGGCGCGGGTCGATCTGCACACCGGCGAGGTCATCGAGGTACAGGACGACGGAGTCGTGCCGGTGGCCGAGAGCGACAACGCGTTCGACCTGGCGGCCATCAAAACGCGCGAGATCGGTGCGCCGATCGCGATCGAGCAGTCGCTCGGTCCCGGCTTCGAGCTCGAGGGTCACCGGGTGCGGTGGCAGAAGTGGAGCTTCCACTTCCGCAACGATCCTCGGGTTGGTCTCGTCGTCGCGGACGTGCGCTACGCGGACGGCGGCCGCGACCGCTCGGTCCTCTACGAGGGACACCTGTCGGAGATCTTCGTCCCGTACATGGATCCCGCCGCCCCGTACTACGCCTTCAACTTCCTCGATGCCGGAGAGTTCAACGCCGGGGGTCTCGCGCACCCGATGCAGCCCGGCACCGACTGCCCCGAGAACGCCGTTCTGTTCGACATGATCCTGGCGGGGGATGAAGGAACGCCCAGGGTGAAGCCCAACGTCACCTGCCTGTTCGAGCGCTACGCCGGTGACGTCGCCTGGCGGAAACGCTCCGACACCCACATGGAGAGCCGGCCGAGGCGCGACCTCGTGCTGCGCATGATGTCCGTGCTGGGCAACTACGACTACATCTTCGATTGGGTCTTCCGGCAGGATGGGACGATCGAGGTCGTCGCGGCGGCGACGGGAATCGATGCGACCAAGGCGGTGACGCAGCGGTTGGCCGGAAAGCCGGCCGGAGAGTTGACCGGACCGGAGACGCGTCTGGCCAGCGCCGACGTCTCGGCGTCCGGGCCGGTCGACTCGGCTTCCGGCGAGGCCGCCGCCGCGGACGCCTACGGCCGCTTCATCGCGCCGAACCTGGTGGGCGTCAACCACGACCACTTCTTCAGCTTCCGGCTCGACCTGGACGTCGACGGGCCTGCCAACAGCCTCGAGGTGGATCGACTCGTAAGGCAGCGACTGCCAGACGACCACCCACGCCGGAGCCTCTGGGTGGTGGAGCCCCAGATCGCCCGGACGGAGGCGGAAGCGATGTTGCGCATCAACCTGGAGCGTCCGGCCCTGTGGCGGGTGGTGAACCGGGCGGAATCCAACTACGTCGGCTACCCGACCAGCTACCAGATCGTGCCGGGCTCGAACGCCGTCTCGCTGATGGACCCGGATGACTACCCGCAGATGCGGGCCGGCTTCACGGACCACCATCTGTGGGTCACGCCCTACCAGGCCGAGGAGCGCTACGCCGCCGGGATGTACCCGGTTCTCAGCGAGCCTGGCCGGGGGTTGCCGGAGTGGACGGCCACCGATCGGCCGATCGTGGACACCGACATCGTCGTATGGTATACGGTGGGTTTCCATCACGTGCCGCGCGCCGAAGACTGGCCGGTGATGCCGACGGCGGCCAAATCGTTCGAGCTGCGCCCGTACGACTTCTTCGACCGGAACCCGGCGCTGGACTTGCCGGCCCGGCCCTAGACCCGTGGCCGCCGTCCGGCTCGAGCACCGACTGCACGGAGGAGGCAGGCAGATGACGACGCGAATGCCCAGGCAAACCCACGGGCGGGTGACCCGTTCGGCGGCCGAGCGGCCAAGCGAGCCGAAGGCGAGGATCGCGAAGCTCGTACTCGCAGCGGGCGTGCTTTCGCTCCCCCTCGTGGCGGGGTGCGGTGAGCAGCCGGACTCGCGAGCGTACATCGAGCGCCTCGGCGACGACACCACGGCCGTCGAGGCGTTCACCCGGGTCGACGATCGCCTCGAGGGAACGCTGGTGGTTCGGGTCCCTGTGACGCAGGTCGCCAACTATACGGCGCTCCTCAATCCGGATGGCTCCGTGCGCCGGCTCGAGACGAGCTGGATGACCCCGGCGACCAACCCCGATGGCCCGCCAACGCGCTATCAGATCGTCGAAATCGAGGGCGACAGCGCCGTGATCAGCCTCGGAGAGAGCCTCGAAGGCCTCGAAACCGAGCACCTCGAGGTTCCGGCGCGTACCCTGCCCGCGCTGGGCAGGGTGCAGCTTTCGGCGGCGATGCTGGAGCTGGCGGTCGCCCAGGCCCGCGCCTCCGGGGAGCCCGTGTTCGAGTTCACCATCCTGCGGCCGGGCTCGAGACAGGGGTTGTCACCCAACGCGATCACCGAGCGGGGCGGCGACTCGGTGTCGATCGACTTCTTCGGCAACCCGATGATCGCGGCGACGGATGCCGACGGCCGCATCATCGGGATCACCGGGCGTGAGACGACCCTCCAGGTCGAGGTGGAGCGCGCCGACGTCGGTCGTATCGACCTCGAAGCCCTGGCTGCCGACTACGCCGAGCGTGACGCGCGGGGGGAAGGCTTCGGGCAGCCGTCGCCGCGAGGCGCCGTGGAGGCGACGCTCGGTGAGGCGACGATCGCGGTGGACTACGGCCGGCCCTCCAAGCGCGGTCGGCAGATCTTCGGCGGGCTCGTGCCGTGGGAGCGGGTCTGGCGGACCGGCGCTAACGCGGCCACCCACCTCTCGACCGACCGGGACCTCATGGTGGGCGGCCACGCGCTTCCCGCGGGCACCTACACCCTTTGGACCACCTTCACGCCGGAGCAAGGAGAGCTGATCGTGTCCAGCCTCACGCAGGTGTGGGGCACGCAGTACGACGCGGCCGCTGACGTGATGCGCGTGCCGATGGAGCGGGAAGCCCGGCCCGAGCCCGTCGAGACGTTCACGATCGAGCTCGAGCCGAGCGAGGGGGGAGGCGGCGTCCTGGCGCTCTCGTGGGACACCAGCCGCTTTACCGTCCCTATAGAGGTGGCGCGGCGTTAACCTCCCCCTTAGAGGTGTCTTGCTCGGCTTGGTGGGTGGCCGTGACCGGCGGCGTCCCATGACCAGCCGACCACGTCCATACCTTGAACGCCCGAGCGGTCCTTCCTGTTACAGGCCGTCCGCGCGCAGGCGTCCGGACGCGTTCGGCTGTTCGTTCGTGCTCCAGCCTTCCAGCAGATCCACGATCGCTGACTCCACCTCGGCCGGCGACGCGGTCGGATGGTCCATGAGGTGGAGGATGGCGGCGCCGGCCACGACCGGAGCGGCCATCGAGGTGCCGCTCTGCACCGCGTACCCGCCGTTCAGCCAGGTGGAGGCGATCCCCTCGCCCGGTGCGGCCACGCTCACCGGGTTGCCGTAGTTGCAGTTGATGTCCTGGTCGCTCGCGTTGCTCGCCGTGACCGTGATCGCGCCGTTGACGCGCTTCGTATCGCCGGAGCTCCCGCCGTTGCCGGTGATGTTGTCATCGCCGACTCGGGCCGGTGACACGTTCTGGGCATCACCCGGGAGGAGGCAGAGGCCGAGCAGGCCGTTACCGGCCGAGATCGTGAACGTCACGCCGGCGTTCACGGCCGCGCGCACCGCCGCGTCCAGTGCCTCGTTCGTACCGCCCCCCAGGCTCATGTTGGCCACCATCGGCTGGGCCGGGCTGGCCAGCTTGCGGGCGATCACCTCGTCGATCGCCGCGATCGCGTCCTCGATCGTGCCCGCCCCGTCGTCGTTCAGCACCCGGAAGCCGTAGATCGGGGCGCCCGGCGCGATCCCGACCGCGCCTCCGTTGCCGTCCCTGGCCGCCGCGATCCCCGACGTATGGGTCCCGTGCCCGCGGCCATCCTCGCCCGAATGGCCCGGCTCGGCCGAAACGAAGTTCCGGGTCTCGGCCACGTTCAGATCCGGATGGTCGCTGTCCACGCCGGTATCGATGCTGAACAGCCAGGGCGTAGGCTCGCAGCCCGGAACCTGGGTCGACGCCCATTTCGGGTTCAGGTCCGCCTTCACCTTCCCCACGTGCCAGAGGTCGAGCCCGCCGGCCTCCGTGTCGTGATTGCCGGTGTCGAAGCAGACGCCCGGAGGGGGCGGCGGTCCCGACTGCTCGCAGGCGGTATTGGAGTAGGGGGAGGTGCCGTTGCCGTTGAAGGCGGCCACCCGGTAGCAGTACTCCGTGTCGGGCGTGAGCCCGCCGTCGGCGTAGCTCGTCACGTCCGCCCCCACTTGGGCGATCTGCGCGAAGGCCTCGTCACCCTCGCTCCCCAGCCGCCGCTCGACCACGAAGCCCTGCTCGTCCGCCGAGCCGTCCAGCCAGCTCAGGTCCATGCCGCTGAAGCCCGACGCCACCGCGCTCAGACCCGATGGCGCGACGGGTGGAATGCACGGGCCGCCGCTCACCGGCACCGGGATCCCGTACCTCGCCCCCAGCTTCGACACCACGTCGTCCCGCTCGCAGTCCGAGAGCACCCGGTCCCACACCAGCACCTCCGCCACCTGCCCGTCGAACCGCTCCTCGGTCGCCGGCTGCGACGAGCCCACCAGGTAACGGTCCCATCCCCCGTGGATGTCCGAGCCCATCGAGACCGCGCCCTCGGGCTCCCCGTCCACCTGGAAGTCCACCTGCGTCGAGCCCGTCACCCGCCACACCCCGATGTGCGGCGTGCCCGACCCGACTACGAAGCCCGATTCCTTCCAGCCGTTCGTCCGGTCCCAGTACGACAACAGGTCCGGACCCGCCCGATACCGGCGCGTCATGATCGACACCCGGTCCGTCGAGTTGCCGTAAAAGCCCGCCAGCCCGTAGTGGTGCCGGTTCGCATCATCCTGCGCGAACACCGCGATCACCGTCGTCGAGCCGTGAGGCACCACCCCCGCCACCTCCAGCACCTCGTCGTTGTCCGTGCTCTCGTTGAAACCCACGTGGGCATGTCCGCCGAACAGGCCCGAGCCGCCCGCGTGCAGCGTCGGACGCTTCGACACGTCCCCCTGCACCGCGTCCCCCTCGCTCCCCAGGTTCGGCCAGCTCGACACCTCGCCTCCGTCCGCCACCGACGCCACCAACTCGTCCGCCACCAACCGCAACCTCAACCCCGCACCCGGTACCTCCTCCGGCGGCGGCACCACGACCACACCCAGGGTCGCGCAGGCGGTATTGGAGTAGGGGGAGGTGCCGTTGCCGTTGAAGGCGGCCACCCGGTAGCAGTACTCCGTGTCGGGCGTGAGCCCGCCGTCGGCGTAGCTCGTCACGTCCGCCCCCACTTGGGCGATCTGCGCGAAGGCCTCGTCACCCTCGCTCCCCAGCCGCCGCTCGACCACGAAGCCCTGCTCGTCCGCCGAGCCGTCCAGCCAGCTCAGGTCCATGCCGCTGAAGCCCGACGCCACCGCGCTCAGACCCGATGGCGCGACGGGTGGAATGCACGGGCCGCCGCTCACCGGCACCGGGATCCCGTACCTCGCCCCCAGCTTCGACACCACGTCGTCCCGCTCGCAGTCCGAGAGCACCCGGTCCCACACCAGCACCTCCGCCACCTGCCCGTCGAACCGCTCCTCGGTCGCCGGCTGCGACGAGCCCACCAGGTAACGGTCCCATCCCCCGTGGATGTCCGAGCCCATCGAGACCGCGCCCTCGGGCTCCCCGTCCACCTGGAAGTCCACCTGCGTCGAGCCCGTCACCCGCCACACCCCGATGTGCGGCGTGCCCGACCCGACTACGAAGCCCGATTCCTTCCAGCCGTTCGTCCGGTCCCAGTACGACAACAGGTCCGGACCCGCCCGATACCGGCGCGTCATGATCGACACCCGGTCCGTCGAGTTGCCGTAAAAGCCCGCCAGCCCGTAGTGGTGCCGGTTCGCATCATCCTGCGCGAACACCGCGATCACCGTCGTCGAGCCGTGAGGCACCACCCCCGCCACCTCCAGCACCTCGTCGTTGTCCGTGCTCTCGTTGAAACCCACGTGGGCATGTCCGCCGAACAGGCCCGAGCCGCCCGCGTGCAGCGTCGGACGCTTCGACACGTCCCCCTGCACCGCGTCCCCCTCGCTCCCCAGGTTCGGCCAGCTCGACACCTCGCCTCCGTCCGCCACCGACGCCACCAACTCGTCCGCCACCAACCGCAACCTCAACCCCGCACCCGGTACCTCCTCCGGCGGCACCACGACCGCACCCAGCGGCCGAGGGTCCTCAAACAGCACGGTGTTCGGAACCACCATCTGAACGAGAGGATGCTGCTCCAGGTCGGGAAGTCGGTTCGCCGGCACCGTGGCCGAGAAGCCGTTCAGGGCATGCCGGTAGCTGCGGCGCTTGGTGAGACCGAAGTCGGCGACGAGCTCATTGGTGGCACCCAGGGCGTCTGCGACGTCGGGCTGCAAGATGATGATGTACTGGTCGGGAACGACCGAGTCCCGCCTCGCCTTGCCTGCGGCCCCAGCGCGATCTCCTGCGGCCGCTGGCGCCTCCGCAGCCGAAGGGGGCGTAGGTGCGGCAGGAGCCGTCGGCGATCCGTCATCGGAACAGCCGATCAGGATCCCGGTCGTGAGAACGCACGAGAGGAGAAACGCCCGTTGACCTGCCATCTTACCGTCCTACAGCTCCTTCCGCGGCCGCACCGCGGCGTCTCCCCAACGGACGCCGCGCGACCGGACGGGCTTGCCGATGCTCCGAGGCTCATGCTATCTCCATGCCGAAGCGCGCCCTGCGATCAGTTTCCGGCGGCCCGGTACGCGTGTCGGAGCGGACGAAAGCGTTGAGGCGAGTATGATGCGGCCGGCCTCGAGTCTCCTCTCAGCCGTCGGCCGGCGGAGCGGCGCGGGAGCCCCCCGCGCTCTCCGGCGGCGGGCGGCCGGAGCGCCAGCACCGCCGGTGCTCCGGATCGGAGGGAAGCTCGGCGTCGCGGCCGGAGCTCTCCTCCTTCTGGACGCGTGCGGCGTGCAGCAGGCCGCCCCCGCCCCCGATGTCCCCCCTACGGCAGTAGCCATACCGTTCGTCTCGCTTGCGCGACTGGAGGCCAGCGGCCTTCAGACCGAAGCACAGGTGGTCCTCAGAAGTGCCGTGGATTGGGGCAATCTGTGGACCCGCGCTACGAGGGACGTGGCGCCCGAGATGGAGGCGCCGACCGTCGACTTCGGCCGGAGGATGGTGGTGGTGGTGGCGCTGGGCCGGCGCCCGACGGCAGGCTTCGAGGTCGCGATCGGATCGATCTACGAGGACCGGGACCGACTATACGTGATCTACCGCGAGACGGCGCCCGGACCGGGATGCGCCCCCGCGCAGAGGATCACGGCCCCGATGTCCGCCGTGTCGATCCCCTCGAGCGCCAAGCCCGTCAGTTTTGTCAAGCGATCCGCAACGGTCCCCTGCGGCTGAACCCGACCCGCGCATCCGACCGACAAGACCCAGCCCGGACAGCGCCGGCACCGCCGTCGAGCCGGCATTTTTTTCACGCTGCGTGCAGGAAGTGAAGCCGCTCAGAAGACGGAGGCGTCGTACATCGTATCCGGGATGATCGGCCCCATGAGCCGCGACAGCGGCGTGACCTCCCGGTGGTCGTAAAAGACCTCCACCGCGAACAGCTGCTGTCCATCCGCCAGCCCCACGCCACCGTACCGATCCACCACCGTGTTCGGCTCCCCGATCCGGCTCCGGCCCGCGTACCCGGAGGAGGCCACCTGCTCCTTGACCTTCGGCAGGCCGTCCTCCACCAAGATGCGAGACACGATCGTCCCTCCCCTCGTCTCGAGGCCGATGGAGGCGCCGTTCGCCATCGTCACCGCCGCCACCGTGTCGAGCGGCGTCCCGCGGAGGGCGATGTTGGCGCCCTCCCGACTCAACGTCGACATCCCGTGTGCCTTGTCGATCGCGTTTCCCAGCTCGAGCACGCCGAACGCCAGTATCAGCAGCATCGGCAAGACGATCACCAGCTCGACCAGCTCGGCGCCCTCATCTCGGCCGAGGATCGCCCGCAGCATCGGCACCAGTCGTCGCGTCGCCGCCATTCGTCCCCCCTGGTGCAGAGTGAACCGACCCACACCCCCCTCAGAACGCTGGCTCATTTCGCATCGCGGTGGTGACCACGATCTCTCTCAGTGGGGAAAGCAGCTCCCCCATCGGCTGAAACAGGAAGTTGTACTCGTAACGGACTCCCACCTGCACCACTTGCCCGGGCCCGCCACCGTCCGGCGGGACGATGGTGATCTGGGTCACGTCGACGCCCAGGTTGACGGCTCTCCCCTTCATCACCTCCTCGATCGAAGCGGCCCGCGACAGGGGGGCGCCCGTCTCCGGGTCGTCGAGGCTCCGCCCGGTCACGGCGAACCGCGTCGCCTCGGCCACCGCGTGGCGCAGGGTGAGGCGCGTGTAGTAGTGCCGGCCGATCTCCAGAATGCCGAAGAACAGGAAGAGAACCAGGGGCACGGCAAACAGGAACTCGACCATGACCGAGCCCCTCTGCCGTCGGCCGGGAACGCTTGCGCGCGGTGGGGCGACCGCTGCAGGAGTCGACTGCTCAACGCCCACGTGCTCTCCTCTAACCGTTGATGTGAAAGCAACTTCCAAGCTCGTATCGCAAGGCCCGTCGATCGGCGTCGCTGAGCCCATCCACGCAATCGGGCCTCATCAAGATGGCGGCTGCGCGCTCGATCTTACGTTGGGAAACCTGATCGGGGCCGTGCGCGATCGACCGGCGCTCGCTGACGGCATCTCCCCCACACCCGGAAACGGGTCTTTCCCCGCAGTGACACGTCGGCGGAGGGCCCATACCTTCCGTCCATCGGTACCCGCCGGTCCCCCAGAGGGCCTCGATTCCCCGCCAGAGGCCACCGCTTGCGCCAGGGACGCGAGGACGTGGAGAAGGCGAACCCCCACTGCCCGGCATGTGCCGGAACCATTCCGGCCACGGCGAAGTTTTGCCCGGAATGCGGGGCGCGCATCGGCGTGGCCACGGAGGCCGAGCGCCGCGTCATCACCGTCCTGTTCGCCGACCTTGCCGGGTTCACCGCTCTGACCGAACGATTGGATCCGGAGCAGGTCCGGACCCTCATCGCCGGCTGCCTGGATCCCCTCTGCGAGTGTGTGACCCGCTGGGGCGGTTTCGTCGACAAGTTCATGGGGGACTGCGTGATGGCTCTCTTCGGGGCCCCGGTCGCCTACGAGAACGAGGAGGAGCGGGCGGTACGCGCCGCGCTCGACATGCGGGATGCCCTCCAGCGTTGGGTGGCCAGCGATGAGGCGGTCGCCGTCTGGCGGGAGGCGACAGCGACCCAGAGGAGCGGAAGGCGAAAACGGACGGAATCGCCGCTCCGATTGAAGGTGGGAATCAACACCGGCTCCGTCGTCACCGGCGTGTTCGCCGGAGGCGGAGCCCACAACTACACGGCCGTCGGCGATGCCGTCAACGTAGGGGCCCGTCTTCAGAGCGCGTGCGAGCCCGGAGAGATCCTGGTCGGCGCCGCCACCTACGAGGCGACCACTCACATCTTCGATTTCGGGGACGAGCGGCTGCTGCGCGTGAAGGGGAAGCGGAAGCCGGTGGCGGCCCGCGGCGTCCTCGGCCTGAAAACCGAGCGTGGCAGAGCACGAGGCTTCATGGGTCGTGTGACCCGCCTTGTCGGCCGCGAGCCCCAGCTCGCCGACATCCGCGAGCTCTGGCGGCGTGCCCGGGACGGCGAGTTCGTCCACGTGATCGTCAGCGGCGCCCCGGGCATCGGAAAGACGCGGCTGATCGAGGAGTTCCGTGCGGTGGAGGACCTCGGAGCGGGCCGATTCGCGCGCGGGCGCAGCTACCCGTATGCCCGTGCCGCGCCCTGGCAGCCGCTGGCCGAGCTGTTGAGGCAGATGTACGGCATCCCGCCGGAGACTACACCAGCCGAGGCGGCCTCCGCGATCGCGGCGCGCTCGCCGTCCGAATGGTCCCCGGCCACCGTCGCCGCGCTCGGGGTCGCCCTGGGCGAACGGGCCTCGGAGGTCCCCCTGCTCGACGGCTACGAGGGGAAGGACCTCCAGACGCTGCTGGCGGAGGCCGTGGCGGCCGGCCTCCGGGCCGGTGTCTCCGAGCCAAAGGTTCTGGTGCTCGAGGATCTACAGTGGGCCGACCGCGCGACGCTGGACTTTCTCACCGGCCTGCCGGCCCTCGAGATGGAAGGCGCGGCGCTGGTGATCCTGGTAGCGCGGCTCCCCCTCCCGGAAGAACGGCATCTCGCCGGCCTGTTCGAGGCCATCGCGCCACAGGTCGCGCTCCAGCGACTCTCGCCTGGCGAATCGATCGAGCTGATCGATGCGGTGCTCGGTCCGCATGAACTCCCCGATGGGTTCGCCGGCCGCATCGCGAGCCACGCCGAAGGCAACCCGCTGTTCATGGAGGAGATGCTGAAGTCGTTGGCTGTGAGCGGGGCCATCGCCGAGTCGGAAGGAAGGTGGCAGGCTGCGGCGGATCTTCTGGACGTACCGGTCCCGGACACGGTCGAGAGCCTGCTCTCCACGCGCATTGACGGCCTCGGCCCGTCGACGCGGCGGGTGCTCCAGTACGCTGCGATCGTGGGACGGAGGTTCTGGTCGGGCGTGCTGAGGGAGGCGTTGCTCCTCGACTCCGTGGACAGAGAGCTGCAGGAGCTGGTCGAGAGCGCGATGGTGAAGGCGCTGCCCGTTTCTCTCGTCGCTGACGACAGGGAGTACGCCTTCGAGCATCTGCTGCTGCAGCAGGTGGCCTACGAGGGTCTCCTGCTCGGCCTCCGCGCGCAGCTCCACGGGTCGGTCGCCGCCTGGCTGGAGCAGCGTCTTACGCAGGCGGACTTCGATGCGGGCGATCTGGTCGCCTCCCACTACGAGCGTTCCGACACGCCCGAGCGCGCCGTGCCCCATCTTCGCAAGGGCGCGGAGCAGGCTCGCAGCCGCGGATCCCTCGCCGACGCCTGCGAGCTGGTGGAGCGCTCGTTGAGGGTCTCGGCCCGGAACGAGGAGCGGATCGAGTTGCTTTGCCTGGCCGAGGAGATCGCCGCCGAGATGGGCGATGCCTCACGTCGGCTCGCCGCCATCGAACAGCTCCGTGAGCTGGCGGCGACTACGAGGAACGAGGCCCTCGAGGCGGAGGTGCTGTACCTCAGGGCGGCGTACCTGCTCTCGATCGGACGACTGACGGAAGCGAAGCAGGTAGGCGGCGAGGCGCTCGGCCGCTTCCGGGCACAGGGAGACGCTTCGAGGGAGGCCGACGTCTACTCGCTTCTCGGCCGGGTGGCGCACCTGTGGGGCGACCACGCGGAGGCGAGGCGGCATTACGAGGCCTCGCTGCCGCTCCAGCGCCAAGCCGGCGACCTGGCGGGCGAGGCCGAGATCCTGGATCGGCTGGGACTGGTCGAGGTGGATCTGGACGATTTCTGCCGGGCCCTGGAGTACTTCGACCACGTGTCGGCACTGTGCGCGGAGCTGGGCGACCGGCACATGGAGGTGCGGGTCTCCGCCCACCGAGCCACCGCGCTGCGCTGGCTGGGCTGCTACGACGAGGCCGAGACGGCGGCCCGCGAGGCGTTGGATCTGGCGCGGCGGTGGGGATCGCAGGCATCCCTGTCGACGGCCGAGATGACGCTCGGTTTCGTGCTGGCCGCGACCGGGCGGTCGCGGGAGGCGATCCCGTGGCTGATGAGCGCGCTCGAACGGGCCGCACACATCGGTAGGGCGGCGCTCGAGGCGCGGATCTGGCTGACGATGGCGGAGATCTCGGACGGCGACGAGGCGGCCGAATGCGCGGGCCGAGCCCGCGAGCTGGCGGCGAACACCGGCCTGGTGCACGTGGACATCCTCGCGCTCGCCAGGCTGGCGGAGCTCGCGCTGAGTGCGGGGGACATACCGAGCGCGGATCGCATCTCGGCCGAAGCGCTGACCAAGCTACGGGAACACGGCAGCATTCAGGGGCCCGAGGAGGTCGTCCTGTACGTGCGCGGGCGGGTGCTCGCCGCCGCCGAAAGAAGCCTGGAGGCGGAGGCGATCTATCGCGAGGCGCAGGAGACGATCCGCACGAAGGCGGATCGCATCACGGATGCGGGAACGCGTCGGCGGTTTCTGCAGGATGTACACCCGAACCGAGCCATCCTGGAGCTGGAAGTGGGGGCGATTTGACGGGCGAAGCAGCGGGGCTGCTGGCGTTGCTCCTGGTCGGACATTTCCTCGGCGACTTCACCCCCCTGTCGACGCCCGGCATGCTGCGGGCGAAGGAGCGGGGCCGACCGCTGGGTCCGATCGCGGCCCATAGCGCCGTGCACGCCGGCCTGGTGGCCCTGGCCTTTGGGCTGGCGGTCCTGGTCTTCGGGCCGGCGGCCCGTCCCGCACCGGAGCTCATCGTGATCACGGCAACGACGGAGCTCGTGACCCACTTCGCGATCGATGTCGGCCGGGGGCGACTGATGGGGAGATTCCCGCCCCTGGGCGACACGCTTCGCAGCTCCTTCTGGACCCTCCTGGGCCTGGACCAGCTCGCTCACGCGCTGGTACTGGTAGGCCTGGTGCTGCTCGCTACCTGAGCTCCAGGAAGCCGCTCGGGCAGATCTCGACGCACTTCCCGCACTCCTCGCAGCGATCCAGTGCCAGAGCGAAGTAGGTCCCGGGCCCCGCCTCCTCAAGACGGGTGAAGCAGAGCGGCGTGCAGTACATGAAGCAGTGCTCGCAGCCGAAGCAGGCGCCGCAGGACAGGCACCGCTCCACCTCCGCCAAAAACTGCTCCTCCGTGATACCGAGTCCGACCTCCGCACCCGCGCTGGCCAGTGCCGCTTCGGCGGCCAGGCGGGCCGGGCGGGCCGGCGAGGCCGGCGGGTAGTAGTCCATCCGCACACGGTCCGGGCCGATGACACCCGGCCCTTCGGCAGCCGTGCCGGCGGCGCCCGTCCGGGCGGCCTCCTTGCCATCCCCACGACCCGGCTCAGCGGCCGAGCCTCTCAGCCTGGCGTGTACGGCCTCGGCGGCCCGGCGGCCGTGCGAGATCGCCAGGCCCGCGATCCCGAGCCCGAGCACGTCGCCTCCCGCCCAGACGCCATCCTCGATCCGGCCGACGGCGTCGGACACCAGCCACCGTCCGGATCCGTGGAAGGCCTCCAGGCCGCTCCAGTCCGGCTCCTGTGACACCGCCGCGATCACCGAGTCCGCCGCCACCTCGTGCTCCGAGCCCGGCAGGGGGATCGGGCGCCTTCGCCCGGATTCGTCGGGCTCGCCGAGCTCCATCCGGACGGCCAGCACGCCCACGATCCTTCCCTCGCTGCGGCAAACCTCGACCGGCGCGGTCAGGAAGCGGAGTCCGATGCCCTCCGCCACCGCCTCCTCGACCTCCGCCTCTGTGGCCGGCATCTCCGCCCGCGAGCGCCGGTAGAGGATGGTGACCTCGGATCCGTGCCTCCGTGCCGTGCGGGCGGCGTCGATGGCCGTGTCCCCGCCACCGACGACGATGACCCGTCGACCGAGCTCCACGCTCTCGTGCCGATTGGTTCTGCCGAGGTAATCGACCCCGGTCCAGAATCCGGAGCCGTCGGCTCCGGGTAGGTTCAGCGGAAGGCTGCGCTGTGCCCCGATGCCGAGGAACAGGACGTCGTGTCGCCGCCGAAGCTCATCCAGGCCGACATCGCGGCCGGCGCGCACGCCGAGCCGGACCTCGACGCCAAGGTCCAGGATCCGGGCTATCTCCCGATCGAGCACGGAGGGCGGCAACCGGTAGTCGGGAATCCCGTATCGGAGCATCCCCCCGGCCGCGTCGCGCTCGTCATAGATGGTCACCGGGTAGCCCCGGCGCGCCAGCTGATACGCGAACGACAGGCCCGAAGGACCCGCCCCGATTACGCCGATGCTCTCCGCCTTCCGGTCCGGCTCCAGCCGGTTGAGGGGCACCTGCCGTTCGAGCGCCCAATCGCCGAGGAAGCGCTCGAGGGCGTTGATCGCCACCGCCCCGTCCTTCTCGGACCGGTTGCAGGCACCCTCGCACGGATGCGGACATATCCGGCCGAGAACGGCGGGGAAGGGGTTGACGTCCGCGATCATGCGCCAGGCGCGGGTGAAGGCCTCCTCGCGGCTGATCCCCGTCTTGTGGCGCTGGGCGATCACTCCGATCCAGCCCCGGATGTCACCGCAGTTGGGGCAGCCCGCCTGGCAGGGCGGGAGCTTCGTCCGCTGGCGCGGCAGGTATGCGGAACGTTCGCCAGCGTCCATGCCCTACCTCGAGGAGACCAGTCGGGGCTCGTCACTCAGCTCATCGGCCCGGGGGCCGGAAGCGGCGCGGGAGCCGAGGGGCCCGCACTCGCCCATCTCCTGGGCGAGCGCGCGAAGCGTGCCTCTGAACATCAGCCAGTGCACGGGATAGAGCGCGTACCAGTACAGGTAGCCGAGCCAGCCGGCGGGCTCGAACAGGGCGAGCAGCCGCACGCTCGAGCCGGTCTTGGCCCCTTGAACGTCGAACTGCAGCCAACCCCGGCCGGGCATCTTGGCCTCCGCCACCAGCCGCAGGAGACGGCCCGGCTCGAACGCGTCGACCCGCCAGAAGTCGATGATGTCGCCAGGCTCGAGGGGTCCGGAGGCCCGTTGGTCGCGGCGGAGTCCCGGCCCGCCCACGCCTCGGTCCATCCACCCGCGCAACCTCCACAGCCAGTTGCCGAAGTACCAGCCATTCCGCCCCCCGATGCGCTGGATCGGCCGAAAAGCGTCCTGGGGCGGACAGCCCACTCGCTGTGTCCGTGTATAGCTGACGACGTTCTTCATCACGCTCCCACTCCTCGGTTCCCCGCCGGTGGTTCCGTATCCCTGGAGTCCGGGGCCGCATCGACCCGGCGCGCGCGGACCAGCTCCGCGTTGATCTCCCGGATCCGGTTGGACATCGTCCGCAGCAGGCGCACGGCGAGAAACGGATCCTCCTTGATCCGCTTCAGCAGGGTACGCTTGTCCACGGTCAGGATCTGCGCCTCACCTCGAGCGCGGACGGTGGCCGACCGGACCTCGCGCTCGAACACCGACATCTCCCCGAAGAAGTCGCCGGGGCCGAGCGTGGCCAGGTGGACGTCTCCACCCTGCGTCTCGCGGAGCACCTCCACTTCTCCTGCCTGGATCACGTACATGCAGTCGCCCGTCTCCCCCTCGACGACGATCGCCTCGCCGTCAGTGTACGATCTGCCGAGAGCGGCTCTGCGCATGCTCGCCTCCCGAATCTCGCGGATCGTTTCGCGTCGGCCGGATCCCGGCCGCCAGGTGCCAGAGCAGGCTGCTCCCGAAAGCCGGGTGCAGCGTGTGCATGAGGATCTCGCGGTACGCCGCGCTGCCGGTGAACAGATTCCAGAGCACGGCGCTCATGCGCCTGCGGCCGCTTCCCGACTGCTCGCGGGCGGTCATCCGCAGGACCGCGCGGCGGGAGAAGGCCGACAGCTTGAATAGATGGGCCGCCCCGAAAATCAGCTTGCCGATCGTGTTGTCCGCTTCGATGGCCCGGCATGCCGGCCAGTAGTGGCGTTCGAAGTCCCTGGCGGACACGCCGTGGAACACCACCGTCTCGGCGGCCGCCTTCCCCGTCCGGTAGGCGGCCCCGATACCGTCCTTGTAGAGCCGGGTGACGCCGCAGTCGCCGATGAACACGAGGCGGTCGGCGAACGGCCGCCCGGGTCCCCGGATGTTGATCAGCGGCGCGCAATGACAGACCACCGGCTGGGCCCGCTCCGGGAAGCAGCGACGCACGGCCGGCGACTCGAGGAAGGAAGCGATCAGGTCGTGGTCGATCTCTTCGCCCAGGACCACCAGGGTCACGTGATCCCCCTTCGGGACGAGGGCAGCGAACTCGACTTGCGACAGGCTCGGAAGAAAGACGTGCATCGAGCCGCCCAGCGCCCGCTCTACGGACCTCTCATCCGCCCGGAACTCGCAGATGTAGGTTCTGGTCGTGCGGACCGGAGATCCGGAGCACAACCCACCCACGAGCTGCGGGAGGTTGGAGTTCACCCCGACCGCCAGGGCGATCAGGTCATAGGAGGATCCCCCTCCGGTCGGGTGTACCAGGCGGAGCCGGCCGTCGACCCGCTCGATGCCATCCACGAGCTTCCGGACCAGGCGCGCACCGCGTTCGACGGCCAACTGCAGCAGGTAGTCGTCGAAGCTCTGGCAGGGTGACACCCCGCCCCCACGGGGCCCGTTTCCGCGGTACACCGAGGCGATCCGCTGCTCGTGCACGGGACTCTCGATGCGAACGCTTCCCTCATCCATGTGGACGACATAGGACTCGATGCCCCGCCGGATGACGTCCGGCGGCAGCCGGATCCCCTCGGCGGCCAGAATCTGGACTAGGGACTCCGAGATGATGCCGCCGCAATGGTTGCAGCCGGCCGGGCCGGAATGGGAGAAGTGGCGCGGCTCGAAGATGTCGACTTGCACCTGCAGGTCGATTGCCTCGGCCATCCCGAGCAGGAAGTAGCTGAAGAAAGATCCTGCAGGACCCCCACCGATCACGCCGATCCTGTCCCCGTCTTCCAGCGAGAACCCGGCCGGCCCAGCAGCGGAAGGCGCGCTCAGCAGGTCTCCCACCCGCGAACGACGGACAAATCTCATTCGGCCTGATGAGCCTCCTTCGAGATCGGCTTCGGGACAGCGCTCCTGCTGGGCCGGTGGCGAACGACCAGCAGCGATGCGCGTTTCCCCATTCTAGGGACGGGACGTTGGCGGCTCTGCCCGGAGATTTTCGTGATCTCCTGTACGGAATCTCCCCTCACGCGAGCCCACGGAGCGGCAGGAGGTGGGCGCGGCGCCGCCACATTGTCGTGCCCCCGCCATGCTTGCGCGGTCTGCGATCCCGGCCCACCGTATCGCACACGGGAGGCGCCCGTCGCGCGCACCGCGCGTGAGCTGTCGTAGTCCTCCATCCGCCGTGCCGTGATGCTCCGCGTTTCGAGGACCGACGTCGGGTTGTTCCGGCAGGCGGGCATCGGTCCCGCCGCCCGGGGAATCAACGCCAGGAGGAATGCATGCGTTTGCGACGAACGTCCCTCTGCACCGGCCTTGCCGCCGCGTTGGCGGCCGGTGGCTGCCACTCCGACGAGTCGGCGACCGGTCCGGCGGACGAGCTCGTTCCCTCCTTCGCCGCCAGGTCGGACGGAGATCGCGACTCGGCCGCTGGCCTCGAGGCCGACGCGGCCTCGACCGACCTCTATCTGGTCGTGTTCAAGAGCAGCCGCGGCATCCCGTCCGGTTTCGACCGGGCCGTCGAGGCCGCCGGCGGGTCGATCGTGGCCGTCTATCCGAGGTTCGGCTTCGCCGCCGTCTCCGGACTCGGCGACTCGGGCGCAACGACCCTCAGGAAGGAAAGAGAGGTGGCGTACGTCGAGCCGAATCGCCTCCTCCGGCTGGATGTGCCCGACAGAACCGAGCCTGTCGCGATGGAGGACGGCGGGATCGCCAGCATCGGCGACCCGGCAGCCGCGATCCTCTTCGGCCTCCAATGGGACCTCCGGGCGATCTTCGCTCATCTCGCCTGGGCGGCCGGCAAGCTGGGATCGGAGGACGTAACCGTGGCCATCCTGGACACGGGCCTCGATTACCAGAACCCGGACCTCTCCGGACGCGTCGACCTCTCCCGCTCGATCTCGCTCATCCCTGAGGACGACGCCCTGGTCGACCTGTACTTCCCCGGCACGAACTACGTCACCGACCTCAACTTCCACGGCACCAACGTCGGGTCGATCGTCGCCACCAACGCCTGGGCCTTCGCCGGCGTGACCTCGATGACCACCCTGATGGGCGTGAAGGTCTGCAGCTGGGAGGGCCTCTGTCCGACGTTGGCCGTCCTGCTGGGCATCATCCACGCGGCGGACAACGGGGCGGACGTGATCAACATGAGCCTCGGCGGAAGCTTCGCGAAGAGCATGTTCCCGGGCTTCGTGAGCCTGGTCAACCGGGTCACCAACTACGCGCGGAGCCGGGGTTCCCTCATCGTCGTCGCCACCGGCAACGACGGTATGGACCTCGACCACGACGGCGACGGCTACGATGCCTACTGCAACGCCGCGACCGTGGTGTGCGTGTCGGCGACGGCGCCCACCTTCGCGCTGTTTCCCGTCTATGAGAACGTGGACACACCGACGGATTACACGAACTACGGCCGATCGGCGATCAACGTCGCCGCCCCCGGGGGCGACGTGGTGCCAGGGGATGACGGCTGGGTCTATCAGCTCTGCTCGACCACCAGCCTCGTGTTCCCGACGTGCCAGACGGGTCTCTTCGTCGTCGGAGTGGTGGGCACGAGCCAGGCCGCGGCGCACGCGTCGGGCGTCGCCGCTCTGATCGTGGCCGAGATCGGAAGCGGCCGGCCGGCGCAGGTGAAGGCGAGTGTCGAGCAGACGGCGGACGACCTCGGTCAGCCCGGTACCGATCCGAACTTCGGGAAGGGCAGAGTGAATGCGTTTGCGGCGGCAGGAGCGAACTAGGCGGGGCGACTGGGCGAAGGCGATGGGCCGTTGGGCGGTGGCCATCGGCCTCCTCGGCGCCGTGGCGGCTAGCTGCGGAGGGTCGGAGGCGGGTGAGCTACTCCAGCCCGCTCAGGTCCGGACCGAGGTTCAGATCACGTACGCGGAGATCGAGGGCGCGACCACACCGATCAGCGGGATCTCGGACCGCCGCCGGCTCGTCATCGGCGATGCCGATGCCTGGGCCGCGTTCTGGACGGAGCTGCACGCCGCTCTCTCGCCCGCCCCGGAGCTGCCCGCCGTCGATTTCTCGACGCGGATCGTCGTGGCCGCCGCGATGGGTCGGCGCCCCACCGGAGGCTACGCGATCCGAATCGAGTCCATCTCCCGGCGCGGCGACGACCTCGAGGTCGTGGTCGTCGAGTCGTCGCCCGGTGCCGGCTGCCTGACGACGCAGGCGCTCACGGCCCCGGCGACTGCCGTCTCCGTTGCACGGCCGGCCGGCGACGTCGAGTTCGTGGAGCGGACCGAGACCGTGGGCTGCTCCTGAACGGTCTCTAACTCGGTTACGGAGCCGTCGCCCCGGGGTCGGCGGCGACGGGGGACTACTTGCAGGGGCGACCGCGCCTCCCTACGGAGCCGTGAAACCCGCTAGGGGTGACACCGGCGTCGGGCCGGAGGTCCAGCACTCGATGGTCCCGGTCTCGGCGGCCCAATCACAGATCGTCGCGTCCACGGGATCCTGCTGCATCTCATGACCCAGCTTCCGTCCGCCACGCCTGGCGGCGAGCATGCCGTCCCGGACCTCGGCGCTGGCGGCTGCCGGCAGCGGTTCGGAAGTAGCCTCATCCACGCCCACGGGTGGTGTGCCGCAACCGGCGGCCAGAACGACCGCGAGCCAAAGTCCCTTCTTCAACGTGCCTCCTCCCCATTCGAGTCTGCTGATGCTCGCGTCGGGGTTCAAGGACGGTGCCAGCAGGGATCGACGCCGTGAACTCCATGATGTTAAGGGAGTTATCCGATTCCTCCGGGCTTCGGGCGACCCGTGCGGGTCCGAAAAAAGCTTGCGCACTTCCGGGATCGGGGGATTTCAGCCGCCAGCGCCCGCCTCTCGCATCACGCCTCGCTCGCCACGGGCCCGTTGCATGGTCGTCTGCTCCAGTCTCGGAGCCCGGGTCAAGCGATCCTCAACGCGGGTTCTGGTTAGGGCGGGTTTGCCAACCTCGGGATCGCTGCGTAACTGTGGTGTTGCGGTAGGAGCCGAGCTCCATCGATGGACGTGTGAGAGGTGACCTCCTGGTGGCTCCGGAGGGGCGAGTCTCGGCTGATGGAGGGCTCGGGCCGAGCCCCGAACTCTGATCTTCAAGGAGTGCCGGCCACAGACGCCGTGGCTGACCGAGCCGCCGCCGGCTCCTACTCAGAACCTTTTTGGGCCACGGGGTTGAGCGTCGCCGCGGTGAGATTGAGTTCGTTAGAGACGGGAGGCGGCGAGCAGCTGTGTTTTTCGGCAATGGCAGAGGAGCCTCCGGCTTGCAACTCTCCCGTCCGGTTCTGCTATACTCGGGTGGCTGAAAGTTCTGCCGTTGGGCGGCGCGGGTCGTCGCGACGCTTGACCGACGCGGGGAACTGGCGATGCTCCCGCTCGGTGACGAGGAAGCCAACCGTTTGCTCGCCTTGGTTCCCGAGGGGAAACGCGGCGAATGTTGGTGGCTCATACTTCGAGATGGCACACCGGTCGCCGGCGACGGGGGCGGAGGTGTGATGCTCCTTACCCGACTCCAACTCACCCGACCGCTCGGCCGCCTCTTTCGCCTGCTCCGACTGTCTCCGGTTGTGGACGCGCTGGACAAGCTATTGGCCAAATCTCGGAAGCATCTCGGTAGGCTCGTTCCCGACGGTCCCGCGCCACGGCTCTATCCCTGATCGGCCGCATTAAAACCACCCGGCGGGCGTGAAGCTGCTATAAGCGCGCCAGGTGAACAGGGCGATCGCGGCGATGAACACCGCCGTGAGCCACAGAGGGAAGGGCGACCAAACCTGCACACCCAGCATGGCCGCCGTCAGGACGGCGAACATACATACCGATGCCAGCCGCTTTCGACGCAGGCGTAGCGCTGCAATCTGGCCTGCGACATCTCTTGAAATGTCATCGCCGCTACTGGCGAACAGAGCATCGATCCGCGGCTGGAGACCGAAACGCACGTAAGTGAGCAAGACGGCGATTACGAGAACGAGCCCGAACTTCGCTCCCACAAGGGGGGCCGTGACCAACGAACTGAGCGAAAGTCCCTGCAACAGCATCAGGGCCAAGCCGGTTCCGAGGACCGTAGCCTGGAACACAAAGCACGGCAGCGTCCGGCTCTTCACTAGGTCCTCGAGATACGTATCGACTCGATCCCCGAGAGGTGGGCCGAGCCGATGACGCTGGTTCACCGCTACGAGAGCGTAGATGGGCCACGCCATCAGAATGGCAGTGAGCACGTGAAACACAAGCAGAACGGCCAACAGCGTGTCCATGCCATCGCTCTCCGCGCCGAAAGACCTTCGCCCGGAAACGAGCCCTAAGAACGGCGAGCCGCTGGGAAGGGCAGAGGCTCGGTGCAGTAGGGGCCCCGGAGCAGCTTGCGAGAATCAAGACCCTCGTGTGTCCACCCTTGGCTAGGAAGGGAGGCGCTGCAACGCACAAAACCTCGATCCAGCCTGTCGGGAGTTCCTTTGTTCGCAGGCGTATGGTTGCGGCCCTATCCGGAACGGATCGGAGCATGTCCGATCAATCGCGCCCTGTCCTATCCCGGGCTTCTGACGAGCCGGTAGCCCGGATCGGGTCGAGTGTAGGCGCTTGAGAAGCACTGCAGCGACTCGGTCCAAGGACCTCGTGGCTCGATTGACAGCATCAGAGCAATTGCACAAGGATGGCGGACCGCGACGGTTGCTCGACAGTAAAGGAAGCAGAGTAGCCTAGGAGAGGAAAAGGCCGACCCTTCTTTGCGGAGAGGAGCTGGATGGCTGGTCAACATACGTCTCCGATCAAGACCCTAGGTGAGATAGCGCTGCGAGTTAACGACCTCAGGCGGATGAGTCAGTTCTACCAGGAGACGCTCGGTCTTGAAGCTCTCGGTGAGTTCCCCACGGCCGTGTTCCTGAAAATCGCTGCGAACTACGGAGGCCACACTCAGGTTTTGGCTCTGTTCGATCGTTCCGTCGAAGTCAGCACCGACTCTGGCACGGTAGATCACATCGCGTTCACCATCGACCTGGACGACTACGAGTCTGAGCGGCACCGACTTCAGGCGCTGGGACTGGAGGTAGAGGTGCAGGAACATCCTTGGGTCAAGTGGCGATCGATATACATCCACGATCCTGAGGGCAATCAGGTCGAGTTGGTCTGTTACGATCCTGATCTCAGCTGATCGCTCGACGTTGGGAGACCTTGCCACTCTCGCGAGTGCGCTCGGCCTCTGCCAGCTGGCTCAAGAATCATCCTCGTGACGCAGTTCGAGTTTCTCGCGGTGATCATCTCGATCGTGATCGCGTTCGGGGTCTCCGACATTCTGTCGAGCTGGGGGGAGCAGATCCGGCTCCGGAGCTCCGTCCGTCCCTATCGTCTGCACCTCGCGTGGACTGTGCTGCTGCTGCTGGCGATGATCCTGGCCTGGTGGAACCTGTGGGTTCTGCGAAGCCTGCCGGAGTGGACGTTTCCGGGATACTTGATGCTGATCGTCCCGTATCTCACCCTGGCGCTCATTGCCTATGTGTTGACGCCTGAGCTCGCGGAGGGCGAAAGGGACATCAGGCGTTACTACTACGACAACTCCCGCTGGCTTTTCTCGCTCGTAGCGGTCTATATGGTGACTTGGTCGATCTTCTCCCACACGGTCGTCGACTATCCCCTCTTCGACATGCGTGCCCTGATCCGTTACGCGACCGTCAGCCTGATGGTGGTGCTCGCCGCGTGGAAAAACGAGCGCTTCCATATCGCTGCCGTAGCACTCTCCTATCTCCTGTTGATCTCCTGGGTGGCGGTCGCTGTATTCACGCTTTGAGCTGGCAATACCGGAGCAAGCGTCGGAGGGCAACGTCAGGAGCTTCACCGAGGGTCGGCAAAGTGACGTTCAGCAGCTAGGTCAGTGTCGCAATCCTGTTAGCGATGGCGTCTTTGTCTCGGCGCTCACGCTCACGAGAGAGTCGCCGTGCCAGCCAGGCGCCGCCGATTGCAGCAGGAAGTACGAGAAAAGCGACAGAGCCAAGCACAGTCAGGATCAGGTTCGTCGTGGGAGCGCCGGCTGCCTGAACGTCCATGAACACCGCCATGAGAACGCCGCCCAAGAGACCGGCGGCGCCGAAAACGACGAGCGAGGCCCCAACCTCACGGCCGCCCAGTCCCGCAATGGCCACGCCGATAACGCCCATCAGCGCGAAGCCAATGGGGCCAAAAAGGCCGTAGAACAGCAGCAAATCCACGAATCCTTCGTTGCCCCCCAACCCTTGAATGCCCGTCAGGCGAACAAGCAATACCGGGAGCACGACGGCAAAAGCGACCGCAAAGCCGACGATGCCGCGTCTTCCCACCCGAAGCGATCGGCCAGCAAGAGCACCTCCGACGAGGAAGCCCACAGGCAAGACAGCCAAGTTGAGCACAGGGACCCTGAGTGGCGAAACCAGAGCGCCTAGGACCAAGGACAACGCGAAAGAGATGAGTACGCCAACAGCAAACCACATCCCTCGCCTCCTAGCGAGTAGTCGGCTGCCAGATGACGTCGTCGTGGGCCTGGGTCATCCGCTGCAACTCTCTCGTAACGTCCTCGGGCATGTCGCGATATACCTTGGCGAACAGATCATCGATGTCGTCAAACTCCTCGAAGAAGTAGAGGACTTTCGAGTTGTGGGGGCCTCCGGTGTTGTGGGTCAGCTTGACCCACCCGCCGAGCAGCCCCTCTGCCATCGCTCCATCGAGGATCGGCGCGATCGTCTCGCTCCAGGTGCGGTTCCATTCCGCCGTGTCGGCGAAGTTGTACCGCCACGTAGCGGAGTAGATGTACGCGGGGGCATTCATGCTCTGGGGGATATGGGCCTCGCCGATGTCCCAGATCTCGTCGCGGTGAGCCCGGATCATGCTCCCGTCGGCATCGGGGTTCGCCTCCGAGAGCCGGGAGAGGTACTCGCTCCAAAATGTGTCGATCGAAGCCCAATCGTAGGTGCGGACGGCGAAGCGAATGTTGTACTCGCTCCCGACGGCATGCTGCCACTGGTTGAAGCCCGCAATCAACCCCTGCTCCTGGAGATCTTCCAGGATGGGGACGGAGTACTCCCAGTAGTTACGGTTCCACTCCTCCAGATCGGCGTAACTGATCTTGAAGAAGGCGAGGTACGTGTGCCTGGGTTGCTCCTGGCCCTGGAGAGGAGCGACTAGGAAAAGCCCGAGTAGGACGAGGCCCAGCGTAGAATGCCGCATCGACCGTCTCCCCGCTCGTCGTGGAGCGTTCAGGGGTGAGTCTCTGGCGAGGGTGTGATTCAATGTCAACGGCGACGGCAAGATCGGGCAAGGGATGGCTGCTCTGGGAGGACGAGTACTTCGAGCGGGTCGGAGAGAGCTTGGGACTGTACCGCGCGGGTAACAGTTTGGGTAACACCTCCGAGCAGGTCACAACGGGAGCATCCGAGTGAAGACCCCGGGAACCCGCGTCCTGTTTAAGCGGAGGGGGCGGGATTCGCCGTCGAGCCGACTCATGCGGCGAGACACGAATGGGGGGAAGCGGAGGGGGCGGGATTCGAACCCGCAAGTCCGTGAGGACGCCGGTTTTCGAGACCGGTGCATTGCCGTTCTGCCACCCCTCCGTGGCAACGACATACGCCGCCCGCAGCGACGTGCTGCCGTTCGGGCGGGATGCCGTCGAGAACGGACGGGGTGGGATTCGAACCCACGAGGCACTGGTGGTGCCCACACGCTCTCCAGGCGTGCGCCTTAGTCCGCTCGGCCACCCGTCCGTGAATCCGATCGACGCCGGCCACGCAGACATCGCGAGGCGCGGCCAGCGGAGGGGGTGGGATTCGAACCCACGCGGGCCTTTCGGCCCAACGCCTTAGCAGGGCGCCGCCTTAAGCCACTCGGCCACCCCTCCATGCACCCGAGAACAAAAAAGTGAAGGAGCCCGCAGGACCTGCGCTCTTCCGGGACCCCTTCACCTCGAGTGATCTGATTGGCCCGCCAGGGTTCGAACCTGGAATCTCTTGGTCCAGAGCCAAGCGTGTTGCCAGTTACACTACGGGCCAGCGTCCGATCGGCCGAGAGGGCGCTGTCAGCCCATCCGGGGCGGGTGAACCTACCCTATGCCGCGAGGAGCTTCAAGTTCCCGTCGAAGCGCTTCGTTTCGCCTTCGACAACAGCTGGTGATCGCCCTCTCGCCGGACGCAGATCCCTCGCAGTCCACCCCCAGGTATCGGGCCAGATCGTGGATCCATCCAGGCTGCACAACGCGCACCAGTCGCGCGGGCGACCCGGGCGGGGCACCCGCGACGGCCGAGTGGAGTCTCCAGACCAGGAGGTCCGTCAGGACGAGGCTGGAGATCCGGAGGGCAAGGGAGATCTCCTGTGGCCGATCGGGCCGCGGACAGAAGAGCCCGATTCGTCCTCCCAGGTCGCCGGCGAACAGCTCGCGCACGTGCCGGCGGAGCCCTCGGCTGACGGTGAGCAGGGACACGACCTGGCCTGCCTGCAGGGCCCGGATCGCCCGCCGGCAGCCGAGCGGCGAGGATGTCCTGAGGATGTGAAGATCCGTCGTCGCCGGATCATGCTCGGAGAGAACGGCCGCGACATCGGCGCGGGCGACGATGCACCAGCCGGCGTGCCGCTCGGGATCCCTTCGCACGCGGCCGGCCGTGCAACCCTCGATCCGAACTTCCGGCAGGCAGCGGGCGATCTCGGCCGCCAGGAGCCGGCGAAGACCCGGCTCGGGCTCGACGACCAGGATGCGCGGCTCGGCCGACCTCGGAACCCAGCGTGCCATCAGCCGGTCGAGCTCACGGGCCGAGCGGCCGCACCGCCGCTGACTCCGGAGAAAGCGGTCCAGCTCTCCTTCCAGACTCTTGTCTCCGGCTGTCGAGTGTTCTCGCCCTACCCGATCGACCCCGGCCGCGCTCGCCGATGACCCGAAGCGCGAGCACCCGGCGTAGACCCCGGTTCGGGGAACCCGCCGCACGAGGCCGAGCCCGTGCAGCTCCTTGTAGGCCGAGAAGACCGTGTTACGGTGAATGCCCAGGTCCCGGGCCAGCTTCCTCGCGCTGGGGAGCCTCTGACCCTCGCGGATCGACCCGGACCGGATGGCGGCCGCGAGCTGGACAGCCAGCTGTCGACGCAAGGGGACGCGGGCGGAGGAGGAGAGTGCGAACTCCGTGACCGACCAAGCCTCCGCCATCGCTTCTCCCTGTGGAGCCCGAAAGAGTCGCCACGGACCGTTGTGCGCGGCTCATCGCCACGGTAAGGTCGCGAAATCAAGGCACGCTCAACCGTCGGCGGACGCCGAAGGCGGCTTGCCGACGAAGGGAACGGCGGTTGGCTCATCGCACCGGGTGTTTCGGATGAACGTTCTCGTGCTCGGCGGCGGACTCCAGGGATCGGCCTGCACCTTCGACCTCCTGGGGCAAGACGACGTCGAGTCGGTGGTGATCGCCGACCTGCAGCCGGAGCGCCCGCGGACGATCGCGCCGGGCGAGGGGCGCCTCCGTCTTCTGGAGCTCGACTTCGCAGCCGAAGAGGAGGTTCGCAGGGCGATGGAAGGGTGCGATGTCGCGCTCTCGGCGGCGCCCTACCAGTTCAACGGCGACCTCGCGCGGCTGGCGATCGAAACCGGCTGTGACTACTGCGATCTCGGCGGCCACACCGAGATCGTCTTCCAGCAGTTGGCGATGGGCGAGCGGGCGCGACGGGCCGACTGTACGGTGATCCCCGACATGGGCCTGGCGCCGGGCCTGAGCAACGTGCTGGCAGCGGAAGGGGTCCGCTGGCTTGACCGCGCCGAGGAAGTGCGGATGTACGTCGGAGGGCTCCCGGCCCATCCCGAGCCGCCACTCAACTATCAGATCGTGTTCTCGCTCGAGGGCGCGATCGACTATCTGACGACCCCATCCTGGATCCTGGAGGACGGCCACCTGAAGCAGGAGCCGCCTCTCACCGGAATCGAGCGCCTTGAATTCGATGACCTCGGAACGCTCGAGGCGTTCCACACCGCCGGTGGGGCTTCGACCCTGCCGTGGCGATTCGAGAATCGGGTCGGCTATCTGGCCTACAAGACGCTCCGCTATCCCGGGCACGCGGAGCTGATGCGCGCCATCCGCGACCTCGGCCTGCTCTCCGACGAGCCCGTCCAGGTGGGAAGCCAGGAGGTCGTGCCGCGAGACCTGTTCATTGCGGCGGCGACACCTCGCCTGATGAGGCCGGGAGAACCGGACCTCGTCGTGCTTCGCGTTCGCGTGAGCGGCGAGCGAGGCGGCGAGCCGAGGACCCTCACCTGGAACCTGATCGACCGCGAGGACCCGAAGACGGGAATCACGGCGATGATGCGCTGCACGGGCTTCACGCTCAGCATCGTGGGCCTGCTCATGGGCCGCGACGTAATCGCCGAGACCGGCGTGCTGGCGCCCGACGAGGGCATCCCCTGCGAGCCGCTCGTCGAGGAGCTGGGCCGCAGGGGTGTTCGGATCCGCTTCGAGGAGCAGGCCGGCTGAGAACCCGGACTGCTCGAGGCTGAGGACCCGGGCTGCTCGAGGCCGAGGACGGGCCTACTCGAGGCCGAGGACGGGCCTACTCGAGGCCCAGGTATGCCAGGAGCTCGTCCTGCGGCAGCGTGTTCAGGACATCCCCCTTCTCGAGCCACGCCCGCCGGGCCTGCTCCACGCCGTACGGCATCAGCTCCAAATCGGCCACGCGATGGGCGTCGGTGCTGATCACCAGCTTGGCGCCGAGCCGCTTGGCCAGCATCAGGTGGGTGTCCTTCAGGTCGAGGCGGTGGGGATTGGCGTTCAGCTCGAGCGCCACCCGATGCTGGGCCGCACAGGCGAGCACTTCCTCGACGTCGAATTCCACCGGGTCCCGCTTGTTGATCAGACGGGCGGTGGGGTGGGCGAAGATGTCCACCGCGGGGTGCTCGAGAGCCTTGAGGACGCGCGCCGTCTGGCGCGCGGCCGGAAGGCTGAACAACGAGTGGATCGAGACGACCACCAGATCCAGCGCATCCAGCATCTCATCCGCCAGGTCCAGCGTTCCGTCGGCCAGGATGTCCACCTCCATGCTCCGCAGCAGACGGATCTCGGGGTGCCGCCCGGTGATCTCCCCGATCTCGTCCAGCTGACGGCGCAGGGCCTTCTCGTCGAGACCCTCGATCATCGCCAGCGCCTTGCTGTGGTCCGTAATGGCCAGGTACTCGTAGCCCAGGGCGACGCATCCCTCCACCATCTCCTCGATGGTGTTCTGGCCGTCCGACCAGGTGCTGTGCATCTGGAGGTCGCCCCGGAGGTCCCCGAGCTCGATCAGCTCGGGCAGCTGCCCACCCTCCGCGGCCTCGATCTCGCCCCTCGCCTCCCGCAGCTCCGGCAGGATGAAGGGGAGATCGACGGCCTCGTAGACCTCCGCTTCCGTCCGCCCCGCCACCCGACGTCCGGCCAGGCGTGACCCTTCGGCCGCCGTACCGTCGGTCCCGCCGCCGGCCTCCGGCTCCGCGAGCTCGAAGACGCCGTACTCGGAGACCGTGTATCCGCGGTCCAGCGCCCGCTGGCGCAGCCGGATGTTGTGCTCCTTCGAGCCGGTGAAGTAGACGAGGGCCGCCCCGTAGCTCTCGGCGGACACGATGCGGAGGTCCACCTGGAGCCCGCTGCGCAGGACGATGGAGCCGCGGGTCTCCCCGGCCGCCAGCACCCGCTCGACGGCCGCATACGCTACGAAGTGGTCCATCACCGGCCCGGGATCATCGGAGAGCACCAGGACATCGATGTCCCCGACCGTCTCCCGGCGGCGACGGTAGCTGCCGGCCACCTCCGCCTTCTCCACCTCCGGCAGCACGCGCAGGTGCTCGAGCAACGGCCCCACGAACCGATCGGCTTCGTCCAGCCGATAGCGGGCGGAGTGTCGGTGGAACTGCTCGACCCCCGCGAGGATCTGCGCCTGCTTCTTCTCGCCGAACCCCTTGAGCTCCGCGACGCGTCCCTCCTCGGCCGCCGCCTTCAGCTCCTCGACGGTCTCGATACCGAGTTCGTCCCACAGCTTGCGAGCGCTCTTCGGGCCGACACCGGGGAGGCCCATGATCTCGACGAGCGTGACGGGGATCTTCTCCCGCAGCTCGCTCAACACGCTCATCTCTCCCGTGGTCACGAGCTCGGTGATGTGGCGGGCCATCTCCTTCCCGATGCCCGGCAGACGGGTCAGGTCCTCCTCCGCCGCCACCATCCGTTCCAGCGGCACCGCCAGCTCCCTGACGGTGCGCACGGCGTTGCGGTAGGCACGGACCCGGAACGGGTTCGCCTCGTCGATCTCCAGCAGGTCCCCGACCTCATCGAGCTGCTGGGCGATCTCGATGTTCTCGATCATCCGTTCCGGCCCTCCGCGAGCAGGGTGGCGAACTCCTTTTCATCCAGGATCGTCACGCCGAGCTCGGCCGCCTTGCCGGCCTTCGATCCGGGATCTGCCCCGGCCACGACGTAATCGGTGCTCCGGCTCACGCTGGATGTCACCCGGCCGCCGAGTGATTCCACCAGATCCCTCGCCTCCTCCCGTGTCCACCGGTCGAGCCCTCCCGTGAACACGAACCTGAGCCCATCGAGCCTTCCCCTCGCGGCGGTGCCCGCATCCTCCGCGTCCCCATCCTCTGTCGGCTCGCCCTCTCCAGGCTCGTCCTCGATCAGCCGCACCGGTCCCGCGACCAGCTCCTCCACGAGGCGGGCGTTGCGGGCTTGGCGGAAGAAGCCCGCGATCTGCTCGGCCATCTTCGGCCCGACGCCCTCGACCTCCTGCAGCGCCTCCTCGGACGCCGACCGGAGGCGCGCCAGGGTCCCGAAGTGTCTCGTCAGCTCGCGTGCGACGGCGCCTCCCACTTCGGGAATCCCCAGCCCGTAGAGGAAGCGCCGCAGCTCCACCGGGGACGAAGCGCGGATCGCCTGCACCAGATTCTCGGCCGATTTCTGGGCGAGCCCATCGAGCTCGATGAGCTGCTCGGCCGTCAGGCCGAACAGGTCCGGAAGGTGACGGACGAGCCCCTCCGCCACGAGCAGGCGCGCTGTCTCCTCGCCCAGGCCCTCGATGTCGAGCGCGCCCCGCGACGCGAAGTGCTGGATTCGACCGGCCAGCTGCGCAGGGCAGTCGAAGCTGTTGAGGCAGACCGAGTAGGGGCCCCGTTCCACCAGCTCGAAGCCGCAGGAGGGACAGACCTCCGGCATCCGCCAGGCTGGCGGGCGCTCTCGTCCGGGCTCCTCCACCCGCTCCAGCACCTGTGGGATGACGTCCCCGGCGCGCTGGACGCGCACTCGGTCGCCCTCCCGGATGTCCTTTCGCGCTACCTCCTCGCGATTGTGGAGGGTGGCTCGGCTCACGGTCACGCCGCCGAGCTCCACCGGTCGCATCATGGCGACCGGCGTCACGACACCGGTGCGCCCGACGCTCGGAAAGATCTTGATGATCCGGGTGATCTCCTTCCGTGGCGGGAACTTCAGGGCGAAGGCCCAGCGGGGGTGGTGCGACGTCGCGCCCAGGCGCTCGCGCTCCCGCAGGTCGTCCAGCTTGACGACGATCCCATCGATCTCGTAGTCGAGGTCGTCCCGCTTCTCGAGCAGCCGGGCGTGAAAGGCGAGGACCTCCTCCACCGACCGGCCGAGACTCGTCATCTCGGCGGGCGGAAGACCCCATTCGCGGATCGCCTCGAGCCCGGCCGAGTGGGAGCCGGGCGCCGACTCCGGATCGACCGCGAGAATGTCGTACACGAAGAGGTCCAGGGGCCGCGAGGCGGTGATCCCGGAATCCAGCTGGCGGAGCGACCCCGCCGCCGCGTTCCGCGGGTTGGCGAACGGCGTCGCGCCGCTGGCCAGCAGGCGCTCGTTGAGCGCCTCGAACGCCCCGATCCGCATGATCACCTCGCCCCGCAACGCCAGAAAGGTCGGAGCCGGCCGATCGTGGGTCCGCAACCGCAGCGGGACGGCCGGTACTGTCCGGACGTTCTCCGTCACCCCCTCGCCACGCACGCCATCGCCTCGGGTCGACGCCCGGACGAGCACGCCTTCGTCGTACACCAGCTCAACCGAGGCGCCATCGAGCTTCGGCTCGAGCGCGTACTCGACCTCCCCCGGATCGCCGAGGCCGCGCCGCACCCGTTCGTCGAACCTCCGCAGTCTCTCCTCGTCCTGCGCTGAGTCGAGGCTGAGCATCGGCGCCACGTGCTCGACCGTCGGGAAGCTCTCGAGCGGCTGCGCCCCGACGCGCTGGGTCGGCGAGTCGGGTGTGAGCAGCTCGGGGTGCTCCGACTCGAGCTCCCTCAGCTCCCGAAAGAGGCGGTCGTACTGCTCGTCCGACACCTCGGGGGCGTCGAGCACGTGGTAGAGGTAGTCGTGATGGCGGATCGACTCCCGCAGCCTCTCGACCCGCCGACGGAGATCTTC